>NZ_JBQVNM010000006.1:0-72089 GCF_052436175.1 Brevundimonas sp. | reverse complement strand
CCTCTAGGCCCCATGCCCGCGGCCGAACCTCGGCGTCATTCTGACCGGCGCCGCCCAGCAGGGCGCGGGTGTGGGATCCACCCTCCTGCTCCTGGCCTACGCCGCCGGAGCCGCGACCTCTCTCGGCCTGGCCCTGCTGGTCGGCGGTCGGGTGTTCAAGGCCATGAAGGGGGCACTGGGCGCCGGCGAGTGGTTGCGGCGAGGGCTGGGCGCCCTGGTGCTGGTCGGGGTCGCCCTGATCGCTCTGGGCCTCGACACTGGTCTTTTGACACGGGTCTCGGCCGCCAGCACCGGCCGCCTTGAACAGGGCCTGCTCACGACTGTCGGTCGAGGAACGCCCATGGGCCGCGCACCGGTCGATGTCGCGAATCTGCCGGTCGAGGGGCTGGCCCCCTCGTTGGGCGGCGCGACGACCTGGATCAACTCCCCGCCCCGGACGATGGAGCAACTCAGGGGCAAGGTCGTGGTGGTCGATTTCTGGACCTACTCCTGCATCAACTGCCTGCGCGCCCTGCCCTACGTCAAAGCCTGGGCGGACAAGTACCGGGACGACGGGCTTGTCGTGATCGGCGTCCACACCCCGGAGTTCGCTTTCGAGAAGTCCGAGGCCAATGTCCGGCAGGCGATCCAGCGTCTGGGCGTCACCTATCCCGTGGCCATGGACAACGACTTCGCCGTCTGGCGCGCATTCAAGAACCAGTACTGGCCCGCCCACTACTTCATCGACGCACAGGGCCGCATCCGTCACCATCGGTTCGGCGAGGGCGACTACGAGGGCTCCGAACGGGTCATCCAACAACTGCTGAAGGAGGCCGGCGCCCGGGTCGATGCGTCCACCGTGCAGGTGAAGGCGCAAGGCGACGCCGCAGCGGCGGACTTCTCCCGTCTGGATTCGCCTGAGACCTACGTCGGCTACGCGCGCGCCGAGAATTTCCGCTCGCCGGGCGGTCTGGTCCGCGACGCGGTGAAGGACTACGCGCCGGCCGCGCTCGCCCTGAACGACTGGAGCCTCTCTGGCCAATGGCGGGTCACCCGCGAGCACGCGGACCTCCAGCGTGCGGGCGGGCGGCTGGCCTTCCGGTTCAAGGCGCGTGATCTCCACCTGGTCATGGGGTCGGGGACGTCCGGCGCCACGCCCCGCTTCCGGGTGCGCATCGACGGCCAGTCGCCGGGCGCGGACGCCGGCGTGGACATCGACGCCCAGGGCATGGGCCGGGTTCAGGGCGAACGGCTCTATCAACTGGTGCGCCAGAAGGGTCCGGTGCGAGAGCGCACGTTCGAGATCGAGTTCCTCGATCCGGGCGTTCAGGTCTTCGCCTTCACCTTCGGCTAGAGGCGTCCCGCCTCGGCCAGCCGGCTCAGCATCCACACCCGGGCCTCGGGTATGGGCCGGTTCTGCGGATGGAACACGAACTGTTCGAGAAAGTGACCCGTCAGGTCGAACCCCGCGCCCACATCGCCCTCACCCAGCCCCGCCTGGGCGCCCAGCATGAAGGGCGGCAGCGTCAGGAGCTTGTCGGCATAGGGCGCGCCGGCCTCCCGAGACACGGCCCGGCCTGTGCGCGGACTGACCCAGATCAGATCGTCCATCGCCCCGGTCGCCGCGCACCGCGACAGGTCGAGACCAAATCCCAGATCCTCGAGCAGTCCCGCCTCGAACCGCACGAAGATGGCGGGCCAGACGTCGGGGATGGCGAAGGCCCCCATCAGGGCCTCGAAGGCCAGAAACGCGCCCGGATGCGGCTCCCGCTCCGGTAGCGCGCCCTGGGTCACCGCCGCCGCCGCCGCAAGCCCGGTCAGGGCCAGTGCGTCGTCGAACAGGGCGCTCGGCCCCTCGCCCACCGCCTCCAGCCGCGCCGAGCCCAGATGATCGCTGGTGCGGGCGCGATAGTCGGCGATGACCCGCGCGCCGGCCTGCAGAAACGGCTTCATCTTTCGCGACGCCCCGCCGGCCACATAGGCGCTGCGCCGCCCGTGGGTCTCGGTCAGGAGATCGACCACCACCCCGGTGTCGCCATGCGCCCGCGCCGACAGGACGAAGGCCTCCTCGTGAAAGTCCATCAGCCGCCCGGCCGCCCCGCCGCCGCCACGGCCTTCTGGGCTGCGATCGCCTCGACCACGGCCTTTGACGCCTCGTTCGGCACGGCAAAACTCAGCACATACTGCTCGATTTTCCACTCGCCATCGACAAAACGCAGCACGCCCGAGCCGCGCGTCTCGCCATAGCTGGCGTTGGTCAGCTTCTCCTCGAACCAGGCGACGCAACGGCAGTCGATCGGGGCGATTGTGATGGTCCGCTCCGTCGCCGGATAGGACCAGCCCTTGCCCTGGGCGAAATAGGGTTCGGCAAAGGCCCGGAACTCGCCCAGTGACCAGTGCTCCGACGCATCCGTCCCGATGAACCGCGCGTCCGACGCGAACAGGGCGAAATAGGCCGGACCGTCGGCGGCGGCGGAGGCGACGTTCAGCCGGTCCAGCACCGCCGCGACCTGCGCCTCGGCGGAAGCCGAGGGCATGGATTGCAGCGCGGCGGCGAGCGCGAGAGCGATCACGGACATGGCGAGGTTCCCGACTTGTTCACCCCTTCATAGCGCCGCATTGAAGAACGGCAAATCGCTATTCGCCGCTCTCCGGCACAGGGTAGGTCTCCGGTTTCAGCACCTTCGCCAGCGCCAGCAGGTTGCGCGCCGCGTTGCGCCCGACGCGGTCGGAATAGTCGTGACCCTGATCCGTCTCGACATAGTCGGGACCGGGGCCCGGGCCGAGGTGCCAGTAGGTCCAGCTCTGGGCCGGGATGGTGAAGCCCATGTCGATCAGGCCCTGCGAGATCGTCGCCACGATATTGTGGGCCCCGTCCTCGTTGCCGGTGACGACGATGCCCCCCACCTTGCCGACGGCGACCGGCCGGCCGGTGTCGTCCGTCTCGCCGAACCAGGCGTCCATCCGCTCCAGCGCGCGCAGGGCGACGCTGGACATCTGGCCCAGCCAGGTCGGGGTGGCGAAGACCACGACGTTCGCGGCCTTCAGCTTTGCGTCCACCTCTGGCCACTGATCGCCGTCGCCCTCGTCTCCGCTGACCCCGGGCTTGATGTCCAGATCGACCAGCCGGATCAGCTCGACCTCGGCGCCGCCCTTCTCGAGCTCGGCGACGACCACCTTCGCCAGCGCCTCGGTCGAGGACGTCTGCGGCGACGGCTTCAGGGTGCAGTTCAGGACGACGGCTTGCATGATGTTTTCCTCGCGTTGACCAGATCAACCGGTGGGCCGCATGGCCGTTCCCGCGCCTTGTTTAACCTATCGGTTGACAACCCACCGACACCAGCGCATTTAACCGATCAGTTACACACAATCGAAGCCATGCAGACCGACCCCCTCTCCGCCAAGTTCGCCGCCCTGGCCGACCCGACCCGTCGGGCCATCCTGGCGCGACTGACCGAGGGCGAGGCCAGCGTCAGCGATCTGGCCGCGCCGTTCGACATGAGCCTGCCGGCGGTGTCGAAGCACCTCAAGGTGCTGGAGAGGGCCGGGCTGATCTCTCGCGGCAAGGCGGCCCAGTGGCGCCCGGCCCGGCTGGAGCCGATGGGCCTGAAGGGCATGGCCGAGTGGCTGGAACACTACCGCCGCTACTGGGACCAGAGCTTCGACCGTCTGGAAGATTATCTTCGCAAGATTCAGAAAGGAAACGACGATGGCCAACGAAACTGACAACAACCCCTGCGACACCGACGGCGCGGCCCACGCCTTCGACCTGACCCTGGAGCGTATTCTGGACGCCTCGCCGGAGAAGGTTTTCCGCGCCTATACCGACCCGACGATCCTCAGCCAGTGGTTCGCCCCCAAGCCGTGGCGCATTACCGACGCCGTCGTCGAACCCCGTCCCGGCGGTCGGTTCAACTTCGTCATGCACGGCCCGGACGGCGAGCGCTTCCCGAATTCCGGCGTCTTCCTCGAAGTGATCGAGAACCGTCGCCTGATCTCGACCGACGCCTTCACTCCCGACTGGAAGCCGTCCGGCCAACCCTTCATGGTCGCCCAGATCGACATGGAGCCGACCGCCGACGGGAAAACGAAATACACGGCGACCGCCCGCCACTGGAACGAGGACGCCCTGAAGCAGCACGAGCAGATGGGCTTCCATGAAGGCTGGGGCCAGGTCGCCGACCAGTTGGCCGAGTTGGTGAAGGCCCTGTAGTCTGGACCTTGACCGGAGCTGTTCCATGTCCGTCGCTGAAGTCGTCGCCCCCGCCGTCCGCCCGACGCTGAACCTGCAGCGCGTGTTCGACGCCCCGCGCGATCTGGTCTGGCATGCCTGGTCCAATCCGGAGGTTCTGGTGCTGTGGATGGGGCCGGTCGAATGGCCCGCCGTCAGCGCCACCTGCGACTTCCGCGTCGGCGGCGCCTGGCGCATCTGCCTGCGTTCCCCCGACACCGGCGAAAACCTGTGGCAGGGCGGCGTCTACACCGAGATCGTCGCCCCCGAGCGCCTGGCCTTCACCTTCAAATGGGACGAGAGCCACGAGGACGGGCCGCCGGTCGATACCTTGGTCACCGTCCGCCTCATCGAGACCGACGACGGCTGCACCCGGATGGACTTCACCCACGAGGGCCTGAAGTCCGAACAGAGCCTGACCGGCCACCGCCACGGCTGGAACAGCACCGCCGACCGGCTGGAGGCCTGGCTCGCCGCCAATCCCGACTGATCCAACGACAATACAGAAGAGGAAACGCCGACATGAAAATCGTCACCAGCCTCAGCTTTTCCGGCCAATGCCGCGAAGCCTTCGAATTCTACGCCGCCGTTCTGGGCGGACAGGTCACCGCCGCCTATCCGTTCGGCGACGGGCCGCCCGACATGCCGGTCGATGCCAAATACAAGGACTGGCTCATGCACGGCTGGCTGGAGCTGCCGGACGGCCAGGCCATCATGGGCGCCGACATGCCGCCCGAATTCGCGCCGAACATAGGCAAGCCCAAGAACGGCTTCGACGTCACCTACCACTCCGAGGACGTTGCCGAATGCCGGCGCGTCTATGAGGCCCTGTCCGAAGGCGGCACGCCCCAGATGCCGTTCGGCGAGACCTTCTGGTCGCCCGGCTACGGCAACCTGATCGACAGGTTCGGCATCCCGTGGATGATCAACGCCATCCCCGCCGCCGACTGGCGACCCTCGAGCACCGCGGGTTTCGAATGAAGGCCTCGCCCATGGTCTGGACCGGCAGGGCGCTCAGCGCCCTGTTCGTCCTCTTCATGCTGGGCGCCTCGGTCGCACCCAAGCTGCTCGGCATGCCGGTCGCGGCCGAGACCCTGGTCGGCCTCGGCTGGTCGGCGGATTACGTCCTGGCCATCGGCCTGATGGAGCTGGCCTTTGTCCTGCTCTACATCTACCCTCGCACCAGCGTTCTGGGCGCCGTCATGATGATGGGCCTGCTGGGCGGGGCAATGGCCACCCAGGTCCGCGTCGGCAATCCCCTGTTCAGCCATCAGCTGTTCAGCCTCTATCTCGGTCTGGTCATGTGGGGCGGACTGTGGCTGCGGGATCCAAAACTGCGCACCCTCTTCCCCTTCCGCCGCTGAAATCCGGAGCCGTCCGATGCGCAAACTCATCGTCGCCGCCTTCACCAGCCTCGACGGCGTCATGCAGGCGCCCGGCGGCCCGACCGAGGACCCGTCCGGCGGCTTCGCCTTCGGCGGCTGGACCTTCCCCCACTGGGACGAGGCCATGAACCCCTTCATGGACGTCTTCGACCAGCCGTTCGACCTCCTGCTGGGTCGTCGAACCTATGACATCTTCGCCGGCCACTGGCCGCGCATGCCCGAGGACGACCCGATCGGCGCCGTCTTCAACCGTGTCATCAAGTACGTCGCCACCTCGTCGCCCGACACCCTCGACTGGGCCAACTCCGTCGCCCTGACCGGCGACGTGCCCGCCGCCGTCGCGGCGCTGAAACAGGGCGACGGTCCGCCGCTCCTGACCCAGGGCAGCAGCGTCCTGATCCACGCCCTGCTCGAGCACGGCCTGGTCGATGATCTGCGGCTGATGACCTTCCCGGTCCTGCTCGGCCACGGCAAGCGGTGGTTCGACGGCGCCGTCCGTCCCGGCGACCTGACGCTGCGACAGAGCGCCATCTCTCCAACCGGCGTGGTCATGGCGGTCTATCATCCGGCTGGCGAGGTCCGCACGGGCTCCTTCGCCTTGCCGGAGGACTGAAGGCCGCCCCGGCGGGCTCGACCGCGGTCGCTTCAGACTTATTCGCCGATTTCGCTCTGGCCGATTGCAAGGCGGCCATCACTTCGCTATCGACGGCGCCTGCCGGAGACGTGGCCGAGTGGCTGAAGGCAACGGTTTGCTAAATCGTCATACCCCGTAAGGGGTATCGAGGGTTCGAATCCCTCCGTCTCCGCCAGACTTTTCCGTCAGAGTTCGCCGCCTTCGGGCGGGTGTTAACGCCACGTCCACGCGGCCTGTGCACAAGTGCGCGCCATCAGGACGCGCGGAAACGATGACGCACACTCTTAACGCCGATCTGCCGGGATTGACGACCGGCCGCAGCGGTGACGCCGCGACGAACGGCGCTTCCGCGCCCGCCGCCTCGGCTGTGCCCCCGGAGGCGCGTCGCGGACCTTTCCGTCCCGGCGTCTGGCTCAACACACGCCAGCGCAGCTCGGCGCGACTGGCGGCCCACGCCTTTCATCTGGTCGACCTGGCGGCCCTGTGGGGCGTGACCCTGTTCTGGGCGGCTGGCGGGCAGGCTCGAAGCCTGGCTGAGGCCTCGGTCGTGATGGTCGCCCCCCTCGTCGTCGCGGCCCTGATCGTTCAGGCGGTCATGCCGTCCCTGGGCCTGTACCGGTTCAAGCGCGACCACAGACTGATCCGCCATCTCGCCGCCCTGGCCGTCGTGATCCTGGCGGCTGCGGGCGTGGCGGCCCTGACGGCCTGGAGCCTGCCGGGCGGCGACATCGGCCGGGTCGGCGATTGGCTGATGACCGCGTTCGCCGTCATGGCCGGTCTGCATCTGGTCTGGAGCGGTCTGGTCGCCCGATGGCGGCGTAGCGGCGCCCTGACGCCCAATATCGTCGTCGTCGGCGCCACGCGGCATGCGGAACGCCTGATCAACGACGCCTTGCAGAGGCGAGACCTGAATGTCCTGGGCGTCTTCGACGACCGTCTGGCCCGCTCGCCCGACGCCGTGGCCGGGGTGCCGGTTCTTGGCCGCGCCGATGACCTGCTGAAGCATCGGATGATTCCCTATGTTGACCGGATCGTGGTCGCCATCGACCCGGCCGCCCATGCCCGCGTGCGCGAGCTGACGGCGCGCCTGCAGGTTCTGCCCAATGAAGTCAGCCTGCTGGTCGATCCGCAGGGCGAGGCGGAACGCGACGCCGCCCTGGCCAAGCTGGCCCAGGCCCCGCTGGCGCCGGTCACCGCTCCGCGCAGCCCGGACCGCCGCGCCTTCAACAAGCGGCTTCAGGACGTGCTGGTCGGAAGCCTCGCCCTCGCCCTCGTCGCGCCGATCCTGGGGCTCGTCGCCCTGGCCATTCGCCTGGACAGCCCCGGCCCGATCTTCTTCCGCCAGCGCCGCCACGGGTTCAACCATGAGGAAATCGTGGTCTGGAAGTTCCGCTCCATGCGGCACGAGGCCGCCGACGCCACCGCCTCGCGTCAGATTTCGGCCAACGACGACCGGGTCACCCGCGTCGGCCGCATCCTGCGCTCGACCAGCCTGGACGAACTGCCTCAGCTGCTGAACGTGCTGAAGGGCGAGATGTCTCTCGTCGGTCCCCGCCCCCACGCCATCGGCATGAAGACTGGCCAAACCGAATCCGCCGCCCTGGTCGCCGACTACGCCCACCGCCACCGGATGAAGCCCGGCATGACCGGCTGGGCCGCCGTCAACGGCTCGCGCGGCCCTCTGGACAGCGCCGAGGACGTGCGCCGTCGGGTGCAACTGGACGTCGATTACATCGAGCGCCAGTCCTTCTGGATGGACCTCTGGATCATGGCCATCACCATCCCCGTGCTGCTCGGCGACCGGGCGGCGGTGCGCTGAGCGGGTCCGGCATGTTCTGGAGAGGGGTCTGGGGCTATCTGCCCGCCAACATCGTTCAGGGGGTGGTCGGCTTTCTGGCCATCTTCCTGTTCACGCGCCTGCTGCATCCCGATGAGTTCGGCCGCTACGCCCTCGCCTTCTCGATCCTGACCCTGGCCCATGTGGCGACCTTCAGCTGGCTGGAGGCCGCGATGGCGCGCTACTGGGCGGCGCAAAAGTCGGCGGCGGAGATGGCGTCGCATTTCGCCAGCCTCTACCGCATGGCCTTCATCATGATCGGCGGCTTCGTCGTCGTGGCCGGCCTTTTCCTGTGGCTCGCGCCGCTGGATCCCCTGTTCAAGTTCGCCGTCGCCGCCGGTCTGGCGGGCTGTCCCCTCCGCTGCCTGGCCAAGCTGGCGCAGGAGCGATTCCGCGCCGAGGGTCAAGTCGGCAAGTCCGCTACCGTCGATATCGTCACCACCATCGCCGGACTGGCCATCGGCGTCGCCGCCGCCCTCTTGGGCGCGGGAGGCGCCGCGCCGCTGATCGGCATCGGTCTTGCCCCGTTGATCGTCCTGCCCTTCCTGCTGCCCGGCGAACTTCGACAGGCGCGCGACGGCGTCATCGACCGCGCCCGGATCCGCAGCTACGCCGCCTATGGCTATCCGATCGCCGCGGGGCTGGCCCTGGCTCTCGTTTTGGCCTCGACCGACCGTTTCCTGCTGGCCGCCTTCATGGACGAGGCGGCGGTAGGCGCCTATCACGCGGGCTACAGCATCGCCAACCGGACGCTCGACATCCTGTTTATCTGGCTCGGCGCCGCCGGTCAGCCGGCCCTGGTGATGGCTCTGGAACGGGGCGGGCTGGACCGGCTGAAGGAGGCCGCGCGCGAACAGGCCTCGACCTTTCTGCTGATCGGCGTGCCCGCCGCCGCCGGGGTCGCACTCGTCGCCCGACCGCTGGGCGAGGTCATGATCGGCCCGGAACTGCGCGAGGCCGCCGCCGCCATCACGCCCTGGATCGCCCTGTCGGCCCTCCTCTACGGCATGACCGCCTACTATTTCGGTCAGGCCTTCACCCTGGCCCACAGAACGAAGCTGCTTCTCGTGACCATGACGGTGCCGGCCATCACCAATGTCATCCTCAACATCATCCTGATACCGCATTTCGGGGTCATGGGCGCGGCCTGGTCCACGGCGGCCAGTTTCGCCATCAGCCTGACCACGGCGCGCGTCCTCGGAGGCCGTGTCATGCCCCTCCCGGTCCCGTGGGAGGCCCTGATCCGCTGCCTGATCGCCACCGGGTTGATGGCCCTGGCCGTCTGGTTCCTGCCGCCCATCGGCGGTTTCGCCGAGCTGATGATGGACGCCACCGTCGGCGGCCTCGTCTATGCGGGGGCGGCCCTGACCCTGAACGCCGCCGGAGTGCGCGACATCGCCGTGCGCCTGTATCGTCGTCGGTTCGGCAAGGAGGCGGCGGCATGAGCGCCCTCATCGTCGACAGCCCGACGCGCGACGCGGCCCGGCCTATCCTCTCGGTCCTGATTCCCTTCCTCCGCGACGATCCGCGAGCCTTGCTGGCGGCGCTGGACACTGAGGCTGCGGTCCTGAACGGCGCCGTCGAACTGGTCGTGCTGGACGACGGCACCGCCGACGCCGCCCTGACGGCGGCCCTGACGGACGTCGTCGCCGCCATGGCCCTGCCCGTCCGCCTGATCACCCTGACCGCGAACGAGGGCCGGTCCATCGGCCGCAACCGGCTGGCCTCCGCAGCGCGCGGACGCACCCTGCTGTTTCTCGACAGCGACATGCGACCCGACACCCGAGACTTCCTCGGCCGCTGGGCGGCGCTGATCCGCGACGCCGATCCCGCCGTGGCCTTCGGCGGCTTTTCGCTGAAACAGGCCCCGACGGACCGGAAGTTCGCACTGCACCGGGCCATGGCGACCAAGGGCGAGTGCCTGGACCACGTCGAGCGCTCCAGGGCGCCGGAGAAGTACGTCTACACCTCCAACCTGCTGGTCCGTCGCGACGTCTTCGACAGCGAGGCCTTCGACCCCGCGTTCAGCGGCTGGGGCTGGGAGGATGTGGAATGGGCCATGCGGGTGTCGCGTCGCTTTCCCGTCATCCACGTCGACAATCCGGCGACCCACATGGGCCTCGACACCGCCGCCGATCTGGCGCGCAAGTACGAGCAGTCGGCGCCCAACTTCGCGCGAGTCGCGGCCCTGCATCCCGACATCCTGGCCGCCTACCCCAGTTTCAAGGCCGCGCGCCTGCTGAAGCGAGTGCCGGGCCTCGGCCTGTGGCGGCCCCTGATGAAGCGCGCGGCCCTCGCCGAGGCCTTGCCGGCGAAGGCGCGGTCCTTCTCCCTGCGTCTCTACCGCACCGCCCTCTACGCCGAGGTCGTTTGACATGGCCGCCGATATCGCCGTCATCGTCCCGACCCTGCGTCGCCCGGCCGAATTGACCCGTGCCCTGCGTTCGGTCTTCGCCCAGACCGGGGTCGAGGCCCGGCTGCGCGAGATCGTCGTCGTCGACAATGATCCCAAGGCGACCGCGCGCGAGGCCGTCGGGGCGCTCGCCGCCGAGAGCCCCTGCCCGCTTATGTATGTGCATGAGCCGCAGCCCGGCGTCGCGACCGCCCGGAATGCGGCCTTGCAGTCGACAGACGCCCCCCTGATCGCCTTCCTGGACGACGACGAGGCGGCCGAACCGCACTGGCTGTCCGCCCTGATCGCCGGTCAGGTTGAGACCGGCGCCGACGTCGTCTTCGGTCCCATCCGTGGCCGCGTGCCCGAGGGAACCGGCTGGAGGACCCCCTATCTTGAACGCTTCTTCGGCCGTCAGGGCCCGGCGGAGACCGGTCTGATCGACCACGCCTATGGCTGCGGCAACGCCCTGATGGTGCGCGCGACGGCCCTGCCCGGCCCGGCGCCGTTCGACACGACGTCCGACCAGAGCGGCGGCGAGGATGACGCCCTGTTCTCCGCTCTGTCCGCGCGCGGCGGGCGGTTCGGATGGGCGGCTGACGCCTGGGTTGACGAGTTCGCGCCCTCTCATCGCGCGACCCTGAAATACGCCCTGGCCCGCGCCTTCGCCTATGGCCAGAGTCCGCCTCAGATCGCCCATCGCGCCGGCAAGCCCGCTTCGGTCGTGTTCTGGATGGGTGTCGGGGTCGCTCAGACCCTGGTCTGGGGCGTGGCCTCGCTCGCGCTCATGCTGATCGCCAGCCCCCGGCGCGCCGAAACCCTGGATCGCGCCGCACGCGGTCTGGGAAAGGTGTTGTGGATGGAGGGACTTGAGCCCCACTTCTATGGCGCGCGTGAACTGGCCCGCCTCGACAGGGTCAGCCCGTCAGCCGCTTGAGGAAGCCCGGCGGCTTGTAGCGCGACCGATTGACCACCACCCCAGCGATGCGGCCTCCGACGGCCTCGATCTCGTCTCTGAGGATGACCGGCTCATTGGCCGCCGTGCTCTCGGCCGCCACGACCAGCACGGTCGCATCCACGAAGGGCGCCAGAACGATCGAGGTGTCGCTCCGCTCGGCCGCCGGGCTGTCGATCACGACGGTGTCCGTATGCCTGCGCATGGCATCCCAGTAGGCGGGATCCGGCAGGGCCTCGACCCTCTGGCCGGACCTCAGGCTCTCGATGCGGAAACGACTGACGAACAGGCGACCGCCCAGGCAGGGCCGCGCCGTCAGCAGGCGTGACGCCGGCACCGGATCGCCGCTGCGCCCGACAAGCTGAGGCGAAACGGCGTAGAAGATCGAACCGTCCGGGCTCGCCGCGACCGTGTCGCCCAGCCGCCCGAAACGCTCAGGGTCCGCCGCCACGGCGTCCTGCTGGCCCTGCTGCGCCAGGTCGGCGTCCACCAGCCAGACGGGCTTCCGAGCCCGGACGGCGGCCAGCCGAGCGAATTCTCGGGCGACCGTGGACACGCCCTCCCCCGCTCCCGCGGAGACGAACTGGATCACCCGCCCCCGATAGGCGGGAGCCGGTCCAAGAGCGGCCAGAAGGCCGGCCATTTCCGAAGTCAGATCGACCATCGAATCGGTTACGCGCCACACATGATGTCAGCGTAACACGGTCGCCGCGTCGCTGTGGCATGCGGCGGCCACGTCGCTCACGCCTTGACCGGGGTGACCGCCAGAACCGGCATCTGCAGGGTTCGTCCGACCGAGGCCGGGGTCACGAAGCCGCGCCGCGTGACCACGCGCAGCAGCCCCACACAGAGGGCCGTGAAGCCCGCGAACAGGATCACCAGGGCCAGCAGGGGCAGCTTCAGACTGGATCCGCGCGTGGGCGCGGCGGCGTAGGACAGGACGCGGACATTGTCCGCCCCTTGGGCCACCAGGTCGTTGTCGGCCCGGTTCTGGGCGCCGCGCTGCTGGAACTCGCGGATGCTGGCGGTCAGGACGTCGCGATTGCCGGCCAGGACAGCGTTCTCCGACTCCAGCCGGGTGAGCCGCGCCTGCCGGTCGCGCAGCATGGTCAACTGGGCGTCCAGGGTCGCCAGGCGGTCCACAAGGGCGTCGCGATCAGCGGCGGCGTTGATGCGGTTGGTTTCCAGCTCGGTCCAGACGGTGCTCGGCCCGATGCGCACCTCCTTGGGACCCACGGTGTTGCCGCCGGCGACCAGCGCCTCCTGCTCGGCGATCCGCGCCTCGATGTCTCGCACCGGCTGGGCGTCCGGTTGATAGCGCGACAGAAGCTGGGCCCGCTCGGCGCGCAGGGTGCGGATCTGATCCTGGGCCGAGATGTTCAGATCCTGCTGCAGCGTCACCTCGGCGGGCGTATTGCGCTGCTGCTGCTCCAGGGTCGCCACGCGCGCCGCCATCTGGCTCAGCTGGGCCTGGGTCAGCATCCGCTCGGTGAACAGGGACTGATAGGTCGCCGCCGCCGAGGCCTTGGCGGTGGCGAAGTCGCCGATGTCATTCGACGCCAGGAAGGACTCGTAGTTTCGGTCGACGTTGGCGAGTTCATCCTCGAACGTCACGCGCTGGGCGTCGATCGCCGAGGTCGAGTCGTCCTGGAACACTTCGCGTCGATAACCGCGATAGGCCTCGATCAAGGCGTTCAGCACCTTGGCCGACTTGTCGGCGTTGTCGCTTTCATAGCTCAGGGCGATCACGGGGCTCAGAGGCTGGGTGCCGATCTCCAGCCCGTCGTGGATCGACTTGATCGCGTCGCCTTCCTGCTTGGCCAGCGAACCCGTCGCCAGCTTGCCGGGCTTCTGGAAGGCCTCGAGCCCAAGGGCCCGCACGGCGCGCAGGGCCACCTCACGGCTCTGCAGAATCTTGGCCTCCGTCACAGCCACCTCGCCGGGGGCCGGCGCCTGAGACGACCGTTCGGTCAGGGCCCCGACGCGCGGCTCATAGGCGTATTCCTGGCCCGCTCCGGCATAGAGATCGGCGCTGGCCACATAGGTCTTGCGAATCGTCATCACCGCTGCGGCGCCGACGGCGACCACCAGGATGAAGACCAGCAGCATGATCCAGAACTCGCGGAACAGCAGGCCGATGATGTCAGCCAGTCCGTATCTGGGTCGCGCCGGAACATGGGCCGTCGATCGCATGGGCGAATCCGTGGATGAGTTAACAGTCTCGATGCTTCGCCCACTCCCGTTAACCAGTCGTTACCCATGATTGCCGAAGGTCGCCTCACAGACCTTTTGTCCCCCGAGTCTCTCTCAGGCGCCCCGCCATGACCGCCGACCGCCGCTCTCTCCTCTTCGCCCTGGGCACCATGAGCCTGTCCGGAGCCCTCTCGGCCTGTGGGGCGCGGGCGTCCATGCCCGACCTCGGGCTCGGAACGGGCGTGGATTACCAGCGTCAACCGGCCGGGGTTCCCGATCTGGAGTTCGCCGACTGGTCCGACGCCGAGCCCGAATACCTGCTCTATCCCGGCGACGAGATCGAGGTGGCCACCCCTACCGCGCCGGAGAACACCCGCACGGTCAAGGTTGGGCCGGACGGCCGTATCTCCATGCCCCTGGTCGGCCAGGTGATGGCGGCGGATCGGTCCCTGTATGAGCTGCAGCAGACGTTGGGCGGCGCCTATTCGCGCATTCTGGTGAGGCCCGTGGTCGAGGTCAGCCTCAAGACCGCTGGTCCGATCCGGGTCTGGGTCGATGGCGAGGTCCGCACTCCGGGCGTCTATGAGATGACCGGCGACATGGAGGCGCTCCAGGCCGTCATCCAGGCGGGCGGCGTCCTGCCCTCCGGAAAGCTTCAGAACGTGGCCCTGATCCGGCGCGGACGCGGCAATGTGCGCATGTTGCGGGTGCTGGACCTGCGCCAGCGCCGGGGCGACGCCGTTCCCCTGCGTCGCGGCGACATCCTGTTCGTGCCGCGCTCCAACCTCGGCGAACTGGCCGCCTTCTTCACCCAGGTGAAGGCCGCCCTGCCAATCGGCTTCACCTACAGCATCAACGGCCAGTACCAGCAGTTTCCGTGATTCCTGGCCTTCGGCCCCGAGGCGCTTCGCGCCGCGCTACGTTCGCGACGCGGTCGCTCACTGCTTGAGCGCATTTACCTGTCCCATGGCGTCGGTGTGCCTGATCCTTCCGAAGCGGCTTGGCCGTTCGGACGTGCTAAACGTCAGCCGTTGGGGAATCCCGCGCTCAAGTAGCGAGGCTCCGCGAGCCGAGCGTAGCGCTGGCGCGTCAGCGCCCCGGCCGCATTCTTATGCGGCCAAGGATACAGTGCCGGCGTCGATGTAGCGACGAGCCGCTTTCTGAGCCTCGGCGATCTCTTCGCGTTCCATCTCCATGGACATCTCGCGACGATAGACGCGGGCTTCGATCGAACCCTTCATCGCGGCCAGGTTGAAGATCATGTGGGCCGACACCCGGTCCATCGGGCAGCCGCCCGAGCCGGACGAATACATCATGCCCAGGCGGAACAGGGCGTCGCCGTCCATGTCGGGCGTGGGCAGCGGCAGAGCCTGGGCCTCGCCATCGAAATCTTGCGCCAGTTCTTGCGCGGTCATCGTCTCATCCTCCAAACGCGCCCGTTCTGGGCTCGCCTCTGATGACGCGATGAAACGCCCTGCCCGCTGAAGTTAAAGTTAACGCCGAAACACGAAAAAGCTGTTTTTCGTAAAGGGCTTATGAACACCCAGAACCGTGTTCAGTCATCATAAACACCCCTGAAACCCCGCGTTTACAGAGATGCTGGAAACGGTTAACGCGCCCGCTGTCCGAACAGCATCCGACGCGCCTTCTCCGCCTCCGCGCCAGACGAGGCCAGATTGCGACGCAGGTCATCTCCCAGGGCCCGCCCCGTCTTCACCGCCGGTCGATCACCGACCCGCTCCATCCAGCGCGCCAGATGGGGGAAGTCGGCGAGGTCCTGTCCCTGCAAGGTGGGCAGCACCCAGGGCCAGGCCGCCATGTCCGCGATCGAATAGTCGCCGGCCAGATAGTCCCTGTCCGCCAACCGCCGGTCCATCACGCCATACAGACGGTTCGTCTCGTTGGTGTAGCGCCGTACGCCGTAGGCCAGGTGGCGCTGGTCGGGCGTCATGGCCGGAGCGTATTGCCGGAAATGGTGGGTCTGGCCCGCCATCGGCCCCAAGCCGCCAACCTGCCAGAACAGCCACTGGTCCACCTCGGCCTTGCCGCGCGGATCCTGCGGGTAGAAGAGGCCCGACTTCACCCCGAGATACTGAAGGATGGCGCCGGACTCGAAGATCGACAGGGGCTCGCCGTCCGGGCCGTCCGGATCGACGATGGCGGGCATCCGGCCATTGGGGCTGATGGCCTGGAACTCCGGCCTGAACTGCTCGCCGGCGCCGATGTTCACGGGCTTCATCTCGTAGGCCAGTCCCATCTCCTCCAGGGCGATGGACACCTTCCAGCCATTGGGCGTGGGCCAGTACCAGAGCTCTATGGGTTTCGGCATCGGGCGTTCCTGTGACGAGGGCGGAGGGGATCAGGCGTCTATCTGGCCCCTCCGGCCGCACGTTTCAAACCTGACACGTCCGTTCAGAACGAGTTCATGCGCCGGGTCGGATGTTGCCGTCATGTTTAACGGGCCGGACGCCGCCAGCCGTCGCCGCCCATCGGGAGCAAGAAGGATGAACCGCTTCACCAAGGCCGCCCTGGTCGCCCTGGCCCTGACCACCACGGCCGCCCCGATCGCGGCCCAGGCCCAGAACCGCGACCGCGGCGACCGCCGCGAATGGCGTCAGGACAACCGTGACGACCGTCGCGAGTGGCGTCAGGACAATCGCGATGATCGTCGTGAATGGCGCCAGGATCACCGCGACGATCGCCGCGACTGGCGCCAGGACAGTCGCAACGACCGCCGCTACGACCGCAACAATCGCTACTGGTATCAGGGCCGCTCGGACTTCCGCGACTATCGCGGTGTTCGCCCCGGCTACTGGTATGCGCCCAGCTACGGCTACTACCGGGTCGATCCGCGCTACGCCAACTACCGCTGGCAGCGTGGCGGCTATCTGCCGCCGTCCTACCGCAGCTACTATGTCCGCGACCCCTATGTGTACGGCCTGCGCCCCGCCCCCTACGGCTATCGCTATGTTCACGCTGGCAGCGACATCGTCATGATCGCCGTCGCCACCGGCCTGATCGCCAGCGTCTTCGCCAATATGTACTGATCCGCCCAAGTGGCAGAGCAAGCCCCGCAAGCCTCTGGTTTGCGGGGCTTTTTTCATGTCCGAAAGTTAATCCGGCGCCGCCGTTCGTTCAGATACGGTTCAGGCGACGGGTTCGATCCTCATCACAAGCCGCCCCGTCGGGCGTGTGTGGAAACCGACAATGAAACGCCAACTGATGGCCTATGCCGCCATCGCCGCCTTCACCCTTCCAATCCTAGCGCCGATCTCGGCCATGGCTCAGGAACGCGGCGACCGCGGCACAGACGACCTCGCCCAAGCGCCCCAGCGTGACCGGGGACGCCCCGGCAATCGGGGTGGAGAACGGGCGCCCGACGCTCGTCCTGCGCCGCGCCCCGCTGCGGAGGCGCCTCGCGATCAATCCCAGCCGCGACCCGATCGCGGTCCGCGCCCGGAACGCCCCTCGGGCGGAGGTCGTCCCGACCGTCCGACCGGCGGCGACGCAGGCCAGGGCCGTCCGGATCGCCCCAACACGGGTCAGCGCCCGGACCGGCCTTCGGGCGGTTGGCAGCGGCCGGATCGGCCAGAGGGTTCGCGCCCCGGCGGCGGCCGTCCCGATGGGGGCCGTCCGGACGGAGGGCGTCCTGACGGTGGTCGCCCAGGCTCAGGCCGGCCCGACGGCGGCAGACCCGGCGCGGGTCATCCGGATACGGATCGTCCAGGAAATGGCCGTCCGGACCGGCCCGGCGGCGGTTGGAACAATGGCCGTCCCGGCCAGGACCGTCCGGATGGCGGCCGTCCCGGCGCCGGTCGTCCCGGCCAAAACTGGGACCGCGACCGCGATCGCACCCGCCGGGAGTGGCGCAACCGCTTCGACAGCCAGCGTTGGCAGCGCGACTGGAATCGCAGCCGCGGCTACGACTGGTGGCGCAACGACCGTCGCTTCCGCGGCTGGAGCGGGGTCCGGATCGGTTTCTATTTCGCGCCGGGCTACGGCTACTACAGCGTGCCGCGCCAGTACTACGGCCGCCACTACCAGATCGGCCAGTATCTGCCGGAGATCTTCTGGCGCTACCGGATGGACGACTACCGGACCTACGGCCTCGGCTATCCCCCAGAGGGCACGCGCTGGGTCTATGTCGACAACTCGGTCTATCTGATCGACGAGTACGACGGCTACATCATCGACGTCGTCCGCGACTTCTGGCGCTGGTAGGCCGTCTGTGAGGAACGAGGCCCCGGAGCGCGATCTCCGGGGCCTTTTCCTTGCCCGGGATCCCGGGGCCGAAATCGGGCGGGAGCCTGAACCCGGTGTTCAGCGCGGGTTCAGGCGTCGGGTCGCATTCTTGAAGCAGTCGGAATGTCTCGTCGGCCCCGGTCGGCGAGCCTTGCAAAGGAGACAGACCGTGAAGAAGACCCTGATCATAGCCGCCGTGGCCGCCGTCACCGCCCTGTCCGCCCCCATGGCCGCCTCCGCGCAATCGTGGGGTGACCGCGACCGGGACGGCCGCTACGAGCGCTGGGAGCGCCGCGCCGACCATAATCGCCATGACGGTCGCCGCTACACCCAGCGTGAACGCTACAACGACTACCGTCGCGGCGTCCGCGACCAGCGTCGCGACTATCGTCATGACTATCGCCGCTGGCAGCGCGGCGCGGTGATCCCGCGCGACTACCGCCGCAGCTGGTACGTTAGCGACTACCGTCGTCACGGCTGGCGCGCCCCGCCGCGCGGCTACGGATACTATCGCACGGACACGGGCGACATCGTGATCGCCGCCCTGGCCACCGGCGTGATCCTGTCGCTGTTCAACAACTAGGACGGGCGATTTCCGTCATCCTCGGGCTTGACCCGAGGATCGGACGATCCTCAAGCTGAAAGACGAAGGGGCGCTCCATCGCTGGCGCGCCCCTTTTCTTCTTACGATCGTCGCTGAACCGCTGATCCTCGGGTCGAGCCCGAGGATGACGAATTTAGAGGCCCAGCTTCGCTTTCAGGATGTCATTGACCGCCGCGGGGTTGGCCTTGCCGCCCGTGGCCTTCATCACCTGACCGACGAACCAGCCGAGGGCCTGCGGCTTCTCCGCCACCGCCGCCGCCTTGTCGGGGTTGGCGGTGATGATCTCGTCGATGGCGGTCTCAATGGCGCCGGTGTCGGTGACCTGCTTAAGGCCGTGCTTCTCCACCACTTCCGACGGCGAGCCCTCGCCGTTCCAGACGTGGTCGAACACCTCCTTGGCGATCTTGGACGAGATCACATTGGTCTCGATCAGCTCGACAAGTTCGGCGACATGGGCCGCTGGCAGCGGATTGTCGCTGAACTCCGTGTTGGACGCCGCCAGCCGCGCCGAGACCTCGTTCGTCACCCAGTTGGCCACCAGCTTGGCGTCCCGGCCCTTGGCCGCTTCCTCGAAGTAATCCGCCTTGGCCTGATCGGAGATCAGGACGATGGCGTCGTACTGCGACAGGCCATACTGGCTCATCAGCCGCTTGCGCTTGGCGTCGGGCAGTTCGGGCAGGTTGGCCTTGATCTCGTCGATCCAGGCCTGTTCCAGCTCCAGCGGCAGCAGGTCCGGGTCAGGGAAGTAGCGATAGTCCTGCGCCTCTTCCTTGGACCGCATCGACCGCGTCTCGTTCTTCGTGGGGTCGTAAAGGCGGGTTTCCTGAACGATCTTACCGCCGTCCTCCAGGATCTCGATCTGGCGCCGGGCCTCGTGGTTGATGGCCTGGGAGATGAAGCGGAACGAGTTGACGTTCTTGATCTCGCAGCGCGTGCCCAGATGGCTGAAGTCGCCGGTCGCCTTGAACTTCGCGTACTGGCCTTCGCGGCAGACCGAGACGTTGACGTCGGCCCGCAGATTCCCCTTCTCCATGTCGCCGTCGCAGGCGCCGAGATAGATCAGGATGGTCCGGATCTTCTTCACATAGGCCACGGCCTCTTCCGGCGAACGGATGTCCGGACGCGAAACGATCTCCATCAGGGCCGTGCCCGCCCGGTTCAGATCGACATAGGAATGGGTCGGCGACAGGTCGTGGATCAGCTTGCCCGCGTCCTGTTCCAGGTGCAGCCGCTCGATGCCGACGTTGAAGAACTCGCCGTCCTCGCCCTCGACCTCGACCACGCCCTCGCCCACGATCGGGTGATACAGCTGGCTGATCTGATAGCCGGTCGGCAGGTCGGGATAGAAGTAGTTCTTGCGGTCGAACTGGCTGAACAGATTGATCTTCGCGTTCAGGCCCAGACCCGTCTTCACCGCCTGTTCGACGCAATGTTTGTTCAGCGTCGGCAGCATGCCGGGGAAGCCCGCATCGACCAGCGACACCTGGGCGTTCGGCGCCGCGCCGAAGCCCACGGCCGCGCCCGAGAACAGCTTGGCGTTCGACGCCACCTGGGCGTGGATCTCCAGCCCCATGACGATTTCCCAGGCGCCGGTGCGGCCCTGGATGAGTTTGGATGTGGTGGCAGTCGTGTCGGTCATGTCGATTTCTTATTCAGCAAGCGTGCGAGCTCGACGTCGGAGAATGTCTTGCTGAAGGCTTTAGGCCCCAGCGTATGGGCGACGAGGAATTTATAGTATCGGTCGGGCCGCCGGAAGCCGACGAGATTGCCCAGCTTTGTGCCAAACTGACTGTGGTAGCGCCTTTCAAGGTCTTGGAC
This sequence comes from Brevundimonas sp., assembly GCF_052436175.1. Lineage (GTDB taxonomy): Bacteria > Pseudomonadota > Alphaproteobacteria > Caulobacterales > Caulobacteraceae > Brevundimonas. The sequence continues at coordinate 51,819 of NZ_JBQVNM010000006.1, read as the reverse complement.
CTGGAGGGCGATAGGATCATTCTGTCGTATGACCCTCAGGCAGGAATGCAACACGCGGTCCGCCCACATAACACCTCGTGCGAAATCAGACTTCGGCTCTGGCGAAACGCGACTTTCCCGCGACATTTCCTCCACCATCCTGTCGTAGCGGCTGGAGAGCCATTCGCGGTCGATGTCGAACACGCTCGGCGCGGAATCCAAGAACGTCGCTCTGATCACCTGCTCGCCCGGATAGTCGCGTTGAAACCATCCCGACCAATGAGCATCTTTGGCCAGCTCCAAACCTAGAAGGGAGTGTCGGTATTGGTATCCTATGCTGAAATCCGAACGCCACGCCTCACTGTTGCGGAGCCCTAGCACCTCAGCCGCAGTCTTGAGTTGGGTCAGTTTGCCTCGGGCAAAACGAAGAGCATTCTTGTTTCGACCGGCGACAAGAAAACTCACCACCACTTCTCCGCCTTGCCGGTGAACCCGGCGGCCTTTTCCAGCGCCCCGGCGACCTGGAAGACGGTCGCCTCGTCCAGCGCCTTGCCGATGACCTGCAGACCGAGCGGCAGGCCGTTGGCGTCCACGCCCGCCGGCACCGAGATGCCAGGCAATCCCGCCAGGTTGGTCGTCACCGTGAAGACGTCGTTCAGATACATCTTCACCGGGTCGATCTGCTTCTCGCCCAGGGCGAAGGCGGCCGACGGCGTCGAGGGCGTCAGGATGGCGTCCACCCGGTCCCAGACGTTGTCGAAGTCCTCGGCGATGCGACGACGCACCTTCAGCGCCTTCACATAAAAGGCGTCATAGAAGCCGGCCGACAGCACATAGGCGCCGATGGTCAGGCGCCGCTGGACCTCCTTGCCGAAGCCCTCGGCCCGGCTGGTCTCATAGAGGTCCGTCAGGTTGGCCGCGTTCTCGGCCCGATGGCCGAAGCGCATCCCGTCATAGCGGGCCAGGTTCGACGAGGCCTCGGCGGGCGCCACGATATAGTAGGTCGGCAGGGCGTACTTCGTGTGAGGCAGGCTGATGTGGACGATCTCGCACCCGGCCTCCTTGAGCCATTCGATGCCGTCGGCCCAGATCTTCGACATCTCTTCCGGCATGCCGTCCACGACATATTCCGAGGGCACGCCGATGCGCAGGCCCTTGACTGACTTGCCGACGAACGGCGTCCAGTCGGGGGTCGGGATGTCGAGGCTGGTCGAGTCCTTGACGTCGAACGAACACATCGACTTCAGCAGCAGGGCCGCGTCCTCGACCGTCTTCGCGATCGGACCGGCCTGATCCAGCGAGCTGGCGAAAGCGACCATGCCGTAGCGGCTGGCCCGGCCATAGGTCGGCTTGATCCCGACCGTGCCAGTGAAGGCGGCCGGCTGGCGGATCGACCCGCCGGTGTCCGAGGCCGTCGCGGCCAGGCACAGGTCGGCGGCGACCGCCGAGGCCGATCCGCCCGAGCTGCCGCCCGGCGTCAGATCAGCATTCGAACCCTTTGATTTCCAGGGATTGACCACGGGCCCGAAGGCCGAGGTCTCGTTGGACGAGCCCATGGCGAACTCGTCCATGTTCAGCTTGCCCAGCATCACCGCCCCGTCGCGCCACAGATTGGCGGTGACGGTCGACTCATAGGGCGGGACAAAGCCGCGCAGCATGTTCGACCCGGCCGTCGTCTGGACGCCCTGGGTGCAGAACAGGTCCTTGATGCCCAGGGGCGCGCCTTCCAGCACGCCGCCCGTCCCCGCCGCGATCTTCGCGTCGGACGCCCGGGCCATGTCGATCGCCTTGTCGGCGGTGACCTCGACATAGGCGTTCAGGGTCGGATTGGCGGCCTCGATGTTGGACAGGAAGGCGCGGGTGATTTCCTCGGAGCTGAATTCCTTCGACTTCAGCCCGTCGACGGCGCCCTTGAGGGTCAGTTGGGTCAGGTCGCTCATGACTATTCGACCACCTTGGGCACGACATAGAAACCTTCGGCGGCGCTGGGCGCGTTCGACAGCACGTCGGCCACCCTGTTCCCGTCGGTCACCACGTCATCGCGCAGGCGCAGGGGCTGGCTGACGTTCGAGGTCATCGGCTCCACGCCCTGAATGTCCACCTCGTCGAGCTGCTCGATCCAGGCCAGGATGCCGTTCAGCTCCTGGGCCAGCGGCTCCAGCCGGTCCTCGGGGGTCTTGATGCGGGCGAGGTGCGCAACCTTGCGCACGGTCGCGGCGTCGATGGCCATGCGGCCCTCCAGTCGTCGGTCGTGTCGGAAATTGAACCGTCGGGATTAGCCGTCCGATGCCGGATTCACAAGGTTCCGCCTTCGCAACCGCGTCATCGTGGCCTATGCACCCGCCGTGCCCGTCCTCGACCTCACCGCCCTGCCCGACGCCTGCCCGCCGAACACGGCGTGGATGGGGCTCGACCTGGGCGAAAAGACCATCGGCGTGGCGGTCTCGGATACCAGCCGGATGATCGCAAGTCCGCTGGAGCTGATCCGCAAGTCCAAGTTCACGCTCGAGGCCGAACGGCTGTTCAAGCTGATGGATCAGCGTCAGGTCTCGGCGCTCGTGATCGGTCTGCCGATGAACATGGACGGGACCGAGGGGCCGCGCGCCCAGTCCTGCCGCGCCTTCGCCCGCAACCTCGACCGCATCCGCCCGACTCACGTCGCCTTCTGGGACGAGCGGCTCTCGACCAGCGCGGTCGAACGCTTCCTGATCGACGACCTCGACCTCAGCCGCAAGCGTCGGGCCGACGTCGTGGACCGCACAGCCGCCGCCTGGATCCTGCAGGGGGCTCTGGACCGGCTGAGGCCGTGACCGCCCTGATCGCCGGCATCCTGCCGGTCTTCGTCCTGATCGCCCTCGGCTATGGTCTGCGGAAATCCGGCTTCCTGCCCGACGTCGCCTGGCGACCGATCGAGAAGCTGTCGATCAACTGGCTCTATCCGGGCTTCCTCGTGCCCGCCATCTGGCATGCGGACCTGTCGGGCGGCAGCGCCCCCGCTGCGGCCGGAGCCGCCGTCGTCGCCATCCTGATCGTCACGGCGGGAGCCCTGATCGCCAAGCCCTTTCTGACGATCGAGGGCCCCGCCTACACCAGCGTCTTCCAGGGCGTGATCCGCTGGAACAGCTTCGTCTTTCTCCCGGTCATCCAGTCGGCCTATGGCGAACGCGGTCTGGCCCTGGCGGCCGTCATGATCGCCTGCATCATCCCCGTGACCAACATCGCCTGCGTCGCCGTCCTGGCGCGCTGGGGCGCCGACCAGCGCGGCGTCCGGCCCCTGGCCCTGCTTAAGGCCATGCTGGCCAACCCGATCCTGATGGCCTGTTTCCTCGGTCTGGCCCTCAACTTCGCCCGCGTGCCGCACCTGCCCGGCATCTCCGAGACGCTGGAACTGCTCGGCGCGGGTGCCCTGCCGCTCGGATTGATCGTGGCCGGCGCAGGCCTCAGCTTCGCCGAGGTCGCGCGGCGCAAATGGACCATCGGCGTCGTCTCGGTCGTCAAGCTGGGAATCATGCCGGCCCTGATGTGGGGCCTGTGCCTCCTGTTCGGCGGCGACGAGCTCGCGCAGGGGCTGGCCCTGCTGTGCGGCGCCGCGCCCGGCGCGGCCGCCTCCTACATGCTGGCGCGCCAGATGGGCGGGGACGCCCCCCTGATGGCCGGCATCATCGCCCTGACCACGGTCGGCAGCGCCGTGATGATCCCGATCCTGCTGGCGGTGTTCCATCTGGGTCAGGGTCTGGTGTAGCTTTGCCGGAAATCTGACCCCGAACGCTTCGCATCCAGCGTGTTTTCGCTCTATAGCGACCCCTCGATGACCCAGCCCACCGTCACCGAGTCGATGATCGAAGAACGGCTGGCCCCGTTCCCGACGCCCCATTTCCTCTCCGCCGGCGATCTGAACGCCCCCACGGCCATGGCCCTGCTGGACCTCGCGGACGCCTTCGTCGACTTCAACCGCCAATCCTCCAAGAGCCTGTCGCTGCTGCACGGCCGCACGGTGGTCAGTCTGTTCTTCGAGAACTCGACCCGCACCTCCTCATCATTCGAGATCGCGGCCAAGCGACTGGGCGCCGACGTCGTGACCATGCCGGTGGGCGCTAGTTCGGTGAAGAAGGGCGAGACCCTGATCGACACGGCGGTCACCCTGAACGCCATGAAGCCGGACATTCTGGTCATCCGCCACGGCGCCTCGGGCGCGGCGGCCCTGCTGTCCCAGAAGGTCGGCTGTGCGGTGGTCAACGCCGGCGACGGGCGGCATGAGCACCCGACCCAGGCCCTGCTGGATCTGCTCAGCCTGCGCCGCGCCTTCGGCGACGTGACCTCCCTGACCGTGGCCATCTGCGGCGACATCGCTCACAGCCGGGTGGCGCGGTCCAATGTCATCCTGCTGTCGATGCTGGGCTGTCGCGTTCGGCTGATCGGCCCGCCCACCCTGGTGCCCGGTGACGCGGACCGCTGGGGCTGCGAGGTCTTCCATGATATGCGCGAGGGACTTCAGGGCTGCGACGTCGTCATGATGCTGCGCCTTCAACTCGAGCGGATGGAGGGCGCTCTCGTCCCCTCGACCCGCGAATACTTCCGCTTCTGGGGTCTGGATCGCGAGAAACTGGCCTGGGCCGCGCCGGGTGCGAAGGTCATGCATCCCGGCCCGATGAACCGCGGCGTGGAGATAGATTCCGACGTCGCCGACGACCTGTCGGTCAGCCTGATCCAGGATCAGGTCGAAATGGGGGTCGCCGCCCGCATGGCCGTGCTGGCCGCCCTCTCCGCCCGCATCGGAGACGACCGATGAGCGCGCTCGCTGTTATTAACGCCCGCCTGCTCGATCCGGCGTCGGACTATGACGGCCCCGGCGCCGTCCTGATCGAGGACGGCCGGATCGTCGAGGTCGTCCACGGCGCCGCGACCGAACGCCCGTCGGGCGTCGAGATCGTCGATGCGAACGGCCTCTGCCTCGCCCCCGGCCTGATCGACATCCGGGTCAAGACCGGCGAACCGGGCGCCGAGCCGCGCGAGACCCTGAAGTCCGCCAGCCTGTCGGCGGCGGCGGGCGGCGTCACCACCATCGTCATCCAGCCCGACACCGACCCGGCCATCGACGACCCGGCGATGATCGAGTTCATCCAGCGGCGCGGCGCGGCTCTCGATCTGGTCAACGTCCGGGCCGCCGGCGCCGCCACCAAGGGCCGCGAGGGCCAGCGCATGGCCGAGATCGGCCTGATGGACGAGGCGGGCGCGCTCTATTTCACCGATGGTGTCCACGTCATCGCCAACAGCCGCACCCTGCAGCGGGTGATGAGCTATGCGGCCTCCTTCAACGCCCTGATCGCCTGCCGTCCCGCAGACCCCTGGCTCAGCGAGGGCGGCGTCGCCACCTCCGGCGAGATGGCCTCACGGCTGGGCCTGTCGGGCGTACCCGCCATCGCCGAGCGCATCCAGCTGGAGCGCGACCTGGCCCTGGTCGAACAGACCGGCGTGCGCTTCCTCGTCGACCAGATCTCGACCGAGGGCGCGCTGGAGACACTCGCCCGGGCGCGCAAACGGGGTCTGGAGGTCGCGGCGTCGGTGTCGATCAACCACCTCTGCTTCAACGAGATCGACATCGGCGACTACCGCACATTCTTCCGCCTTGACCCGCCCCTGCGTTCCGAGAGCGACCGTCAGGCCCTGATCGAGGCCCTGCGCGACGGCCTGATCGACATCGTCACCTCCGCCCACGCCCCCGCGCCCGCCGAGGACAAGCGCCGCCCCTTCTCGGAGGCCACGCCCGGCGCGGTCGGTCTGGAGACTTTGCTGCCCGCCCTTCTGTCCCTGCATCACGAGGATGGGCTGGACCTGCTGGAGGTTCTGCGCCCCGTCACCCAGGGGCCTGCCTCGGTCCTGGGCCTCGACAGCGGCGCTCTCGCCGCCGGCGCACCGGCCGATCTCGTCCTGTTCGATCCGCACGCCCCGGTGGTCATCGACGCCGCGACCCTGAAATCCAAGTCCAAGAACTCCCCCTTCGACGGCCGCCGCCTCCAGGGCAAGGTCATGGGAACCTGGGTCGCGGGCCGGAAGGTCTTCTGACTATCGCGGGCAGGCGGCGGCCTTCGCCGTCTCCGCCGCCAGCACCCGTTGCACCACCAGCGGCGTGTCGGTGGCGATGACCGTCACGCCTTCACGGAACAGATCGCGGTATTCCGAGGGATCGCCATCGGCGGCATAGGCGTCGTCCCGGCTGCGTCCGGCCGGCCCCAGGGTCCCGAACTGGACCTCGACGCCCCGCTCCCTCAGCGAACGCCACAGGGCCGGACGCTCTTCGCGCGTGCCGGTCCAGGCCAGGACCTGCGGTGGGTTCAGCCCCTCCAGACTGTCCGGCGACGACAGACCCACCGACAGCATCATCTCCGGCGCCATGGCCGCAACCGCCCGCGCCGTCGCGTCGGAATAGGTGATCAGGATGACCCGATCCTGCGCCCCGACGCGGCGCACCTCGTCCACCACGGCGCGGGCCAGGGCCACGGTCGCAGCTTCGTCCGACGGCTTCAGATCGATGGACGCGATGGCCCCGACCCGACCCGCCGCCGCCAGCGCCTCGGCCAGTGTCGGCGGCGCTTCGTCCAGCGTCTGGCCGCCGGGCGTCGTCAGCCGCGCCGCCTTCACCTCGGCCAGAGTCAAATCCGCGACCTTGCCCCGCCCCGTTGTGGTCCGGTCCAGACTATCGTCGTGCATCAGCACCAGCTTGCCGTCGCGCGTCAGGGCCGCGTCGATCTCCACAACTGCGCCCGGAATGGCACGCCCCGTCGCCTCGATGGACGACACGGCGTTCTCCGCCGCCTCCGGCGAGACCTGCCCCCGGTGCGCCGAGATCACCACCCCGCCATCACGCATGCAGTCGAAATAAGCCGCGAGCGCCGGACCGCTGTCGACCGCCGGGCGAGGTTCCGCCCCGGGGGCGACACAGGCGGCCGTCGTCGAGACCAGCAGCAGGGCGACAAGGGTTCGGGTCATGGCGGGCTCCTCGACACGTCCCGCCTGTGGTGGACAGAGCGCACCGGGTCAAGTGAAGCGACGGTGACGGCCGCCTCCCCTTGCTCCAGCCTCGCCGCCGACGCATCGTACGGCCAACGCGAATGAGGGGAGCGAATCAGGTGCAGGATCTGGCGGCGGCAGCAATGGGCTCGTTGGCTCTGGCGGCGGTCGGCGGCTATCTGCTCGGCTCGATCCCGTTCGGCGTGCTGGTGACCCGCCTCGGAGGCGCGGGCGATGTGCGTCAGATCGGTTCGGGCAATATCGGCGCGACCAATGTCCTGCGTACGGGGCGCAAGGATCTGGCCTTGGCGACCCTCCTGCTCGACGCCGGAAAGGGGGCGGCCGCCCTGCTTTTGGCCCGCTGGCTTCTCGGCAGCGAACTGGCCGGCTGCATCGCCGGCGGCGCGGCCTTCCTCGGTCACATCTTCCCGGTCTGGCTGAAGTTCAAGGGCGGCAAGGGGGTCGCCACCTTCTTCGGCCTGCTGATCGCCGCCCACTGGCCGCTGGGCCTGATGGCCGGGGCGACCTGGCTGATCGTGGCCTTCGCCCTGCGCTATTCGTCGCTGGCGGCCCTCGTCGCTGCGGCCCTGGCGCCCCTCTATTCGCTTCTGCCCCTGCCGTCGGCAGGCCTGCCGACTTCGAGCGCGATCACCCTGCTGGCGGTGTTTACGGCTCTGCTCATCTACATCCGGCACCATGAGAACATCGGGCGGCTGCTGAAGGGCGCCGAACCCCGCATCGGGGCGTCAAAAGCCTGATGGCCGCCGGACCGCTCGATGACGCCGAGCGGTTCGCACGTCTCCGCCTCGCGCGCACCGAACGGGTTGGGCCGGTTTCCTTCCGGCAGTTGCTCCAACGCTATGGATCGGCGGTGCGCGCGCTTGACGCCCTGCCCGGGCTCATGGCCAAGGGCGGCAAGGGTGGAGACATCCCCTCCCTCGACCGGATCGCCACCGAAATGGACGCCGGGGCGCGTGTCGGCGCAGCACTCGTCGTGCTGGGCGACGCCGCCTACCCGCCCCGCCTCGCCGCCGTCGATCCGCCGCCTCCGGTGCTTTGGACGCGAGGAAACGTCGCCCTCCTGTCGCGCGAGTCGGTCGCCATCGTCGGCGCCCGGATCGCTTCCGCGGGCGGCCAGAGGATTGCCCGCGGCCTGGCCGACTCTCTCGGCCGATCCGGGTTCGTCGTGGTGTCGGGGCTGGCGCGCGGCATAGACGCCGCCGCGCATGCGGGCGCGCTGGACACCGGCACGGTCGCCGTCCTCGGCGGCGGGGTGGACGACGTCTATCCGCCCGACAACGCTGGCCTCTATGCCGACATCGTCGAAAAGGGCTGCATCGTCTCCGAAAGCCCGGTCGGCCATCGGGCCCAGGCGCGCGACTTCCCGCGCCGCAATCGCATCATCTCCGGTCTGTCGCGTGGCGTGATCGTGGTCGAGGCCGAGATCCGCTCCGGCTCCCTCATCACCGCCAGCCTCGCCGCCGAACAGGGCCGCGACGTCTTCGCCGTGCCCGGTTCGCCGCTGGATCCGCGCTCGAAGGGCCCTAACGATCTGCTGCGCCAAGGCGCCATCCTGTGCGAGGGGGTGGACGACGTCATTCGCGCCTTCGAGACCCTGCGCTCCCTCGCCGAGCCGCCGCCCGACCCGTTCGACATCCCGCCGGAGGATGTGGACCTCGAGGTTCTGGACCGGGTCGCCGCCCTTCTGTCGCCCACGCCGACGCCGAGGGATGAGCTGGCGCGGGCCTGCGGACTGCCGATACAGGTCGTGGCCGCGGCGCTTCTGGACCTCAGCCTGAGCGGGCGGGCCACGCTCTTGCCGGGCGGTCTGGCGACTGATTGACAGTATCTGGAACCGCCGTTCGCCGTAGTCACCGTTCCTTAACAGCGGGCGTCGCATCATCTCCCCAGACGTCTTCGGGAGTTATCGGTGAGTAATCCGGCTCAGGTTTTCAGTCCGCCCAACACCCTTCGCATGAAGGTCGGAGGCGGATTCGGCGGCATCGACGCCAGCGCCATCGCCAAGGCCGAGGCCGCGCTTCAGGCCATGTCGGCCCAGTTCGGCCAGTGGCTGGACGACGAGATCGTCAAGCTGGACGCCGCCCAGGCCGCCATCCGTACCGAGGGTCTGACGCCTGAGAACGGGGAATATCTCTACTGCCGCGCCCATGACCTGAAGGGTCTCGGCACCACCTACCAGTATCCGCTGGTCACCCGTCTGGCTGGATCTCTCTGCAAGTTGCTGGACGACGCCAGCAAGCGTATGGCCGCTCCGATGCCCCTGGTCGACGCCCATGTCGATGCGATCAAGGCCGTGGTCCGCGACAAGATCCAGACCGACGAACACCCGACAGGGCGTGTCCTGGCCGAGGCTCTGGAAAGCCGCGTCGCCGAACACATGGCCTGACGCCTTCGCCGGCTAAACAAAGACGACGCCCGCTCCATCAGGCGGGCGTTTTCAATTCAAGATTGTCAGGCTGCGGCTCGACGGGTCACGGGCTCGGTCGCCCGATCCAGCCGCTCCATCAGATAGGCCAGGTCCTCGCGAGGGGCGTTGGGACGCTGGGTCAGGAAACGCTCCAGCATCTGCTGGCGAAAACCATCGCCGCTGACCTGGCCGCCCTCGGCCACCAGGGTGCGCCAGGTGTCCACGCCGGCCCGGAAGGCCGGAAACAGGCGCGGCGGCAGCCCGGCGCGATCATAGATGGCCCTCAGCCCCAGAGGCCCTGCGTCATGGATCATCAGCCAGGCGCGCGAATGCGGCGTCATCGCCAGTTCGGCCAGGCCATGCTCGAAGAGGCCCATTTGGCCCCGCGCCAGAGCCCGCAACAGAAGGGACGCCGTCAAGGCCTTGCGCCCGTTCAACTGGGCGACGAACTGCGCCAGATCGACGCCCGAACCGGCCTGGTCGATCAGATCGACCGTGGCGCGCTCCCGAGCGAACCCAGCCAGTCGGATAGCCGTCTCAGGCGCGACCGCATGACGCGAAATCAGATGCTCGCGCACAGCTTCGCTCGCGATGGTGATAAGCCGCTCGGTGATCTCGACGGGCAGAACCCGGCGATAGGCCATCGCGGCGACGACTTCCGGGGCGTCGCTGAAACGGTCCAGCGCCTGGGTCATGGCGCGCTCGGACAGGTCGGCGTTGTCATTGGCGGCCAGGGCCTGAACCGCTTGCTCGCACCCGTCGATGCTCAAGGCCTCGGCCACATCGCGCGACACGAACGGCCGGGACGCAACCGCGATCTGACGGATGGCCGAACCGGCCTCGACGATCTCGATCAGGTCCTCGTCGGAAAAGGCGGGCGAAAAACCGATGATGGGCAGAGCGACGCTGTCCACGTCTGCAGCCAGACGGCGCGCCACGTCATGCGGGATCAGATCGGAGGCCTTGAGCGTCACCGCCAGGGCCCGTCGCACCAGCTCGGCGGCGTCCTCCGCCAGCAGTCTCAGGATCTTCTGGGCGGCTTCCCGCTCGTCGTCCGACAGATCCGCGCGATCCATGCTGCGACAAAGCTTGTGCGCGGCCGAGGCGCGTTCGTCCTCGTCGGTCGCCTTGATCATCCTGCGGATGTCGGCGTCGGTCAGGCGGGCTTGAAAGGCGGTCATGGGCGACTCACGAATCCAGAGGACGGCTTCTGTGCGATCATCGGCCCGGCTTGCTTAACGGCCGGTTTACCCTGACGGTCACCGCGTCTCGTCAGGCGGCGTCCGGCCCGGGGCCGAAGGCGCCGCCAAAGCCCGTCTTGCCGCCCTGCCCGTCCTGTCCGAGCAACATGGCAAGGAGGGTCTGATCCTGCTTCAGCCGATCCAGCCGCGCGGCCAGCATGATGTCGCGCTCCGCATCCGTCGGCGGCTTGAGCGGATCGGCGGTGGTGGCTGCGGGCGCGCCCTCTCCCGCCGTCTTTTGAAGGTTGGCGTGAACTTCGGCGACGGTCGCGGGCCGACCGCCCCTGTAGAAGATCGAGCGATTGGCCGATGCCGCCTCCGGGAACAGCGCCGCCGCGCTGGCGCCTGGCCGTGACTGCATCGCCTCCATCAGCTTGGCGGCGCCCGCCGGACCCAGGAAGTGGGCGGCATAGAGATCACCGGCGCCCGGCTCCTGTCCTGTCCGGCCCCGGAGATAGGCGGCGTTGGACGCCGTCAGCTCCGCCGCCATGGTCGAGGCCGCCTGCGGGTCGAACCTCAGGTCCATCACGACATTGCGCGCCGAGCCCTGAACACGCCAGCGCCCGTCGGCGCCGCGCTGGATCAGGTCGGCGTACTGGCCATAGCCGTGCTTGTGGCCCGACTGCTTCACGGTCGCCAGCCAGGTTTGCTCGATGAATTGGAACAGACCCGCCGCCGACGAGGTCCGCGCCTGCGCAGACGGATTCATCGCGCTTTCACGCCTGGCGGTCTTCATCAGAAAGTCGAAGTCCACGCCGGTCGCCCTCGAGGCGCGGCGAATGGCCGCTTCCACGCCGCCTGCAGGGGGAATCGCTCCGATGCTCATAATCCCCGAACGCTGTGCGATCGTGGTTAACAGGAGGTAAATCTTAACGGCGACAGACCGGCATCTGGTGATCGACGATAAGCTTGGCTGCGCCAAAATCCCGCCACAGCTTGAGCGCGCACTTCCCTCACGGCGGGGTCGGGGGCGGCCACGAAGGGATGACGATCATGATGATACGCACCGCCGGCGGTCCAGCCCTGGTCCACCCGCTGGACTATGGAGAACGCAAACGCCCCCTGCCACGGGCGACCTGGCTCGCCATCGGCGTCGTGGCCCTTGCCCACGTCGGCGTCGGGGCGGCGCTCTATTACCAGCGCTTCGAGATGGCCGAGCCGGTGATCGACGTGCCGCCTTCGGTCACCATCACGATGGAGAAACCCGAGCCCCGGCCCGTCATCAAACCAGACGTTCGTCCGCCCGCTCCGAATCCGCCGATCCACAAGGCCGTGCCCAGTCCGGTGACGCCGCCCGTCACCCTGCCGGTCAATGTCGTGGACAACCCCGCCCCCAATCCGGGCCCGGTCATCACCCTGACGACGCCGGTTCCGCCAGAGGCGCCGGTCGGCGTCGCCACGACCCCGACGCCAAAGGCCCCGCCGGTCATCACCCGTCCTGACTGGGTCAGCCAGCCCAGCGCCGCCCAGATGTCCCGCGCCTTCCCCGAGCGGGCGCTCGGCGACGGCATCGGCGGCGCCGCGACCCTGAGATGTCAGGTCCAGGTCAGCGGCGCCCTGTCGGGTTGCGCCATCGCCAATGAGACACCCGGCGGCAAGGGCTTCGGTCGCGCCGCTCTCGGTCTGACCCGCTACTTCCGCATGAGCCCGCGGACCGTGGACGGTCAGGCGGTCGATGGGGCGGCGGTCGTCTTCACCGTCCGCTTCGGCGTGACGGGCTAGAAGGACCGCAAGGGGTCGAGGGCGGCGGCGTCCGGCAGGGACGTCCCGCCCTCGACGGCGTCCGCCACCACCCGTCCCACCATCGGCCCCAGCAGCCAGCCGTTGCGCCGGGGCGCCAAGGCCAGGAACAGTCCGGGCGCGCCTGACGCCCCCGCCAGGGGCAGGCCGTCCGCCGTCGCGCCCCGCACGCCCACGCGCCAGTCGACCTCGGCCGGATCGACGACTGCGCTTGAGAACCGCTCGAGAGCGGCGATCAAGCCCTGCCCCGTGACGGGATCGGGCTCCAGATCGCGCCGTCCGGCCTCCATGGTGGCGCCGATCAGCAGGCGGGCTTCGCCCGACGCCGCATAGGCGCCGAGCCCCCGCACCACGCCGGGCTCGTCCTGGGCTTGAGCCAAGCCGATCTGGCCTCGAATCGGCAGAATACCCGAGACGCGCGCCCACGCGTCGTCAGGCAGACCGGGCAGGGCCGCAGCGGCGCCCGTGGCGAGGACGACCATCCCGGCATCGACCACGCCGCCGGAATGACGCACGCGCCATCCGGCTACTGTCGCCGAAATCTCCTGAGCCTCCGCCAGAATCAAGGAATGGGGCAATCCGGCGCTCAAAGCCGCCAGCGTGTCCTCGGCGTCCACGCGCCGGTCCTCCGGCGCGAACACCCGGTCGCCGTCGCGCCGGGGTGCAAAGCCGAGAGCCCTTAGGCGCGCTTCGATCTCATCAGCCCCCTCGCCCCGCCATTCCGCGCCGTCATCGAGCAATTCCAGCCCATGCGCCTCGGCGAACCCAGGCCAAAGGTCCGCAGCCCGGCGCAGCAGAGCCGCCCGTTCCGGCGTCACATCGTCGATGGCGGATTCCATCGCCGGAGCAATCATCCCGGCGGCGACGGCGGAAGCGTTGAGTCCGCCTGGGTCGAGAACCCGGACGTCACGCCCGCGACGGGTCAGCTCCGCCGCCGTGCACAATCCCAGCACGCCGGCGCCGATGACGAGGATTTCCAAGGACAGGGGGGCAGGCTCGGACGACACGGGCCGCTGTTTCGGCCCGTGCGATCACGATTTCAAGGGGGCGTCAGGCCGAGGCCGCCTCCAGCCGCTCAATGAGGGCCGCATGCTGGCGCCACAGGGCCGGCGGCAGCCGCTCGCCGAAGGTCGCATAGAACTCCGGGATCAGGGCCGCCTCCTCGGTCCAGACCGCCGGGTCCACGTCGAGCAGGATCGACGGGTCGGCCTCCGACAGGTCCAGCCCGTCCAGATCCAGCGCCTGACGCGTCGGGACGCGACCGACCGGGGTGTCCACGGCCTCGGCGGTTCCGTCCAGGCGTTCTGCAATCCACTTCAGAACCCGGGCGTTGTCCCCGAACCCTGGCCAGACGAACCTGCCGTCCTCGTTCTTGCGGAACCAGTTGACGAAGAAGATGCGCGGCAGCTTCGCCGCGTCCGCCTTTTCACCCAGGGCCAGCCAGTGGGCGAAATAGTCGCCCATGTTGTAGCCGCAGAAGGGCAGCATGGCGAAGGGATCGCGGCGCAGCTCGCCGACCCGGTTCTCGGCCGCCGCCGTCCCTTCAGACGCCACGGTCGAGCCCATGAAGACCCCGTGCTCCCAGTCGAAGGCCTCGGTCGCCAGGGGCACGGCCGAGGCGCGACGGCCGCCAAACAGGATGGCGTCGATCGGCACGCCCCTCGGGTCTTCCCATTCACCGGCGATGGTCGGGCACTGGGAGGCGGGCGAGGCGAAACGGGCGTTCGGATGGGCGGCGGGCTCGCCCGACGCCGGATCATGCGGCTGGCCCTTCCAGTTGGTCAGGCCGGCGGGCGCCTCCTTCGTGAGACCCTCCCACCAGACGTCGCCGTCCTCGGTCAGGGCGACATTGGTGAAGACCGTATTCGTCGCCAGGGTCTCCAGCGCGTTCCTGTTGGTGTTGCGGCTGGTGCCGGGCGCCACGCCGAAGAAACCCGCCTCGGGATTCACGGCATACAGGCGGCCGTCGTCGCCGAACCGCATCCAGGCGATGTCGTCGCCCACCGTCTCGGCCTTCCAGCCCTCCAGCGTCGGCTGAAGCATGGCGAGATTGGTCTTGCCGCAGGCCGAGGGGAAGGCGGCGGCCACGTACTTCACCACGCCTTCGGGGCTGGTCAGCTTGAGGATCAGCATATGCTCGGCCAGCCAGCCCTCGTCGCGGGCCATCACCGAGGCGATGCGCAGGGCGTAGCATTTCTTGCCCAGCAGGGCGTTGCCGCCATAGCCCGAGCCATAGGACCAGATTTCACGCGTCTCGGGGAAGTGCACGATCCACTTGTCGTCGTTACAGGGCCAGGCCACGTCCGACTGGCCGGGATGCAGGGGCGCGCCGAGGGTATGGACGGCGGGCACGAAGGCGCCGTGATCGCCCAGCTGCTCCAGCGCCGCCCGGCCCATCCGGGTCATGACGCCCATCGACACGGCGACATAGCCGCTGTCGGTGATCTCGACGCCCAAGGCGCTGATCTTCGAACCCAGCGGCCCCATGCAGAAGGGCACGACATACATGGTCCGCCCGACCATGCAGCCGTCGAACAGGCCCTCCAGCCGGTCGCGCATCTCGATCGGATCGGCCCAATTGTTGGTCGGCCCGGCGTCGGCCTCATCATCCGAACAGATGAAGGTCCGGCTCTCGACGCGGGCCACGTCGCGCGGGTCGGAGGCGGCGTAGTAACTGCCGGGGCGCTTGACCGGGTCCAGCGCCTTCAGCGTGCCCTTGTCGATCAGGTCGGCGATGATGGCGGCCTTTTCGGCCTCGGAGCCGTCGCACCAGTGGACGCGATCCGGACGTGTCAGGGCTGCGATCTGCTCGACCCAGTCGATCAACCGGGCATGACGCGTGGGTGCGGGAAACAGGCCGGGCACGGCGAGCCCTGCCTCGATTTCAACTGCGGACACTGGGGGGCTCCTGGAATCGGGATCGGGCGATCTGCGTCGCCTCGACCGGCAAGAAACATGACGTGATGTTTCAGTTACAAAGCCACGCCGCTTGACCCCGGGTCAAATGACGCACGAAATCACCCGGCGTCCCATGTACTGAAACGGTTACACCGACTTTTCCGGTCGCATGACACCGATGTCACCGGTATCTCCGTGCCATCACATCCTCGAGTTCAGATGCCCCTGCCGACCGATGCGCTTGAATCGCCCGCCGCCGCGCGCAACGCCGAGCCGATCCTGGCCGTGCTTCGCGCCCATCTCGGACCGCGCGCCCGGGTGCTGGAGATCGCCGCCGGCACGGGCCAGCACGCGGCCGCCTTCGCCCGCGCCTTGCCCGAGGTCATCTGGACCCCGACCGATCCTGACGAGACCGCGCGCGCCAGTATCGCCGCCTGGCGTGAGGACGCGGGCCTGTCCAACCTCGCCGCGCCCCTCCGGCTCGACGCCTGCGACGCGACCACCTGGCCCGCAGGACCATTCGACGCCGTCGTTTGCATCAACATGGTCCACATCAGCCCTTGGGCTGCGACCGAGGGACTCATGGCCGGCGCCGCCTCAGTCCTCGTCACGCCCGGCGGCCTGCTGGCGCTTTACGGCCCCTATCTGGAGGCGGACACGCCGCTCGCCCCGTCCAACGCCGCTTTCGACGCCGATCTCAAGCGCCGAAACCCGGACTGGGGCCTGCGCGACCGCGACGCCGTGGTCGCCGAGGCCCGTCGCCACGGCCTGACCCTGACCCGAAGGGTGGAGATGCCCGCCAACAATCTGATGCTTCTGTTCCGCCGCGCCTGACAAGAACAATCAAAGGGAGACCTATCCATGAAGACCGCCGCCAAAGCCATCGCCCTGACCCTGACGCTCGCCCTCGCCGGCGGCGCCGCCACGGCCCAGTCGGTCGCCAAGACCCCCGCGCCCGCCGCCGCCGCCGCGCCGCCTGCCTATGGCGCCCCGATCTCGCTGGCCGAGGCCGAGGCGCTAATCGACCGCGCCGTGGCCGCCTCCAGGGCCCGAGGCTTCCGCATGGCCGTGGCCGTGGTCGAACCGTCCGGCGAACTGGTCGCCTTCGCCCGCATGGACGACACCCAGTACGGCTCGATCCATGTCGCCCAGAAGAAGGCCTGGAGCGCCGCCCGCTATCGCGGAACCACGGCGGCCATGGAGGCGCGCGTCCTTGCCGGCCGCACCGTCAGCCTGGCCAATGAGGACAGTCTGCCCATCGCCGGCGGGGTGCCGATCGTGGTCGGCGGCAAGATTATCGGCGCCATCGGCGTCTCCGGCGCTGCGGCTGCCGAAGATGACGAGATCGCCCAGGCCGCGCTCGTCCGACCCTGACGCCGCCGGCGTGACGCCAACGTCAGGCTTCGTCAGTCGCGTCGGTTCTCCCCCGGCTCCACTGTGTCCCGCACGGGGGAGCACGCCATGTCCGGACAGCGGCCAGATTCATCAGTTCGCGACGTCGTCCGTGCGGCGCTCCTGTCCGTCATCCTCGCGGCCTCGGGCGGCGCGACCCAGGCCCAGGGGGTGCCCCCGCCCCCCGCGCCGCGACTGCCTCCCGTCCCGTCCCTTCCCGTGTTCGTCGCCCCGCCGGCCTATGCCCCGCCGCAGTCCGGCCGATGCGGACGCGAGGACTGGTCATGCCGGCTGGACCGGCTCGAACGGCGCGTGGCCGAACTCGAGGAACAGCTGGATCGCGCCGGAGACCGGGGCGGCGGTCGTCGCGGCCGGTCCGTCGACATGACGGTCGAGCAGGACTGCATCTTCGACAGTTGCTCGGCCATCGCCACCCGGTTGTGCACCGACGGCGGCTTCGCCCGCGGCGTGCCGATCGAGATGCGGCAGAATGGGTCCTGGCAACGCCTCGTCCGGGCCACCTGCCTCGACTGAGCCCGCATCAAGGCGGTCATCCATTGACGAGACGTGCCGCCGCCTGTCAGGGACGGCCATGGCCTGGTCGCGCACCTATGACGGCTCCGAGCCGATCCGTCTGAACAAATGGCTCGGCCAGTCCGGCGTCTGTTCGCGACGCGAGGCGGACGCCTTGATCGCCTCCGGCCTGGTCGCCGTCGACGGCGCCGTGGTGACCGATGCAGGCCGCAAGGTCGAGGCCGGCCAGACCGTCGTCCTGAACGACCAGGCCCAGGCGGCTCTGGCCGAGGGCGTGACCATCGTGATGCACAAGCCCATGGGCTATGTCTCCGGCCAGCCCGAGCCGGACAAGATCCCCGCCGTCCGCCTTCTGACCGCTGACCGCCTGGTCGGACCTGGCGAGCCGCCCGCTCGCGACGCCTCATTGCCCCCCATAGGTCGGCTGGACGAGGATTCGCGGGGCCTGCTGCTGCTGTCGTCCGACGGGGTGGTGGCCAAGGCGGTGATCGGCCCCGATAGCGACCTCGACAAGGAATATCTGGTCCGCGTTAGCGGCGACATCACCGAGAAGAAGCTGAAGATCCTGCGTCACGGCCTGATGCTGGACGGCCGCCAGCTCCGTCCCGCCTATGTCAGCCGGATGGAATCCTTCCGTCTGAAATTCATCCTGCGCGAAGGCCGCAACCGACAGATCCGGCGCATGTGCGAGATGGTCGATCTGGAGGTCGTCGACCTGATCCGCGTCCGCATCGGCCCGCTGAAGCTGGACAACCTGCCCGAGGGTCATTGGCGGATGTTGACGCCCGGGGAACGGGCGGCGCTGGTCGGCGGCTGATCCTGTTCGGTCGTGGCGCGCCCCGGTCGTTCGCCCTATCTTTCCGACTCACATGCCCATCCGCCGCCTCCCCCCCGAGACCGTCAACCGCATCGCCGCCGGCGAGGTGGTCGAGCGGCCGTCCAGCGCCATTAAGGAACTGGTCGAGAACGCCCTGGACGCCGGGGCGCGGCGGATCGAGATCCAGGCCGACGGCGGCGGCCTGTCGCGCATTCTGATCGCCGACGACGGCAAGGGGATGCCGGTCGAGGAACTGCCCCTGGCCATCGAACGCCACGCCACCTCCAAGCTGGAGCCCGACGATGCGGGCGACGTCGACCTGCTGCGGATCAACACCCTCGGCTTCCGGGGCGAGGCCTTGCCCTCCATCGGCTCGGTGGCGCGCCTGACCATCACCAGCCGGGCGCGGGACGCGTCCGACGCCTGGTCCATCACCGTCGAGGGCGGCGACCAGCACCCCACCGCTCCCGCCGCCTTCCCCGGCCCGCACGGCGCCCGGGTCGAGGTCCGCGACCTCTTCTACGCCACCCCGGCCCGGCTCAAGTTCATGAAGTCCGAGCGGTCCGAGGCCATGGCCATCTCGGAGGAGATCAAGCGTCAGGCCATGGCCCATGAAGGCGTCGCCTTCACCCTCGACCTCGACGGCCGGACCACCCTGCGCCTGCCCGCCGAACATCCGGGCGACGAAGGCCGGCTCAAGCGGCTGGCCGCCCTGCTGGGTCGCGACTTCGAGGCCAACGCCCTGTTGATCGACCAGTCGCGCGACGGCATCCGCCTGTCGGGCTATGCGGGCCTGCCGACCTATTCGCGCGGCAACGCCCAGCACCAGTATCTGTTCGTCAACGGCCGTCCGGTGCGCGATCGGCTGCTGCAGGGGGCCCTGCGCGGCGCCTATGCCGACTTCCTCGCCCGCGACCGGCATCCGGCGGCGGCCCTGTTCATCGACATCGACCCGCTGTTCGTCGACGTGAACGTCCACCCGGCCAAGGCCGAGGTCCGGTTCCGCGATCCGGCCATGGTGCGCGGCCTGATCGTCGGCGCCCTGAGGCACGCCCTGGCCGCCGCCGGACACCGCGCCTCGACCACCGTCGCGGCGAACGTGCTGGAGGGTTTCACCGCCCACGCCGGGCCGGCCGCCTACAGCCCTTCGTCGCCCTCGGCCTCCGGCTTCAGCGGCTGGACCGGATGGACCTCAAGCCCCGCCCCCGCGACCGGCACCGGCGTCCTTCCGGGCCTGAACGAACGTTCCGTCAGGGTGGAGAGCTTCGAACCCAACACACTCGCCACGCTCCACTCGCCACTCGCCACTGACACGTCCCAGCCGCTCGATCTGGTCGACTATCCCCTCGGCGCCGCCCGCGCCCAGCTTCACGGCACCTATATCGTCGCCCAGACCCGCGACGGTCTGGTGGTGGTGGACCAGCACGCCGCCCACGAACGCCTGGTCTATGAGCGCATGAAGGCCCAGATGGCCGGAGGCGCCGTCACCCGTCAGGCCCTGCTCACGCCCGAGGTCGTCGAACTGGACCCCGCCGAGGCCGACCGCGTCGTCGCCCGCATCGACGAACTGGCCGAGCTGGGCCTGATCGTCGAACCCTTCGGCGGCGGGGCGGTGCTGGTGCGCGAAACCCCCGCCCTGCTCGGCGACACCGACGTTCAGGGCCTGATCCGCGACATCGCCGACGACCTGGCCGAACACGGCGCGGCCCTCAGCCTGAAGGAACGCATGGCCGAGGTCTGCGGCACCATGGCCTGCCACGGCTCCGTCCGCGCCGGCCGCGTCCTCTCCGCCCCCGAAATGAACGCCCTCCTGCGCCAGATGGAGGCCACCCCCCACTCCGGCCAATGCAACCACGGCCGCCCGACCTATGTGGAACTGAAGCTGCACGACCTCGAAAAACTGTTCGGGCGGCGGTGAAATCGCCCTTTCGCGCCTCCAGGCGTCTGTTGTTTTGAAGGATTCAGCCCTATCTGGGCGGCATGTCGATCAAGGCTCTATCCAAGACGTTGTCGCGCGCCAAATCTGCGGCCAAACTGGCGCCAGCCCCCCCCCTCCCAGCCAAAACTGCCATCGTCAAGATGTCGGAGGCCGAGGCGGGTGAGATCGCTCGCCATTATTTTCATACCCGCCAGTTTGAGGCGGCTTCAAAAGTCGTCGAGACCTGGCTCAAGAAGAATGACGGCTTCTGGATGCAGCGTGAGCGCTACGAAATCGCCTACGAGACCGGCGATCGCGACGGTGCGATCGAGGGTCTGGCGCGTCTGGTTCGCGAATACCCCGACATTGCTGCCGCATACGCGACCTATATCAGTCGGCTGATAGACGCCGACCGACTGCCTGAGGCTCGTTCAGCCTTGGCGATCGCTGAGCCCCTGTTCCCGGATGACGTATGGATACTCAACCACTCGGCCGACCAGGCTGAAAAGTCCGGCGATCTGGCCAAGGCCTTCACCTCACGACGCAAGTCGTTGTCGCTTCAGCCAGACACGCCTTTTGTCCGCACGGCGATGGCGCGCGCACTCGCCGCCGCAGGAAAGACTGAGCTCCTCCTCCGTCACCTGGATGGAGAGGATGTCGAGTTCGGCCATCCGGCGGTCCGCGACCTGGACTATCTGACGCCGACGGACCTGCGGGTCACCCCGACGCGGATGCGACGCGGACTGGTGATTGGGTCATGCTTGGCCAGCGGCATGCCGGATGTCTTTGTCGCCAACGACCCCTTCTGCGAAGCCGACTATGTGATCACCAACAACGGCATGGGCCTGCCATCCAAGCCGCCCCGCCCCCTGTCCGATTACGACTTCCAGTACATCCAACTTCCCCTGCGATCGGTGCTTCCTGAAGCCGCCTATTTCCACCTGCGCTATGACCAGCCCGACGCCTATCAGGCGTTGTTCGACGACACCTGCCAGAACCTGGCCGATCAGCTGGCGGACGTGATGACCTGGAATGTCGAGGCCGGCCTTCTGACCTTCGTGTCGAACTTCCTGCCGCCACAGCAGAACCCTTTGGGGCGCCTGATCCCGCGCTACGATCTGCGCAACCTCGTCCACTTCGTCGAGCGCCTGAACGTCTTCCTCTCCGGGGAGATCGCGAAATACTCCAACGCCCACCTGCTCGACATCGACCAGATCGCCGCCAACATCGGACGACGCAATGTACAGGATGACGTGCTGTGGACCGTCAACCACGCCGCCACCCTTGGCGACAACGATCTGGAGCAGGATCAACAAAGGCTCGAAATAGTCCATCCGGCCTCGGTCCACTACCCGACCCAGCCCTACCGCTTCGTCCAGATGATCTGGCGCGAGATCGAAGCCATGTATCGGTCGATCCATCAGGTCGATATGGTCAAGATGGTGCTGGTCGATCTGGACGACACGCTCTGGCGGGGCGTTCTCGCGGATAACGGCAGCACTGACCTTGAGGGTTGGCCGCTCGCCTTTGCTGAAGCCCTGCTGTTCCTGAAACAGCGCGGCGTCATTCTGGGCATCGTGTCCAAGAACACCGAGGACCGTATCAAGGAGCTTTGGCCCTATCGTGACCTCCTCACGCTCGATGACTTCGCGATCCGCCGGATCAACTGGACGCCCAAGGCGGACAACATCGCGGAGATACTGGCGGAGGTGAACCTGCTGCCCAAGAGCGTTGTCTTCATCGACGACAACCCCGTCGAGCGCGAGGGGGTCAAGCGAGCTTTCCCCGAGATGCGCGTCTTCGGCTCCAACCCCTATCTGTGGCGCCGCATCCTGCTGTGGTCGGCCGAAACCCAGACGGCGACCATTACAGCGGAATCGGCCAACCGCTCACAGATGATCCAGGCTCAGTCCAAGCGGGAGAGCCGGCGCAAGACGCAGTCGCGCGGCGAGTTCCTGGCCTCATTGAACATCCGTGTCGGCATGAAGGTGATCCGGAACACCAACGACCCGAGCTTCCCTCGGGCTCTGGAACTGATCAACAAGACCAATCAGTTCAACACGACCGGTCATCGCTGGACCCAGACCGAGGCGGAAGCCTTCCTCGGCGGTGGCGGCGTCTTCTACGCCATGACGGTGGTGGACGATTTCACGCCCTATGGCCTGGTCGGCGTCCTCTGCGTCAAGGACGATCAGGTTGTGCAGTTCGTGATGAGCTGCCGCGTGATCGGCCTGGAGGTGGAATTGGCGGCAGTGGCCCATGTCCTGGCGGACATGAAGGCGTCAGGCCTGACGGAGGCCCGCGCCTCGATAGTCGAGACCCCGGCTAACCTCCTGTCGCGCGACATCTGGGCACGCAACGGCTTCTCGGGCGAGAGCGAGTTTGCCCGCGCGCTCACCGATTTGCCGCCGATCCCGTCGCACATTGTTATGGAATGAGAAGCGGGGGGCGATGACTCCTTCGGTCCTCTTTGTCTGTCTCGGCAACATCTGTCGCTCACCCCTCGCCGAGGTCGCGATGCGGGAGGAGGCCCGTCGCGTCGGGCTGGAGGTCGTCATCGATTCCGCCGGGACCGGGAATTGGCATGCGGGCGAACCGCCCGACCCTCGCGCGCAAGCGGTGGCGCAGAAGAACGGCGTAGACGCTTCGGCCCTGCGCGCCCGTCAGGTGACGCGGGGCGACTTCACCCGCTTCACACACATCGTGGCCATGGATGCGGACAACCTGGCCAATCTGCGCCGCCTCGCCCCGACGAACGCCACGGCCGAACTCAGCCTGCTGCTCGACCACGTCCCGAGGCGCGAAGGCCAGTCCGTGGTTGATCCCTATTTCGGCGACGACGACGGCTTCGACGTCACGTGGGCGGACGCGGTGGCCGGCGCCCGGGGCCTGATCCAGACGCTGCGCGCGTCGGGCTAGAGCCGGAAGGCTTCCAGCACCGCGCTGGCCCCGCCGCCCGACACGACCTCGCCGCCCGCGATCGCATAGACGGCGTCGCCCACGGCGACGGCCGCCAGCCCGTGCCGGGGCGTCCGCATGGGCGCGCCGGGCGACCAGACATCCTGCGCGGGATCGTAGAGCCAGGTCTCGGTGAAGACACCGCCGCCGCCCTGATCGCGAGGGGCGAACCATTCGCCGCCGAAGGCGACCAGCCGCCCGTCCAGCGCCGCCATGGCCAGCCCTCCGCCGACCTGCCGGCCTGTGGTCGGCGACGGCGGTATGGGCGCGCGCGTCTCCCAGCGGTCGGTCGCGGGGTCGTAGCGGTCGAGTTGTCCAGTGCCGCCGCCCGACACCGTCCGGCCGCCCGCGATCCACAGTGCGCCGTCCAGCACCGCCCCGGCCGCGCTGTTGCGCGCCATCGGACAGGGCCGGCCCTCGCTCCACTTCAGCGTCGCGGGATCGAAGATCAGGTGCGTATCGACATCACCCTGATCGTTCCACTGGCCGTTGGCCTCGCCCTTGGGTGAGCGGCCGGTGATCAGGTGAATGCGGCCGTCATGGTGCAGGCCGACCGTCTCGCACAGCCGCTGCGGCATGCGCCCGACCTCGTGCCAGCGGCCCTGATCAATGACCCAAACATTGGTCATGGCCGTCCAGTCGCCGCCGTCGCGACGGTCATAGCCGCCGAAGCCCCAGACCCGATCCAACGGCCCGTCCACCAGCATCAGATGGTGGCGCGGCTCCGGCAGGCGCGGACCGGGGCTCCAGCGATCCAGAGCCGGATCATAAATGTGGGAGTCGTCATTGATGAACAGCCCGCCCGGCCTGCCGACCAGACCGCCGGCCGTCACGATCCGGTCTCCCTGCCGTGCGGCGTAGATTTCCTGAGTGACAGACGGCAGGGGCGCCGCCGAGGTCCAGCGGCCAGCAACCTCAGCTTGAGCCCGCGTGGCGCCCAACGCGCCGCTGGCGGCGAACGGCGCGACAGCGGCGGTGGCGAGCATGGATCGGCGGGTCAGATCAAACATGACCCGAGGCTGCATCAGGACCTCTTCAGGAACAACACCCGGGCAGCGCCATAGTCGCGCGCGTCCAGCCGCTCGTAACCGGGGGTCTCGATCTCCGGCTCGTCCGACCCGCGCTCGAACACCACCAGGGCGCCGGGTTTCAGCCAGTCCCCCTCGATCAGCCGTTGCAGCGCCTGCTCGCCCAACCCTTTTGCATAGGGCGGATCGAGGAAGGCCATGTCGAACGCCTCGGCGATGGGGCCGGGCCGCACGCCGAGGTCGGTGGCGCTGCGCCGATGCACCCGCGTCGCCCCCATCAGGCCGTAGGCGTCGGCGTTCTCGCGGATCGCGCCGCGCGCGCCGTCGTCGGTCTCCACGAACAGACAGAAGGCCGCCCCCCGGCTCATGGCCTCGAACCCGAGCGCGCCCGACCCGGCGAACAGGTCGATGACCCGCATGCCGTTCAACGGCTCGGCCCAGGCCGCATGCTCCATCACATTGAACAGGGCCTGCCGCGCGCGGTCCGAGGTCGGGCGCGTGCCCTGCCCTTCCGGGGCGACGATGGCGCGGCCCCGCAGATGTCCGGCGACGATTCTCATGCCGGATGCTCTGGACCGGAACGCCCTGGCGTTGCAACGGTCAGAGATGGATTCCCCGCCCGAGTCGCCCGTTCGCCGCAGCCTGCTCTTCGCCGTCGAGGCCGCGCGTCACAGCCCCTTCCTGACCTTCCAGCCGGTGGACCGGCCCTGGCTGCGACTGATCGGAATTGTCGCCCTGTCCGCGGCCTTGATCGTCGCCGTCAGCGCCGGGCTTGGATTGCTGACCGGAGCGCTGACGACCGCCCTGCCGGAACTCATCTCGCCGACCCTGCTCACCGACGCCATTCCCGAAGGACCGCGCCGCCTCTATCAGGAGAGCGCCTTCCTGGTCCTGTTGGCCACCGTCCTGGGCGCCATGGCCCTCGCGATCCTGACGGCCGCCGCCCTCTTCCACCGCCGCTCGTTCGAGGTGTTCCAGTGGCCCGCCCGAAAGCCGTCCTGGAACCTGCTGGGCGGCGGCTTCGTCATCATGGCCGTGAGCAGTCTGGCGCTGTGGCCCGTCGGATGGCTCATCGAGGGAAAGATCGAGCCGGCTCCGGTGCTCAACCCCGCCTATCTGCTGGACAGCCGACTGATCTACGCCGGGGTGGCGGCGGTGATGATTCTGATCGCGGCTGCGGCCGAGGAGGTCGTGTTCCGGGGCGTGCTGCTGCGCGTTCTGGGCGGACTGACGCGCCGCGTCTGGCTGATCGTGCTGATCAACGGCGTCCTGTTTTCCCTGATCCACCTGGACCCCGATCCCGCCGCCTTCGTGGCGCGGGCCGTTTCGGGCATGGTCTGGACCTGGGCCGCGCTCAGGCTGGGAGGGATCGAGTTCGCCATTGGCGCCCACTGGGCCAACAATCTGCTGATCGCGCTCCTGGCCGAGCCCATGTCAGAGGCGGCGGCCGTCGGTCAGAACATCCCTGCCATCTACCTGATACCGGAACTGGTCATCGCCGTGGTGATGGTCGTCGCCGTCGAGGTGATCGCCCGCCGCCGGCCGGCCCTTGAAACGGCTTGAGGCTCAGATCAGCGATCGCCTCGGGGCGGTCCCTTGGGGCCTGAACGCGGCGGCCCCGACCGAGCGGGCCCGGAGCGAGGAGGTCCCGACCGCGCCGGGCCGGATCGCGCGCCGCCGCCACCCGGACCAGAGCGCGGCCCGGACGACCGCCCACCCCCGCCCTGGCGTTCGCCGTCGCGCGCCCAGGTCGGGGACTTGGGCCCGATGACCTTGTCCTCGCGCGACTTGAAGGGACGGCGCGGACGCTCTTCCCCCTCGCGCTCCGGCGCGGAACCTTCCGGCCGGGCCCGGGGTTTGAAGTCACGCTTGGGATGTTCGAACCTCGGCTTGGCCTTGGCCCAGCCCGCCGCCTTCTTCGGCGGATTGGCGGCGCGGGCGGTCCCGGCCTCGGCGGCGGCGTCAGCCGCACGCACCCGGCTGGGCTTGCGCGACGGATCCGACAGGGCCGAGCCGGACTTGCCCTTGACGATCGGCGGGCCGTTGCGCCGACCGGGCGTCGGCGCCGGGGTCTGGACCGTATTGCCTTCGGGCAGGTTCTCCGGCCGGATATGCTCGCCCAGCAGCTCGCGGATCACGCGCGGCCCGACCTCCTCGACCGCGCCCAGCGGCAGTTCGCCCAGCTGGAACGGTCCATAGGCCAGGCGGATCAGCCGGTTGACGGTCAGACCGACCGATTCCAGCACCTTGCGGACCTCGCGGTTCTTGCCTTCGGAAATCCGCACCGTCAGCCAGAGGTTGGCCGAGCTCTGGTCGCCTGCCTCCTTGGCCTTTTCGATGGTCGCTTCGACGGGCCCATAGCGGACGCCGTCGACGACGCAGCCGTCCTTCAGCACGTCCAGCCGTTCCTGGGTGATCCGACCCCGCGCCCGCGCGCGGTACTGGCGCACCAGGGCCGTGTCCGGCAGTTCCAGCGCCCGGCTCAGTTCGCCGTCGTTGGTGAGCAGCAGCAGGCCCTCGGTGTTGATGTCCAGTCGTCCAACCGAGATCACGCGCGGCAGACCGTTGGGCAGGTTGTCGAACACGGTCGGTCGCCCGCCGGGGTCGTTGTGCGACGTCAACAGGCCGACCGGCTTGTTGTAGCGCCAGACGCGCGTGGCCTGGGCCGCCGCGATCGGCTTGCCGTCTACGGTGATCTTGTCGTCGCGCGTCACCAGAGTGGCGGGCGTATCCAGGATGCGGCCGTTGACCGCCACCTTGCCCAGACCGATCAGGCGCTCGACCTCGCGACGCGAGGCGATGCCTGCGCGCGCCATGGCCTTGGCGATTCGCTCGGTCCGCTTGGGTTCGGCGGGTGTCTTGTCGAACTTCCCGCCCGACTTGCCACCGGGTTTTCCACCCGGCTTCCCGGCGAACTTCGGCTTGTCGCCGTCGCCCGGACGGTCGGCCGAGTAGCGCTTGCCGCTGATGCCTCCCTCGGGCCGGGGACCGCGATCCATGGGTTTACGGGCGCCGGCGTCTTGACGCGGGCGGGGCTTCTTGTCGTTGTCGTCTGTATGGCGGACCATGATGAGCGGTTCATGCGCATGGCATTGGCCTTGGCGCAAGCGGCGGCGAACGAAGGCGAGGTGCCCGTGGGGGCGCTCGTCGTCGATGAAACGACCGGCGAGGTGATCGCAGGGGGCTTCAACCGCCCCGTGGCGACCCATGATCCGACCGCCCATGCCGAGATCGCGGCCCTGCGCGCGGCGGCTCTGGCGCGCGGCAACTACCGCCTGACTGACCTGACCCTCTATGTGACGCTGGAGCCCTGCGCCATGTGCGCCGGGGCCATCAGCCACGCCCGCATCGGACGCGTCGTCTGGGGCGCCGACGACCCCAAGGGCGGGGCCGTCCTCCATGGCCCCAGACTGTTCGACCAGCCGACCCTGCACTGGCGGCCGGCCACGACCGGAGGCGTTCTGGCCGCTGAGGCGGGCGACCTGCTGCGCGGCTTCTTTCGTGCGCGGCGTGGCGGCAAGGCCACGACCGGGGACGCCACGGAACAGGGCTGACGGCCCGGCGTTATGCGCAGGAGAGCGGAACGGCTCCGCTTGATGCGAAAGGCCCGCCCTTGTCCCGACTTCGTCCGACCGCTGTCCTCGTCCTGTTTGGCGGCGTCGTCCTCTCCGCCTGCGGGCCGCAGCCGTCAAAAGCGCCCACCGACGGCGAATCGGTCAAGCAGCGCGCCATCGA
The DNA here is from genome assembly GCF_052436175.1 of Brevundimonas sp. Classification (GTDB taxonomy): domain Bacteria; phylum Pseudomonadota; class Alphaproteobacteria; order Caulobacterales; family Caulobacteraceae; genus Brevundimonas. Next base: position 24,143 of record NZ_JBQVNM010000006.1, on the reverse strand, counting down.
GGCCCAGACGGCGAAGCGGCGAACCGGGGCCGAGCTTCAGGACCGCGCCCTGAATCGCGTCATCCGCACCGTCTATCTGTGCCAGAACGGCGAGGGCCTGACCGTCGACTTCGACAATCCGCGCCAGATGGCCACGGCGCGCAATTCCAACGGCCTGGCGATCGACCTCTATCAGGAGCGGGCCGCGGACGGCATCTGGTACCGGGCCAGCGGCTATGAGTTGCGCGGCAAGGGGGTGCTGGCCACCTGGAGCGTGGCCGACCGTCCCCCGACCGAATGCCGGGCCATAGACTGACGTTCAGCCGGCCGCGCCCTGTTCGACCAGGAAGGCGCGGACGTCGACCGCATCCACGGACCTTTCCGCGAAGGCGTCGCCGATGGCGCGGGCGAGGATCAGGGTCAGCCGCCCGCCCTCGGCCTTCTTGTCCCCGGCCATGCGCGCGATCAGGGCGTCGGCGCTGAACTGACCCGCCTGACCCAGACGCGTCGGCAGGCCTGCGGCGGCGATCACCGCCTCGACCCGATCCGCGTCCGCCGCCGGACACTGGCCCAGGCGCGCCGAGTAGCGGAAGGCCAGCACACACCCCAGGGCCACGGCCTCGCCGTGCGCCAAGGCGGCTTCGTCAAAGCCCAGCTCCGCCTCGACCGCATGACCGAAGGTGTGGCCGAGGTTCAGCAGGGCGCGCCGCCCCGCCTCCTTCTCGTCCTCGCCGACGATGGCGGACTTGATCTCCACCGACCGCACAACGGCCCGTTCCAGCGCCCCGGCGTCACCGGTCGCGCCCGCCGCGCCCTCGCCGGCCAGCCAGTCGAAGAAGTCCGCGTCGCAAATCAGCCCGTGTTTTAGCACCTCGGCCCAGCCCGACCGCAGTTGCACGGGCGGCAGGGTCGCCAGAACGTCGATGTCGGCCAGCACCAGCCGGGGCTGATGGAAAGCGCCGACCAGGTTCTTGCCGCGCGGGGTGTCGATCGCCGTCTTGCCGCCCACGGACGAATCGACCTGGGCCAGAAGCGTCGTCGGGATCTGGATGAAGTCGATGCCGCGCATGTAGAGGGCTGCCGCCAGCCCGGCGAGATCGCCCACCACGCCTCCGCCCAGGGCGATGACCACATCCCTGCGGTCCAGCCCGGCCGCCAGCAGCCGGTCCAGCAACCGCTCCAGCTCGGCGAAAGACTTGGACCCCTCCCCCGGCGGCACCGTGACGATCTCGGCCCTGATCCCGACGTGGGCCAGAGCGGCGACCAGCGCAGGGCCATGCAGCCCGGCCACGGTTTCGTCGCTGATGATGACGGTGCGCCCCCTCACCAGAGGCCCGATGCGTTCGCCGGACCGCGCCAGCAGACCGCGCTCGACGACGACGTCATAGGCGGCGAAGTCCCCGCCGCTCACAGTAACGACGGTCATCGGCCGGTCTCTTTCTCTGGCGTCTGGTGGGCCTTCAGGGCCGCGAGGATGGCGTCCACGGCGTGGGAATGGGCGCCGCCGCCGACGTCCACGACGATGTCGGCCTCGGCGTAGAGCGGGTAGCGGACTTCGGCCATGGCGGTCAGGGTCTGGAAGGCGTCCTTGCCGCGCAGCAGGGGCCGGGTGTCGCGCCGCTGCACCCGCGAGGCGATGACGCGAATATCGGCGCGCAGCCAGACCGTGATCGCCCGCGTCTTCAGCAGTGCGCGGGTGTCGGCGTTGATCATCGCCCCGCCGCCCGTGGCCAGGACGATGGGTGGTCCTTCCAGCAGACGGCGCATGACCCGCGCCTCGCCTTCGCGGAAGGCGGCTTCACCGAGGCTTGCGAAGATGTCGGACACGCTCATCCCTGCCGCCTCCTCCACTACGTCGTCCCCATCGGCGAAGGGCAGGCCCAGCCGCGCGGCCAGGCGCCGACCCACGGTCGATTTGCCCGCGCCCATCAGGCCGACGAGCGCTATGGTGCGGGCGCCGGGCGCCGACGAGTCGCGCGGTGCGGGGCCGCTCATGCGACGATCCGGAAAGAGGAGGCGGAGAAGAGGATCATGACCAATCCGTCCTCTACACCATGGGCGGGCGCTGGCCACAGCCCCGGTCGGTCCGCGTCGTGACGGTCGAAGCCGCCTCGCCCCAGATCGAGGCCTTTCTGGAGATGATGGCGGTCGAGCGCGACGCCTCGCCCCACACCCTGTCCGCTTATGCGCGCGATCTGGCCGACGCCGAGGCCGGGGTGGGATCGGGCGGCCTGATCGCGGCGGAAGAGATGGCGGTCGAAGCGTGGTTTTCCGGCCTGGCCGCGCGGGGCCTGTCTGCGGCGACGGCGGCCCGCCGGCGATCCGCCGTGCGCCAGTTCTACCGATTCGCCCTCGGCGAGGGCTGGCGCGGCGACGACCCCTCCCACCGCCTTGATGCGCCGAAACAGGGCCGCAGCCTGCCCAAGGTCCTGACCCGCGCCGAAATCGAGTCTCTGTTCGCCGCCGTCGCCGCCCGCGACACGGCCGGGGCGGTGCGGATGCTGGCCCTGGTCGAACTGGCCTACGCCTCCGGCCTGCGGGTGTCGGAGTTGCTGGCGCTCAAGATGGAGGCCGTGCGGCGCGATCCTGCCTGGCTGGTCGTGCGCGGCAAGGGCGGCAAGGAACGGCTCGCCCCGCTCAATGATGCAGCGCGAACCGCGACCAAGGCCTGGCTCGCGGTGCGCGAGGCCCAACGTAAGCCGCTACCCTCTGGGGCCCTACCACCCGACAGCCCGTGGCTGTTTCCGTCCAGCGGCGCGACCGGCCACCTGACCCCCCGCCGCTTCGCCCAGATTCTGGATCAGGCGGCGGTCGAGGCGGGCATCGACCCCGCCCGCGTCAGCCCCCACGTCCTGCGCCACGCCTTCGCCACCCACCTGCTGGAGGGCGGCGCCGACCTGCGCGTCGTCCAGACCCTTCTGGGCCACGCGGACATCGCGACGACCCAGATCTACACCCACGTAGCCACCGACCGCCTGACGCAGGTGGTGACGCAGCATCATCCCTTGGCGAAGGACGAATAGGCTCAACCCGAGGGTTCGTTGTTTTCCGGTGCAGCCCGACGTTCCTGCAGGGTCAGCCGGTCGGTCTTGGCGAAACGGCGCGGATTTCCGCACATCCAGCAGGAACAGACCGCCAGGTGTTCCGCATATTTGGCCGTTGGATCATGGGGCCGGACCCGTCTCGCCTTCTGGCGCATTCGCTCCAAGTCCCGGCGCCGCCTTTGCCGTTTCTCTTCCTTGCCGATCATCTTCCCATCCTCGAAGCCAGAGGGCGGAAAGCCCCGCGCATTGCTGCCGGGGCTGGTGTAGACATGGAGGTGGATAGTCATTCTGATTGCCGTCTCGAAGATGGTCAATCCGCCGCCACTCAACGCCTGAACCCGACTTGCCCGCGCGCGTTGTCGGCTCTAGGTTCCGCCGCCTCGCCGGGCGGCTCTCCTCGCCCGTCACACCGGACGCCCGATGGCCACGCATTATCTCGAATTCGAAAAGCCGATCGCCGAGCTCGAGCACAAGATCGACGAGCTGAGCCAGCTCTCGGCCACCTCGGGCTCGTTCGAGACTGAGATCGCGGGCCTGCGCAAGAAGGCCGCCCAGCTTCGCAAGAAGACCTATGCTGACCTGGATCCCTGGATGAAGACCCAGGTCGCGCGCCATCCCGACCGTCCGCATCTGATCGACTATCTGGCCGGCCTGTTCACCGACTTCGTCGAGCTGAAGGGCGACCGGCAGTTCGGCGACGATCAGGCGATCATGGGCGGCCTGGCCCGGTTCAGGGGTCAGTCGGTCGTGGTCATGGGTCACGAGAAGGGCAACGACACCGCCAGCCGCCTGACCCACAACTTCGGCATGGCCCTGCCCGAGGGCTACCGCAAGGCGGTGCGCCTGATGGACATGGCCGAACAGTTCGGCCTGCCGGTCCTGACCTTCGTCGACACCGCCGGCGCCTATCCTGGCCTCGGCGCCGAGGAGCGCGGCCAGGCCGAGGCCATCGCTCGCTCGACCGAGCGCGGCCTGACCCTGGGCACGCCGATGATCGCCACGGTCACCGGCGAAGGCGGATCGGGCGGCGCCATCGCCCTGGCGGCCGCCAACCGGGTGCTGATGCTGGAGCATTCCATCTATTCGGTGATCTCGCCCGAGGGCGCCGCCGGCATTCTATGGCGCGACGGCGCCCGCGCCCGCGACGCCGCCATGGCCATGAAGATCACCGGGCCCGACCTGCTCGAGCTCAAGATCGTCGATCGCGTGATCCCTGAACCGATGGGCGGCGCCCATGCCGATCCCGCCGCTGCGATCAAGGCGGTCGGAGACGCCGTCGCCGAGGAGCTTCAGGCCCTTTCCGGCCTGTCGCCGGACGCCCTGCGCAAGCAGCGCGCCGACCGCTTCTACGCCATCGGCCGCGCGGGCTGATCCACCCCGACCGCACGTCCCATTAACCACTTGTCCATGGCAGCGTGAGAGCGTCGCCGCGTGGGAATCAATGTGGCGGGGACATGAGCGGCTTCGGTGAGAAACTCCGTGACAGTGCGGTGTTCAACTTCAGCGGCGCCGTCGTCATGGTCGTGGACGATTCGCCCTTCAGCCGCGAACTGACGGCTGAGGCTCTGCGCGGCTTCGGCGCCCAGATCCGCTACGCCTGTTCCACCGCCGAGGAGGCGCTCGACATCATCCGCGACCACGCCATCGACCTGTTGCTCGTGGACTGCGAAATGCCCGGCATGGACGGCTGCGACATGGTGCGCTGGATCCGTCATTCGGGCCTTGAGCCCAACGCCTATGTGCCCATCATCATGACCGCCGGCCACGTCCGCCGATCAAAAGTCGGAACCGTGCGCGATTGCGGCGCCAATTTTCTGATCACCAAGCCCTTCAGCGCCGCCAGCCTGCTGGAGCGCCTGGTCTGGGTCGCGCGGGACAATCGTCCCTTCCTGGAAGCGGGCGACTACAAGGGGCCGGACCGTCGCCGCGCCAAGGCCAAGCCGCTGAAGGAAGGCGAGCGCCGCGCCGACATGATCGCCCGAGCCAAGAGAGAAGCGGAACTGGGACTTTCAGAGGACGAGGCGGAACTGGAAGCCGTCGCCGCCGAACTGGAAGCCGAGGTCGCCGCCATGGGGAGACACTAGATGGTCGTCGTTCGCCAGCAGAGGACCTCGCGTCTGTCCTCGATGATAAACGCCCCGGGTGGCGTCAGCGTAGGGGTCGCCATGGCCCAGGCCATCGCCAATCTTGAGAAACTCAAGCCACAGGGTATGGAGATCGTGACGGCCCAGATCGCCGAACTGGCCGCCCTCACCGCGCCGACGGGTCCCGACGAACACGCCAAGGCCCGCGCCTATGGCTTGTCCGCCGGCATTCTGGACGCGGCCGGGCCGTTCCAGATGGACGACCTGTGCGCCGCAGCCTCCAACCTTTGCGACCTGCTCGACGCCGCTCCAGAGGGCGAGGTCTTCGACTGGCGGATCGTCTCGGTTCACGTTCAGGCCATGCAGCTGATGCAGAAGCTTCCGGCCGGTGCGGCCGGCGACACCGCGCGGCACCAGGTTCTGGGCGGGCTGCGCGAGGTCCTGAAGGCCAAGGTTCAACCGACGGGCTGACCGCTTCCCCGCGTCTGCTTGCGCCACAGGGCGGCGTATTCTCCGCCGACCCGCGCCACCAGTTCATGATGCGCGCCGCGTTCGATGATCCGCCCGGCCTTGAGGACCAGGATCTGATCCGCATCGGCGATCGTCGACAGGCGGTGCGCCACCACCAGGGTCGTGCGACCGGACCGCGCCCTGCGCAGGGTCTTCTGGATCGCCGCCTCGGTCCGGCTGTCCAGAGCGCTGGTCGCCTCGTCGAGGATGAGCACCGAAGGATCGGCCAGCAGGGCGCGGGCAAGACCCACTCTCTGCCGCTCGCCGCCCGACAGCTTCAGGCCGCGTTCGCCCACGCGGGTATGCATGCCTTCCGGCAGGCCGCGAATGAAGTCGGCCAGTTCCGCCGCCTCGGCCGCCGCCCAGATCGCCGCCTCGTCGGCGTCCGGACGGGCGAAGGCGATGTTGATCGCCAGGGTGTCGTTGAACAGGGCCACGTCCTGCGGCACCAAAGCCACCGCCTGCCGGATCGAGGCCTGGGTCACGGCGCGCATGTCCTCCCCGTCGATCCGCACCTGACCGCCCTGCGGGTCCAGCAGGCGAAGGGCCAGCTTGACGATGGTCGACTTGCCCGATCCCGAGGGGCCGACGATGGCCGTGGTCTGGCCTGGCGCGGCGATGAAGCTGACGGCTTCCAGACCGCTGGCGCGCGCGTCGTGGCGGAAGGTGACCTGATCGAAGACGATCTCCGACCCCCGCGCATCGGCCTGCCGCAACAGTGGGCGCGCGTCGGGCGCGTCCGCCACCAGCGGCTGTTGACGCGTCACCTTCAGCATCTCCTCCATGTCTATGAAGGATTGACGGATTTCCCGGTAGGCGAAGCCGAGGATGTTCAGGGGCGCATAGAGAGAAATCAGGATCAGGACGGCCGCCGTCACATCCCCCGGCCCCATCCGTCCGGCGGCGGCCTCATAGCCTGCCATCACGGCCATGACCGCCAGCCCCAGGTTCATCACCAGGGCCTGAACCACATTCAGCATGGCCAGAGACGCGTTGGCCTTCAACGCCGCGTCGTTGTAGGCGCCCAGAGCGCGATCATAGCCCTCCGCCGCCCGCGCCTCGGCCCCGAAGGACTTCACGGTCTCGTAGTTCAGCAGGGCGTCCACCGCCAGGCCCGCCGCCTCGCTGTCGGCGGCGTTCATCGCCCGCCTCTGTTCGATCCGCCAGTTGGAGATGGAGAAGGTCAGAACCGTGTAGATCACCACCACCACGACCGCGACGGCGGCGAAACGCCAGTCGTACTTGCTGCCCAGAACCCCGGCCGCGAGCACGAGCTCCAGTCCGGTCGGGATCAGGTTGAAGGCCAGGACCCGCAACAGGAAGTCCACCGCGCGCGATCCTCGATCGACCGTGCGCGAGAGAGATCCCGACCGCTTGGTCTGGTGGAAATCCAGCGACAGGTTCAGGGCATGGGCGAAGGTCTCGGCCGCCGTCGCCCTCTGGGCCGCCGCCCGCACGGGAGCGAACACCACGTCCGACGCCTGGGGCGCCGCCGACGACAGGAAGCGCACGATGGCCCAGCCCACGGCGAAGCCGGCGAACCCCAGCCCCACGGCCACGCCGGTCGGCTGATCCCGGGCGAGATGATTGACGGCCGCGCCCAGGACCAGAGGCCCCAGCACGCCCAGCCCCTTGCCGGCCAGCGTCAGAAGGATGGCCAGGGTCAGCCGCAGCCTGAGATGCGGCGCCCGCGAGCGCGCCACCAGCCGCGCCAGTTCCATCAGGGCCGTCAGTGTTCCAGGCGCGTCATCCAACGCCGTCCCGCCTTGGGCGCGGACCTCCATCGACCCGCCGCCGCGTCCACCACCTCTGCCGCCCTCGCCTCTTGCCATGGCCGTCATATGGACGGCGGACGCGCCCAGAGGAAGGGCGGGATCACTCCAGCCCGCAGATCACGGCCACCAGTTCATCCACGGCCTCGACCTGCGTCGCCCAGGAACAGACGAACCGCACCGAGCCGTCATCGAAGCGATAACAGGCCCACCCCAGGTCATTCAGCCGCCGGTGCGCCGCCTCGGGCATGCGGACGAACACCGCATTGGCCTCGACCGGATGCGCCAGAACGAAGCGCGAGCCGACGGCGATGCCTGCGGCCAGTCGCTGGGCCATCAGATTCGCGTGGGCGCCGCCCGCCTCCCAGTCCCCGCTCTCCATCAGACCGAGGAAGGGCGCGGCCAGAAACCGGCTCTTGGACGCCGTCTGCCCGGCCTGTTTCAACCGGTTGTCCAGCCGCCGCGCCAGGGATCTGTCGAACAGGACCAGCGCCTCGCTGGCGGCTAGACCGGACTTGGCTCCGCCGAACACAAGGACGTCAACGCCCAGGCGTGGAATGTCCTTCAGGTCGAAACCCGCCGCCGCCGCATTGGCAAGTCGCGCCCCGTCCAGATGGACGCCGAACCCCCGCGCCTTCACCGGCTCGATCAAGTGACGTAGGTCCTCGGACGAATAGACCGCGCCGTATTCCGTCGCCTGGGTCAGGGACAGGGCTGCGGGCGGCTGGCGATGGCCGACCTCCGGCTCCTCGAGGATCGCCTTCAATCCGACCGGATCAATCTTGCCGGACTCGCCCGGCAGACCGATCAGGCCCACGCCGTGCCCGAAAAACCCCGGCGCCCCGGTCTCGTCCGTACAGACATGGGCCGCCTGATGGGCCAGCACCGCCTCATAGGGCTGGGCTAGCATCGCCAGGGCGATGGCGTTCGCGGCGGTCCCGGAAAAAACGAACCGCACTTCTGCGTCAGCATCCAGCCGCGCGCGGATCGCATCCGCCGCGCGCGCCGTGACGTCGTCCGCGCCATAGGCCCGAGCGAAGTCGGCGTTGGCGGCGTTCAGTGCGGCCAGGGCCGAGGGGGCTATCCCCGCCGTATTGTCTGAGGCGAAATCGTAGCGCACGGCTCAGCCCTTTCCGCGCGGCTTGGTCCGCGAGGGATCGTCGGCGTCCCGAGTGACTGCGGTGTGGCCATCCGCCGTTCGCACCGTGACGACGGGCAGCACGTCCTCGTCGCCATAAGGCACCGCCACCTGATGCGGGAACGGGATTTCGATACCGGCCTCGTCCAGCGCTTCCTTGCCCGCCTGCATCAGATCCGCCTGCGTCTGCCACCAGTCGCCGGGCACGACCCAGGCGTGCAGGGTCACCTGCACCGCGCTGTCCAGCAGTCCGGTCACACCCGACCACGGCGCGGGATCGGTCAGCACCTTGTCATGGAGGGTCGCGATCGCCAGCAGCACCTTGCGCGCGTCCGACAGGTTCTCGCCGTACCCGACCGTGAAGTGGATCTCCACGCGACGGGTTTTCTGGCCCGAGAGGTTGGTGATGATGTCGCCCAGAACCTTTGAGTTGGGCACGACGATCTTGTGATTGTTGGCGTTCGACATCTGGGTGGTGAACAGGTCCAGCCGCTGGACCGAGCCGGTCGCGCCCCCGATATCGACGACGTCCCCGACGCGGTACGGCCTCAGCACCAGAAGCATTACCCCGGCGGCCACATTCGAAAGAGTGCCCTGCAGGGCCAGCCCGACCGCCAGGGAGGCGGCGCCCAGAACGGCGATGATCGAGGTCGTCTGAACCCCCAGCCGCTGGAGCACTGCGATCAGGCCGATGATGATGATGACCACCCGCACCACCTGGGCAGCGAAGGTCGTCACCGTCGAGTCGTGGCGGAAGGCCCGCGTCCGCCCCAGGGCCCGGCGCGTGACGCCCGCCCCCCATTTGGCCACGAACAGGGTGGCGGCGAAGATCAGGATGGCGACGGTCAGATTGACCGCAAAGGCGCCGCCCACGTCGATCAGCTTGGCCAGCACGGCCTCGTCGATCTTCAGGGTCTGGCGGCCGGCGGCCACGGCTTCGGAAAGTTGGTCGGGAACGAGGGTGGTCATCGGGCGGGGTCTAACGCCTCACCGGGGGAATGGAACCCGAGCACGCCTCAATTTTCCTTGTTTTTCGGTTTCGGCACGCGTCCGCCACCGCCCTCGAGGGCGTCGAGCAGGTCCATCACCTCGTCCGTCGTCGCGGCCTCCCGCGCGGGCTTGTCCCAGCGGATGCGGCTGATGCGCGGGAACCGCATCGCCACCCCCGACTTGTGCCGCGGCGAGCGCTGCAGTCCCTCGAACGCGATCTCCAGCACCAGGCCGAAATCCCGCTCGGCCCGCACCGAGCGCACCGGGCCGAACCGCTCGACCGTGTGATCGCGGACGAACTTGTCCAGCTGCTTCAGCTCTTCATCGGTGAAGCCGAAGTAGGCCTTGCCCACGGGCGTCAACGCCCCGTCGGCCGTCCAGACGCCGAACGTATAGTCGGAGTAGAAGCCGGACCGTTTCCCGTGGCCGCGCTGGGCGTACATCAGGACGCAATCCAGAACATGGGGATCGCGCTTCCATTTGAACCACGGCCCCTTGGGCCGCCCGGCGACATAGGGACTGTCCCAGCGCTTGAGCATCAGCCCCTCGGCCGCCGCGCCCACCGGCGGATCGGCCCGCAGGACGCCGAGGGCGTCCCAGCTGTCGAAATCCACGACCGGAGAAAGATGCAGTCGCTCGCCTGCATGGCCCGCCACGACCGCCTCAAGCCGCGCCCGGCGCTCCCGCAACGGCAGACCGCGCAAATCCTCCCCGGCCTCAGCCAGCAGGTCATAGGCGTAGAGCGCCGCCGGATAGGCCGCCGTCAACTTCGCATCCACGGTCTTGCGGTTCAGCCGCTGCTGCAGATCGCCGAACGGCGCCACATGCGGCGTGCCCTGGTCATCGGCGCGCACCACCAGCAGCTCGCCGTCGATAGCGCCCTCGAACGTCAGGCCCTGCATCAGGTCGGAAAAGGCGGCCGTGATCTCGTCGCCGTGCCGGGAATAGAGCCGCGCCACGCCGTTCTCTCGCACCGCCTGCACCCGGATGCCGTCCCACTTCCACTCTGCCGCATAGTCGGCCGGGTCGAGCCGATCGAAATCCACCGCCTCGTCGATCGCCACCGCCAGCATGACGGGGCGGAACCGCCCCGGCGCCTCGGTGTCCGGCCGCTCTCCCCTGCCCTCGACCCAGGCGAACAGCTCCGCATAGGGCGGCTCGACCGCGTGCCAGACCTCCACGATGTCGGCCGCTGTGAGAGGCTCCAGCGCCGTCGTCGTCTCCTCGCCTGCCGGCTCCGGCGGCGCGGTGACGGATACGGGCCGCATCATGGCCACGGCCGTGCGCGCCAGTTGGGCCGACAGACCGATCCGCAGGGCTCCCGTCACCAGTTTCAGCAGGGCCCAGCGTCCCTTGGGCGCCAAGGCGTCCAGCCAAGCTTCGATCAGGGCCTGCACCTCGCCGCGCTTCGCCTGGGTCAGGGCGTCGACCACCTCGCCGAGGTCCGGTTCGCGATTGGGTCGTCGTTCGGGATTCGTCGGCCAGGCCAGGGCGACCGTTTCGGCCAGATCCCCGACGTAGTCGTAGGACCAGCCGAACAGCACGGGGTCCATCCGCCCCTCGATGGCGCGGCGGATCAGGGCGGGTTTGGCCGCGTCGAAGCTCAGTTCCCCGGTGAGGGCGGCCAGAGCCCATCCGCGATCCGGATCAGGCGTGGCGCGCAGATAATCCCTCAGGATCACCAGCTTGGCGTTGCGTGACCGCGTCAGCGACAGACGGTCCAGCAGTTCGGCGAAGGCGCGCATTCCATCCAGCCCGACGTGACGCGATCCGTCACCGGTTGGCTAACGGACGAGACAGCACAGGTTTCCCCGGCCGGCGCGCTTTGCGCAAGCGTCAGGCCGCTTCGGCCTCGACCCCTGCGTCTTCCAGAGTGGTGCGCATCGCAGCCCGGCCGCCCGGCGCCAGAACCATCAGTTCGGCCAAATCGGCGAAGTTGATCGGCTTGGTCAGATAGGCGTCCGCTCCGGCCGCAAGTCCCGCCCGGCAATCCTCGGCGCGGGCGGAGGCCGACAGGACGGCGATGGGGGTATCGGCATTGGCGCCCGCATCCCGGATCAGACGCGTCGCGGTCAGGCCGTCCATCACCGGCATGTTCACGTCCATCACGATCATGTCGAACCGCTGATCGGCACAAAGCTCCACGGCGATCTGGCCGTTCTCCGCCGCCACCGTGCGATGTCCAGCGGAGTTCAACCAGGCTTCCAGGATCATGCGATTGACCGGGTGATCCTCGACGATCAGCACGTCCATGCTGCGGGCTTCGCTCGTCAGCTCGACCGACTCGACCGCCGCGCCGGACGCCGTCCACTCCACGACCTCGGCCTCGACAGTGAAGGTGAAGGTCGAACCCTTGCCGGGCGTCGAGGCGACCTTGATGTCGCCGTGCATGATGTGCGCCATGCGCCGGGCGATGGTCAGGCCCAGGCCCGTGCCGCCGAACCGGCGCGTCGAGGAGGCGTCCAGCTGGGTGAACGGCTGGAACAGCCGCCCGATATCCTCTTCGGAAATGCCGGGGCCGCTGTCGGCGACGATGAAGTTGAACCGCACCCGCCGATCCGACAGGCGGATGCTGTTCACCTCATAGTCGATGGCCCCGCTGTCGGTGAACTTCACCGCGTTGGACAGGAGGTTCTGCAGAATTTGTCCGACCCGCAGGGGATCCCCGCGCACCACGGCCGGCGTCTCGCCGCTGAAACGGCAACGCAGATCGACGCCCTTGGCCTCGGCCAGGGCGACGAACGGCGAGCTGACCCGCTGATGAAGGTCGTCCAGGGCGATATCGACCGTCTCGAACCGCATCCGCCCCGCCTCGATCTTGGTCATGTCGAGGATGTCGTTGAGCAGCGACAGCAGGCTGTCGCCGGAGTTGCGAATGATCGACAGGTATTCGCGCTGGGTCTGGTCCAGCCCCGTCGAGCCCAGCAATTGGGCCGCGCCCAGCACGCCGTTCATCGGGGTGCGGAGCTCGTGCGACACCACGCCCAGGAAGCTCGACTTGGCCTCGCTGGCGGCGTTGGCCTTGTCGCGGGCGGTCTCCAACTCCTCGATCAGGCGGGCCTGATCGGCCTGGAAGGCGCGGATCCGCTCCTCGCGCAGCATGTTCATCGTCACCATGACGAACAGGCCCGCAGCCGTGAACGGCAGGACGGCCAGGAGCGACCAGAAGAGGGGCGACCCCCAGAGACTGGCGGCGATCACGGCGGCGACCGCGCCATAGGGAGAGGAGATGACCAGGGCCTGGCGCGGCGAGCCGCGCAGCTGGGCGAAGACCAGCACATAGCCCGAAATCAGAAGCGCGACGGCCAGGGCCCCGCCGAAGGCGTTGCCGTTGAACCAGGCCATCAGGGGCGCAGCCGCCCAGGCGGCGGTCGTGACGGTGGCTACGGCGGGAAACAGCAGCCCCCAGCGGGCGCCGACCTTTCCGGACATGGATTTTTCGAACCAACTGCGGACGGCGCCCGCAGCCAGGGTGACGAGGAACCAGACGAGAGCGGACCGCCAGCCGACGACGCCCAGCAGGCCCACGGCCCAGCTGGCGATGATCATATAGCGCAGGTACTGGGTTTGCAGCATCGCCGCGAGCGCCTGTGCGGCGTCTCCGGCGTTGAGCGACTCCAGCCCCTTGCCCATTCCGTCGGATCCCACCATCCGCAATTCCGGTCTACTATTGGCCCCGGAAAAGACGGTAGTTTGAATGCCCTAAGACGACATGAACGCCGCGATCAGGCGCGGGACGCCGCCTCTGCGGGTGTCAGGGCACGGATTGAAAGGGCGTGGACGGGCCCGGCCAGTTCGTCCGCCAGTAGCGTATTGACCGCCCGCTGGCGCGCCACACGGCTCAACTCCTCGAACGCCGCCGAGACGATGGTCAGGTTGAAGTGGCTCTCGCCGCCCGGCCTGGCGTCCATGCCGCCCTCATGGTGATGACCGGCGTGACGCCAGCTGTCGTCCTCCAGCTCCAGCGCCACCGGCGACAGGGCCGATGTCAGTTTTTCCCGGATAATCGTCGCAATCGGGCCGTCCGACATCGATGCTTCCTTGATGAGGTCCAAATCGACCCTACACTTGGGGTCGATGGCTGCCGAGTTCCAATACAAACCCCGTTTCAAGGACATGCGGATCAAACCGCCCCGCCCCGAAGAGGAGGCGGCGGAGGCTGACGTCCTGCGCCTGAAGCCCGGCGAGAAGCCGTGTCAGTGGCCCGACTGCCGCCAGGCGGCCACCGCCAAGGCGCCCAAATCGCGCGAGCGGCTCAATGACTTCTACGAATTCTGCCAGCGGCATGCTGGCGAATACAACAAGGGCTGGAACTTCTACGCCGGGATGAGCGAGGGCCAGATCCGCGCCGCCCAGGAGAACGAGGCCATGACCGGCGGTCGCCCGACCTGGGAGATGAAGGCCGGCAAGATGTCGCGTGAAGCCGCCGCCTTCGCCGCCAAGATGGGCACGGCCAATACCCAGGGCGCCGGCAGCTGGCGCGACAGTTTCGGTCTGTTCGGTCGCCGCACCCAGGAACAGGCCGGCCCCAACGGCGAGGCCGAACTGCGTATCGGCAAGCTGGAGCGGACGGCTCTGGCTGACCTCGATCTCGACCTCCGCACCGACAAGGCGGCGGTCAAGGCGCGCTATCACGAGCTGCTGAAGCGCTTCCACCCCGACCTGAACCAGGGCGACCGCGGCGCCGAAGCCAAGCTCCAGCGCGTCATCAAGGCCTACAAGACGCTCAAGAAGGCCGGACTGGCGGCCTGACCTCTGGCGGACCGGCCGCGAACGCATACCTTCAGGCTCCCAATCAAGGAGCCCACCATGGAAGTTCTCTACACCGCCCACGCCACCGCATCGGGCGGCGGTCGTGACGGCCGCTCGGCCACCGACGACGGCAAGATCGACGTCAGCCTGTCCGTTCCCAAGGCCATGGGCGGCGACGACGGCCCGGGCACCAACCCGGAGCAGCTGTTCGCCACCGGTTATGCGGCCTGCTACCTCGGCGCCCTGCGTCTGGTTTCGCGCAACGAGGGCAAGCCGGTCGGCCCCGACACGAAGGTCACCGCCGGCGTCGGCTTCGGCAAGAACACGCGCGGCGAGGGCTTCAACCTCGACGTCTCCCTGACCGTCAGCGATCACGGCCTGGACCAGGCGACCATCGACGACCTGATCCAGAAGGCCCATCAGGTCTGCCCCTATTCCAACGCCACGCGCGGCAATGTGGACGTGGCCCTGAAGGCCGTCTGACTCCGCTCATCCCGGCGAAAGCCGGGGTGAGCGGGGTTTATGTGTCCACGAACGTGCGCTAATCGCACCTCATGACCTCCCCTCTCGACGCCGCCCCCGATCCGCTCCTGACGTTCGAACCGCACCGCAAGGCAAGCGTGCGCGAGCTTTTCGGCGTCGATAGCGACATGCAGGTCCCGGTCTTCGAGCCGGGCGACAGCCATGTGCCGGAAGTCGACCCCGCCTACCGCTTCGATCCCCAAACGACCCTGGCCATCTGCGCCGGCTTCGCCCACGACCGCCGCGTCATGGTCCAGGGCTATCACGGCACCGGAAAGTCGACCCATATCGAACAGGTCGCCGCCCGCCTGAACTGGCCGCTGGTCCGGGTGAACCTGGACAGCCACGTCAGCCGTATCGACCTGGTCGGCAAGGACGCCATCGTCCTGAAGGACGGCAAGCAGATCACCGAGTTCCGCGAGGGCATGCTGCCCTGGGCCCTGCAACGTCCGATCGCCTTGGTGTTCGACGAATACGACGCCGGCCGCCCTGACGTGATGTTCGTCATCCAGCGCGTGCTGGAGGCCCAGGGCCGCCTGACCCTGCTGGACCAGAACCGCGTCATCCGTCCCAACAAGCATTTCCGCCTGTTCGCCACGACCAACACCATCGGTCTGGGCGACACCTCGGGCCTGTATCACGGCACCCAGCAGATCAATCAGGGCCAGATGGACCGTTGGTCGATCGTGACCACCCTCAACTACCTCGACCACGACGTGGAGGCCGAGATCGTCGCCGCCAAGGTTCCCGAATGGTCGGACGCCGAGGGCAAGCGCAAGATCGCCGCCATGGTCCGCGTCGCCGACATGACCCGCAACGCCTTCATGAACGGCGACATCTCCACCGTCATGTCGCCCCGCACCGTCATCACCTGGGCCCAGAACGCCCAGATCTTCAACGGCGACCTCGGCCTCAGCTTCCGCCTGACCTTCCTCAACAAATGCGACGAACTGGAACGCCCGACCATCGCGGAGTTCTACCAGCGGGCGTTCGGGGAGGACCTGCCGGAAGCGGCGACGCGGGTGAAGGTGGGGTAATGACTGACGGAGATTTCTTTAGCCGAAATTACCTTCGGCCAACCGAGAACCTCCGCGACTCTCCCCGGTTTAGACGGCGTTTGCAGGGCTACTTCTTCGACCGTGTCGCCCAGACACATGGCCACGACATCTCTAAACTGATCTTGCGCGAACTGGGCGTGCAGGTGCCCTTCGGCAGCGTCAGCTACGACTGGGTAGGCTTCTTTGACAAAGCTGAGCTGAGAGATATTCTCGGCCTCATTACTGTAACATATCAAGTTCTATTAAAGAACAATTCATCAAAAGCTTCCGCCTGGCTAGAATTCTGCGCGCGCGCACTCCATGAAGAGGCATTGAGTTATCGGATCGACGATAAGGGCGGGGTTCACTACCTCGTCGATGCCGAGTTTGGGCGCTCACTGTCGTCCACTATCGCTGCTTTAGACCACGCAGACTTCGGCCATGCGCGGGACTCTCTTGTTCGATTGAACGCCGCCCTTGATCGCGGACCGGATACACTCAGCGCTGTGCGAGAATGTTGGGACGCCAATGAGAACGTCTTCAAGATATTGTTCGCCGGCAAGCCGCCTCGATTGACTGAGAATGAGCTCAAGCTCCTCGAACCGCTTCTGGTTGATCAATATTCGGCAAATGGCTTGGCTGCCGCGCGGCAGATGAAGGAGTCTTTCGGGAGATGGGTTACGGCAATGCATCAGTATCGTCACGCACCCCACTTGACCGACCCTGCCCCGCCACCATTGGACCTTGCAGTCCTCATGGTTAGCCAAGGATTGGGTTTCTTGAGATGGCTGGCTGCATTCAAGCGATAAAAATGTTGTCGTCGCGGCAGAGCGTTGCGAACACCTGCCTCCTCACCCCCCTCCGGCCACCCCTTCATCGCCGCCTCCAGCGCCGCCTCATCCCCCGCGAACAGCGCCCGCACGGCCTCCTCACAGCCGGGCCTATCCCCCGCCATCGCAGTCATGAAGGCATAGGCGGCGTCGCGGGCCTTGCGCGCGCGGTCGGGACCCTCGGCGTCGCGCAGGGCGGTCTCGACCAGCTTCCTCAGGGCTGTCGACGCCCCGCCGGGTTGACCGGCGAGCCAGTCCCAGTGGCGCGGCAGTAAGGTCACCTGCCGCGCCGTCCCCCCCAGCTTCGGCCGCCCCGGGCCCCGTTTTTCCTTGACCGGCGCCGGCTTCAGCTGCTCCACCGGATACTATCTCTTTCGTCATTCCGGGCGAAGCGTAGCGGAGACGCGGAACAGGGCGGCGCGCGAGAGCGCGAAGCTGTCGCAACCTTGGCGGTTGGCGTGAGGGTCTATCGCCTGCGCTTCGCTTCGGCGCCGCCTTGTTCCGGGTCTGCGGCTCGCGGCGCTCGCCTTCGCCCGGAATGACGAAAGCTACTCCCGCCGCTTCCCGTCGCCGATAAACGCCCCCGCCGCCCAGCTGACCACGCCGGTGATGATCGCCGCCCCGATTCCCGCCCACAGCCCGTCAACGACGAACCCGCCCAGCAGCACAGCCACCAGACCGATAGTCGCGGCGTTCACCACCAGTAGGAACAGGCCCAGGGTCACCACCGTCAGCGGGAAGGTCAGGAACACCAGGATCGGCCGCACCAGGGCGTTCACGATGCCCAGCAGAAACGCCGCCCACAGCAGGGAGCTGGTCGCCGTGAAGGCCACCCCGGGCACGACCTGGGCGGCCAGCCACAACCCGGCGGCGGTGACGAAAAACTGGAGAATGGCGCGCAGCATGGAGACCTCCGTTGGCCCCGAATCTAGGGCGGCGCGGCCCCGCCCGCAATCGCGCCAAAACCGCCGGTCGTTCTTGGAACCTTGGCCGTTGGCGCGCACTATGATGGACAGGCGGCCCTCCCCCTCACCCCACTGTGGCCGCGTCATCGAGACAGGACAAATCATGACCGACCAACGCATCGAAGGCGCCGCATCCACCCTGACCGGCAAGGCCCAGGACACGCTCGGCAAACTGACCGGTGACAGCAAGCTTCAGCTCGACGGCAAGCTGAACGAGGTCAAGGGCAAGGCGCTCGACGCCTATGGCCGCGTCATCGACGGCCTGGACGGCCTCGTCGAGAAGGCCCCGGCCCAGTATCAGGACAAGGCCCGCCAGGGCCTCGACTTCGCCCGCCGCAAGCCCCTGCTCACCACCGGCATCCTCGCCGGCGCCGCCATCCTGCTGTCCAGCTTGGGCAAGCGTCGCGGCTGATGTAACCGGACGCCCGGTCAGTCGTCGCCGCGAGGCGGGCTGGCCGGGCTCTTGTCCTTGGCGTCGATCATGCGCCGCGTCATTGCGATCCGCTGGACCAGATCGCCGCCCTCGCTGTCCGGCGGCGTCACCGGCAGGGCGTCAAGCCGCGCTTTGGCCCCGTCGAAGTCCCCCGACTGACGCTGGACATTGGCCAGGATGACCTGATGCCCCCACCACTCCGCGGGATCTTCGTCCTTCAGTGAGCCGATCGCGGCGTCCATCGCCGGAATCAGTTCGGCGGCATAGCGGCCATACCGATCCGGGTCGTCCCTCACCTGCCAGCTGGCCTTCAGAAGCATCCAAGCGGAGCCCAGCGGCGGGATGTCCTTTTCCAGCCGCGCTGCCACGAAGCCGAACACATAGTATGACGCCTCATCCTTGATCGCCGCGTATTCCGGCGTCATGACCAGCGCCTGGATCGCCGTGACCTCTTCGGGCGTGAAGTCTCGATAGACCGGGAACCTGCTGCCGGGGCATTGCGGCAGGGGCATGGGGAAGGTCCAGGACCCGATCGGCATCCCGTCCAGTTCCATCCCGAAGGTCGAATAGGAGCCTGTGCTGGTCCAGGTGAACTTCTTGCCGTCCACCGGACAGGTCGCCTCGGCCTGATACGGCGTCCCGGCCGCCGCGACGCCCGGCAGGGCCAGTCCGCCCGCCATCATCGCCGCCGCGACCGCCCCTGCGAAGACCCTGAACGAACGCATGCGACCCTCCTTGTGGACCGGGTCAGGCTCGACCGCCTTCGTGGCGCATTCGTGGCCAGACAGGCAGCAAGAAAAAGGCCCGGATCCTGGGATCCGGGCCTTTGTGGTTTCAGCCGGCGGGCCGGATCATTCGACGATCTCGTCCGCCTTCTGGGCCGCCTTGATCGCCGCGCCGCTGGCCTCGGTGATGTCGAAGGCGATCTTGCCGTCCTTCAGCTCCACCTTGACGTGACCGCCCTTGGTCAGGCGACCGAACAGGATGTCGTCGGCCAGCGGCTTCTTGATATTTTCCTGAATGACACGGCCCAGAGGACGCGCGCCGTACAGTTCGTCGAAGCCGTTCTTGGCCAGCCAGTCGGCCGCGTCCTCGGTCAGTTCGATGGTGATGTTCCGGTCCGCCAGCTGGGCTTCCAGCTGCATCACGAACTTGGTCACCACCGAGCGGATCGTGTCGGCGTCCAGCGATTTGAAGCTGACCACGGCGTCCAGACGGTTCCGGAACTCCGGTGCGAACAGGCGCTGGATGGCCTTTTCGTCCTCGCCTTCGACCTTGCCGCGACCGAAGCCGATGGAGGCCCGGGCGTTGTCGGCGGCGCCCGCATTGGTGGTCATGATCAGGACCACGTTGCGGAAATCGACCTTCTTGCCGATGGCGTCGGTCAGCATGCCGTTGTCCATCACCTGCAGCAGGATGTTGTAGACGTCCGGGTGGGCCTTCTCGATCTCGTCCAGCAGGACCACGGCGTGGGGATGCTGGTCGACGGCGTCGGTCAGCAGACCGCCCTGATCGTGGCCGACATAGCCCGGAGGCGCCCCGATCAGACGCGAGACGGTGTGCCGCTCCATGTATTCCGACATGTCGAAGCGCAGCATCTCGATGCCGAGCGTCGAAGCGAGCTGCTTGGCCACCTCGGTCTTGCCCACCCCGGTCGGGCCGGCGAACAAGAAGGAGCCGATCGGCTTGTTCGGATCGCGCAGCCCGGCCCGGGCCAGCTTCATGGCCGAGGCGACCTGTTCGATGGCAGCGTCCTGACCGAAGACGGCCCGGTTCAGGTCGGACTTGAGCTCGCGCAGGCCCTCGACGTCGGACTTGGACACCGACTTCGGCGGGATACGGGCCATCTTGGCGATGACGGCCTCGACCTCCTTCTGGCCGATGACCTTCTTGCGCTTGGATTCCGGCAGCAGCATCTGCGACGCCCCCGCTTCGTCGATCACGTCGATCGCCTTGTCCGGCAGCTTGCGGTCGGTCATGTAGCGGGCCGACAGCTCGACCGCCGAACGGATGGCGGCGTCGGTGTAGCGCAGCTTGTGGTGACCTTCGTAGGCGGTCTTCAGCCCCTTCAGGATCTTCACCGTATCCTCGACCGTCGGCTCGTTGACGTCGATCTTCTGGAAGCGCCGGACCAGGGCCCGGTCCTTCTCGAAGTGCTGGCGATATTCCTTGTAGGTCGTCGACCCCATGCAGCGCAGGCTGCCCGAGGCCAAGGCTGGCTTCAGCAGGTTGGACGCATCCATCGCCCCGCCCGAGGTCGCCCCGGCGCCGATCACCGTGTGGATCTCGTCGATGAACAGGATGGCGTTCTCGTGGTTCTCCAGCTCCTTGACGACCTGCTTCAGCCGCTCCTCGAAGTCGCCGCGATAGCGGGTGCCCGCCAGCAGGGCCCCCATGTCGAGACTGTAGATGGTCGCGCCTTCCAGCACGGCCGGAACCTCGTGCTTGACGATCTTCAGCGCCAGCCCTTCGGCGATGGCGGTCTTGCCGACGCCGGGCTCGCCGACCAGCAGGAGGTTGTTCTTGGTCCGGCGGCACAGAATCTGGATGGCGCGCTCGACCTCGGCCTGACGACCGATCAGGGGGTCGATCTTGCCGTTCTTCGACTTCTCGTTGAGGTCGACGCAATAGGCTTCCAGAGCCTCACCGCCGGTCTTGGCTGCGGCGGCGTCCTCGGCCTCCTCCGGCGACTGGCCGTTGGTGCGGGCCGGACGGGTCTCGCCGGCGCCGGCCTTCTTGGCGATGCCGTGGGCGATGTAGTTGACCGCGTCATACCGGGTCATGTCCTGCTCCGGCAGGAAGTAGGCGGCATGGCTTTCCCGCTCGGAGAAGATGGCGACCAGCACATTCGCGCCGGACACTTCCTCGCGGCCGGACGACTGGACGTGGATCACCGCGCGCTGGATCACGCGCTGGAAGCCGGCGGTCGGCTTGGCGTCCTCGCCGTCGCTGGTGGCCAGGGCGGCCAGGTCGGTGTCGACATAGCTGGTCAGCGCCGTCTTCAGCGCGCCGAGATCGACGTTGCAGGCCTTCATGACGCCGGTGGCGTCCGGGTCGTCGATCAGGGCCAGCAACAGGTGTTCGAGCGTGGCGTACTCGTGCCGACGCTCATTGGCGTAATGGACCGCGCGATGCAGGGTCTCTTCGAGAGGACGGGAAAACGAGGGCATGGGGAGGTTCCTCTCAGTCCTTTTCCATCGTGCATTGGAGGGGGTGTTGGTGACGGCGGGCGGTTTCCACCACCTGGGCGACCTTGGTTTCGGCCACCTCATAGGTGAAGACGCCGCACACGCCGACGCCATGCTGGTGCACATGCAGCATGATACGGGTCGCGGCCTCGCGGTCCTTCTGGAAGAACCGCTCGAGCACATAGACGACGAATTCCATCGGCGTGTAGTCGTCGTTCAGGATCAGCACCCGGTAGAGCGAGGGCTTCTGAAGCTTGGGTTTTGTTTCGGTGATGGTAGCGGAGCCTGAGCCCTGCCCCTGTTCACCCGGCCGACGGATAGGCATTCGGTGTCCGGTATTTCGGGAGAGTCGAAACGCTAGATAGGGAATGATGGCCTGAATTGAAGCGACGGCAAGTCACAGCTTTCGTGACGTGCCGCTGCGGCGCCCCTCCGACACCTGACGTTGCGGCGCGAGCAGGTTGCGCAAGGCCGGAAACGGGCGACTTTAGCCCATGACCGAGTGGAATATGTTCCTTCAGGCCTATGTCCGGGCCGACGACTATGCCGCAGCCCTTCGCGCGGCCGAGCGGTTGATAGAGCTGACGACGCCGCTGGCGAGGACCGCCGACTGCCACGTCTCGCCGTACTACAAGTTCGAGGATCAATACGGGGTCTGGCTGTCGCTGGAGGCCCCCGACAAGCCCTTAGCCTGGCTGGCCCTGCAGACTACACTGGCGACGGGCTGGCATGTCGGCGGCGACGAGACGGACCGCCATGCCGTCTGGGATGTTCGCAGCGACGGCCCCGGCCCGATCCCCGAGGCGCGGTGGCTGAATCTGGAGCTCTATGCGACGGGCGAAACCGGGGCCGCCGATTGACCCGCAAACGAAAGGCCCCCCGGATCGCTCCGGAGGGCCTGACGGTACGCTACTGAAAGGTTCGGTCGCTTAGCGGGCGGCCTGGAACTTCTCGACGGTCGCGGTGACGCGCTCGTTGATCGGCTTGAAGCTGTCCTTCACCGAGGCGGTGAAGACGTCCGTCGCCTTGGTGACTTCAGCCAGGTAAACTTCCATGGCCGACTTGGTGTAGCTGGTTTGCAGCTCGATCAGCTCCTGGACCGAACGGACCTTGGCCATCGACTGGGCGGCGGCGACGCCGGTTTCCCAGCTGGTCTTGCCGTACGACAGGGCCTGGGCCGACAGGGTCTCCGCGCCCTTCTGGGCGGCGGCGGCGGCGGCCACGACGGCGTCGAGGTTCTGCTTGCTTTCGGCGCTCAGGTCCGAGAGCGAGGCGGTGGTGCGGTCCAGACCTTCACGGAAGGCCTGGGCGCCGGCGGCCTGGACTTTTTCAGCCTGGGCGGTGGCGGCGGCGGCGGTCTTTTCGACGGTCTTCTTAACGGCTTCGGCGGTGTCGGCCATGGGATGATCTCCAGAACTCGAATGCGCGGAAAACCCCGCGCCGGATTTTTCTCGTGACGGGCGATTCCGTCTCGACGATGGTCATATGGTGCAAGTGCGAAGAGAGGTCAAGGGATATTGTGCACTGCAACAAATGAACACTGATAAGCTTCATCCGCCCGTCACACAGCCGTTCAAATTCCTGTTGAGACCTCATTAACCACCGCGAAACCCACGGAGGCCATGTTAGGAGCCACTATGCCGGGCCGGGGGGCCGCCACCGGGATCGCGCCCGCCCCCGCCGGGCCGCCCCATAGACTGTGAGGCTATCGCTTTGCCGATGACCGCTCGATTCCGTCGTTTCTTCACCGGCCTGATCGGGGTGATGGTCGTGCTCGGGCTCGCCGCGACGCCGATGTCGGCCCCGGTCGAGGCCCAGTCGTCCGAGAACGCGCGCTACGCCGCCATCGTGGTCGATGCCACGACGGGCGAGACCCTATTCACGCGCTATGCCGACACGACGCGCTATCCGGCGTCCCTGACCAAGATGATGACCCTCTACATGACGTTCGAGGCCCTGTCGGAAGGACGGGTCAGCCTGAACGACGAGATCGTGGTCTCTCCCCTCGCCGCCTCGCAGCCGCCGTCCAAGCTCGGACTGGCCGCCGGTCAGCGCATCAGCCTGGACGACGCCATGCGCGCCACGGCCGTGCGCTCGGCCAACGATATGGCCATGGCCATCGCCGAACACGTCGGCGGATCCCAGGCGCGGTTCGCGGCGATGATGTCGCTCAAGGCCCAGCAGCTGGGCATGACCCGGACCCGCTACGTGAATCCCAATGGCCTGCCCGACAGCCGTCAGGTAACCACGGCCCACGACCTCGCGATTCTGGCCCGCGCCCTGATGCGCGACTATCCTCAGTACTACAGCTATTTCGGCCAGCACGACTGGGCCTACCAAGGACGCGGCTACCGCAACACCAACGGCCTTCTGTCCTCCGGCGCGGGCTATGACGGCATCAAGACCGGCTTCACCAACGCCTCCGGCTACAACCTCGCCGCCTCCGCCGTGCGCGACGGTCGTCGGTTGATCGTGGTGGTTCTGGGCGGCCGGTCCAGCGCCAGCCGCAACGGCCATGTCGCGGACCTGATGAACACCGGCTTCGAACTGGAGAACCGTCGGGCCAGGGGCGAGCCGATCCAGATCGCCCAGGCCTTCTATGAGCAGCGCGGCTTCGGCATCAACACCGGCCCCGTCAACGATGGCGCAATCGCCTACGCCTCCCTCCCGCGGGAAGACGAGGAAGAGACCGGCATGGGCTCGCCCGGCCCGGCCCCGACCGCCGTGGCCTACGCCAGCCTTCCCCCCGCCCCGGCGGCGCGCGTCCCGTCGCCGATCCATGTGGCCGGCGTCGATGTTCCCGCGCCCGCCCCGACGCGCCCGGCGCCCAACCTGACCGCCTCGTTGAATGGGTCCGTCTCCAGCCGCGCCGCCGCGACCCCGCCGCGCGCTGCGACGC
>NZ_JBQVNM010000005.1:0-75931 GCF_052436175.1 Brevundimonas sp. | reverse complement strand
AGCCGGCCCCGCTGCAGGGCGCCCCGGCCGCCCCCGCTCAGCCGGCTCCCGCTGCGGCGCAGCCCGACAGCGGCGTCGTCAATCGCATCCTGGTGCGCGGCAACCAGCGCATCGACCAGACGACGGTCCTGTCCTACCTGCCGATCCAGCCCGGCGACACGGTCGACGCCGCCCTGCTGGATGTGGCCCTGCGCACCCTGACGCGTACGCAGCTGTTCGCGGACGTGCAGATGGGCCTGCAACCCAACGGCGACCTGGTCATCACCATCGTCGAGAACCCGATCATCAACCAGGTGGTGTTCGAGGGGAACAGCGCCCTCAGCCTGAAGAAGCTGACCGACGAGGTCACCCTGGCCCCGCGCGGCATCTACACCCGCGCCAAGGTGCAGGAAGACGTCGGCAAGATCATCGAGCTCTACCGTCTGTCGGGCCGTATCTCCGCGACCGTCACGCCCAAGCTGGTGCAACTCGATCAGAACCGCGTCGATGTGATCTTCGAGATCGACGAGGGCCCTGAGACCGGCCTGCAGGCGATCACCTTCCTCGGCAATCGCGCCTTCTCGGACTCGGATCTCCGCGAAGTCATGGTGACGAAGCAGTCGCAGTGGTGGCGGCTGTTCAGTTCCAACGACAACTACGACCCGAACCGGCTGGACTATGACCAGCAGCAGCTGCGCAAGTTCTACACGAACCGCGGCTACTACGATTTCCGCATCATCTCGGCCGTGGCCGAGCTGAAGCCCGACGACAGCGCCTTCGGTCTGACCATGACGGTCGACGAGGGCGATCGCTACAACTTCGGCGAGATCAAGGTCGTCACCCAGAACAGTCGTCTGAACGCGGACTTCCTCGAGCTGCTGATCCCGATCAAGTCGGGCCAACTCTACGAGAGCGACAAGATCGAAAGCTCGGTGGACGCCCTGACCTTCGCGGCGGGTTCGGCCGGCTATGCGTTCGTCGACATCAAGCCCAGCTACAAGGCCAATCCCGAAACCGACACCGTCGATGTCACCTTCAACGTCAGCGAAGGACAGCGGGTCTACATCGACCGCATCAATGTCGTCGGCAACACGCGCACCCTGGACTCGGTCATCCGTCGCGAACTGATGGTGACCGAGGGCGACGCGTTCAACCGCGCGCTGCTGGAGCGCTCGCGCAACAACCTGCGCGCCCTGGGCTTCTTCAAGGACGTCACCGTCGATGAGACGCGCGGTTCCGCGCCCGACCGGTCGGTCGTCAACGTCACCCTGACGGAACAGCCGACGGGCGAACTGTCGGTCGGCGCCGGGTTCAGCTCGGTCGACGCCTTCGTCGTCAACCTGGGCATCACCGAACGGAACTTCCGGGGTCGCGGCCAGAACGTGGTGGCGCGCGCCGAGTGGGGCTCACTGCGTCAGAACATCGACTTCCGCTTCACCGAACCGCGCTTCCTGGGCCGCGATCTGGGGGCGGGCTTCGACCTGTTCCACTCGCGCTATGACTTCCAGGAAGAGTCGTCGTTCGACTACCGCTCGACCGGGGCGGGCCTGCGTCTGTCCTATCCGATCAACGGCTACACCCGTCTCAGCACCCGCTACTTCATCAAGGACGACGAGATCATCGTCCCGTTCGGCTATTGCAGCAGCGGCGGCTCGGGCTCGAGGGCGCTGTGCGAACAGGTCGGGGCGTCGCTGAACTCGTCCGTGGGCTACACCCTGGCGATCGACCGTCGCAACGACCCGATCCGGGCCACGCGTGGCTGGGTGGGCACCTTCCGTCAGGACTTCGCGGGCATCGGCGGCGACGTGAACTATGTGAAGACCGAGGCGGACGCGACGGTCTACTACGGCATTCGTCCGGAGTGGATCGTCAGCCTGCAGGCCTCGACCGGCTATGTCAGCGGCTGGCGCGGGGATGCGGTTCGCATCAACGACCGCTTCTTCAAGGGCGGCAACAGCTTCCGCGGGTTCGAGACGGCCGGTATGGGTCCACGCGACCTGCTGACCAGCGACGCCCTGGGCGGCAATTTCTATGCGGTCGGCAGCCTGGAGCTGACCCTGCCGAACTTCCTGCCGGAGCAATATGGCATCAAGAGCTCCCTGTTCGCCGACGTCGGCACCCTGGGCGTGCTGGATGATCGCTACAAGATCACCTCGACCGGCGTCATCGACAACAACATCGTCGCCGACATGTCCCTGCGGGCCGCCGCCGGCGTCAGCATCCACTGGAAGTCGCCGATGGGGCCGATCCGTTTCGATCTGTCCCAGGTTCTGGCCAAGGAAGACTACGACAAGACCGAAACCTTCCGCTTCTCGACCTCGACCCAGTTCTAACGTCCAACCCCCTTGGTCCCTCCGGACCGTCTGAAGGCTTGATATGAAATCGTTCGTCATCGGCGCCGTTGCGCTGGCTTCGCTCGCGGCCACCGCCGCCAACGCCCAAACCGCCCAGGCGCCGGCCAATCCGGGCCCGGTGATCCCCGGCGTCTGCGTCTTCTTCAACCAGCAGGTTCTGGCCCAGTCGGCCGCCGGCCAGGCCGTCCAGGCCCGCATGCAGCAGCTGGCGACCGAGGTGGACGGCGAGCTTCAGCCCTACGCCACCACCATCCAGACCGAAGCCCAGGCCTTGCAGGCCGGCGCTTCGACCATCCCTGCCGCTGATCTGCAATCGCGCCGCACGGCCCTGCAGCAGCGCGCACAGGAAGCCCAGCAGCTGGAACAGACCCGCACCGCCGAGCTGCGCTACACCCTCGCCGCCCAGCGCGAGCGGATCGCCCAGGCGCTCGAGCCCCTGCTCATCACCATCTATCAGGAACGCGGCTGCGGCATCATGCTGGACCGTGAGAGCGTCTTCATGATGAACCCGGCCATGGACGTGACGCCTCTGGCGATCGAGCGCCTGAACGCCGCCCTGCCGACCCTGACCTTCAACCGCATGCCGGTTCCGGTTCAGGCGCCGGCGGCCCAGTAAGACCGGAGATCGGGCGCATGGCGACGCCGGACGCCCGGTTCTTCGAAACCCTCTCGCCGATCTCCGTCGCGGACCTCGCGGCGCGGGTCGGCGGCGAGGTGTTGCGCGGCGGGGATCGGATGATCGTCCATGTCGCGCCTCTCGGGTCTGCGGATGGGCAGGCCGTTTCATTCCTTTCGGATCGCAAGTTCGTCGCCGCCCTGGCCGTGACCGGCGCCGGATGCGTGATCGTGCCCCCGTCTGCGGCCGAGCAGGTCCCGGCCGGTAGCGCTGTCATCACGTCGAAAGAGGCTCAGGCCGCCTGGGCGCGCGCCTCCATCGCCCTGCATGCCGCGCGTCGGCTGGACGAAGCCGAGACACGGGCAAACGCCTGCGAGGACGCCAGCGTCGTTCTGGAGCCCGGGGTCGTGGTCGGCCTCGGCGCCAGGATCGGTCGCGGAACGCGCATCGGCGCCAACACCGTCATCGGGCCGGGCGTCCAGATCGGCCGGGATTGCGAGATCGGCTCGAACGTCACGATCGGCTTCGCCCTGATCGGCGACCGGGTGAAGGTCTATGCGGGCGCGCGGATCGGCGAGGCCGGCTTCGGCGCGGCGGGCTCGAGCGTGGGCGCTGTGGATATTCCCCAGCTCGGCCGGGTGATCCTGCAGGACGGCGTCACCGTCGGCGCCAACACCTGCATCGACCGGGGCGCCTATGACGACACGGTCATCGGCGAGAACACCAAGATCGATAATCTGGTCATGATCGGCCACAACTGCGTCATCGGCCGAAACAACCTGATGGCGGCCCACACCGGCATCTCGGGCTCGGTGACCACGGGCGACAATGTCATGTTCGGCGGCCGCGCCGGGGTCGGCGACCACATCACCATCGGCACGGGCGCACGCGTCGCGGCCGGCGGCGGCGTCCTGGCCGACATTCCGGCGGGCGAGACCTGGTCCGGCTATCCGGCCAAGCCCATCCGTCAGTCCTTGCGCGAAGCGGTCTGGCTCGCCAAACAGGTGACCCGAAAGGCGCAATCATAGGCGCCGGAGACAAGGCGAAGGCCCATGAGCGACACTGAGACGGCTGGTGCGGTGACCGGCGAGACAATCGACTACGCCGAGGTCATGCGGCGCCTGCCGCACCGCTATCCCTTCCTGCTTGTCGACAAGGCCGAGGACTTCATCGCCTCGACCTCGATCACGGGCGTCAAGAACGTCACCCACAACGAGCCCTTTTTCCCGGGTCATTTCCCGATTGATCCGGACATGCCGGTCGTCCTGATCGTCGAGGCCAAGGCCCAGACCGGCGCCTTGCTCATGTCCAAGAGCCTGGACGTCGCGGTCGAGGGCAAGGTCATCATGTTCATGTCGATCGACGGCGTCCGGTTCAGGAAGCCCGCCCGGCCCGGGGATCAGTTGAAGATGAAGGTGGTGGTGACCCGCCAGCGGGGCGACATCTTCAAGTTCCGGGGCGAGACCTTCATCGACGACAAGCTGGCCGCCGAGGCCGAGTTCGCGGCCATGGTCGTCACCGTCGATTCGCCGGTCAGCTGATGGCCTCGATCCACCCCAGCGCCATCGTTGATCCGTCCGCCGTCCTGGCCGACGACGTGATCGTGGGCCCCTGGAGCACGGTCGGGCCTAGCGTGGAGCTCAAGGCCGGGGTCATGCTGGTCAGCCATGTGGTGGTCCAGCAGGACACGACGGTCGGGGAGCGCACGGTCATCCACCCCTTCGCCGTGATCGGCGGTGATCCCCAGCACAACGGGTACAAAGGCGAGCCTGTCCGGCTGGAAATTGGATCGGACAACTCCATTCGCGAGCACTGCACCTTCAACCGGGGCACGCCTCAGGGCGCTGGCGTCACCCGTGTCGGCTCCAACAACCTGTTCATGACCGGCGCCCACGTCGGCCATGACGCCGTGGTCGGGAACAATGTCGTTATGGCCAATAACGCCACTCTGGGCGGCCATGCGCGGATCGGCGACAAGGTCTTCCTCGGCGGCCTGTGCGCCGTGCACCAGAACGGCCGGGTGGGGCAGGGCGCCATCGTCGGCGGTCTGGCGGCCGTGACGCGCGACGTCATTCCCTATGGCTCGGCCTGGGGCAACCATGCGCGGCTGCACGGGCTCAACCTGATCGGGCTGAAGCGCAAAGGCTATGGCAAGGACGCGGTGCGCCGCCTGCTGGCCGCCTATCGGGACCTGTTCGAGGGGGCGGGGACCTTCGCCGAGCGGGTCGAGGCGGTGGCGGGCGACTATGCCGACCTGCCCGAGATCATGGAGATCATCGCCTTCATCCGCGAGGACGGCAAACGTCCGCTTTGCCTGCCCGGCGAATGACAGCGCCCAAACTGGCCCTGATCGCCGGCGGGGGCGACCTGCCGATCTCGGTGGCCGAACGCTGCGAGGCCGAGGGGCGTGAGCTCTATGTCGTGCGGCTGGACGGGTTCGCCGATCACCGGCTGGCGCGCTGGCCCGGCGACGACTTCGGCATGGCCCAGATCGGCGCGATCCTGAAGGCCATGAAGGCAGCCGGGTGCCGCGTGGTTTGTCTGGCGGGGAACGTCAGCCGGCCCGACTTCAAGACGCTGAAGCCCGATTTCAAGGGCGCGACCCTGTTGCCTGGAATCGTCAAGGCCGCCAGTCAGGGAGACGACGCCCTGCTGCGCAAGATCCTGTCGGTGTTCGAGGCTGAGGGCTTCGCGGTCGAAGGCGCCGACGACATTCTGGGCGGAGAGACGCTTCCGGCCGGGGCTCTGGGCGTTGTCCAGCCGACCCCCGATCAGATGGCGGACCTGAGGAAGGCGCTGCATGTGGCGGAAAAGTCGGGCGAACTGGATGTCGGGCAGGGCGCCGTGGTCTGCGACGGTCTGGTCCTCGCGGTCGAGGCGCAGGAGGGCACGGACGCCATGCTGCACCGGGTTGCGGGCCTGTCTCAGGACCTGCGGGGCCGCGCGGGCCATTTGAAGGGCGCGCTGGGCAAGGCGCCCAAGCCCATCCAGGACCTTCGCGTCGACATGCCCGTGATCGGCCCGCGCACGCTGGAACTGGCCGCTACCGCCGGTCTGGCGGGCGTCGGCGGGTTCGCCGGGCGGCTGATCCTGATCGACCGGGCCGAGCTCATCGCCACGGCCGACCGGCTGGGCCTGTTCGTCTGGGGTGAGGCGTGAGCCGGCCGTTGAAGATCATGCTGGTCGCGGCCGAGGCTTCGGGCGACGCGCTCGGCGCCGGTTTGGCTCAGGCGCTGCGGAAACGATTGGGTGACACCGTGACCTTCGTCGGCGTCGGCGGGCCGAAGATGGCGGCCGAGGGTGTCGTCAGTCCTTTCGACATCGCCGAACTTTCCATCCTCGGCTGGATCGAGGGACTTAAAGCGTACGGGTTGGTCAAGCGGCGTGTGGCGGACACCGTGGCCTTGGCGCAGCGCGAACGACCGGACGCCGTAGTGCTGATCGACAGCTGGGGTTTCACCATCCGGGTAGCCAAGGCGATCCGCGCGGTCCTGCCGGATGTGAAGCTGATCAAATACGTCGGGCCACAGGTCTGGGCGTCGCGTCCTGGCCGCGCGAAGACCCTGGCGGCGTCGGTGGATCACCTGCTGGCCCTCTATGCCTTCGACGCGCCCTGGTTCGAGAGGGAGGGGCTGGCCACGACCGTGGTGGGATCGCAGGCCCTGCACACGGACATGTCGCGCGCCGATGCCGCAGCTTTCCGGGCGTCGCGGGGCATCGCATCCGACGCCGACCTGCTGCTGGTCCTGCCGGGCAGCCGGCCGTCCGAAATCCGGCTGATGACCCCGGTCTATGAGGGGGCGGTTCGGCGGCTGAAGGCGGCGGATCCCAAGCTGGAGGTCGCGGTCGTCCTGGCCGGAACCGTGGCCGACGATGTGGCGGCCCGCGTCGCCGCCTGGCCGTTCCGTGTGCATCTGGTGACCGAGGCCGACAAGTATGCGGCGATGAAGGCGGCGACCGTGGCCTTGGCCACCAGCGGCACGGTCTCGACCGAACTGGCCATCGCGGGCGCGCCCATGGTCATCGGCTACCGCTTCCAGCCCCTGTCCTACGCGATCATGAAGCCCTTCTTCACGGGCAGGTTCGCCACCCTGTTCAACCACGCCGCTGATCAGGAGATCGCCCGCGAGCTGATCCAGACGGACGCCACCCCCGAAAAGGTCGCGGCCGAGGTCGGGCGCCTCCTGTCCGATCCCGCCGCCCGTGCGAACCAGTCGGAGCGCCAGACGGCGGCGCTGGAGAAGATGGGACGCGGTCCGGCCGATCCGTCGGAGCTGGCGGCGGATGCGGTGCTGAAGGTTCTCGGCGTCGCCTGAGCCAAACAGAAACGCCGGGGCGAAACCCCGGCGTTTTGCATTCTTGAGATCGAAGCCGATCAGCCGCGCTGGCTGATGGGGGTGTAGTCGCGTTGCGTCGGGCCCGTGTAGAGCTGGCGCGGGCGGCCGATCTTCTGCGAGGGGTCGCCGATCATTTCCTGCCACTGGGCGATCCAGCCGACGGTGCGGGCCAGGGCGAACAGGACGGTGAACATCGAGGTCGGGAAGCCCATCGCCGACAGGGTGATGCCCGAATAGAAGTCGACGTTCGGGAACAGCTTGCGCGAGGTGAAGTATTCGTCGTTCAGGGCGACCTTCTCCAGCTCCTTGGCGACCTGGAACAGGGGATCGTTCTCGCGGCCCGTGGCGGCCAGCACCTCATAGGCGCTTTCCTGCATGACCTTCGCGCGCGGGTCATAGTTCTTGTACACACGGTGGCCGAAGCCCATCAGCTTGTATTTGCGGTCCTTCACGCCCTGGATGAACTCCGGAATCTTGTCCGGGGTGCCGATTTCCTTGAGCATCGTCAGGGCCTCTTCGTTCGCCCCGCCGTGCGACGGGCCCCACAGGCAGGCGATGCCGGCGGCGATGCAGGCGAACGGATTGGCGCCCGACGAACCTGCCAGACGGACCGTCGAGGTCGAGGCGTTCTGCTCGTGGTCGGCGTGCAGGGTGAAGATGCGGTCCATGGCGCGCACCAGAGCCGGGTCGATGTGGTAGTCCTCGGCCGGAACCGCGAAGCACATGCGCAGGAAGTTCTCGGCGTAGCTGAGGTCGTTGCGCGGCGACACGAAGGGCTGGCCGATGTGGTATTTGTAGGCCCGGGCGGCGATCGTCGGCATCTTGGCGATCAGGCGGATGGCCGAGATGTTGCGCTGCACCGGATCATGGATGTCCAGGCTGTCGTGGTAGAAGGCCGACAGGGCGCCGACGGTGCCGACCATGATCGACATCGGGTGGGCGTTACGGCGGAAGCCCTCGAAGAAGCGATCGAACTGGGCGTGCAGCATCGTGTGCCGCGTGACGGTCTCCTCGAAGGCCGCATACTCCGAGGCCGTCGGCAACTCGCCGTGCAGCAGCAGGTGGCAGACCTCCAGGAAGTTCGACTGGGAGGCCAGCTGGTCGATCGGATAGCCGCGGTGCAGAAGGATGCCCGCGTCGCCGTCGATATAGGTGATGGCGCTCTCGCAGGCCGCCGTGGAGGTGAAGCCGGGGTCGAAGGTGAAGGCGTCGGTCGCGCCGTACAGCTTGCGGATGTCGATGACGTCCGGACCGATCGAACCGGACAGGACCGGCAGGTCGATGGAGGTTTCACCGAGGGTGAGGGTCGCGGATTTGACGTCGTCGCTCATTGTAGCCCCTTCGCAAAGGTGGGGTCCGTGCCGGGAGACGCCGGGCCCCATTATCGTTGTGCAAAACCACTTAGTCTGTTGCGGCGCATCATCCAAGCGCCTGAGACCATCGTCGGGGGCAAAGCGGAGCATTCCAACCCACGCGCGCATCTGATCTGAAGGGGTGACGCGGGTCCGAGCTTGTATTTTCGGACTTTTCCAGCGCTACTACAACCTCATCGCGATCCGGAGGGGGCCGTCGCGTGACCACGAAAATTGACGCGACAGCGGCCGAAGATCGGCCCGACTTGAAGGGCCTGGTCCAGATTTGGGCGTCCTTGAAGGCCGAGACGGGCCGTCAGGGGCTGCGTTGGCGCCTGTGGGCGCCCGTCGCCTTCGGGGGCGGTTGCGCGATCTATTTCAGCCTGAAGATCGAGCCTCCCCTTTGGCCCTTGCTGGTCGCGGCGGTTCTCGCTTCAGGAGTCTGGGGCGTCGGGCGACGGCTGGGGGCGGGGCGGCGGGTCACCCTGCCGCTGATGCTCATCGCCTGTCTGGCGGCAGGACTGGCGGCCGCGAAGGTGCGGACCGAGCGTGTCGCCGCCCCCATCTCCCCGGCCATGGCGGAACCGACGGTGCTGGAGGCCTGGGTGGTGGACGTGGACAGCCCGGGGCAGCGCGGCGCCCGGATCGTCGTGGCGCCAGTGTGGGTCCGTGGCCTGCCGCCGGAGGATACGCCGATCCGGCTTCGCGCCACGGTGAAGGGCGAGCCGCCGAGGCCGGGCGAGGCCGTGCGGCTGTTCGCCATCCTGAACCCGCCGCCGCCGCCCGCCGCGCCCGGAGCCTATGATTTCGGCCGCAACGCCTTCTTCGCCGGGATGGGCGGGGTGGCTTTCGCGCTGGGCGAGACGCGGCCGGCCGTGCTTGACCCGCCGCCCGCCGGATTGCGGCTGATGATGAAGATCAACGCCGTCCGCTTCGCTCTGGCCGAAAGGATCGTCGCCCGTTTGGGGCCCCGCACCGGAGGCGTGGCCGCCGCCATGGTGACGGGTCATGAGACCTGGATCGGGCAGGAGGATCTGGACGCCATGCGGGATTCTGGACTGGCCCACATCCTGTCGATCTCGGGGCTGCACATGGCCGTGGTCGGCGGTTTCGTGTTCTTTTCCGTTCGGCTGGGCGTGGCGGCCTGGCCCTGGCTGGCCCTGCGGGTGTCGGGCAAGAAGGTCGCGGCCTGGGCCGGGTTGATCGCGGTCGGGACCTATCTGGTGATCTCGGGATCGCCGCCGCCGGCCGAGCGGGCGGCGATCACGGCCTCCATCGCCTTCATCGCCATCCTGCTGGATCGACAGGCGATCACCATGCACGCCCTGGCCGTGGCGGCCCTGATCGTGCTGGCCTTCCAGCCCGAGGCCATCGTCACGCCCGGATTCCAGATGTCCTTCGCCGCCACGGCCGCCCTGGTGGCCTTGGTCGAGGTCTGGCCGCGTCGGCCGCGCGAGATTTCAGCGCCCCTGCCTATCGTCGCGGTGCAGAGATTCGGCGGATGGATCGTCGCCGCCTGCGCCGCCAGTCTGGTGGCGGGCCTCGCCACAGGGCCGTTCGCCATGCAGCATTTCAACCGGACGGCGGTCTATGGGCTGGTTGCGAATCTGGCGACCTCGCCGGTGGCGGACTTCATCATGATGCCGGCCTTGGCCTTGGGAGCCCTGCTTGAGCCCGTCGGTCTGGGTGCGCCCTTCCTCTGGATCGCGGGCAAGGGGATCGATCTGATGCTGGCCATCGGCCACTGGACGGCGGGGTTGCCGGGCGCGGTGAAGACGGTGGCGAGCGCGCCCGACTACGTCTTGCCGATCGCCTTCATCGGCATCCTGATCGTCTGTCTGTGGCAGGGGAGGCTGCGCTGGCTGGGCCTGCCGCTGGCGGCGGCGGTGCTGGTCTGGCCCCGGGCCCCGACGCCCGACCTGTGGATCGGGGACGGCGGAACGAACGCGGCCTTCCATCTGGGCGATCAGGCCGTCGTCGTGCGGCCCGGCGTCCGGGAGTTCGCGGTCGAACTCTGGTCACGACGGCGAGGGTTGGAGATGACGCCGCGCCCGGCCGAGGGCTGGACCTGTACCCGCTTCTCCTGTGCCCCCGGAGTCGAATCGGCGAGCCCTGTCGCCCTGTGGTGGGGGAGGCGGGCCCCGTCGGCCGAGGCGCTGGCCGGCCTTTGCGGTTCCGCCGCCGTGGTCAGCAGCCGGGCGGTTCTAACGGCCCTGCCGCGCGAATGCGATGACCGGCTGGTTCTGGACGGCGTGGATTTCGCGCGGGGCGGGGCGGTCGAACTGTGGCGCGACGGGTCCACCGGCTGGCGGGCGACTTGGACTTCGGACGTGCGTGGCGACCGTCCCTGGACGCGGGTGGCCGACCCGGAGGCGCCGGAGGGGTGAGCAGCCTTTGAAGTTCCGTCATCCTCGGACTTGATCCGAGGATCGGATTGTCCGGACAATCGACAGTCTGGGTGTCGCACCGTCCGCGCGTCGAACCGGACGCACAATGCGCTGGACCGCTGATCCTCGGATCAAGTCCGAGGATGACGGAGCGGGGTTTGAGGGAGAACCTCAGTGATACCGGCGGATCAGGCCGACCAGCTTGCCCTGGACCTCGACCTGGTCGGGACCGAAGATGCGGGTCTCATAGGCGCGGTTGGCGGGCTCCAGGGCGATGGAGCCGCCCTTCTTGCGCAGGCGCTTGAGCGTGGCTTCCTCGCCCTCGACCAGGGCCACGACGATCTCGCCGGAGTTGGCGGTGTCGCCGCGTTTGATGACCACCAGATCGCCGTTCAGGATGCCGGCCTCGATCATCGAGTCGCCCTCGATCTCGAGCATGTAGTGGTCGCCCGAGCCGAGCATGGATTCCGGCACCGGATAGCGCTCCCGCTCATGCTGGATGGCGGCGATGGGCGTGCCGGCGGCGATCTTGCCCAGGAGAGGCAGTTCGCGGGTATCGTTGGCGGGCGTCACGGCGACCGGACGGCCGCCGTCGACGACCTCGGGGCGGAAGACGCCGCGACCGCGCACCGGCGTGGCCTCGTCCGGCATGCGGGTGACCTCCAGCGCGCGGGCCCGGTGGGCCAGGCGGCGGATGAAGCCCCGCTCTTCCAGCGCCGTGATCAGGCGGTGGATGCCCGACTTGGACGCCAGATCCAGCGCCTCCTTCATCTCATCGAACGACGGGGAGACGCCGGTCTCCTGAATCCGTTCGTGGATGAACATCAGGAGTTCGTGCTGCTTCTTGGTGAGCATGGCGGGGAATCATCCAGAACAAGGCGTGAACCGTTGCCGATGTTCTGTAAGTGTTCTTCGCTAATGTCAACTTAACGACGTTGGGCAGGAACGGGCGGGACTTGAACCACACCTCTCCGGCAGCGAGGCCGTTGCACTATCCAGATATGCTACCGTTCCCGCCAGTATCGTATCAGAGGTTGGGGCCTAAGCCATGAGCAACCGCGTCGCAGCCTCGACGTCGTCCTGACGCATCAGGCTTTCGCCGACGAGAACGGCCTGGGCATGGGCTTCGGAGACCCTCTGGACGTCTTCGGGCGTGAAGATGCCGCTCTCGGCCACCAGCAGGGCCTTGACCGGACTGAGCATCGACAGGCGTTCAGTCGTTTCGAGATCGACCTCGAAGGTCTTGAGCGAGCGGTTGTTGACCCCGACCAGATCACCGCCGAGGCGGCAGGCGCGGGCCATCTCGGCCTCGTCGTGGGTCTCGATCAGGGCGTCCATGCCGAATCGTCCGGCCTCGGCCAGCAGTTCGGCGGCCAGACCGTCGTCGATCATGGCGAGGATGACGAGGATGCAGTCGGCGCCGAGGGCGCGGCTTTCGGCCACCTGCCAGGGATCGACGAGGAAGTCCTTGCGCAGGCAGGGCAGGGCGACCGCTTCGCGCGCGGCGGCCAGGAAAACGTCGTCGCCCTGGAAGCTTGGGCCGTCGGTCAGGACCGAGAGGCAGGACGCGCCGCCGCGTTCATAGGCGCGGGCCAGGGCCGGCGGATCGAAGTCGGCGCGGATCAGCCCCTTGGACGGGCTGGCCTTCTTGATTTCGGCGATCAGGGCGGGCCGGCCGGTGGCCTCGACGTGGTCCTCGAGCGCGGCGCGGAAGCCCCGGGGGGCGGAGACGGCGGCGGCGGCGGCTTCCAGATCGGACAGGCTGCGGATGGCCTTGCGGGCGGCCACTTCATCGCGCTTGTAGTCGGCGATACGGGACAGGATGTCGGTCATTGCGGCTCCACTTCCTCTTCCGGGGCGGAGGTGATGCGGGCCAGGGCGTTGAGGGCGGTGCGGGCGTGGCCTTCATCGATGGCCCGTGCAGCCTGGGCGACGCCATGCGTCAGATCGTCCGCCTTGTCCGCGACGACGAGGGCGGCGGCGGCGTTCAGCAGCACGATATCGCGGTAAGGGCCGGTCGCGCCGTCCAGCAATGCGGTAAGAGCCAGGGCGTTGGTCCCGGCGTCGCCGCCGCGCAGATCCTCGATCGAGGCGCGCGGCAGGCCGGCCTCCTCGGGCGAGACGGTGAAACGCCGCACCGCGCCGTCGCGCCATTCGGCGACCTGGCTCTCGCCCGTGGTCGTCAGCTCATCGAGGCCGTCGCCGTGGACCGTCCAGGCGCGCACGGCGCCGAGCCGGCCCAGGACCTCGGCGAGGGGCTCCAGCAGGCGCGGGTCATAGACCCCCATCAGCTGGCGTTTCGCAGACGCTGGATTTGAAAGTGGGCCCAGAAGATTGAAAACCGTGCGGAAACCGATCTCGGCCCGCACCGGCCCGACGTGACGCATGGCGCCGTGGTAGGCGGGCGCGAACAGGAAGGCGATGCCGGCCTCGTCCAGCGCCTGACGCTGTTTCGTCTGGCCCGCCGTCAGATCAACGCCCAGCACCGACAGGACGTCCGAGGACCCGGACTTGGAACTCATGGCGCGGTTGCCGTGCTTGGCCACCTTCACGCCCGCGCCGGCCAGAACAAGGGCCGAGGCGGTGGAGATGTTGAAGGTGTGAGCCCCGTCGCCGCCGGTGCCACAGGTGTCGATGACGTCGTAGGGGTGATCGAGTGTCGCGGCGGCGTCGCGCATGGCCTGGGCGAAGGCGGCGATCTCCTCCACCGTTTCGCCGCGCATGCGCAGGGCCGTGACCGCGGCGGCGACCTGGGCGGGCGTGGGCTCGCCACGCAAACAGGCGGCGAAAAAGTCGTGGGCCTCGTCCGACGACAGGACCTGCCCGTCGATCAGTCGCGCCAGCAGGGGCTTGAAGCCGCCGTCCGTCGTCACCCGCGCGCCCTCAAACGATCGCGAGACGCCGAACGCCCGCCAGGTTGAGGAAGTTGGCCAGCATGTCGTGACCGTGCTCGGTGGCGATGGATTCGGGGTGGAACTGGACCCCGTGGATCGGCCGGGTGCGGTGACGCAGGCCCATGATTTCGCCGTCCGCCGTCCAGGCGGTGACCTCCAGCGCCTCGGGCAGGGTTTCGCGCTCGACGGCCAGCGAATGATAGCGGGTGGCGGCGAAGGGCGACGGCAGGCCGGTGAACATGCCCTGACCCTCATGCAGGATCGGCGAGGTCTTGCCGTGCATCAGGGCCTTGGCGCGGATGACGTGGCCGCCCATGGCCTGACCGATCGCCTGATGGCCGAGGCAGACGCCGAGAATCGGCATGTCCAGCGGGGCCGTGTCGATCAGGGCGAGGCAAATGCCCGCCTGATCGGGCGCGCAAGGCCCGGGCGACAGAAGAACAGCCTCGGGCTTCAGCGCCCAGGCTTCCTCGGTCGTGAGATCGTCGTTGCGCACGACGTGCGTCTCCGCGCCCAGTTCCGCGAGGTAGTGGACGAGGTTGTAGGTAAAGCTGTCGTAGTTATCGACGACGAGGATCATGTCCGGGTCTTTAGGCCGTGCGGCGGCGCGGTGCAAAGGGCGGCGCGCGGAAACCGCACGTTAACCGGCCCAGTCCCAGATCGGAGCTCGTCCCGGAGCGCCGCATGACCTCGGCCCACAATCAGATCACCGCCGCCCGAACCCTGCTGGTTGAGGAGCCGGAGAGGCCCGGCCAGCCCGTGGCGGCGCTCGGGGCAGCGTTCCTTGCGGCCACGGCAGCGGTTCTGATGGCGGGTGTCGTCGTTCTGGGGCCGGGCTTCACGATCGACGAGACGACCTGGGCCGCCCCGCCGCGATAGGCGTCAGAACCAGCCGGCCTGGTGGGCGAGGAATCCGCCGAGAACCAGGGCAAAGACAATCACCACACCGGTGATCGACAGGCCCAGCACACTGGTCATGCCCGGAATGTTTTCCGCTTGACGGGCTTCCTCAGTCGTTTCCTCGACAACGGGTTCGTCCTTGACGTCCATGATCCAGCATTCCTGTTTTCGATGCAGGAGGAACGGTCAATGCCAAGGTTCGATCCATCGCGGACCGCCGGCGTGACGAGAGGCCTCAGACGACGCCGGACGCATTGAGCGGCGCGCCGAGCTCGAATCGCCAGGCGTCCT
This sequence comes from Brevundimonas sp., assembly GCF_052436175.1. Taxonomy (GTDB): domain Bacteria; phylum Pseudomonadota; class Alphaproteobacteria; order Caulobacterales; family Caulobacteraceae; genus Brevundimonas. The sequence continues at coordinate 60,821 of NZ_JBQVNM010000005.1, read as the reverse complement.
GGGCGGCCCGCATGGGGGCGCGGGCCTTGGCGCAGGTCTCGGCGTACTCGGCGGCCGGGTCGGAGTCGGCGACGACCCCGGCGCCCGCCTGGACAAAGACCTGACCCTGCGTGAACATGGCGGTGCGCAGCACGATGCAGATGTCGGCCTCGCCGCCCGCCGAGATATAGCCGACGCCGCCGCCATAGCCGACGCCGCGCTTGGTCTGCTCCAGCTCGTCGATGATCTCCATGGCCCGCACCTTGGGCGCCCCGGAAAGGGTGCCGGCCGGCAGGGCGGCCAGCAGGGTGTCGACGGCGTCCAGCTTCGGGTCGGCCTTGCCGATGACGTTGGAGACGATGTGCATGACCTGGCTGTAGCTTTCGACCACGAAGCTCTCGGTCACCTCGACCGTGCCGGGGACCGAGACCCGGCCGACGTCGTTGCGGCCCAGGTCCAGCAGCATCAGGTGTTCGGCCCGTTCCTTTGGATCGGCCAGGAGTTCGGCCTCCAGCGCCCGGTCGGCTTCGGGGGTGGCACCGCGCCCGCGAGTGCCGGCCAGCGGGCGGATGGTGACGCCGCCGTCCTTGAGCCGGACCAGAATCTCGGGGCTGGATCCGGCCAGCTGGAAGTCGCCGAAGTTCAGATAGAAGAGATAGGGCGAGGGGTTCTGACGCCGCAGGGAGCGATAGAAGGCGAAGGGCTCGCCGGTCCACGGCGCGCTGAAGCGGTGGCTGAGCACCACCTGAAAGATGTCGCCGGCCCCGATGTAGTCCTTGGCGCGGCCCACCATGCCGTCGAAGGCGGTTTCGTCCACCGGGGAGGCGAAGGTCGGGGTCTCGACCGGCTGGGGCGCGGCGCGGCCGAGCAGGGGCTGGCGCAGGCGATGTTCGAAGTCGTCCAGTCGCGCCTGGGCGGCGGCCCAGGCCCTGGACGGCTCGACGCCTGAGTCCGGATAGGCCGTGGACACCATCACGATCTCGCGGCGCACGGAATCGAACATGGCCACAAGCGACGGGCGCGTGAGAACCGCGTCCGGCAGGTCCAGGGGGTCGGGGTTCGGCGCGCCCAGCGGTTCCAGCAACCGCACCATATCGTAGCCGAAGACGCCGAACAGGCCGGCGGCCATCGGCGGCAGTTCACCCTCTGATGTGGCGGTCAGATCGAACCTGGTGGCCGCGATCAGGGCGCGCAGGCTTTCCAGCGCGGGCAGGGGTTCCGGCGAGAACCGTTCGGCCGCGATGTCCCCGCCGCGTGCGATCTCGGCCCGGCCGTCACGGCACCGCCAGACGACATCCGGGTCGAGGGTGATGATCGAGTAGCGGCCGTTGAGCGCGCCGCCCTCGACCGATTCCAGCAGGAAGGCGTGGTTCCGTCCCAGCCCAACCTTGAGATAGGCGGAGACCGGGGTTTCAAGATCGTCGATCAGGCGGCGAACCACCACCTGGGGCCGGCCGTCGGCCAGGCCCCGGGCGAAGCCGTCGTAGGCGTCCGTGGTCACGGCGCCGGCGTCGTCGGAGCGTCAGGCGCCGTGACGCCGAGGGCCTGCAGCGCGATGACGGGGTCGTTGGTGGCCTTGACCTTGGCCATCGCGGCCGTGGCCAGCTGTTCAGCCAGGGCATTGCCGATCTGCGGGGCAAGGCGCAGGCGAACCTGTTCGGCGGGCGCGGCGGCCAGAACGGGCGAGGCGGCGTGGATCGCATCCACCCGTCCCACGACGAAGGCGTCGGCGGCGGTCTGGCCCGAGAAGACCTGGCCACGCCCCTGGCCGAACAGGCCGCGCAGGACGCCCTGACCGATGGCGTTCTGGGCGTCCGGGGTCTGGGAGACGGCGGTGCGGGTCACCAGGGTTGCGCCGGCTGAGGCGGCGACGGCGGCGATGTCCTTGCCGCCGCGCACCTGGGCCGCCAGTTCCTCGGCCTTGGCCGACAGGCGACGGGCGTTCTCGCGGCGGGTCCACTCCTGGGCCAGAGGGGCGCGGACCTCGGCCAGGGTCGGCATGGCGGCCGGCATGATGTCGTCCAGGCGCAGCACGAAGTACTGGCCCTGGCCGGCGTCGATGACGTCGCTTTCGCCGCCCTTGGACAGGGTCGTGGCGGCCTGCAGGATCTGCGGGGGGGCGTTCATGGGCTGACCGTCGGGCAGTTTGCCGTCGGCGGTGAAGGGCGGCAGCTTGATAATACGGGCGCCGATCTGGGCGATGGCCTGATCCAGCGTCTTGCCCTCGTTGCGGGCCTTTTCATACTGCTCGACGCGCGAGAAGACCTTGGCCTTGGCGTCTTCTTCGCGCAGTTCCGCGATCAGGGCCGGACGGGCGCTTTCGAGCGTGGCTGCGGCGCCGGGCGTGACGGACGTCAACCTGGCGACGGTGAAGCCGACGCGGCCCTGGATCGGATCAATGACCTGGCCGGGCGTGGCGGCGAACACGGCGGCGGCGACGGCCGGATCGGTCACTGCCGAGCGCGGGGTGGCGTTGAAGTCGGCGGGCTGAACGCCGCCGTTGGCCTGACCGGCGGCGGCGGGCGTCTGGCCGGCGCGCAGGGCGGCGGCGATGCGATCGGCGGCCGCCTTGGTCGGCGCCGTCAACGTGACGAAGGTCCGGGTTTCCGGCTTGGACAGGGTGTCCTTCTTGAAGTTGAAGCGCTCGACGATCCGCTCCTCGGCGATCGGGGCGGTGGAGGCGGCGCCGTCGCTGAACAGGACCACCGAGGCCATGCGGAACTCCGGACGACGCAGTTGGGCGGCGTTCTCGTTCATGAAGGCGGTGAGCTGGGCGTCCGTCGGAGCGCCGACGGCCGGGACCATGGAAGACGTGACCTCGAACCAGCGCCCGTCGCGGGTCTGCATCGCGCCGGCCGCCATCAGGGCGCCGTAGATGCGGGGGAGGCGGACCCCGGCGGTCACGCCGGAGCCGAAGTGGGAGATGATCTCCTGATCGCGGAATTCCTGCTCCAGCTGCGCGGGTGTGACGTTCTGCTGGGCCAGCAGGTTGCGATACTGGTCCTCGTCGAACTTGCCCGAGACCTGGTTGAAGAAGGCGGGCAGGGCGCGGATCTGCTTGATGATCAGATCCTTGCCGGGACGAATGCCCGCATCCCAGGCCCATTCCAGCAGGCCCAGGCGGCGCGTGGTCATATCGAGATAGGCGATGTGCTGGTTGGCCTTGACCAGATCCTCGGTCGAGACGGCCCTGCCTTCCTGCTCGGCGGCGGCGGTGCGCACGCGCTCGAATTCCTGGCGGAACTGAGCCTGATCGACGCTGCGGCTTCCGGCGCTGACGACATGCTTGGGCCCCAGATTCGAGAAGACATCCATCTGGGCACCGGTGAAGACGACAGCGAAGCCCACCAGCACGAGCAGGCCGACGGCCCATTTGGAGCGGGCGAAGTTACGGAACAGGGAGATCATTCGGTCGGACCTGGAAATCTGGGCGGCGAGTGCAACGCCGTCCCGGCGTATAGGCAGGGCGTGGCGGCGCGGCAAGCGGCCGGGCGGTCGGTTGAGCCTGCGATCAGGCCCACGCCTCTGGATCAGGGGATTGCGGCGACAGCTTGGCTTCCCGCGCGGGCTTGGTTAGGAGGGCCGAATGAAACAATCCGTGAAGTTGATCGTCGGCAACTGGAAGATGAACGGCCTGGGCGCCGATCTGGCCGAGGCCCTGGCGCTCGGCGCGGCCTTGCAGGCTTCTCCGGCCAGGGCGCGCGTCGGCGTCTGTCCTCCGGCGACCCTGATCGAGCGGCTGTCACGCGCCGTCGGAAACACGATCGAGGTCGGGGGGCAGGACTGCCACGCGGAGCCGGCGGGCGCCTTCACCGGATCGGTCTCGGCCGCCATGCTGGCCGACGCCGGGGCCAAACTGGTGATTCTCGGCCACTCGGAGCGTCGGGCCGCGTGCGGTGAAACCGACGCAGATGTCGCCGCCAAGGTCGACGCCGCCGTGGCGGCCGGGCTGGAGCCGATCGTCTGCGTCGGCGAAACCCTGGCCCAGCGTGAGGCGGGCGAGGCCGTAGAGGTCGTCAGCCGCCAAATGGCCGGGTCCGTCAGCGACGCCTTGAAGGGGCAGGCCTTCGCTGTCGCCTATGAGCCCGTCTGGGCGATCGGCACGGGCCTGATCCCGACGCTGGAGCAGATCGAGGCGGTCCATCGCGCGGTCCGGGCCGCGCTGATCGCGCGCCTCGGCGACGACGGCCGGACGGCGCCGATCCTGTACGGCGGCTCGGTCAAGCCCTCGAACGCCGCCGAAATCCTGCATGCGGCGGAGGTCGGCGGAGCCCTTGTCGGCGGCGCCTCGCTGAAGGCCGAGGACTTCCTCGGCATCATCCGGGCGGTTTGAGGCCTTCCTGCCCGCATATCGCGGTGTTGCGTCGGTTCGCCGCATTTGGCACGGTTCCATCGACTCCCGTCTGGGCGCGCTGATGCGTCCGAGGCGCACGGGGGGGATCGGTCGCCTCACAGAGGTCTGAAGACCCGGAAGCGAGCGAGCCGTGCGCCATTCACAAGGGCATGGAAACGCCAATGCATATCTATCTGACGCTCGCCTTCGCGGCCGGCGTTCTGGGCGTACTTTATGGTGCGATCCAGACCGGGGTGCTGATGAAGGCCGGCACCGGTAACGACCGAATGCGAGAGATCGCCGCCGCCATCCAGGAAGGCGCCTCCGCCTATCTGAAGCGGCAATACACCACCATCGGCATCGTGGGCGTGGTCATCCTGATCGCGGCCTGGCTGCTGATCGGCCCCTATGCGGCCGTGGGCTTCCTCGTCGGGGCGGTCCTTTCGGGGGCGGCAGGCTACGCGGGGATGCTGATCTCCGTCCGGGCCAATGCCCGCACGGCCCAGGGCGCGTCCGAGAGCCTGTCGCGCGGTCTGGACCTCGCCTTCCGCTCCGGCGCCATCACCGGCATGTTCGTGGCCGGCGGCGCCCTGATGGGCGTGGCGGGCTACTATATCGTCCTGACGGCGCATATGGGTCTGGAGCCGACGAGCCGCGAGGTCATCGACGGTCTGGTGGCCTTGGGCTTCGGCGCGTCGTTGATCTCGATCTTCGCGCGTCTGGGCGGCGGCATCTTCACCAAGGGCGCCGACGTGGGCGGCGACATGGTGGGCAAGGTCGAGGCCGGTATCCCCGAGGACGACCCCCGCAACGCCGCGACCATCGCCGACAACGTCGGCGACAATGTCGGTGACTGCGCCGGCATGGCCGCCGACCTGTTCGAAACCTATGCGGTGACTATGGTCGCCACCATGGTGCTGGCGGCGATCTTCTTCCGCGCCCAGCCCTATGTGGACGTGATGATGCTGTTGCCGCTGGCCATCGGCGGAATCTGTATCGTCACCTCGATCGTCGGCTCGATCTTCGTGCGCCTGGGCAAGTCGAAGAACATCATGGGCGCCCTCTATCAGGGCCTGATCGTCACCGGGGTGCTGTCGGCGATCGCGGTCTGGTGGATCATCAAGCAGTTGGTGCCCGGCGCGGTGGAAACCTCCGGCGGGCTGCTGATCCAGCCCATGAACCTGTTCTGGGCCGGCATGGTCGGTCTGGGCGTGACGGCCGCCATCGTGGTCATCACCGAATACTACACCGGCTCGAACTTCCGGCCCGTGCGTTCGGTGGCCAACGCCTCGGTGTCCGGTCACGGCACCAATGTGATTCAGGGACTGGCCGTGTCGCTGGAATCCACGGCGCTTCCGGCCCTGGCCATCATCGTCGGCATCGTCGCCAGCTTCCAGCTGGCGGGTCTGTTCGGCATCGCCATCGCCACCACGACCATGCTGGGCGTGGCGGGCATGATCGTCGCCCTGGACGCCTTCGGCCCGGTCACCGACAACGCCGGCGGCATCGCCGAAATGGCGGGCCTGCCGTCCGAGGTGCGTGAGAAGACCGACGCCCTCGACGCCGTGGGCAACACGACCAAGGCCGTCACCAAGGGCTACGCGATCGGTTCGGCCGGTCTCGGCGCCCTTGTGCTGTTCGCCGCCTATACCGAGGACCTGAAGTTCTTCTCGGCCGAGGCCCAGCCGGGCAGCTTCTTCTATGGCCTGGGCCAGGTCGCCTTCGATCTGACCAACCCCTATGTCGTGATCGGCCTGCTGTTCGGGGGGCTCTTGCCCTTCCTGTTCGGCGGCATGTCGATGACGGCCGTGGGGCGCGCGGCCGAATCGGTCGTGGCCGAGGTGCGCCGCCAGTTCCGCGACAACCCCGGCATCATGACCTTCGATGTCAAGCCGGACTATGCGCGGGCCGTCGACATCCTGACGAAGGCGGCGATCAAGGAGATGATCGTGCCGTCGCTGCTGCCGGTGCTGTCGCCGATCGTCCTGTTCGTGGTGGTGCTGTTCATCCAGCCGTACAAGGCCAACGCCTTCGCCGCCCTCGGCGCCATGCTGATGGGCGTGATCGTCACCGGCCTGTTCGTCGCCATCTCGATGACCTCGGGCGGCGGCGCCTGGGACAACGCCAAAAAGGTGATCGAGGAAGGCTTCACCGACAAGAACGGCGTCGTCCACGGCAAGGGGTCGGAGGCGCACAAGGCCGCCGTCACCGGCGACACGGTCGGCGACCCCTACAAGGACACCAGCGGTCCGGCGGTGAACCCGATGATCAAGATCACCAACATCGTCGCCCTGCTGCTTCTGGCGGTGCTGGCGAGCGGCAAGATCGTCTGATCGGCATCCCGGATTGCGGCGACGCCGCTTCCGGGATGACAAAAGAGAACGCCCCGGAGATCACTCTCCGGGGCGTTTCGATTCTGTGCTGAGCCGAAGCCTAGTCCGGGCGGCGTGCGCCGGGGTCGTCGTCGTCGCGCGGCAGCTGGCCGCGGGCGACGTTGCCCAGGAGTTGCTCAAGGATGGTCAGCTGGCGACCACGGGTCGGGGTCTCACGGCGCTCCATGGCGACCTGGACGCCGTCGTCGAGGCCCAGGGTGCGGACGCCCGCAACCTTCCCGTCTGCCTCGTTGAAGGTGATTTCGGTGACGCTGCGCTGGGACACCTTGGCCTGCTGGTAGGTGTACCGCTCGGTCGTCTGGGTGATGTAGTACCAGACGTGGTCGCCCTCGAAGACCGAGGTGGTCGAGGGCGTGCCCAGGCGCGCCAGGACGGTTTCCTTGGTGTCCGTGCCGGCGACGACGTCCGCGGGCTTGGCGTCGATGGCCTGGAAGCCGTGCTGGCCGATCACCGGCGCACAGGCCCCGAGGGCGCCGGCGCTCAGGACCACGAGGGCGGCCGCACCGAAAAGAGGAGCGTAACGGGGCATGAAACAGTCGCCTGGATTGAACAAGGTCTTTGACCTAACCGGACCCGCGTCCTAGTTCAACGGCGCGGCGGAAAAGGGGCCGTCGAAACCATGCTGAGAAGTCTCTTCCGAAAACGCGTCATCGAACAGGTCGGCGAGCCACTGTACGCCGCCGTCTCGGCCCAGGCGCGTCAGCCCGGCTTCTATACCCGAATGGGCGTGGCGGACCGGATCGACGCGCGGTTCGAGCTCTACACCCTCCACGCCCTGCTGCTGATCTTGCGCCTGCGCGACGAGGACGTGACGGCTGATGGCGAACAGACCTCGGGTCCGGGCGGGGAGGCGGCGCAGTCCCTGTTCGATACCTACGTCTCGGCGCTGGACAACGTCCTGCGGGAACTCGGAGTCGGCGACATGTCGATGGCGCGCAAGATGAGGAAGCTGGGCGAGGCCCTGTATGGGCGGATGGTCGCCTATGAGGCGCCCCTGCGCGCGGGCGATGCGGCGGCCCTGACGACGCTGTTGGCCCGCAATGTCCATGGCGACGAGACCGCGCCAGGCGCCGCTGATCTGGCGAAATATGCGATCGAGGCTCGACGGCGTCTGGCCGGCCAGCCCTTTGCAGCGGTGATCGCCAGCCCTGCCTGGCCGGAGGTGGCGGCATGACCGAATCGCTCCTGTCCGAAACCCTGCGGATCAACGAGATCGGCGCCGGCGTCACACGCCGGATTCAGCCCGATGAGGCTCTTCGTCGCCAGATCGCCCGAAGCCTGGAACTGATTTCGCTCGACGCCTTTGACGCCGAACTTCATGTCGCGCCGGCCCGTGAGGGCTGGCTTTTGTCGGGTCGGCTGCAGGCAGAGGCGGTTCAGGCCTGCGGCATCACGCTCGATCCCCTGCCGGTCTCAATCGACGAGCGGTTCTCCGTCGATCTCGTTGAGAGCTCGCCGACCGCGAACGACGAGGGAGAGGTCGAGGTTTCGATCGACGACGATGCGCCCGACGTCATCGAGAACGGCAAGATCGATCTGGGGCAATACGCCCTTGAGCAACTGGTCCTGTCGCTGGATCCCTTCCCGCGCAAGCCGGGGGCCGAGTTCGTTCAGCCCCCTGAGCCGATCGAGATTTCGCCCTTCGCTGTTCTGAAACAGTTCAAGCGCCCGGACGGCGGCGAGACCAGCTGAACCTGATCCAAGGTTGACCCAGGGTCATCGGGCTTCCATTCCGCGCGGCCGTCGCTATCTTCCACCCCAGCAGTTGAGCGCCGCGACAGACGGCGCGTGGAGCTGAATGTCCTTGCCTTCCCCCACCGTGATTTCGCTCGACGCCATGGGCGGCGACCATGGGCCGCCCGCCGTCGTGGGGGGCGTTCGTGACTATGTCCGGCGCCACGGCGCGCAGAACCTAAAATTCCTGCTGCACGGGGACGAGGCGGCGATCCAGGCCGAGATCGCCCGCCTTCATCTCGATCCGGCTCTCATCGAGGTTCGCCACACCGACAAGGTCGTGGCCATGGACGAGAAGCCGGCCCAGGCCATGCGGCGCGGCAAGGGATCGAGCCTGTGGAACGCCATCGATTCGGTGAAGCAGGGCGAGGCCGGCGCGGTCGTTTCGGCCGGCAACACCGGCGCCTTGATGGCCATTTCCAAGCTGATCCTGCGCATGTCGGCCGAGGCGCTCGAGCGGCCGGCCATCGTCGCGGGCTGGCCGACCCTGAAGGGGATCACGGCCGTTCTGGACGTCGGCGCCAATGTCGAGAGCGACGCGCGTCAGCTGATTCAGTTCGCCATCATGGGCGAGGCCTATCACGCCGCCGTCAACGGCGTGGAGAAGCCCGTCATCGGCGTCCTGAATGTCGGCTCCGAGGACATGAAGGGCCATGAGGAGGTGCGCGAGGCGCACCGGATCCTGCGCAGCGGCGAACTGGATCTGCCCTACTACGGCTTCGTCGAGGGCGACGACATCGCCAAGGGCACCGTGGACGTCATCGTCACCGACGGCTTCACCGGCAATATCGCCCTGAAGACCGCCGAGGGCACGGCCCGTTTCATCTCGACCCTGTTGAAGGAGGCCCTGACCTCCAGCGTGCAGTCCAAGATCGGCGCCCTGATCGCGCTTCCGGCGCTGAAGGTGATGCGTCGCCGGATCGACCCGAACGCCATCAACGGCGGGCCTTTGCTCGGCCTTAACGGCATTGTGGTCAAAAGCCACGGCGGCGCCGACGCCAGTGGGTTCGGGGCCGCGATCCGTATCGCTGTCGATCTGGCGCGCAGCGACTATCTTGAAAAGGTCGGCGTCAGTCTGGGCCGGCTGGGCGAGGTGATCGAGGCGGTCGAGGCCGCCCAGACCGCCGCGCCGTCCACCGAAGAGGCGACCAAGTGAGCGTAACCCGCAGCGCGATCACCGGGGTGGGGTCTTTCCTGCCCGAGAAGATCGTGACCAACGCCGATCTGGCGAAGTTCGTCGACACCACAGACGAATGGATCACCGAACGCACCGGCATCAAGCAGCGGCACCAGGCACGCGAGGATCAGCCGACCAGCGATCTGGCCGTGGAGGCCGCGAAGAAGGCGCTCGAAGATGCGGGCCGCAGCGTCGCCGACGTCGACATGATCATCGTGGCCACGACCACGCCCGACATGACCTTCCCGGCCACGGCCGCCATCGTCCAGGCCAAGCTGGGCTGCCCGGTCGGCATCGCCTTCGATGTCCAGGCGGTGTGCTCGGGCTTCGTCTACGCCCTGAGCGTCGCCGACGGCTTCGTGGCGCGCGGCCTGTCGAAATGCGCCCTGGTCATCGGGGCCGAGGAAATGAGCCGGCTGATGGACTGGACCGACCGGACGACCTGCGTCCTGTTCGGCGACGGCGCCGGCGCCGTGGTGGTCGAGCCGCGCGAAGGGCAGGGGACCAGGGCCGATCAGGGCCTGCTGGGCTTCGCCCTGCGCGCTGACGGCTCCAAGACCGATCTGCTCTACGTCGATGGGGGGCCTTCCACAACCGGCCAGGTCGGTCATCTGCGGATGCTCGGCAACCAGGTGTTCCGCCATGCCGTGGTCAATATCGCCGAAGCCATCACCCTGGCCTGCGAGGCCTCTGGCCTGGAAGTGGCCGATGTGGACTGGTTCGTGCCCCACCAGGCCAATCAGCGCATCATCAAGGGCGTCGGCGATCGGCTGGGCCTGGACGAGCACAAGGTCATCCTGACGGTCGCCCAGCACGCCAACACCTCGGCCGCCTCCATTCCCCTGGCGCTTGATTCGGCCATCAGGGACGGGCGCATCAAGCGGGGCGATATCGTGCTTCTGGAGGCCATGGGCGGCGGTTTGACCTGGGGCGCCTGCGCCTTCAGACTGTAAAGCACGATTGCGGCTTTTGTTTTTGGCGTTTTTCGCCTTTTATATGTGGGTCTTGGGGGCTGGAGGGCACGGCTTTGGGTGAACAGAACACGCTGACCCGCGCCGACCTCTGCGAGGCGGTCCACGAAGAGGTGGGCCTGTCGAGGCAGGAGTGCTCCGCCATGGTCGAACGCACCCTGGAACTGATCGTCGAATCGCTCGAGCGCGGCGAGACGGTCAAACTGTCCGGCTTCGGGGTCTTCCAGGTGCGTGAAAAGCGCGCGCGCATGGGCCGCAACCCCAAGACCGGCGAACCCGCCGCGATCAATCCGCGCCGCGTCATCAGCTTCCGCGCCTCCCAGATCATGAAGGCGCGGGTCCACGACGCCGTCGTCGGCTGACCGCCATGGCGAGCGCGCCCAGGACGACCGTCAAGGGACCGAACGCCTTTCGCACCATCTCCGAGGCGGCCGAGGCCGTGGGCGCGCCTCAGCACGTACTGCGCTTCTGGGAGACCAAGTTCGCCTTCCTGACCCCGGTCAAGCGGGCCGGCGGACGCCGCTTCTATCGTCCGCAGGACATCGTGCTGCTGAAGGCCGTGCGCCGCCTGCTGCATGACGAGGGTCTGACGATCAAGGGCGTGCAGAGGCTCCACCGCGAGCAGGGACTGGCCCGCCTGGCCGCCTATGGCGATCCCGAGGCCGGGTTTGTCATGGACGCAGCGGGTGCGGAGGCGCCGACATCGCCAAGGGGCGAGCCGTCGGACGCGACGGGCGGTCTTCTGGACGCTCTGCTGGCTGAACTGCAGACCGCCAAGTCCCGGCTGGACGCGGCCCTGACGCGCTAGCTTCGCCCGTGTGCGTTTTTGCGGCTTTTAGGGTTTGCGGCGCGCCGACCGCCCCGCTATACGACCGCCTCTCGGAGCGTGGCGCAGCCTGGTAGCGCACTTGACTGGGGGTCAAGGGGTCGCAGGTTCGAATCCTGTCGCTCCGACCATCTTCCGCAAAGAAGACGGTCGGTTAGAGGGGTCGCTTTCGAGCGGCCCCTTTGTCGTTTGAGGCCCTCAGCCCTTTCGCCCGCCGCGTTCGGCCCAGCTGAACAGCGGGAGCAGGGGCAGGCCCCAGACGATGCCGGCCAGGCCGTAGAAGGCCAGTTGCGCCAGCCAGTGGTCGGGCAGGTGCTCACCGATGGCGATCACCGCCCAGACGTAGAAGGCCAGAAAGGCGAGGGTCAGGATCGCGGCGACGGCGCGCCGTCCGCTGGGTTTGGTCACCGGCTGCATCAGCGCTTGCTCCGGAACAGATAGAAGGCGACGAGACTCAGGGCCGCGCCGGACAGGGACCAGGCGACCCAGATCCATCCGTCCATCGTCGTCAGGGCGAAGACCCGGATCGACAGGAACCAGCCGCACAGGGCCCCCACGCCCGCCACCAGGATGGCGCCGAAATAGCCGCGACGGCCCGTCAGCAGGTCGGCGATCCAGGCGACGATCGACGTCCCCACCACGGCCGCGGCGATATCGGCGTATTCCAAGCCTCTCCTCCAACGCTGTTCGATGCGGCCCGCGACATCGTGCGGCCAAATCGGCTTTGATCTTGCCCCGATCGGGGGGCATACCGCCACGGTCGGAAGCGACCATCGTCGTATGCCGACAGTGTAGCCGTCAGGATCGCAGGCGTCGAATGAACCGATTTATCCAGCGTGACCAGAGCCGGGCCGTCGCGATCTGGCTGTTCGCCTGCGCCGCCCTCGTCTTCGCCATGGTGGTCATCGGCGGGGTCACCCGGCTGACGGGCTCGGGTCTCTCGATCACGGAATGGAAGCCGATCATGGGCGCCGTACCGCCGATGAGCGACGCCGCCTGGGCCGAGGCGTTCGCGAAATACAAGACCATCCCCCAATACGCCCAGGTCAATGCGGGCATGAGCCTGTCGGAGTTCCAGGGCATCTTCTGGTGGGAATGGCTGCACCGGCTGTTCGGGCGGCTGATCGGCGTGGCGTTCGCCCTGCCGTTCGTGGTCTTCCTGGCCATCAAGCGCATTCCGCAGCGGCTGATCTGGCGTTGCGCCGCGCTGCTGGCCATGGGCGGGTTTCAGGGACTGATCGGATGGTGGATGGTGTCCAGCGGCCTGTCGGAACGGGTCGATGTCGCCCCCGAGCGGCTGACGGTCCATCTCGGTCTGGCCCTGCTGATCTTCGCGGGCCTGATCTGGACGGGCCTGGAGGCCTGGTCGGGCGAGGAGCATTCGCGGTCGCCCGAGGGCTGGAGCCGGGGTTCCGCCTTGCTGTGGGGCGCGATCTTCTTCCAGTGCCTGCTGGGCGGGCTGGTGGCCGGGGCCAAGGCGGGCTTCGTCTATACCGACTGGCCGCTGATGAACGGGGCCTTCTTCCCGCCTGCAGACTGGGGCAAGGGTGCGCTGACCTTCCTGCACGATCAGGCCCTGGTGCAGTTCAACCACCGCATCTGGGCCTATGGGTTGCTGATCGGCGGAACGGCCTATGCGATCCAGGCCTGGCGCTGGCGGCTGGCCGAGGGACTGGGCGCCTGGGCGATCGCGGTGGCCGTCGCCCTGTGGCTGCAGGCCGCGCTGGGCGTGGTGACCCTGATCCACGCCGTGCCCCTGTGGCTGGGCGGCCTGCATCAGGCCGGGGCGGCGCTGGTCCTGGTGGTGGCGACGGTCAACCTGTGGCTGGTGCGACGTTCCCAGCCGCGCCTGTTCATGTCCGGACCGAGGACCATGGGCCTCTGATCGCCAGGGTCATGCCCGGGTACATGATGTTGACGAACAGCACCTGTCCGTCCGGCGAGAAACAGGCCCCGGCGAATTCGGAGTTCCCGCTGAAGATATTGCGGGCGATTGTATAGACGCGGCCCTCGGGGGTGACGCCCTTCAGGTGGTTGCGAATCTCGCGCGAATAATTGTCCTCGCAGACGATCAAGTGACCCCAGGGCGCGATGGTGATGTTGTCGCCCATGTTCAGGGTCTTTTCGTCGGTGCTTTCGACGAAGAGCTGCAACCGGTCCGCGGCCCCGTTCAGACCGGGAACCAGCCGCAGGATCTGGCCGCGCCGGATCGGGCCGCCGGACGTGGCGGTGAAATACATCTCGTCGTCGCCCCACCAGATGCCCTCGCCCCGGGCGACCAGGGCGGCGCCGGCGGCGTGACCCCGCTTGCGCAGGTCATCGTTGGGAGACTCGACGTCGTCCATGTCGATCCACGCGATCTCGCGCCAGTCGCCGACGGCCCAGAGGCGGGCGTCCTGATTCCGGGTATCGGCGGAGGGCGCGCCCTTCAAGGCCATGGCCTGGAGTTTGCCGCCGTCGGCGAGCCGACCCGGCGTGGTCGGGATGAAGCGGTAGAAGAGGCCCTCGTTCTGATCCTCCGTCAGATAGACCATGCCCGTGCGGGGATCGACGCAGACGGCCTCGTGGTCGAACCGGCCCATGGCGTTCAGCGGCACAGGATCGACCAGGCCGGTCGCCGTGGCGGGCACCTCGAAGACCCAGCCGTGGGGCTTCGTCACGTCAGCGTCGGCCGGGGTCTCGACCGTCTCCTCACAGCTCAGCCAGCTGCCCCAGGGCGTCGGCCCGCCGCAGCAGTTGGTCGAGGTGCCCGCCAGGGTCAGGTGGCGGCTGACGACCTGACGTGTCGCCAGGTCATAGATGATGGTGGAGCAGCCGCCGGGCAGGGGACGACCGTCCTTGTAGGTGTCATAGGCGCGGCTGGCGTCCAGCCGCCCGATCCGTTCCTGCTGCAGGCCGCCCGGCCCAAGGTTGCGGTGCAGGGCGCTGGAGCCCTTCAGCTCGTGATTGACCACCAGAGCGACCCGGGTCCCGTCCAGCGGGAAACAGGCCATGCCGTCGGGCTGGCCCGGCGCGAACAGGCCGTCGTCCATGGTGTCCCCGCTCTGGGCCACGACCTGATAGGAAAAGCCTTCGGGCAGATCGAGCAGACGGTTGGGATCGCGCAGCAGCGGGCCGTAGCCCTCGACCTCGTTGACATAGGTCTCGCCCGTGGAGGCCGTCTGCGCCGCAGCATGACGGGCCAGGCCGGAGAAGGCGAGGGCGGCGGCGCTGCCGGTCAGGAGGGCGCGTCGATGGGCGAGCATGAGAGTATCCGCTGACAGATGTTACTCTGTATCGCCTATGTCGAAACGGTCACGGTTCGATGACGTTGGACGTCGGAAAAGCGCCTCAAGACTGGGTATTTTAATACCGTATTTAATTAGTCTAGATATTTCAATATATTGAATGAGGTTTGGTGCGTTGCGACGTATTGACCGCGCCGTCCATGTCCTCTATCAGCGCGCCTTCCGTTCGTTCCGGCCTTGGTCGGGACGGGCAAACCGTTTTTCCGTTCTCTTTGGGACCCTTCATCATGTTGAAGACCACCACGGCTTCTCTGAAGCCGGCCGAGGTCGAGAAGAAGTGGATTCACATCGACGCCGAAGGCGTCGTCGTGGGCCGCCACGCGACCTTCATCGCCAACCGCCTGCGCGGCAAGCACCTGCCGACCTACACCCCGCACGTCGATTGCGGCGACTATGTCGTCGTGACCAACGTCGACAAGGTGGTGTTCACCGGCAAGAAGAACACCGACAAGATCTACTACCGTCACACCGGCCACCCGGGCGGCGTCAAGGAAACCACCCCGGCCAAGGTGCTGGGCGGTCGTTTCCCCGAGCGCGTCCTTGAAAAGGCCGTCGAGCGCATGCTGCCCAAGGAAAGCCCGCTGGCCCGCAAGCAGATGACGCACCTGCGTCTCTTCTCCGGCGCGACCCACTCCCATGAAGCCCAACAGCCCGAGACGATCGACTTCGCGTCGGCTTCGGCCAAGAACACCCGGAGCGTCTGAGCATGACCGACGTGACCACGGAAGCCACCGGCTTCGACGCCCTGAAGGGCCTGTCCGCCACGGCCGAGGCCGCGCCCGAGCATGTCCAGAAGCTGGACGCCCAGGGCCGCGCCTATTCGACCGGCAAGCGCAAGAACGCGATCGCCCGCGTCTGGGTCAAGCCCGGCACCGGCAAGATCACCGTCAACGGCAAGGACATCACGGCCTACTTCGCCCGTGAAATCCTGCGCATGATGGTCGCCCAGCCTCTCGAAGTGACCGACCGCACTACCCAGTTCGACGTCGTTTGCACTGTCGAGGGTTCGGGCCTGTCGGGCCAGGCCGGCGCCATCCGCCACGGCCTGTCGCACGCCCTGACCCACTACGAGCCGGCTCTGCGCCCGGTCCTGAAGCCGCACGGCTTCCTGACCCGCGACAGCCGCGTGGTCGAGCGCAAGAAGTACGGCCGCGCCAAGGCCCGCCGTTCCTTCCAGTTCTCGAAGCGTTAAGCCGTTTCGCGACAGCGATTACGAAACGGGGCGCTTCGGGAAACCGGAGCGCCCTTTTTCTATGGGCAGATTTTAGATGAAGCGTCTCGCAATCAGCGGAGCGGACCGCCATCCGGATGGTGGAGAGTATCTGATTGAACACGTGCTTTCGGACGTCGGAGGCGTGCAGGTGGGCGAGCCGGTGATCCTCTACCTTTAGGACGAGCCTCATCTGGAGGCCGATGCGGTGATTGAGTTTTTCCCCGGCTGGGGATCAGGTTGGTTTGGACGCCGGACCAGCAATTGGCGGGATTTGAGCAAGTGACCCACACCATCTTCATCGACGGCGAGGCCGGGACCACGGGTCTGGAGATCCGCGAGCGGCTGAAGGGAAGGGGGGAGCTGAGCTTCATCTCCCTCGGCGAGGCCGACCGCAAGGATCCGGCCAAGCGCAAGGAGGCGCTCAACGCCGCCGATCTGGTGATCCTCTGCCTGCCGGACGACGCCGCGCGAGAGGCCGTGGCCATGATCGACAGTCCGACAGTGAAGGTGATCGACGCCTCGACGGCTTACCGCGTCGCCAGCGGCTGGACCTATGGCTTCGCCGAGCTGCGGCCGGGCCAGCGTGAGGCCATCGTCGAGTCGAAACGGGTGTCGAACCCCGGCTGCTATCCGACGGGATTCCTCGGTCTGGTCGCGCCGCTGGTGCGCGAGGGGATTATCCCCGGCTTCCTGCCGATGACGGTCAACGCCGTCAGCGGCTATTCCGGCGGCGGCAAGTCGATGATCGCCGAGTTCGAGGGCCCCGACGCGGCCAAGGCGCCGCCGTATCGCGCCTATGGCCTCGGCCTGAAGCACAAGCATGTGCCGGAGATGACGCGGCATGCGGGCCTGACCCGTGACGTCCTGTTCGCCCCATCCGTCGGCGCGTATCGGCAGGGCATGATCGTCGAGGTGCCGCTGCAACTGGCGGCCCTGCCTTCGCGGACCTCGATCGAGGTGATCCACGGCGCTCTGGTCGAGGCCTATGAGGGCGAGCGGTTCGTCGAGGTCGCCTCGCTGGAGGAGACCGAGGCCATGACCGGTCTGACGCCCGAGGGGCTGAACGGGACCAACTCCATGCGGCTGCATGTGTTCGGCGACCGCGAGGGCGAACAGGTGCGTCTGGTCGCCCTGCTGGACAACCTCGGCAAGGGGGCGTCCGGCGCGGCGGTTCAGAACCTGAACCTGATGCTGGGCCTGTACGAGGCCACGGGGCTGGAGTGACCCGTCCGGGGACTTGAAACCACTTCGCCCGTCCCGACGTAGTCAGGGCATGACACAAATCTCCCTGCCCAGACGGTCCCTGTTGCTCGGCGGCGCCGCGGTGTTGGCGGCCGGGTGTTCGTCGCGCGCCTCCGCCGCCGACGCCTTCGCCTCGTCGCCGTTCCGGCGGATGACCGACGCCCAGTGGCGCGCCGCCTTGCCGGTGGCCAGCTATCAGACCCTGCGTCACGCGGCGACCGAGCGACCGTTCACCAGCCCCCTGGATGACGAGAAGCGCGCCGGGACCTTCGTCTGTCGCGGCTGCGAATTGCCCCTCTTTCTGTCGGCGTGGAAGTTCGACAGCGGCACCGGCTGGCCCAGCTTCTTCCAGGTCAATCCGGCCCATATCGGCACGAAGACCGACTTCGAGATCGGCATTCCTCGAACCGAATATCACTGCGCCCGCTGTCTGGGGCACCAGGGTCACGTCTTCGACGACGGGCCGCGCCCGACCGGAAAACGCTACTGCAACAACGGCGTGGCCCTGCTGTTCAAGCCGGGCTGAGCGGTCAGCCCTTGCGGTTGGCCTTGATCGCCGACTCGACCGTCACTCCGGCCAGCACGGCGCCGATAATGACCAGCAGGCCGTAATCGAAGCCGCCGAACAGGACGGGAACCAAGGCGAACAGCATCACCAGCCCCGGCACGATCGCCGCCCAGACCGCCGTGGCGGGCGCCTCGCGAGAGACCATGGCAGGGCTTGCCCGACTCGAGCGCTTGGCCAGAAAGCCGTTGCCGACAACCAAAGCCGGAATGCAGACGGCGGCGAGGATGACATACTTCAGCGTCTGTCCCGACTCGCCGAAGACGCTGGCGGTCATGACGAGAAGCACCAGCGCCACCAGGGTCGTGACGGCCAGCAGGATATTGGGCTCGAGAGACTTCAAGACTTGACCTTCACATAGGAACCGGGGGCCGGCTCGAGCGGCTTCAGCGGTCCCTTGGACGGATCGCGCGCGGGAATCCAGTCGCCCGAGCGCGCATGCAGCCATTCGGCCCAGTGGTTCCACCAGCTGCCGGGATGCTCCTCGGCGCCGGCCTGCCATTCGGCGACGGTGTCGGGCAGGGCGGGGTTGATCCAGTGCTGGTATTTGTTGGCCGACGGCGGGTTGATGACTCCGGCGATATGGCCCGAGCCTGCCAGGGTGAAGGTGACGTCGTCCGAGCCGAAGGCCCTGGCCGACCGATAGACCGAGCCCATCGGGGCGATGTGGTCCTCCTTGGACGCCTGGAAATAGAGGGGCGTCTTCACCTTCGACAGGTCGACCTTGACCCCGCCGATCTCGAACTCGCCCTTCGTCAGCCGGTTCTGGCCGTAGAGCTGGCGCAGATAGTCCATGTGCAGCTTTTTCGGCATGCGGGTCTGGTCGGCGTTCCAGAACAGAAGGTCAAAGGCCGCCGGCGACTTGCCCATCAGATAGTTCGAGACGAAGAACGACCAGATCAGATCATTGGCGCGCAGGGCGTTGAAGGTGTCGGCCATGGCTGCGCCGGGCAGAACTCCGCCGGCGTCGTCCATCAACTGCTCCACCTGAGCGAGCCAGTGTTCGTCGGTGAACAGCAGCAGGTCGCCCGCTTCCTGGAAGTCGTGCTGGGCGGCGAAGAAGGTGGTGGCGTTGACGCGTTTGTCGCCCTTGGCCGCCATATGACCCAAGGCCGCGCCCATCAGGGTGCCGCCGATGCAGTAGCCGACGGTGTTCAGCCGGTCCTGACCGGTCTGGTCCATGACCTTCTGGGTCGCCCGGTAGATACCCTTCTCAAGGTAGTCGTCGAAGCCGAACCCGGCCTTGTCGACATCCGGATTGACCCAGGAACAGACGAAGACGGTGAAGCCCTGGGCCGACAGCCAGCGGATCAGCGAGTTCGCCGGCTGCAGGTCCATGATGTAGAACTTGTTGATCCAGGGCGGGAAGATCAGCAGGGGAATGGCGCGCTGCTTGTCGGTGGCGGCGTCGTACTGGATCAGTTCAAACAGCTCGTCGCGCCAGACGACCTGACCCGGCGCGGTGGCGACGTTCTCGCCGACGGTGAACTTGCCGTAGTCGGCCTGGCTGATGCGCAGCTTGCCCATCCCGGCCTCGAGGTCGGCGGCGAAGTTCTGCATGCCCCGCACCAGGGACTCGCCATTGGTCTCGGCCATGGCCTTAAGGGCCGCCGGGTTGGAGGCCAGGAAGTTGGCGGGCGAGAAGGCGTCGGTCAGCAGCTTGGTGAAGAACTCGGCGCGGCGTTTCACCGTCGGATCGACGCCTTCGACGCCGGAGATCAGGCCGTTCATCCAGTCCGAAGTGACCAGATAGGACTGGCGCATCATGTCGAACATGGGGTTTTCGGACCAGGCCGGGTCCTTGAACCGCTTGTCCTTGACGGTCTCGGCGACCGGCTCGCCGGCGGCGCGGCGCGAGGCGGTGCTCCACAGGTCCAGGTAGCGGTTGAACAGGTCGGCCTGGGCGGAGAACAGCTTGTCCGGGCGCGCCGCAAGGCCCGTCATCACCGTGCTCATGGCCGGGCCGATGTTGAACGGATCGGCGGACGGGGCGGCGGGCGCGGCGCCGCCGTCCTGCATCTGGGCCTGCATCCGACCCGCCTGGTTTATGGCCGCCTCGGCCATGGCGGTCTGGGCTGTCATCGCCGCCTTGGCCAGGTTGATGGACAGGGTCTCGATCATCTCCCGCTGCGCCTCAGCCGAGACGAAGGGCTCGGCAGCGGCTTCAAGCCGGGGCGTAGGGTCAGGCTGGGGCGGGGGAGGCGCCGTTTCGGTCTCGGGCGCCGGAGCCGCCATCGCCTTCGGCCGCGCGGGACGGGCGGAGGTCGGGCGACCGGACTTGCGCGGCGCGGTCGAGACCGGCGGCGGCGTGACGGGCGTCTTGGCCAAGGCGAATCCTCCAGCTTGGGGCCCGCTCAGGGGCTGTTGGGCCCGGGGCGTCCACCGCCGCCCTTTCGCCGGGTCCGATCATGGCATATGACCGGTCCCGAAATGAACGGTCGCGCGATGAAAAAGATCAGGGCTCGATCCGCGACGGCGGCGATCCTCGCCGCAGGTTCGATGCTGGGCGGATGCGCCGGGGCGTTCGAGGCCGATCGCAGCGACTCGCCCATCGCCGCCCAGGTCCAGGCCCTGGTGGACGCCAACCGCACCTATCCGCGCTGGGCCGACTTCCCCAAGACGTCCACCGACACGCCGGCACCGGCCGAGGTGGCCACGCGCGTCGCGGCCCTCGGCGCCGCCGACAGCCGGGTGCAGGGCGAGGTGGCGCGCATCGAGTGGCGTCTCGGCGATCCCGCCGTCTTCGAAAGCGACGTCCGCGCGCGACTGGCCGCCGTCCAGATTTCGCCCGCCACGCGGCAGACCGAGGCCGAGATCGAGGCCTGGGCCGCCGGCCTGCGTGAACGCGGCAAGGCGCCGCCGCCGATCCCTCGCCGTCAGTAGGCGCATCTTGTCCGATTTCCTCGAGGTCGCCCGCTCCCTTTCGGGCCGCGCCTGGCGTCAGCGCCCGGCCGACCCCACCGTGGTCCGCGCCCACATTCAGGGCCTGGGTCTGAGGGAGCCCCTGGCCCGGGCCCTGGCGGCGCGCGGGGTGCGGGCGGATCAAGGGGCGGACTTCCTCACGCCCACGCTCAAGGCCCTGTTTCCCGATCCGTCGAGCTTCCTGGACATGGATGTGGCGGCCGGCGCCATCGTCGATGCGCTGCAGGCCGGTCGGTCGATCCATGTCTTCGCCGACTATGACGTGGACGGCGCCTCCAGCGCGGCCCTGCTGGTCCGTTGGTTCCGGGCCATGGGGGCCGAGTTGCCGATCTATGTGCCCGACCGGCTGACGGAGGGCTATGGCCCAAGCGCCCGCGCCTTCGACACGCTGAAGGCGCGCGGGGCCGATCTGGTGGTCACCGTCGACTGCGGCGCGGCGGCCAACGAGGCGGTCGCCCATGCCTCGGCCATCGGCCTGAACGTCGTCGTCATCGACCACCACATGATGCGCGAACAGCCGCCCGCCTGCCTGGCCGTGGTCAATCCCAACCGCCCGGGCTGCAACTCGGGCCAGGGCAATCTGGCGGCGGCCGGGGTCGTCTTCGTCCTTCTGGCGGCCCTGAACCGCGAGGCGCGGGCGAGGGGTCTATTCACCGACGACCGGCCCCAGCCCGATATCCGCCAGTGGCTGGATCTGGCCGCCATGGGGGCGATCTGCGACGTGACCGCCCTGACCGGCTTCAACCGCGCCCTGACCAGTCTGGGGCTGAGGGTCATGTCCGACTGGGGCAATCCGGGGCTCGCCGCCCTGCTGTCGGCTGCGGGCGCCGAGCAGGCGCCGGCCAAGAGCAGTCACGCGAGCTTCATCCTGGGCCCCCGCATCAATGCGGGCGGACGGATCGGCAAATCGGACCTCGGCGCGCGTCTGCTGTCCACGGACGATCCGGTCGAGGCCGCAGCGCTGGCGCAGGAGCTGGACGCGCTCAATCTGGCGCGCCGTGATGTGGAGCGGGACGTCACCGAGGCGGCCGTGCGTCGGGTCGAGGCGACCGGTCATCACGCCGACGGCTCGGCCGTGGTCGTGGTCGAGGGCGAGGACTGGCACCCGGGCGTCGTCGGGATCGTCGCCGGGCGGCTGCGGGAGCGCTGGAGAAAGCCCGTCATCGTCATCGGCGTGGACGCCGTCAACGGCATCGGCAAGGGCTCGGGGCGGTCCCAGCCGGGCATGAATCTGGGCCGTGCGGTGCAGGCGGCCTGGACCGAGGGCGTTCTGCTGGCCGGCGGCGGCCACGCCATGGCGGCCGGGCTGACGGTCCGAGTGGAAGATATCGGCCGGCTGCGCGACTTCCTGAACGACCGGATGGCGGAGGAGCAGGTCGCGGCCGAGGCCCTGGATCTGGTCGAGATCGACGCCCTGATCGACCCCTCCAGCGCCACGCGCGCGCTCTTCGAGGATTTCGAGCGCCTGGCGCCCTTTGGCCCGGCCAACCCGGAGCCTCTGTTCGCCCTGAACGGGGTGCAGGCGCGCGAGCCCGTCGCCATGAACGGGGGCCATGTTCGATGCCGTCTGGTCGGCGCCGACGGCGCCTCGGTGCGGGCCATCGCCTGGCGCTGCGCCGACCTGCCGCTGGGCAAGGCTCTGCTGGCTGGGCAGGGCGGCCTGAACGTTGCTGGACGACTAAAGGCGGATGACTGGAACGGGCGTCGCGGTGTGCAGTTCGAGATCGAGGACGCCGCCGATCCGCGCATGGCCTGAGCTGAAAGCCAGGGTTCGGACCCAGCCGGCCAAAGAGGGGTTGCAACCCTCGGAATCGGCGGCTATATCGCCGGCTCCCCGCGCAGCGGTCCCTTCGTCTATCGGTTAGGACGTCAGGTTTTCAACCTGAAAAGAGGGGTTCGACTCCCCTAGGGACTGCCACGCGGGGCATTCCTCATATTTATGTTTTTGAGTTCCGATACGGCTCCAGGCTGGGTGTCGTATTCGCAGGAACTCGGCCTGTCGCCTCTGCCGACGCGCCTATGGCTGAGGCCGAAACTTGCAGCCGTCCGTCATTTTGCGCCGCAGCATGCAGGCATTGTCCCCATTCCGGGCGATGCGTGACAGAAACATGCAGTTTTCTGTTTTCGTCCGTTCGCGGAACCGTGGTAAACGGATCAGGTTCACAAGGGTGCGTGGACATGTGGGGGGTTGCATTGTCCGAACAGGATGGACTCCCGCAGCCGGACGCGGTCCGGCTCAGCGGGCGTGTGAAGTGGTTTGATCCGGGAAAGGGATATGGTTTCGTCGTTCCCGACACGCCCGACCAGACCGGGGGACGTGACGTCCTCCTGCATGTGAGTTGCCTGCGCGAGGCCGGCCAGGACGTCGCAGGAGAAGGCGCCGAGATTCAGTTCGACTGCGCTGAACGTCCCAAGGGATGGCAGGTGACGCGGATCCACGCCCTGACCCAACCGCCCACCCTGGTTACGCCGACCCGACGCGCCGAGCCGCGCGCAGAAATCCTTGCCGACGATCCGAGGCTGGAGGCCGCCACGGTCAAATGGTTCAACCGGACCAAGGGCTATGGTTTCGTGGTTCGCCCCGGTGATGCCACGGACATCTTCGTCCATATCGAAACCCTGCGCCGGTTTGGCCTGGATGATCTGCTGCCCGGCGAAGCCGTGCGGGTTCATTTCGCCCAGGGGCCCAAGGGGCTGGTCGTGGCCGAGATTCGTCCGAGCTGACCGCCGCCCCACACCGCGATTGACAGGGGGGCGAGAGAGCGGGTTCGATGGAGGCCTTCCCGGAGCCAAGCCCATGCCCCTGTCGCGACGCCTGTTTGTCGGCCTTATGCTGCTGGCCGCCGCCTGCGCGCCCAAGCCGCCGGTCGATGCGGCCGGCCGTCCCCTCGAGCCCCTGACCGTCGTCACATCCAGCGGACGGCATGACTTCCTTGTCGAGATCGCCGATGACGAGCCGGAGCGCCAGAAGGGGCTGATGTTCCGACCGCCGCTTGCCGACGATCGCGGCATGTTGTTCCAGTTCGAGGCGCCGGCGGAACAGTCCTTCTGGATGAAGAACACGCCCAGCTCGCTGGACATCGTCTATGTCGCCGCCGACGGTCGTATCGTCTCCATCGCCCACAACGCCACGCCCTTTTCGGAGCAGCCGTTGCCGTCCTATGGCGCGGCCAAGGGGGTGCTGGAGGTCAGAGCAGGGCGGATGACCGAGATCGGCGCCAAGGCCGGCGACAGGGTCGAGCACCCCTTCTTCGGCAATTGGCCATAGATTTGCGGATTGGGGTTTGCGGCGGCTGACCGAACGTGGCAAATCCCGCCGCCGGAGTGTAGCGCAGCCTGGTAGCGCATCTGGTTTGGGACCAGAGGGTCGGAGGTTCGAATCCTCTCACTCCGACCATGATTTTAGTGGCGCTATGCTCGCGACGCGGTCGCTCGCGGCTTGAGCGCCGGGATCGGCGAGGCGCCCGGAGCGCTTCTTCGATGTGGAGCGAGAACTGTCATGCTGGCCCGTATCTATCGCCCCGCCAAGACCGCCATGCAGTCCGGCAAGGCCAAGTCGAAGGATTGGCGGCTGGAGTTCGAGCCGGCTTCCGCCCGCACCATCGACCCTCTCATGGGCTGGACCGGGTCGGCGGACATGAACGGACAGGTCCGGCTGACCTTCGAGACGCGCGACGAGGCCATCGCCTATGCCGAGCGGCACGGCATCCCCTTCCGACTGCACGAGCCCCAGGACCCGCCGCTGATCCTCAAGGCCTATGCCGACAACTTCGCCACCAACCGCAAACAGTCCTGGACGCATTAAATCAGGAAGAGGGGGCGGCCGCTCGCGACGCGGTCGCTCCGCGACTTGAGCCCGTCTCTCAGGGTTTGGCCCTTTGCCCAGCCCATTTTGCTTTGCGGCCCGCCGCGCCTCGCACTAGTTAGGCCCCTCTTCGCGCCCATAGCTCAACCGGATAGAGCATCCGCCTTCTAAGCGGACGGTTGCAGGTTCGAGTCCTGCTGGGCGCGCCACGGCTTTTGCAGATGGGAACGCCGCCATGACCGAACCGAAGCGACAAGTTCTCCAAGGCCGTATCAAGCTGGACGGCAAGACGTTCACGAACGTGGATTTCCAGAAGGCGGAGCTGGTCTATGAAGGCGGCGCTCCGCCACATGTCATCGACTGCACCTTCTCGGAGGCCACGTTCGCCTTCACCGGCGCGGCCGGCAACACGACCAACTTCCTGCGCGCGATGCTGAGGCCGCAGAGCAACATGCGTCAGGTGGTGCTGGGCCTGATGCCGGAAATCCAGCAAAACTGACGGGTCAGCCGACGGCGACCCGCCAGGCTGCGAGACCGAGCTCGAGATCCGCGACCAGGTCCGCGGGGTCTTCAAGACCGATGTGCAGACGGATCAACTCTCCCTCCATCATAGGCGGCGTCTGACGGAATGGCAGTTGCCCGGTCTCATGCGTGGCCAGGCTCTCGAACCCGCCCCAGGACCAGCCGAGACCGAACAGGGTCAGGGCGTCGAGGAAGGCATGGGCGGACGCCTCGTCGCCGCCTTTCATGACGAGCCCCATGATCGAGGCGGCGCCCGAATAGTCTCGCGTCCAAAGCACGTGGGCCGGATCCGTCGGCAGGGGCGGATAGAGGACGCGGGCGACCTCGGGCCGGCCCTGGAGCCACTGGGCGACGCGCAATCCGGACCGGCCTTGCTCCCCGTAGCGCAGCGGCAGGGTGCGCAGACCTCTCAGGGCCAGCCAGGCGTCATCGGGCGAGACGTGCCAGCCCAGATCCTCGATCGTCGCCTCGATCTGGCGACCAAGGGCGGGGTCCGAAACGGCCACGGCGCCCATCAGCACGTCCGAGTGTCCGGAGGCGTATTTGGTCAGAGCCTGAACGCTGACGTCCACGCCATGGGCCAGAGGCTTGAACGCCAGTCCCGCAGCCCAGGTGTTGTCCATGACCGTCAGCACCCCGCGCGCCCGGGCGGCGGCGGCCAGGGCGGGGACGTCCAGAATCTCGAAGGTCAGGGACGTCGGCGATTCGATCAGGATCAGCCGCGTGCGCTCGCCGATTAGGTCCGCGACGGCCCCGGCGTCGGCCCCGGCCGGGTGATAGACGGTCGTCACGCCTCGCGCGGCCATCCAGCGGGACAGGAACCGGCGGCTGGGGCCGTAGAGGGCGTCGGTGGCGATGACGTCGTCGCCGGGCCGCAGCAGGGCCAGAAGCGGCACGGTCACGGCGGCCAGCCCCGAGGGGACGATCCAGGCGTCTGAAGCGCACTCCAGGTCGGCCACAGCGGACCGCAGGGCCCGGGCCGCAGACCCGCCGTCCAGGCCATAGGTCGGTCCCAGGGCCGGGTCGCGCATGGAGGCCGCGCTGTCGCTGAGCATGGTGGACGCTCGTTCGATCGGCGGACTGACCGGCCGACGACCTCCGCCGCGCTTCGTGGCGCCGGAAATCAGTCGGGTGCGGTCTGTCGGAGCGGCCATGGGTCGATTCGTTGAGGCGAGTGGTCGAGAACGGGTTGCGGATCGCCCTCCAAAGGCGTCAAAAAGCCCTGTGGTGCAAGCGTGGGGGCGCAGGCGGCGAGGCGAGGCATGGGCTCGAAAGCGGCGATGCGCGAGAGGGTGACGGGATGGCGGGCGGCGGCGGGCGTGTTCGCCTGCGCGGCTGTCCTGAGCGGCTGCGACGATCGCAAGGCCGAACCCGGCGTCCCGGACGCCGGCGCGCCGCCCCCGGCCGCCCAGACCGGCGCCCGGGCCAGTGCGACCCTCGCGGCCGTCCGGCAGCGCGGCTACCTGCGCTGCGGCGTGCATCAGGGACTGGTCGGGTTCGCGGTCCAGGACAATCGCGGCCAGTGGCGTGGGTTCGACATCGACTTCTGTCGCGCCATGGCGGCCGCCATCTTCGGCGACGCTGAGCGGGCGCGATTCACCCCCCTGACGGCCGAGACCCGATACGACGCCCTGGCCTCCGACCAGATCGACGTCCTGTGGCGCAACAGCTCCTGGACCATGACCAAGGATACCGAGGGGCGCTTCGCCTTCGCCGGGATCAACTACTACGACGGCCAGGGCTTCCTGGTCCGGCGCTCTCTGGATCTGAACTCGGCGTCCGAGCTGAACGGCGCGCGAATCTGCGTGGCGTCGGGATCGACCAGCGCGCTCAATCTCGCGGACGATTTCCGGTCGCGCGGACTGGCCTATACCCCCGTCGTCGCCCCGAACGAGGAGGCGGCGCGGTCTGCCTATGCACGGGAGGACTGCGACGCCTTCAGCGCCGACATCTCGGCCCTGGCCGCGGCGCGAACCACCCTGTCCGACCCGCAGCAGCACGCCATCCTGGCCGACATCGTCTCCAAGGAGCCCCTGGGCCCGGTGACGCGCCGTGGCGACGAACAGTGGACGGCCCTGGTGCGCTGGACCCTGAACGCCGTCATCCTGGCCGAGGAATTGGGTGTCACCCGCGACAACGTAAGATCCCTCGCGAAGGACAGCCGCGACCCGCGCGTGCGGCGTCTGCTGGGACTGGAGAGCGATTTCGGGGCGCCTCTTGGGCTGTCGAAGACCTGGGCGGCCTCTGCTATCGGGGCCGTGGGAAACTACGGCGAGATCTTCGACCGGAACCTGGGACCGCAATCGCCTCTCGACCTGACGCGCGGGTTGAATGCACAATGGAACGCGCGTTCCGGCGGACTGATCTACGGCCTGCCCGTGCGCTGAGACTGAACCGGCCGGCCGGGGGGCTGATCCCGTTCGAGCGTTCGTGACGATTTTCCGCCCGAGGGGGACGAATGACTGAGACCAAACCCGGCAAGCTGCCGCTTCACTGGCTGATGCTGATCGGCTTCCTCGTCGGCCTGGGCGGGGGACTGTTCGTTCACCTGAGCTTCGGTGCGGAAGCTCCCTGGGTGGTCTGGCTGACGTCCAACGTCACCGGCCCGATCGGGCAGATATTCCTGCGCCTGCTGTTCATGATGGTCATTCCCCTGCTGTTCTCGGCCCTCGTGGTCGGGGTGGCGGAGATGGGCGACCTCAAGAGCCTCGGCCGGGCGGGGATCAAGACCCTGCTGCTGACGGTCGTCGTGTCCGCCATCGCCGTCGTGATCGGCCTGGTTATGGTCAACGTCTTCCGACCCGGTGCGGGCGTGGACCCGATTCTCGCCGCACAGTTGCTCGAGACGGGCAGGGAAGGCGCGGCCAATATCGTGGACAAGGCGCCGGAGAGCATCCAGCTCGGCCAGTTCTTCCTGGAGCTGGTGCCGTCCAACTTCTTCACGGCGGCGGCGGAGAACCAGATCCTGCCGGTGATGATCTTCGCCCTGTTCTTCGGCATCGGGCTGGTGATGGCCAAGAGCCCCGCCACCGACCACCTGCAGAAGGGGATCGAGGGCGTCTTCGAGGTCGCGATGAAGCTCATCAACCTCTTCATCAAACTGGCGCCGATCGCCATCGCCTGCCTGATGTTCAATCTGGCCGCCCTGTTCGGCTGGGACCTGCTGGTGCGGCTCGCCGCCTACGTCGGCGTGGCCGTCGGTGCCATGGCGATCCACATGTTCGTCGTCTATCCGCTGGTCGTCTGGCTGGGGGCCGGCATGTCGCCGATGAAGTTCTTCAGGGGCGTGCGCGAGCCGATGGTCGTGGCCTTCTCGACCGCCTCGTCCAACGCCGCCCTGCCGGTCTCGCTGAAGGCGGCGGAAACCCAGCTGGGCCTGCCGCGCAAGATCGCCCGCTTCGTCCTGACCGTCGGCGCCACCGCCAACCAGAACGGCACGGCCCTGTTCGAGGGGGTCACGGTGCTGTTCCTGGCCCAGTTCTTCCAGATCGACCTGACGATCACCCAGCAGATCGTGGTGATGCTGGTCTGCATCCTCGGCGGCGTCGGCACGGCGGGCGTCCCTGCGGGCTCCCTGCCGGTCGTGGCGATGATCCTGGTCATGGTCGGGGTGCCGGCCGAAGGCATCGGCCTGATCCTCGGCGTCGATCGCTTCCTCGACATGTGCCGGACGACTCTGAACGTCACCGGCGACCTGGTCCTGGCTACGGTCGTCTCGCGCGGCGAGAGCGACGACAGCGTGCCTGAGGGGCTGGAAGAACCGACCGCCCCGGCGGTCTGACCCCTGAGGCGGGGCGGTTCAGCCGGTTGCGACCGGAGTGTCGTCCCGCCCGCCCCATTCGGCCCAGGAGCCGTCATAGACGGCGCTGTCGCGGCCCAGCTCGGCCAGGGCCAGGGTCAGGATGGCGGCGGAGACGCCCGAGCCGCAGCTGGTGATGATCGGCTGGTCCAGATCGACCCCGGCTTCGGCGAACCGCGCCGAAAGGGCCTCGCCCCGCAGCAGGACGCCGTCGTCGCTCAACAGCGTCTTGAACGGCAGGTTCAGGGCGCCCGGCATATGGCCCGAGCGCAGGCCCGGGCGCGGCTCTGCCGCCTCGCCCCGAAAGCGGGGCGCCGGGCGGGCGTCCACGATCTGGGCCTCGCCGGTCAGAGCGCCGAGCACGGTCGGCAGGTCGGCGACATCGGAAGCGCGGCGGATCGCGCGGAAGACGGCCGGAACCGGAGCGACGGGCGGCGAACGATCCACCGGTCGACCTTCCGTCAGCCATCTCGGCAGGCCGCCGTCCAGCACCCTCACATCCCGGGCCCCCATCAGGCGGAAGGTCCACCAGACGCGCGGGGCGGAGAACAGGCCCACGGTGTCATAGACGACGACGGTGTCCGTCTCGCTGACGCCCAACTCGCCCGCCGCCGCCGCGAACGCTTCCGGCGTCGGCAGCATGTGGGGCAGGGGGCTGTCGTGATCCGACACCGCCTCCAGATCGAAATGGACCGCGGCGGCAATGCGGGCGGCCTCGAAGTCGGCGCGCGCATCGCGACCGTCCAGATGCCACGAGGCGTCGATGATCCTCAGTCGTGGATCATCCAGATTAGCCGCGAGTTCGTCAGTGGTGATCAGAGGAGAGCGCATTGGCCACCCCTACCACAGCCCGAACGGGCGCGCTGCGACTGGTGCTGGGCGATCAGCTGTCCGACAGCCTCTCGGCGCTGGACGGCCTCGATCCGCAGGCGGATGTCGTGCTGATGGCCGAGGTGCGGGACGAGGCGACCTATGTCCGGCACCACAAGCAGAAGATCGCCCTGACCTTCGCCGCCATGCGCCATTTCGCGGATCGGCTCACGCAGCGCGGCGTGGCGGTCCGCTATGTCCGTATCGACGACCCGGCCAACCGCCATTCCATCGTCGGCGAGATCCAGCGGGCGCTGGAGGAGATCGGCGCGACCTCCGTGGTCATGACCGAATGCGGAGAATGGCGGCTCGCTCAGGCCATCTCGGCTTTCGTCGAATCGTCGCCGATGCCGGTCGAGGTGCGCGAGGACGGCCGGTTCCTGTGTTCGCACGACCGGTTCCGTCGCTGGGCCTCCGGCAAGCGGCAGCTTCGGATGGAGTTCTTCTACCGCGAGATGCGGCGCGAGCAGGGACTGCTGATGGACGGCGATCAGCCGGAGGGCGGCCAGTGGAACTATGACGCCGAGAACCGCAAACGCCTGCCGCGCGACATCCGACCGCCGAAACGGCTGCGGATCGCCCCGGATGCGGTGACCCGCGAGGCCCTGGCCGATGTGGCCCGGCTGTTTCCCGATCATTTCGGCGATCTGGATGATTTCGGCTGGCCGACGACGGCGGAGGCGGCCGAGCAGGTGCTGGCCGACTTCATCGCCGAGATCCTGCCGCGCTTCGGCGACTGGCAGGACGCCATGGCCCACGACCAGCCGTGGATGTGGCACGCCCTGATCTCGACCTCGATCAATCTGGGCCTGATCGACCCCCTGGACGCCTGCCGCCGGGCGGAGGTGGCCTATAGGGACGGCCACGCGCCCCTGAACGCGGTCGAGGGCTTCATTCGCCAGATCCTGGGCTGGCGGGAGTTCGTCCGCGGGATCTACGGGCTGAAGACGCCGGAATACCGGTCCCGCAACTTTCTCGACGCCGACCGAAACCTGCCGTGGGTCTACTGGTCGGGTCAGACCGACATGGCCTGCGTGGCCGATACGGTGAAATCGGCACGCGACCATGCCTATGCCCATCACATCCAGCGGCTGATGGTGACCGGCAATCTGGCCATGCTGCTGGGGGTCCACCCGGATCAGGTCGACGACTGGTACATGGTGGTCTTCGCCGACGCTTACGAGTGGGTGGAGATGCCCAATACCCGGGGCATGGCGACCTTTGCCGATGGCGGCATCGTCGGCTCCAAACCCTATGCGGCTTCAGGGGCCTATATCGACCGGATGAGCGACTACTGCGGCGGCTGCCGGTATGACGTGAAAGCCAGGACGGGGGAGGGGGCCTGTCCCTTCAACCGGCTCTATTGGGGATTTCTGGAGCGCAATCGGGCGAGACTGCGCGACAACCCGCGACTGGCCATGCCCTATCGGACGCTGGACGGTTTCGGCGAAGAGAAGCGGAAGGCGTTGCTGGATGAGGCCGAGGCCTGTCGGCTCCTGCTCGGCGCGACGCCGATAGAGTGATCAGTCGTCCCCGCGCGACGCCGACACGACCTTCAGCGCCGCCAGCGCCCGGTCCCGAGCCTCGCCATGATCGACGATGGGCCGGGGATAGTCGGTCCCCAGGCGAACACCCGCAGCGCGCAGGATTTCGGGCGGCGCTGTCCAGGGCGCATGCAGCCATTTGTCGTTGAGGCCGCGGAGCTCCGGAACCCAGCGCCGGACGTAGGCGCCCGAGGCGTCGAACTTCTCGCCTTGGGCAGTCGGGTTGAAGATGCGGAAATATGGGGCGGCGTCGGCGCCGGAACCCGCCACCCACTGCCAGTTCTGCGCATTGGAGGCCAGGTCGGCGTCCACCAGCGTGTCCCAGAACCAGGCCTCGCCTCGCCGCCAGTCCACCAGCAGATCCTTGATGAGGAAGGAGGCCACGATCATGCGCACGCGATTGTGCATCCAGCCCGTGGTCCAGAGTTGGCGCATGCCGGCGTCCACGATGGGATAGCCCGTGAGGCCCTTCGTCCAGGCCCGGAACCCGGCCTCGTCGTCCCGCCAGGGGAAGGCCTCGTATTCCGGCCGGAAGGCGCGATCGGGCAAGGTCGGGAAATGGTGCAGCAGATGGGCCGAGAACTCCCGCCAGCCGATCTCCGCCACGAACTTCTCCGCCTCGGCGGCCGGAACCTTGCCGTGGGCGGCTGCGTCGCGCGCTGTCTGAACAGCGCGCCAGGGCGAGATTTCGCCCCAGTGCAGGTGGGGCGACAGGCGGCTGCACCCGGGCTCCGAGGGATGATCTCGTCCCTTGCCATAGGTCTTCAGTCCGCCTGCGATGAAGCGCGACAGGGCTTCGGTCGCCCCCGCCTCGCCCGGCGTCCAGTCGAAGCCGCCGGACCAGTCGGGACGCATCGGATGCAGTCCCCAGTCGTCGATGTCGTCGCTGGCGACCTTGGACGCACCCGACATGTCGCGCGGACCGAGGGTGTGGGGCGGCGGTTCGGCCTGAGCCAGCAGGGCCTTCAGAAACGGGGTGAAGACCTTGTAGGGCCCGCCGGAGCCGTTCAGCACCGATCCCGGGCGGGTCAGCAGCGCGCCGTTGTAGCCCTGGCATTCCACGCCCTCGGCCTTCAGTGCATGGGCGATGTCGGCGTCGCGGGTGAAGCCCTCGGACTCGAACAGACGGTTCATGTAGACGGCGTCGGCGCCGGTCTGGTCGATCAGGCGGCGCAACTCGGTCTCAGAGTCGCCCCGCCTCAGGATCAGGCGTCCGCCCCGCTCCGCCAGCGATGCGGCCAGCGCCCGCAAGGACTTGTCCAGCCACCACAGGGACGCCGCGCCCGAGGCCCGTCCACACTGGGCGGGGTCGAGCACATAGAGGCACAGGACAGGCCGCCCGGTCGCGAACGCCCGCTCCAGCGCGGGGTTGTCGTGCAGGCGCAGGTCGCGCCGAAACCACAGGATGACGGGCGCCTTGCTGGTTCGGGCCGTTGTGGTCACGCGCGCTCTCTCCGTGATAACTTGAATCAGTCGGCGAGACACGCCACCTGAACGCCCCATAGTCGCGGCAGAAGCCGCCCCGTCCAGATCGAATTCGGCCTCCGAGGCCAAGACCCGATCGCCAGAGAAGGTTCCCGCCCGTGAGCGCACCCAACGCCGTCATCACCCTGTCCGGCAACGGCATCCAGACGCCGGTCGTCATCGGCGGCGGCGCTCGCATCGCCTTCATCGCCGGCCCCTGCCAGATGGAGAGCCGCCAGCATGCTCTGGAAACGGCTCACGCCCTGAAGGAGATCGGCCAGCGGCTGAACGTCGGGATCATCTACAAGACCAGTTTCGACAAGGCCAACCGCACCAGCGCCACCGCGGCGCGCGGCATTGGCCTGAAGGACGCCCTGCCCATCTTCGCCGAGATCCGCGAGGTCACCGGCCTGCCGACCCTGACCGACGTCCATTCCGAGGCGCATTGCGTGCCGGTGGGCGAGGTCGTGGACGTGCTGCAGATTCCCGCTTTCCTCAGCCGCCAGACCGACCTCCTGCTGGCCGCCGCCGCCACCGGCCGGGCCGTCAACATCAAGAAGGGCCAGTTCCTGGCCCCTTGGGACATGAAGAACGTCGTCGCCAAGGTCACGGGCGCGGGCAATCCGAACGTCATGGCCTGCGAGCGGGGCGCCAGCTTCGGCTACAACACCCTGGTCTCGGACATGCGGGCTCTGCCGGTCCTGCGCGACATCGGCTGCCCGGTCGTGTTCGACGCGACCCATTCCGTCCAGCAACCGGGCGGGCAGGGGACCTCCTCGGGCGGCCAGCGCGAGTTTGTGCCGGTCCTCGCGCGCGCCGCCGTGGCCGTGGGCGTGGACGCCGTCTTCATCGAGACCCACCCCGATCCCGACCACGCCCCGTCGGACGGCCCCAACATGGTGCCGCTGGACCAGTTCGAAGCCTTGGCCGCCGAGTTGATCGCCTATGACGACCTGACAAAGTCGCGCATGCAGGTCCGGCTTTCCGGGGCCGCCTGAATCCGATAGGCCGGACGCATGGCGGATCACGCACTGAACCTGGGCGAGTTGCAGAGGCTGCTGGACGACGCACGGGGCCGCTCGGTCGCCTGTGTCGGCGACCTGATGCTGGACCGCTACGTCTATGGCGAGGTCAGCCGCGTCTCGCCCGAGGCCCCGATCCCGGTCCTGAAAACCCAGCGGACCGTCGTCATGCCCGGCGGCGTGGGCAATGTGGCCCGTAACGTCGCCGCATTGGGCGGTCGCGCGCGGCTCGGCGCCGTCACGGGACAGGATGCGGCCGGCGACAGCCTGGCCGAGCTGGTCGCGGCGGAGGCTGATATCGAGGATTTTATCGCTCGCCCCGCTGATGCGACGACGACTGTGAAGACCCGCTACGTGGCTTCCGGACAGCAGCTGCTGCGCCAGGACGACGAGGCGCCCGCGAAGGCCGCCTTCGATGGGAATGACGTTTTTTCAGACGCTTCCGTCATTCTTCTTTCTGACTATGCCAAGGGCGTGATCGATGATCCGGTGATCGAGGCGGCCCTGAAGTCCGGCGCCCCGGTGGTGGTGGATCCGAAGGGCAGGGACTTTGCTCGATACGGCGCGGTCGCCGTCATCAAGCCCAACGCCTCTGAACTCGCGGGCGCCACCGG
The DNA here is from genome assembly GCF_052436175.1 of Brevundimonas sp. GTDB lineage: Bacteria > Pseudomonadota > Alphaproteobacteria > Caulobacterales > Caulobacteraceae > Brevundimonas. Next base: position 26,539 of record NZ_JBQVNM010000005.1, on the reverse strand, counting down.
CCTGCCGGTCGGGACCGACGCCGAGATCGAAACGGCCCTGGCGGCTCTGCTGGACGCCACGACCGCCGAGGCTATCGTCGTCACGCGCGCCGGCAAGGGCATGTCCCTGGCGCGGCGCGGCGGCGGCGTGCAGCATTTCCCCGGCCGGGCGCGCGAGGTGTTCGACGTTTCCGGCGCCGGCGACACCTGTATGGCGGCCTTGGGACTTGCGCTCGCCGCCGGCCGTTCGCTGGAGGACGCCGTGCGGTTCGCCATCCTCGCCTCGGGCGTGGTGGTGGCCAAGAGCGGCACCGCCGTGGTCACGCCACAGGAACTGATTGAGGCCGAGATGAGCCAGCACGCCTCGCTGGCCTATGCGAAGGTGTCGCCGGTCGATGAACTGGCCGCCGAGGTCGAGGGGTGGCGGCGACAGGGGCTGCGCGTCGGCTTCACCAACGGCTGTTTCGACATCCTGCATCGCGGTCACGTCGCCTATCTGGCCCAGGCGCGGGGATGGTGCGACCGGCTGGTGGTGGCCCTGAACACCGACGCCTCGGTGCGGCGGCTGAAGGGGGAGGGACGTCCCGTCAACGATCTGGACAGCCGCGCCGCCGTCATCGGCGGACTGGCCAGCGTGGACCGCGTGACGGCCTTCGACGATCCGACGCCCATCGCCCTGATCGAGCGGCTGCGGCCCGACGTTCTGGTCAAGGGCGCGGACTACACGCGCGAGGGCGTGGTCGGCGGCGATCTGGTCGAGAGCTGGGGCGGAGAGGTCCGGCTGGCGACGTTCGAGGACGGCTATTCCACCACCCGCACCATCGCCAAGCTGGCCGGAGAGACGGCATGAGCCGACGCATGATCGTCGTCACCGGCGGGGCGGGCTTCATCGGCTCCAACGTCGTCGCCCGGCTGGCGGCCGAGGACCATTACGACATCGTCGTCTGCGACCGCCTGGGCTCGGCCGACGACGCCAAGTGGAAGAACCTGGTCAAGCATGCCGTGGCCGACTTCTGGCTGCCGGAAGAGCTTTTCCACCGCCTGAACCGCCACGCCGACGCCATCGAGGCCGTGGTTCATATGGGCGCCGTCTCGGCGACGACCGAGCCGGACGCGGACCTGATCCTGCGCACCAACTTCACTCTGTCGCGCGACCTGTGGGACTGGTGCGTCGCGCACGACACGCGGCTGATCTACGCCTCTTCGGCCGCGACCTATGGCGATGGCGATCAGGGCTTCGACGATGACGACAGCGCCGAGGGCCTCGCCGCCCTTCGTCCGCTCAACGCCTATGGCTATTCCAAGCTGCTGTTCGATCAGTACGCGGTGCGTCAGGCCGGTCGCGGCCATGCGCCGCCGCAATGGGCGGGGCTGAAATTCTTCAACGTCTATGGCCCCAACGAGGGTCACAAGGGCGGGATGAAGTCGGTGATCGCCGGCATCTGGCCGAGCGTGGCGGCGGGCCAGACGGTGACCCTGTTCCGCTCGCACCGGCCCGACTATGCCGACGGCGGCCAGATGCGTGACTTTGTCTTCGTCGACGATGTGGTCGACATCATCGCCTGGCTGCTGACGGCGCCGCAGGTGTCGGGGATCTACAACGCCGGATCGGGCCGGGCGCGGTCCTTCCTCGACCTGGCCCACGCGACCTTCGCGGCGGCAGGGATTGAGCCCAGCGTCGCCTATATCGACACGCCCGAGGCCATCCGCGAGCGCTATCAGTACTTCACCGAGGCTCGCATGGACCGCCTCCGCGCCGCCGGATACCCGGGTCAATCCACGCCGTTGGAAGAGGGGGTCCGCCGCTACGTCCAGGACTTCCTGAGCCGCCCGGACCCGTATCGATGAGAGGGCCGCGCCTGACCTTCCGCCAGTGGGTCGGCTGGTGCGGATTCTTCCTCGTTTTCCTGATTACAGTGGCGACCTTCGTCTGGCGCAGCGACATCCGCATCGCCGCCATGGACCCCCAGACGCCGTTCCAGACCTATACCCCGCCGTCCGCGCCGGACTACGCCCGGTCGTCGGCCTGGGCGCTGAGGGATGCCCGGCTGAGCAATTCCGGTCCGGCCGCGATCTTCTTCGTCCATTCCACGACCTTCGACGCTCCCCGCGCCTGGAACGCCCCGATTGGCGACCCGGCGGCCGACGCCTATCTGGCCCGTGTCGTCCTGCCCAACTACGCCGGGCCGTTCGCGCCGCTGGGGGGCGTCAGCGCGCCCCGCTATCGGCAGGCCAGCCTCTACACTCGCCTGACCCTGCGCCGCGACGCCCGCGACGCGCGCGCCTTCGCCTATCGCGATATAGAGGCGGCGTTCGAGCAGTGGCTGAAGGCTCACCCCGACGGCCCGATCATTCTCGCTGGGGTGGAGCAGGGCGCCGAGCTTCTGGATCGGCTGGTGCGGGACCGGGTGGCCCCTGATGCGGCCCTGAGGCGACGTCTGGTGTCGGTCTATCTGCTGGACGCCATCGTGGCTGCGGATCGCTTGGCGCCCGAGACACCGGCCTGCCACGACCGGGTTCAGGTCGGCTGCGTCGTGGGCTGGTCTCAGGTGGGAGACGACGATGACGGCGCCGCGGCGCGACGTTTCCGCCGGGCCCTGGTGTGGAACGATCGAGATCGGCTTGAGGATCTGGCCGACCGCCGTGCGCTCTGCGTCAATCCGGTGACGGGGGACGACGGTCCAGAGCGCGCCGACGCCCGTCGTCATCGCGGCGGCGCCAACGCGACAGGGCTGGAATGGTCGGTGAGGCCTGCCATCCTGGACCGGCAGGTGTCCAGCCAGTGCCGTGACGGCTTGCTGCGCCACAGCGCCGCGACCGCTGAATCCTTCAGCAATCGTGGCAGTTGGGCCGACCGCCGCAAGGCGCGGCCCTATAATCTGTTCTATGCGGACATTGAGGGGGATGCGCAGACGCGTCTGGCCGCCTGGACGCAGCGACAGACCGCAGCGGGGCGGTAGTTCAGGCCAGAAACGACTTAGCAGATCGTCCCATCCATTTATCGCCTAAGATATATTATGCGAAATACATGGGCTGCAGAGGGCGGTCTGAAGTGCGTCTACAGCGCCACGGTCGCGCTCCAGCCGTCGTAAGCCACCTCGACGTTCGCAGGAACAGCCGCGCACAAGGTCTTGTAATCCAGATCGATATGCAGGTTCGTCAGCACCGCGCGCTCGACGTCGGCGCGTTCGATCCAGTCCAGGGCCTTGTCGACATGGGCGTGCGTCGGGTGCGGCGTCCAGCGCAACGCATCCACGATCCAGAGCCTGCTGCCGCGAACCGCCTCCAGCGCGGCGTCGTCCAGATCCGACACGTCGCTGGAGTATGAAATAGGCCCCAGTCGGTACCCGACCGACCGGATCGGTCCGTGGGCCTGATCAAAGGTCACGACCGGCACGTCGCCGCCGGGACCACTCACGGACCAGTGTTCGCCGTGAGCTGGAATGCGATGCGCCTCAAGCAAGGCTGGATAGCCTTCCTTGCTGTCGAAGATGTAGTCGAAACGACGCCGCAGCGCCGCCTCTGTCGGATGATCCATCCACGCCGCGATGCGCCTGCGTCGGCGCATGACGAAGACGCGCAGATCGTCGATCCCGTGGGTCTGGTCGGCGTGATCATGGGTGTAGAGGACGGCGTCCACGGCCGTGACGCCATTGGCCAGGGCCTGTTCTCGCAGGTCCGGCGAGGTGTCGATCAGCACGTTTGTCACGCCGTCCGGGCCGCGCCGACGCGCCAGGGCAGAGCAACGGGTCCGCCGGTTTCTCGGCTCAGCGGGATCGCAGGCGCCCCAGTCGCCGTCGCCGCGCGGCACCCCGCCCGAGGAGCCGGAGCCCAGAATGGTGATCTCGATCTCGCCGCTCACGACGCAGCATCCGGTCGGGGCACGGCGTGGAACAGGTCGAAGAAGGCGTCGGTCGTTCGCCGGTCCGCCTCCTCCATAGACCACCCCCTGACCTCGGCCAGGGTCTCCAGCACCCGCCCGACATAGGCGGGCTCGTTGCGACGGCCTCGATACGGCGTCGGTGCCAGATAGGGACAGTCGGTCTCGACGATGATGCGGTCGGCGGGCATGGCGCGGATGACCTGCCTGACGTCCTCGGCCGCCTTGAAGCTGGCGATGCCGGAGACCGAGAACCAGCCACCGAGTTCCATAGCCGTTTCAGCCAGTTCCATTCCACTGGTGTAGCAGTGCATCAGGAATTTGAACGGCCCCCTGCCCTGTTCCTCGCGCAGGATGGCGGCCATCTCGGCGTCGGCTTCCCGGGTATGGATCACCAGAGGCAGACCGGTGAGGCGGGCGGCCGAGACGTGGCGGCGAAACACCTCGGCCTGGATGTCGCGCGGGCTGAAGTCGTAGTGGAAGTCCAGGCCGCACTCGCCGATCCCGACCACGCGCGGTCGGGCCGACAGCTCGACCAGCCGATCGTCCGTCAGATCCTCATAGTGGCGCGCCTCGTGCGGATGGACGCCGACGGTGCACCAGATTTCGGGATGGGCCATGGCCAAGCCGTGGGTGGCCTCGAAGGTCGCGAGCCGGTCGGAAATCTCGATCATCAGGCCGACCCCGGCGGCGCGGGCGCGGGCGATGACCTCCTCGCGATCCTCGTCAAACTGGGGCGCGTGCAGGTTCACATGGCTGTCGATCAGCATCAGCGCGTCCTCCCCGCCGCCACGGCCCGCGTACGCTCCAGCGCCGTCAGGGCGCCGGCAAGTGCGTCTGCGCGATCCAGATTTAGACCGGCGGTGCGCTCGGGAATCTCGCTGAGCTGGGACCACAGATCGGCCCAGGCCTGCCCCTCGGCCGTCGAGGCTGAAAGGGCGCGCGCCTTCACCGCCGCAATCAGCCGGTCCATGATCCGCTCGAATTTCGCCGGCCCCTCGGCGCCCCTGAACCCGTCGGCGACCGACAGGGCTTCGGCCCGGTCCAGAGCGTCGCCGGACACCCAGCGATGCGCCAGGGCGTCGGCCTCCATCGTCGCCGCCGAGGCCAGCCCGAGAGCCGCGCCGGGCGACCCGCCCGCCATCGCCGCGATCCGGTCGGCGTCGTCGGGCTCGACCTCGCCATGGCGGACCAGCAGGTCGCGGATCGCCGCCTCGCTCCAGGGCTGGAAAGACAGCCTGCGGCAGCGCGACCGGATGGTGGCCAGCAGGCGCCCGGGCGAATGGGTGACCATTAAGAGCACGCCATGCTCCGGCGGCTCCTCAAGAATCTTGAGCAAGGCATTGGCAGCGTTTATATTCAGATCGTCGGCGGCGTCGATAATGGCGACACGCGCCCTGGCCTGTGACGGGCTCTTGGAGAAGAATTCCGGCAGGTCGCGGGCCTGATCGACCGAGATCGATTTCTTGACCTTGCCGTTCTCGACCAGCCGCTCCAGCACCAGCAGGTCAGGGTGCGACTGGGCCGAAATCAGGCGCGAAACCGGATCGTCTGGCCGTGCGCCCAGCGGCCCGCGCGAAGGATCGGGCGCCGCGCCCAGCAGTCGCCGGGCGGCGCGGTAGGCGAAGGTCGCCTTGCCCAGCCCCTCGGGGCCGGTCAGCAGCCAGGCATGGTGAAGCCGGTCACGACCGCGCGCATCCTCGAACGCCGCCTCGGCCGCCGATGACGGCTGCAGATCGAACCGATCGCGCGGATGCACCTCGGTCACGGCAGGACGGGCTCGACCGCCGCCCAGACCCGGGCGAAGACGGCGTCCGGATCGCCGCTGGCGTCAATGATGCGACACCGCTCCGGATACTCGGTAGCGACGCGTCGGAAGCCCTCGCGCAGGCGCTGATGGAACGCCAGTCCCTTGGATTCGAACCTGAGGTCTGCGCCGCCGCGCGCCAGGGCCCGCTCCAGCCCGATCTCGACCGGCAGATCGAAGATCAGGGTCAGGTCCGGCTTGGTCTCGCCCACCACCGCCGCGTCCATCGCCTCGATGAAGCCCGCGTCCACGCCCCCGCCGGCGCCCTGATAGGCGCGGCTGGAATCGGAGAAGCGGTCGCAGATCACAAAGGCTCCGCGCGCCAGCGCCGGGCGGATCGTGCGCTCCAGATGATCCGACCGCGCCGCGTACATGAGCAGGGTCTCGGTCATGGGCGACCAGCGCTCCGCCGCCCCGTTAAGGGCCAGGGCGCGAATATCCTCGGCGCCGGCGGAGCCGCCGGGTTCGCGGGTGCGCACGACGTCCAGTCCGCGCGCGGTCAGGCGCTCGACCAGACGGCCGACCTGGGTCGATTTGCCGGAGCCCTCGCCCCCCTCGAATGTAATGAATCTGCCGCTCATGTCCGGGGCACAATGGCGGGGCGACAGCGCAAGGCAAGCCCATGCAGACGATCTGTGGCGATCAGCGTCCCGATATCAACAGGGCGTCGCGCACGCCACGCGCCATCGCCCCCTGGCGGGCCCGTTCGGCGCTATTGGCGTCGCTCCAGGGGCCGATCATGACGCGATAGAGGTCTCGGCCGTCGACACGGGCCGTCTCGACCCGGGTGCGCTCGCCCAGCGATTCGGCGGCGATCTGGGCGGCGGTGCGGTCGGAATAGGCGCCCGCCTGCACCCAGTACGACGCCGGACGTTCCGTGGGGGCGGGCGCAGGGCGCGGCGCTGGAGCTTCGCGGCGGGCGTAGCGCAGATCCCCCACCCCGCCCCCGCGCGGCGCCGGACCGAGATAACGCACACGAACGCGGCCCACGCCCTGCTGGATCATGCCCAGTTCCTCGGCCGCGCCGCGCGACAGATCGATGATACGGTCATCCACGAACGGCCCGCGGTCGTTGACCCGCAGCACCGCCGTGCGTCCGTTGGCCAGGTTGGTGACCTCCACCAGACCCGGAAGCGGCAGGGTCTTGTGGGCGGCGCTCAGCCCATGCATGTCGAAGCGCTCGCCGGTGGCCGTCGGCTTGCCGTTGAAGGCGTCGCCGTACCAGGACGCCATCCCGGTCTCGTCATAGTCGGGCTGTTCGCTGGGCCGGTACCAGCGGCCGCGCACCTGATACGGCCTCATCGTGCCGGAGACGATGGGCGCCGGGTCACGCACCACCGGAGCAGCAGGCGGCCCGCCTCCCCCGGCGAATCCCAGACTGCCGCACGCCGCCATGAGCAGGCCGGCGGCCCCGATGGCCGAGACCTTGATGATGCGAACAAGGCCGTTCATCGGACCCTCCTGATCAAACAGGATGACCGAAGGAATTTCCGTTTTGGTTAATCGGGGGTGACCCTGCTATGCACCCCTTCCCGTTCGAGACGTCCAGGAAGAGTGGCCGAGCGGTTTAAGGCACCGGTCTTGAAAACCGGCGACGGTGCAAGCCGTCCGTGGGTTCGAATCCCACCTCTTCCGCCATCTCCGGACGGAGCGCATGGCCCCGTCCGGACAGGTTGCAGGCTCAGGCCGGTTCGAGGACCGGGGCGGTGGCGACGACGCCTTTGATGTAGTCGCGGATGCCCGCGTCCGTAGCGTTGGCGAAGAAGTATTCCTGGAACTTCTCGCCGGCGACCGCGGCCTTCAGCAGGTCCTGATCGACGGTCTTCAGCACCGTCAGCATGTCGTGGCAGGTCACGGCCTTCAGCGACCTCAGGATGCCGCGGTTCTTGGCCATGATCTCGGCGCGCTCCTTGGGATAGCCCAGACCGCGCTCGCCCTCGAACAGCTTGCGATAGACGTCCTGCAGGTTCAGCTCGGCGGCCCAGCCGAAGCCCTTGGCGTAGGGCATGGAGATGGCGTTGCCGTCGTTGATCTGGCCGAACAGGAAGGCGTCGGTCGGGTCGATGACCAGGCCGCAGAAGACGCCCGGCATCGAGTTGGCGGCCAGCATGGAGCCCATGCCCGTGCCGCAGCCGGTGACGACGAAGTCGGCGGCGCCCGAGTTCAGCAGGATGCCGGTCAGAAGGCCGTTCATGACGTAGGTCAACGAGGCTTTGTCCTCGGGCGCATACATGCCGTAGTGGAAGACCTCGTGACCCAGAGGCTCGGTGACGGCGGTCAGGGCGTCGTGGATGACGCTGCTCTTGGCGGCCTGGCTGTTCTCGATGATCAGCGCGATTTTCATGGTGTTTCCTCTCGACAGACGATGGGCGCGGGGCCGAATGCAGACCGTCGCGCGCAAAATGATACCGGTGTCTAGCACCGATCGACCGCGATGGGCAGGCCTGTCCGGACGCCGTTACAGGCTTTGAAAGGTCGCCAGACGGCAGGGCCTGATCTAGGCTCGCCTTAAAACGGATGGGACATGACGTGCGATTGATCGGACTTTCGGGAAGCCTCCGGGCCGGCTCCTTCAACGCGGCCCTGTTGCGCGAGGCCCAGTCGCTGGCGCCGGCCGGGGTCGAGCTGGTGGCCGGATCGATCCGGGACATTCCCCTCTATGACGGCGATCTGGAGCGGGACCACGGCTTGCCGGACGCCGTGACGGTGCTGAAGGATCTCATCGCCGACAGCGACGGCCTGATGCTGTTCACGCCCGAGTACAACAACTCCATCCCGGGCGTGTTCAAGAACGCGATCGACTGGCTCAGCCGGCCGTCAGACGACATCGGCCGCGTGTTCGGCGGTCTGCCCGTGGCGGTGCTGGGCGCCTCGCCCGGCGGATTCGGCACGATCCTCAGCCAGAACGCCTGGTGGCCGGTTCTGCGCACCCTGGGGACCGACCCCTGGTTCGAGGGGCGGCTGATGGTGGCGCGTGCAGGTTCGGTGTTCGATGGAGACGGTCGCGTCGCGGACGAGACGATCCGCAAACGCCTGGCCGACTTCGTGACAGGCTTCGCCGACCACTGTCGCCGGCGCAAGGCCGCCTAACCGTCCGCGAAAGCGAAGGGGGCGGTCGGGCGGCGGATGTCGTCGGTCAGGATCGGACGACCGATCGGCGGCGCCGACCGCGCCGTGCATTCGGCGCGGTGGCACAGGCGACAGGCGACCCCGATGGGCGTGGCCATCTCCGGGAAATCCCGGGTGTAGATCAACTTGTCCGCATGCTCGGCCGCACAGACCAGGGCCACAGCCCGGTCGATCCGCTGGGCGCCATATCCCCCTCCCCCGGCCGTGACCGAGCGGGCGATGGAGAAGAACCGCTGGCCATCGGGCAGTTCCAGCCATTGCGGCACGATCTCGCGCGGCATGCGGAAGGCGGTGTGCACCGACCACAGGGGACAGCCGCCCCCGTGCCGGGCGAAGGAGAAGCCCGCCCCGTCCAGACGCTTTGAGACATTCCCGGCCGGATCGACGCGCAGGAAGAAGAAGGGCACCCTCTCCTGCCCCGGCTTTTGGAGGGTGGTCAGGCGGTGGGCCGTCTGTTCGAAACTGGTCCCGAACTGCCGCGCCAGACTTTCGATGTCGTAGCGTCGCGTCTCGGCCGCCCGTGCGAAGGCCGCGTAGGGCATGACGATAGCCGCCGCCGCATAGGCCGCCAGCGCCCGGCGGGCCAACCGCCGCCCGTCCTCGGTGGCGAACACCGCCTCGCCCAGCGCCGCGTCGATCTGGGCGCCAAGATCCAGATAGGCGATCTGTGACGCCAGCTGGAACTGCTGGCCGGCGGCGTCGAGCGCATCGTCCAGCAGGACCTCTCGCCGGTGCAGGTCATAGCGGCGCAGCGATCCGACCATGACGTCTGACGGCATGCGTCGGGTTCTCAGGCCGTGGCGGTCCTTCAGCCAAGCCGCCAGACCGCCGAGGTCCGCCACCGTTCGGGAGATCGCCTCGGCCGCCTCGTCCAGGGCCGGGAAGCAATTGCGTCGTGCCGCCAGGAACCGGCGCGACTCAGCCACTGGATCCGATGCGTCGTCCGCCTGTCCCGACCGCGCCTCTGCCGTCCGGTCGGCCAGAGCCAGATGCTCCTGCTGATAGGCCGAATAGAGCCGCAGCAGGGCCTCGGTCACGCCGGGAAAGTTGGTTGTCAGGTCGGCGTTCTCAAGCGGCGGCAGGTCGATGTCGGCGAACATCGGATCCTTCAGCACCGACTGTATTCGGGCGGCGATGTCGCTGGTCGCCTCTCCGGCCAAGGTCGCCATGTCCAGCTTGTAGGTCTGGGCCAGACGCAACAGCATCTCGGCGCTCAGCGGCCGGTGATTGCGCTCCAGAAGAGCGATGTAGGAAGCCGAGACCTCGAGGTCGGAGGCCATGTCAGCCTGGGTCAGGCCGAGGTCGCGCCGGATGCGACGCAGGCTGGGACCGACATAGAGACGACGGGGCGTGGACATGGCGGCTCGCTGTGCTGTCAAGACATTACATCATTACAAAGAATGTTTGTAGTGTTTGACGCCTTCACCGCGCAGACCGATGACCACCGGGAAATAGCGTCGTATCCGGCCGTTCTCTCGACTTCGCCGAAGGACGCCCGCCATGTCGTATCAAGACCATATTACCCAGGTCGGCTCGCTGATCGCCTCCAAGTCCGGAACCTGGAGCGGCATCAGCCCCGAGGCCGTGGCCCGGATGCGCCTCCAGAACCGCTTCCAGACCGGTCTGGACATCGCCCGCTACAACGCCGCCATCATGCGTCGCGACATGGCCGCCTATGACGCCGATCCGTCGCAATACACCCAGTCGCTGGGCTGCTGGCACGGCTTCATCGGCCAGCAGAAGATGATCTCGATCAAGAAGCACTTCGGCACGACCAAGCGAAAGTACCTGTATCTGTCCGGCTGGATGATCGCCGCCCTGCGCTCGGAGTTCGGCCCCCTGCCCGACCAGTCCATGCACGAGAAGACCTCGGTGCCGGCCCTGATCGAGGAGCTCTACACCTTCCTGCGCCAGGCCGACGCGCGTGAGCTGGGCATGATGTTCCGCGATCTGGACGCCGCCGTCGAGGCCGGCGACGAGGTCAAGGCGCGCCAGATCCAGGACGCCGTCGACACCTATCAGACCCACGTCGTTCCGATCATCGCCGACATCGACGCCGGCTTCGGCAACGCCGAGGCGACCTATCTCCTGGCCAAGAAGATGATCGAGGCCGGGACCTGCGCCCTGCAGATCGAGAACCAGGTGTCGGACGAGAAGCAGTGCGGCCACCAGGACGGCAAGGTCACGGTCCCGCACGAGGACTTCCTGGCCAAGGTCCGCGCCTGTCGCTACGCCTTCCTGGAGCTGGGCGTCGAGGACGGGATCATCGTCACCCGCACCGACAGCCTGGGCGCCGGCCTGACCAAGCAGATCGCCGTTTCCAACGAACCCGGCGACCTGGGCGATCAATACAACAGCTTCCTGGACTGCGAGGAGATCGCGCCGGCCGATCTGAAGAACGGCGACGTCATCTTGAACCGCGACGGCAAGCTGCTGCGGCCCAAGCGCCTGCCGTCCAACCTGTTCCAGTTCCGGGCGGGCACGGGCGAGGACCGCTGCGTCCTGGACAGCATCACCAGCCTGCAGAACGGCGCCGACCTGTTGTGGATCGAGACCGAGAAGCCCCACGTCGAGCAGATCGCGGGCATGATGGATCGCATCCGCGCCGTCATCCCCGACGCCAAGCTGGTCTACAACAACTCTCCGTCCTTCAACTGGACCCTGAACTTCCGCCAGCAGGTGTTCGACGCCTGGGCCGCCGAGGGCAAGGACGTCTCGGCCTATGACCGGGCCCGGCTGATGAGCGCGGAATATGACGCCACCGACCTCGCCGTCGCCGCCGACGAACGCATCCGCACCTTCCAGGCGGACGGGGCGAAACGGGCGGGCATCTTCCACCACCTGATCACCCTGCCGACCTATCACACGGCCGCCCTGTCCACGGACAATCTGGCGAAGGAGTACTTCGGCGAGGCGGGGATGCTGGGCTATGTCGCGGGCGTGCAGCGCAAGGAGATCCGCGAGGGCATCGCCTGCGTGAAGCATCAGAACATGTCCGGCTCGGACATCGGCGATGACCACAAGGAGTACTTCGCCGGCGAGGCCGCCCTCAAGGCTGGCGGGGTTCACAACACGATGAACCAGTTCGGCGAAGCCGCCTGATCCATCTCCCGCCCATCAAGCCGCCCCGGATCGCAAGGTTCGGGGCGGTTTCGATTCGAGCCCTGTCAGGCCGCAGCTTTCAACGAACCGGAGGCAGACGGGGCCGCCATCGCGTCGTCGATGCCCTCCGCGGTCGCCGGCTCGCCGACGTAGAAGCCTTGGGCCAGCTTGCAGCCTTCGGCGCGCAGGATCTTGAGCTGGGCGCCGTTCTCGACCCCCTCCGCCAGAACCTTGACCCCGAGGGCCTCCGCCAGATCGGTGATCGCCTTGATGATCGCCGTCGCGTCGGGCCTCAGACCCAGATTGACGACAAAGGACCGGTCGATCTTGATCTTGTCGACCTCGAACTGGCTCAGATAGCCGAGGCTGGAATAGCCGGTGCCGAAGTCGTCCAGGGCGATGGAGAAGCCCAGGCCGCGCAGGTCGTCCAGACTGGCGCTCACCACGGGATCGGCGTCCAGAAGCACGCCCTCGGTGATCTCCAGCTCGAAGTCCGAAGGCCTGACCGCATGATGTTCGACCAACCGCCTCACGGCCGGGACGAACTCGGTCGATTTCAACTGCACGGGCGAGACGTTGACCGCCACCTTCAGGCCCGGCCAGCGTTTGGAATCGCGGAAGGCGGCTCCCAGGGCGAATAGACCCAAAGCCTCGCCCAGACCGGACGCCTCGCCGATGGGAATGAAGACGGTCGGCGGCACCTCGCCCCGAACCGGACTGGTCCAGCGCATCAGGGCCTCGACGCCGACCAGATCGCCCCGCTCGTCCACCTGGGGCTGATAGACCATGCGCAGGGCCCCATCGACGAGGGCGGCGCGCAGCTCACGCGTCAGCTCTAGCCGGAGCTTGCTGGACTGGTCGAACTCCGGCTCGAAGAAGGCGATGGTCCCCCTGGCGTTCCGCGCGGCAGAGAGAGCCAGCCGGGCCTGCCGGATGGCCTCATGAGGGTCGGTGCAGGAGGCGTCGGGGAAGCTGACGCCGACGGCGCTGCCGATGATGACCGAGCCCGCCGGGGTCGCGACCGGCATGTCCATCAAGCGGTTCAACTGGCCGCTTAGGACGGCCAGCTTGGCCCGGGTCAAGGAGCCCACCACGATGGCGAAGACGTCTTCCCCCACGCGGGCGGCCCGATCGACCTCGTCGAACACGCCCTGGAGACGGGTCGCGATTTCGGCCAGAACCGCATCCCCGCAGTCGTGGCCCAGATTGTCGTAGATCTCCTGGAGGCGGGTCAGGCCGACGCAAACGATCGCGCCATAGGTCGGGTCTTCACCCAGGCTGAGGGCGCGACGGCGCTGCTCCTCCAGCAGGCTGACGACGCCATTCAGGTTCGGCAGTTGGGTGACCGGGTCGTGATTGAGCAGATACTGCGAGCGGGCCGCAGAGGTGCGGCTCAGCTGGATCGACTTTCTCCATTGGCGCAGCAGAATGAGCGACCCGGCCACGACACCCGCCATCACGGCCGGAAGAACCTGGCTCGATCCGGGCGCGTGCATGGCCTGGGCGAACAGGGTCACCACGCTGCTCGTCACCGCGACGACCGCCGCCAAGGCAAGCAGATCCGTCCGCGGCTGAAGGGCGCGCTTGCGGACGAATCTGGGGCGTGGCGACGACATTCAGGCTCCTGTTCCCCGGGATGGAGCCAATCTAGGCCGGCACTATGGAAAAACCCTTACCGAGCAGCGCCGCTCGCCGCCCCCTCGACCGTGACCGTGGAGTCCGCGTTCTCGATGACGGACAGGGAGGTGATCGTCAGCCCCTCCCGCTCCATCGCCGCCAGCCAGGCGAAGGCCGCGCCAGTGGGCAGGCTGGACGCAGTGAAGCCCAGATCGCCGTTGGCGGCCATGGCGAGGTTGGGCGTCACCCCGGCCTCGGCGGCGGCCGCCTCGACGACGGCGTTGATGTTCCGGACCGGCGTCGCTGGCCTGGGCGACCCTGCCCCGTTCAGCGCCGACGCCACAGCTGTCTCCTCGGCGACAGCCGCGAAGCGCTGATCCGCCGCCGTCTCCCGCCAGGCCTGCAACGGCCGGTAGATCAGGAGCCAGCACAGCACCGCTGCGGCCAGGCCGGCACAGACGATCAGCATGACCCGCTCGCGCGGCGTGCGCCCGTCCAGCCAGGCATTGATATGGGCCACAAGCTTCATCCGTCCCTCCCGATGAGGACGCCGCTGACGATGCGCCCGTTGTCCTCCACCGTGCTTTCGTCGATCAGGCCGTAGCCTGCAGCGGCCATGGCCGTGCGCAGGCCGTCGAGGTCCTGGAAGGCCGGATAGCTGATTGTGGCGCTGAGCCCCCGGGCGGGTTCGAACGACAGGGCATCGATCTCAGCGCCGTCCACACCTTCAACGGACGCGAAGAGGGCGGCGGCGGCCTGGCCCACGCCGCGAGGAAGGGCGACCTCGGCCCGACGACGCACCTCTGCTGCTGGGTTCTCCGCCTCGGCAAGCTCTGGCGCGGATGTCGCGATCATCGTCGCGGTTCGATCCTTGGCGCCCCGGGCGAGCGCCGTATCGCGCAGCCCGCCGCCGATCGCGAGCAGCAGCGGCGACACCAAGAGGGCGGCGGCCAGCCCGATCGGCAGACGCCAGGCCTTGCGACCGGGCGCGGAGGCCGCGGAGGCCGTCGCCCGTAGGTCCAGCGGCGGCGCAAGCGCGGTCGCCGCGAGAGCACGGGCCCACCGGACATCGTCGACAAGATCCACGGCCCGGCCCTCAACCATGATGTCGGCGAGGTCGATCTGGGTCGTGACCGCCAGATCCGCCCCACGCAGGACCACATCGGCGCCGAGATCACGCCGGGACACGGTGTTCGTCTCGTGCGGGGCCGGCAGGATGAGGTTGTCGGGCACGATCGCCTCGGGCCTGACACCGAGACTGGCGAGATAGTCGCTCCAGGCCTGCACTAGGGCCGTCGCTACCACGGCCACGGTGCGGGGTTCGCCCTCCTTGACCGCCGGGCCTAGAGCCACCGACAACCGGTCCGCCGGCGCCGCCAGATCGGCGCGCAGGGTCCACAGGGCCGCAGCCCTGACCTGGGCGGCGCTCCCCACGGGCAGGACCAACCTGCGCACCAGGACGTCCGCGCCGGGCGCGATCGCAAGCGTCCGCATCGGCGCCAGGTCTGCGGCGTTGTCCAGCGTCAGGGCGGATTGCGCGGCCACGGCCCCGTCCGCACCGACGATGACGACGGGCGCGGGCAGGTCGGCCGAGACCGGGATGAGGACCAGTCGGGTGGGTATCATTCTTCGGACGTCCAGCGGCGGATGACGGTGCGGGCCCGGCCGTCGGGATCGAGACGGATCAGGGCGGTGCGGCGATAGGGGGTTCCGGCGATCTCGACAGAGATGTTGAGATCGAAATATCGGGTGACGAGCGACAGCTGGTTGCGCGTCTCCTCGTCGGGGCGGACGGCGGCGAGGGCCGGCTGGGCCCAGAAGGCGTCCAGCGTCGTCCAGCCTCCCGGCGGACGGGCGGCGATCGCCGCCTTGGCGGCCGCGAGGCCCAGACGCCCCTGACTGACGGCGACCAGCAGGGGCGCCTGATCGACCGTGAGGGTGTTCGGATTGAGCGGCGACAGTCGCGTCGTCGGCAGGGCGCAGAGCCAGGGCCGTAGCCGGGCATAGAGGGCGGCGTCCACCCCCTGCACGGCGCGCAGCTCCGTGACCTCGGCCATCATCACCCCGGCCGTGCGATAGCCCTCGGCCCGGCCGGCGTAGCGGGCGTCCTCAGCGCCCCCGGCCCGCGCCTCGCCGTCGACATCCATCCAGTCGACGGCGGCGTCCGCGACGGCTGACATTCTCTGGCGCGGCAGACCCAGGGCGGCGCCGAGGGCGATGAACTGCGCGACGCCGGTCGGCTGGGCGATCAGGTCCTCCCCCTGGCCCAGCACCAGACTGTTGATGTTGATACAGGCCTGACCGTCTCTTAGGGTCGCGCGGATTTCGCCCTCCTCCAACGGAAACGACAGGCTGCGTCCGTTCCAGGCGGGTTGCAGCGGGGTGCGGTCGGGCGAGGCCGCGGACAGCCGCCCGATCTCCAGCGCCGCCAGGGCCTCGGCGCCGGCGGCATAGGCCTGGGCCTGGGCCTGGGTGTCCGCATTGGTGGTGCGGCGGATCGAGAAGCGGACATCGTCGAGGATGGCCACGCACAGGGCGGCCATCGCCGCCACCAGTAGCAGGATGGTCAGCAGGGCCATCCCCTCGCGCGACCGCCGCGACCTCATGCCCCGGCCACCAGCAGCAACTGGTCGATCTCGCCGAGGCCATCGACGGTCAGGCGCAGGCGCACGGCGTCGGGCAGCGGCCGATCGCTGGAGGCGGCATAGGCGGGAGCCTCCGCGCCCCGCGACACGAAGGTCACCCCGGCGCTGCGCACGCCGCGCAGCAGGATCTGGCGGGCTCCGGGTCGGGCGCCGTCCAGATAGGTCGAGGCCTGCCGCTCCAAGCGATCCTCGACCAACCTGTACTCGACGCGCTGCATCGAGGGGCGGGCTGCGTCATCGGGATTGGCGACGCCTGTGCGGGCCAGCACCAACAGCGGATCGCCAGGCTGCGCGGCGCCGATCAGGGGCTGGGGCGCAGGACGCCCGGTCGCCCCCCGCGTCCGCCTCGGCGCCGCCTGAGCGAGATCGGCTCGCAGAAGGGCGCGCATGCGCTGCAGTTCCGCCAGACGCTCCGATCGCTCATGCACGACCTCGCGGGTGTCCAGGGTCCGGGTCAGGACCAGAACCCCGGCGGCGGCCAGGACGGCGAAGATCGCGACCGCGATCAGCACCTCGACGAGGGTGAAGCCGCCGCGCCGCGTCATGACCTTCCCGTGGTTCGGAAGACGATCCGCCGCGCCGCCTCGTCCGTAGCGTCCTCCTGCGGCGCTACCCGGACCTCGATCCGTTCCAGCCCGGCGACGCCGGTCGGCTGGATGTCGCGCCGCCAAGTCCATTGACGCCCCGCCAGAACCGTCTGCCCCGTACTGTCCGTTCCCATGCCCAGAGCCGCCTCGGCCGCGACATTGTCAGCCACGATCCCGCCCAAGGTGCGATCCTGCACCCTTGCCGCCGTTCGTACGCTCTCGCCCGACAGGTTCAGCAGCGCCATCGCCGCCAGGGCGAAGACCGCGAGGGCCACGAGGATTTCCAGCAGGGAAAAGCCCTCGCGGGGCGCGACCTCAGCCACGGACGGTCACCTCGCCGCCGGCGTCGACGCGCACACTGAGAGAGCGGCCGTCGCGCGTCAGCGTCCAGTCGCCGGGCTCCGCGCCGCCGGTCGGATCGAACATCAGCCGTCGCACGTCGCTCGCAACGACGACGCCCTCGCCCCAAGTCCAGCTGCGAAAGGGCGACGGCAAGGGCGTCCAGTCGTCGCCTTGAAGGGTCTCGAACCGATAGCCTTGGGTGTCGGTCATCACGACGACCGGCCGGTTGGTCAGCATGGCCTCCTCGCGCCCTCGCACCAGTCGCGCCGCCAACCGCTCGGCCTCCTCGGCGACGGTCGGGCGCGGGTCCGGCGCCGTCAGCAGCACGGCCCCAGCGGCCAGGCCGATGATGACCAGGGTCACCATCAACTCGACGAGGGTGAAGCCAGTCCGCCGTTTGCGATCACGGGCGTCCTCAGCCCTGCCAGTTGCCGATATCGGCGTCATCGCCCTCGCCCCCCGTCTTGCCGTCGGCGCCGAAGGACCAGATGTCGAAAGCGCCGCCGTGGGCGCTCTGGCGTCGATACTGGTAGTCCGCCCCCCAGGGATCCTTGGGCAGACGGCGGATATAGCCGCCCTGACGGTAGCGCGCGGGCTGGGCCAGGTCGGCGGGCGGGGTCTTCAGCGCCGCCAGCCCCTGCTGGTCCGTCGGGAAGGTCAGGTTGTCGAGGCGATAGGTCTCCACCGCCTGCTCCAGCACGGCGATGTCGGCCTGGGCCTTGCCGACCATGGCGCGGTCCTGGCTGGGCAGAACGTTGATGGCCACGATCGTCGCCAGCAGGCCGATGATGACGATCACCACCATCAGCTCGACAAGGGTGAAGCCTTTACGTTGCGCTATGCTCGCCGCGCGGCGGCTCGCGACTTGAGCGCGGAGTTCTGGCGCTACGCCGGCCACTAGGGCGTGGTCGGTGTTTTCGCGTCGGGACATGCGGTTACTCATCTCAGGGCCAGGGTGTTGATCTGCAGGATCGGCAGCAGGATCGACAGGACGATCAGGGCGACGATTCCGCCCATGACCACGATGATCGCCGGCTCCAGCAGGCTCAGCATCGTGGCGGTGAAGGTGGCGAACTCGCGCTCCAGATAGTCGGCCGCGCCTTCCAGCATCGGCTCCAGCCGTCCGGCGTTCTCGCCCGAGGCGGTCATGGTCAGGAGGATCGGCGGAAACACGCCCGCACGGCGCATGGCGGCCGAGAGGCCGGCGCCTTCGCGCACGGCGTCGGCCATGGTCTGTGTCGCCTGCCGCAGATGCCGGTTCGACACGGTACGCGCCGTGATCGACAGACCCTCCAGCACCGGCAGGCCGGAGGCCAGCATGGTCGACAGGGTCCGCGCCATCCGCGCCGCATGCAGGTCGCGGGTCAACCGACCGACGACCGGCAGGCGCAGCATCCAGCGGTCGAGCCTCAGCCGCACGTCCTCTCGCCGGCGCAAGACCAGCCCGGCGCCGACGGCCGCCGCAGCGACGAGCGCCAGCAGCCAGCCCCAGTTCCGCATCAGGTCCGACAGGCCGATGACCACCCGGGTGATCAACGGCAGGGTCTGGTTCATGCTGTCGAACTGGTCGACCACCTTGGGCACCACGAAGACCATCAGGGCGGTGATGACGCCCAGGGCCACCACGGCCAGAACCGCCGGATAGACCAGGGCGGTCACGACCTTGGCGCGCACCTGCTGGTCGCGCTCCAGGCCGTCGGCCAGGCGTTCCAGAATGGGCTGCAAGGCCCCGGACTGCTCGCCCGCCGCCACCATCGCCCGGTAGAGTGGCGGAAACGCCCGCCCCTGGTCGGCCATGGCCTCCGACAGGCGTCGTCCCTCCAGCACGCGAGCATGGACGCCGCCCAGGATGTTGCGCACGGCCGGGCGGTCGGCCTGATCCGCCAGATTGCGCAGGGCCTCCTCGACCGGGGAGACGGCGATCAAGGCCGCCAGCTGTCGTGTCGTCAGGGCCAGGATGCGGCCGTTCAGCCGGTCTCCCCTACCCTTTCTCGCCGTTTCGACGACCGGGGCCGCAGATCCTGCCGCCAGTTCGAGGACCGCCAGCTTCCGGCCGGACAGACGCGCATGGGCTTCCGCCTCGTCGCGTGCCGAAACCTCGCCGGAGATCATCCGGCCCTGACCGTCCACGGCGGTATAGGCGAAGGCGGCCATCAGGCGGCGACCTCCTGGGCGGTCGAGGTCTCCTGCCGGGCGACCCTCAACGCTTCCTCGACCGAGGTCAGGCCCTCGGCCACGGCGACGCGCGCCCGGTCGTTCAGACGGCCGCCGTCGGGGAAGGCCGCGGCGATCAGGTCGTCCTCCGCAGCACCCGAGGCGATCAGGCGACGCAGCTTGTCGTCCACCCGCGCTACTTCATACAGACCGACCCGGCCGACGTAACCGGTCTGGCCGCAGTGCGAACACCCCGTCGGTCGCCAGATGCGCGCGCCCTTCTTCAAGCCGACCAGACGGGCCGTCGGGCCGTCCGCGACCTCGGGCGTGCGGCAATGTTCGCACAGCCGCCGCACCAGTCTCTGGGCCACGACCAGCCGCACCGTCGAAGCCAGCAGGAAGGGCTCGACCCCCATGACCTTCAGCCGGGTGAACGATCCGGCCGCGTCATTGGTGTGGACGGTCGACAGCACCAGATGCCCGGTCAGGGCCGCCTGCACCGCCACCGAGGCGGTCTCGGTATCGCGAATTTCGCCGACCATCACGACGTCGGGGTCCTGACGCAGGATGGCGCGCAATCCGGCGGCGAAGGTCATGCCGACCTTGGTGTTGACCTGGGTCTGGCCGACGCCGTCGATGGCGTACTCGACCGGATCCTCGACGGTCAGGATATTGCGCGTCTGGTCGTTGAGCAGGTTCAGCGCGGCATAGAGGCTGGTCGTCTTGCCCGACCCCGTGGGCCCGGTGACCAAGACGATGCCGTTGGGCTCGGTCAGGGCGGCGCGGAAGGCGTCCAGCGCATCCGGCGTCATCCCCAGCCGGTCCAGTGTCAGCCCGGCCTGATCCTTGTCGAGGATCCGCAGCACGACACGCTCGCCGCCGCGCGACGGCAGGGTCGAGACGCGCACGTCCAGCGACTTTCCGCCGAGGGCCAAAGGGATGCGGCCGTCCTGCGGCACGCGACGCTCGGCGATGTCCAGCCGCGCCATGACCTTGATGCGTGACACGATCACCGAAGCCACGCGCGGATTGAGCCTGAGCGCCTCGCGCAGCACCCCGTCCACCCGCATCCGCACGATCAGGGCCGTCTCGTAGGTCTCGAGGTGGATGTCGGAGGCCCCGGCCCGCACCGCCTCGGCGATGACGCCGTTGATCAGCCGGATGACCGGCGCATCGTCGGCGCTGTCCAGCAGGTCGGCCGTCTCCGGCAGGTCGTCGATCAACCCGTCCAGACCGCCCGGCATGGCGAGGTCGGCATCGGCCCCGGCCAGGTTCTCCTCGGCGTAGACATCCGACAACCGCCGGTCGAAGGCGGCCTGATCCAGCCGCTCGACCTGCAGCGGCCGGCCCAGGGCGCGCCGCGTCTCAACCAGAGCCATCGGATCGGCGCCCTCACGCAGTCCGATCACAGCGATGTCGCCCGCATCAAGCAGGATGACGCCGTGCTGTTTGGCGAAGCCATAGGGCAGCCGGGGCGCGACCAGGGTGATCATGACACCGGCGAGACCGCATTGTGGGCCGGCGGAAGGGCTTGGGCCTCCACCGGGGCGATGACCAGCGGCGTCCCGGCCGAGGGGGCGGCGGCAGGCGGCTGGGCCTGCATATAGTCGCGCAGCAGGGCGTCCAGCGACGGCTCGACGCCCGGCTGGGTGCGCACCTGCTCGCCACGGATATAGCCCCAGCGATCGGCGGTCAGGTTTTGCGCGTCCGCAGCGCTGCGGATGATGGTCGGGCGGATGAAGACCATCAGATTGGTCCGCCCCCGTTGGCGGGCGTTTGAGCGGAACAGGGCGCCGACGCCGGGCAGGTCGCCAAGACCGGGCACCTTGTCCACCGACAGCCGGTCGTTCTGGTCCAGCAGGCCGCCGGCCACGGCGATGTCGCCGTCATCGACCACCTGGGTGGTCTCCAGCTCACGCTTGTTCAGCACCAGATCCGAGGCGCCGGAGGTCAGGACGCCGTTGATGCTCGACACCTCCTGCCGCAGGGACAGTGTGATGGAGCCCCCGGCGTTGATCTGCGGACGGACGATCAGCTTGACGCCGATGTCCTTGCGTTCGGTCGTCGTGAAGGGATTGGTGTTGCCGTCCAGCAGGGTGCTGCCCGTGGTGATCGGCACCTCCTGTCCGACCAGGATGGTCGCCTCCTGGTTGTCCAGTGTCATCAACGACGGCGTCTGCAGCAGGTTGGAGTTCTCGTCGGACTTGGCGGCGTTGATGACGAAGCCGAACAGGCCGTCGCCCATCGAGCCGCCCGCGCCGCCGACGAAACCGTTGGCGCCGACCAGGGTGTTCAGCGCCAGATTGTGGAGCTGCTCGCGGATCGGATCGTCCTTGTCCAGCTGGCCCGAGGCCGCCCCGCCCGCGATCGGAACCAGGGGCGCGGCGCGGTCGGAATAGTTGGTCAGGCCGACGCCCTGCTCGCCGGCCACCAGCCACTGGACGCCCAGTTCGCGCACGGCGGTGTCGCTGAGCTCCACAACGATGGCCTCGATCAGCACCTGCTGGCGACGCACGTCCAGCTGGCGGATCACTTCGCCGAGGCTGCGCTGCAAGTCGGCCGGGCCGGAGATGACCAGGGCGTTGGCGCCGGGGAAACGGGCGATGGCGGCCCGCTGGCCGGTCGCCGTGGTCGTCGAGACTCCGATCGAGGCGGCGTTCGTCGACGTTTCCGGCGCCGATGATCCACCTGCGGACGAAAGGCGCGGCGTCGACAGCGAGGGCGCGGACGGGGCGGCGGACGGCGTCTGGCCGACCAGCTGTTGAAGCACCGGCAGCAGTTGTTCGGCGTCGGCGTGTTGCAGGAAGACGACCTTCAGGTCCGCGCTCGACCGCGCCCGTTGATCCAGATCGGCGACGAGGGAACGCAGCTTCGCCACCGCCGTCGGGTCGCCGCGCAGGATGACGGCGTTGGAGCTCTCCACGGCGGTGATGGTCACCAGACCGCCCTGCCCGCCCGGTCCGGCCGTCACCGATTGCAGCACGCCAGCGATCTCCCGCGCCGAGGCGTTCTCCAGCGGTACGACATCATAGGAGGACCGATCCACATCGATCCGGCCGATCAGGGCGCGCACCCGGGCCAGGTTGTCGGCGAAGTCGGCCACCACGACGCTGTTGGCGCCGGGATTGGCCAGGACCTGACCCTGGGCCCCGACCAGAGGCCGGATGGTCTCGGCGGCAGATGCGGCGTCGATGTTCCTAAGGTTGAACACCTCGGTCGTGAACCGCTCCGTTCCGACCGTCGCCGGCCCTTGCGCCGCGCCCTGTGCCGGGCTGATGCGATACGCGCCCGACGAGGTCGGGGTCACGACCAGACCGTTGGCGCGCAGGGTCGACAGGAAGACCTCGAACATCTGGGTCCGGTTCAGCGGCCGGTCGCTGGTCACCGTCACCGTGCCGGTCACCGCCGGATCGACGATAAAAGTCCGGCCGGTCGAACGGGCCACGTCCTGGATGAAGGCCCGGATGTCGGCGCCCTGCACATTCAGCGTCTGGCGCGCCTCCTGGGCCTGTGCGGCCACGACGCCCATGGGGCCTTGCAGCACGAGCAGGGCGACGACGGCAGCGCTCGTCAGTCTGCGTGAAATCGGCGTCATTGGGCGGTCCTGATGGTCGTGGTCTGGACGGCGCCGTCGCGCTCGTATCGGATTTCAGCGCTGGTCGCGCCGGACAGACGATTGCGCAGTCCGGCGATGGCCTGCGGAGAGTTAAGCTCGGAGCCGTTGACGGCGAGGATCACGTCGCCCGACCGCAGCCCGGCCGCGCGCAGGGCGCCGCCGTCTCCGGTCGATGTCACGGTGAAGCCTGACACCCCCAGCCCCTTGAGGCGTGGCCGCAGCCCGGCCTGGGCCACCAGACGCGCCGGATCGACCTGTGGCGCGGCGGCCGGGGTTGTCGCGGGCGCACTGGCCTGCGGCGTCACGACCTGCGGGGTCGCCGGGGCGGCGGGCGGCGCGGGCGTTCCGGGCGGAGCCTCGGTGAAGATCAGTCGGCTGACCGAGCCGCCCCGCGCCAGCAGCACATGATCGGATCCGACCGACTGCAGCACCAGACCCGGCTTCACCTCTTCCCCGATCCCGACCGAGACCTGACGGCCGTCGGACAGGCCGATGATGGCCGAGCCGCCGCCCGGCCCGCCGGCGCGGACGCCGTAGAGGCGCATCTGCGTGGCGTCGGCGCCTGTGACCTCGGCCAGGCTGCTCTGGGTGCCAGTGCGGAAGAAGGCGTCAAACCTCTGGAAGATGGAGACATCGGCCTCCGGCATCGGCCGCGCTGCGGCCTGAGGGGCCTCGGGCGCGGGCTCGACGAACAGCCAGACCAGCCGACCGGCTTGAACGGCCAGCAGCAGCGACAGCACGACCGTCGCCACGAGCGGCGCGTTCAATCGCCCGGCGACAGGGGCGACGCGCGTCCCCGCCCGTACTGCGATGTTGCGAAGACCAGAGATCACGCTGAACACTCGTCGGCCCTGCGGCCCCCGATCGCCGTCCTAGACCGATCGTCCGTGGACGGCCCTCACCGCTCCATGACGACGGCGACAAGTTGCTGTGACGATTAAACCGGACCCGGATCAAACGACGCGAAACCGACACGGAAGGGCGAGCCGCCCTTCCGTGTGGTCCGGATCAGAAGCGCGCCGTCAGGCTGACCGAGGCGCTGGCGCCCAGGTCGTAGTTGTTGATCAGGATCTTGTTGCCCAGTTCCTGATACTCGTCGAACTCGGTGCGCAGCAGGTTGCGCAGTTCCAGGGCGAAGCCCAGCTCGCGCGACCCGATATCGAAGTCCTTGCGATAGACGAAGTCCAGGAAGACGCCCGGTTCCTGGATATAGTCGGGCTCGCGGTTGCCCGCGCTGCCCGCGCCGCGCGCCGTGGTGCGCTCTGACACATAGTTGACGATGATCGTCGCCTGCGACCGGGCGGCGTCGTCCTCCCAGCCCAGTTGCAGGTTGGCGACGTGCTCCGACTGGCCCTGCAGACGGCTGCCGTCCTCGATGAAGAAGGACGCCTGCTCCGGCGCGCCGGCGCCGCCGAGCGTCAGCACGGTGTCCCCTGCGTCCACATTCACTTCGGACTTGGCGTAGGTGTAGTTGGCCTGGACCAGCCAGCGCTTCGACGCGATGAAAGCCATGCCGTTATCGGGGAACTCGAAGAACTTCTTGGCTTCAAGCTCGGCGCCCATGATCGTCGCCTCGGGCGCGTTCAGGAACGACTGCTGACGCTGGTTGCCCACATCGACGATCGTCGCCTCGACCGGCTTGTCGAGCTTCTTGTAGAAGACGCCAGCGGTCACATACTGCTGGCGGGCGAAAAACCATTCGTAGCGGGCGTCCAGGTTCAGGATCTCCGTATCGACCAGATACGGGTTGCCGATGAAGGTCCGGTTGCTCTCGGGGTCCGTATAGGCCTGGGGCGCCAGTTCGCGGAACTGCGGGCGACCGATGGTCTGGGAGGCACCGAGACGCAGTTGCTGATCCTCCGCGAAGTTCCAGGTCGCCGTGATCGACGGCAGGAAATACTGCTCCTCGATCACCGTCGGGGTGAACAGGGTCGTGCCGCCGAACAGGTTGCGCGGCGTGACGCTCTGCGACCCGTCCTCGTAGCGGACTCCCAGGGTGGTGCGCACCAGCGGGATGATCTCGGCGTCCACCATCACATAGGCCGCATTGACCTTCAGGTCGGCGTCATAGGCGTTGTCGCCGTTGCCGCCGGCGATCTCGCGGATCTGCAGCGTTGTCGGGTTGATGTTGAAGTCGCTGGTCAGGAAATCCACGCGGGAGAGACGTTGCGAGTCCGTCAGGCCGTTGACCGCCTCGAACTGAAGGTCGCGACGTTCCGCAGAGCGGGTGTTGTCGAAGGCGGCGACGCCGAAGCTGAACACCGCATCCCGGCGATCCGACAGAGGCAGGCGATAGCTGACGTCCGCCCCGCCGGAGACGATCTCGTCCTCCAGCTCGCTGAAGGAGATCAGGTTGCCCTGGATGTTGTGGATCCAGTCGCCGGCGGCGTTCTGGCCGTACTCGAACTTGGTCTCATAGGGCGCGTCGCGCGAGGTGCGGGCATAGGCCGCGCGCCAGTCAAGCGACAGGGCGCCGTCCATGAAGTCGTGCTCGCCGGCCAGCTGGGTCGAGAACAGATCCCGGACGAAGTATTCCGTGTAGTCGGTGCGAAGCAGCGAGCCGCCCGCGTCGAAGTCCGGACCGGCCTTGCTGCGCGCCGCCTTGGTCGTGTTGCGGACGTAGAAATTCGTCCACTTCAGGGTGTTGGTCTCACCCGTCAGCGACAGACCAGCCAGCAGGTTCAGCTGCACGTCGTTCTGGTTGGATACGACATCGTAGTCGGTGACCGGAACCAGGACGGAGCCCGAGAACTGGCCTTCCTGCTGCTTGCCCGTGCGGGTCTGCCAGCTGTTGTCATAGCCGCCGACGGCGAACACGCCGAGCGTCCCAAGCCCGGTCTCGACCGAGGTTCCGCCGGCGAGGCCGAGGCCGAAGTCGACCGGGTTGGTTTCGCGCTGAAGCAGGCGCAGCGGCGAGTTCACCAGCGACTGGCCGATGGTCTGGAGTTCGTTGGCGGTGAAGTTGGCGCTGTTGACCTGTTTGCCGGAGGCGAAGGCCAGGCCCAGCGGTCCCGGGACGTCGCGCGTGCCGTCGTCGAAGCCGGTGAAGTCGGTCCGCGAGCCGAAGTAGATCAGGCTTTCCTTGCCCGTCGTTTCAGAGTCGCCGCCGATCGAGACGCTCATGTCGAAGAAGGGATCGCTCGGGGCGTCGATGGTGCGCAGATCGACCACACCGCCGCCGAACTCGCCGGGGAAGTTGGGCGAATAGGTTTTCTGGACGGTCACGCTGTCGAGAATGTTGGACGGGAACAGGTCCAGAGGCACGACGCGCTGCAGCGGCTCGGGGCTCGGCAGGGGCGAGCCGTTCAGCATGGCCGAGGAATAACGCTCGCCCAGGCCGCGCACATAGATGAATCGACCTTCGACGACCGACAGGCCGGTGACGCGGGTCAGGGCGGCGGCGGCGTTGGAGTCACCGGTCCGTACAAGGTCTTCCGAAGTCAGGATGGCGGCGACTTCGGAGCACTCGCGTTTCGGCTCGGGAATAAAACGACCGAGGACGACGATCTCTTCGACGACGTCGGCCTGTTCCTCGGTCGGGGCGTCCGTCTGGGTGGCGGCCGGCGCGGGGGCCTGGTCCTGCGCCATGACAAGGGTCGGCGCGACCAGCGAGGTGGTGGCCAGGAGGACCCCGGTCAGGGTCAGGGTGAGGGTCTTCATGATCGGGGCCTCGAAGGAGCG
>NZ_JBQVNM010000004.1:0-91772 GCF_052436175.1 Brevundimonas sp. | reverse complement strand
CGGCGGCGGCGTCCTCGACCTCCGCGGGCGTCGCCGGTCGTCCGCCCAGGGCCCGGATGCGCGCCTCCAGCACGCGAGCGGCCCGTTCGGAGCGTTCGGCGTCGGCGCGCAGCACGGCCATGAGGGCGGTCTTGCGGCGGCTGAGCTGTTCGATGTCGGAGCGGCGGTCGGTCTGGCTCGAGTCGAGGGTCAGCAGCCGCTCGGACGACAGGACCGCCAGTCGGCGCACGCGGGCGATCTCCTCCTGCTGGGCGACGACGGCCCGGGCGCGCTTTTCCAGCTCCGGCGCCATGGCCCGCATCAGGATGGCCGCGCGCACCGTATCCACGGCCCGGTCGGCGGGGATCAGCAGGGGCGGCGGCGGATCCCGGCTCATCATCTGTAGCCCCGACAGCAGACGCCCCTGTTTAGCCCGGGCGCGCGACAGGACGGCGACCAGCTCGGCCTCGCGACGGCTGAGTTGGTCCAGACGCGCGCGCTGGGCGGCCACCTGGGCGTCATCGGCGCTCTGGGCCTGCTGCAGGCCCGCCAGCCGTCGGTTCAGCTCGGCCAGTTCGCCCGCAGCCTCCAGAGCGTCGGCCCGCAAGCGCCGCGCCCGCACCAGTTCGTCGCGATACTCGGCCTGAAGACCCGGCAGTTCGGCGTTCGGCGCGGGTGTTCTCTGGCCCACGGCCGGGGTGGCCGCGAGCGCTGCGACGCCGCACAGGATCAGGAGCCGTTTCATTCAGTCGCGATGATAGGGCGATCCGGCCAGGATGGTCACGGCCCGATAGACCTGTTCGGCCAGCATGGCCCGCGCCAGGGCGTGTGGCCAGGTCTGGGGTCCGAAGGCCAGGGTCGACCGGGCCGCGTCCAGCACCGACTGATCCAGCCCGTCCGCCCCGCCGATGACGAAGACAAGCTTGCGCTCGCCGCGATCTCTCAGGGTCGCGATGTGATCGGCGAAGGCCCGGCTGCCATAGGTCTTGCCCCGCTCGTCGCAGGCGATCAGGTGTGCGCCCTCGGCGGCGGCCAGCAGCAACTCGGCCTCCGGCGCCTTGCCGGTCTTGCGCGGCTCGAGGTCGATCAGCTCCAGCGGACCGAGGCCGAGCGACCGCCCGGCCAAGGTCGCGCGCGAGGCGTAGTCGGCCGCCAGCGTGGCCTCGGGCCCGCGCCCGGGCTTGCCGATAGCGGCCACGGCCAGCTTCATGGGATCAGACGGCGGAGGGGGTGCGGTGGGCGCTGTCCACGGCCCAGATCTTCTCGATGTTGTAGAAGACGCGGACCTCGGGGCGGAACAGGTGGATGATGACGTCGCCGGCGTCGATCAGAACCCAGTCGCAGTGCGGCAGGCCCTCGACCTTGACCTTGCCCAGGCCGTGATCCTTGAGCGTGCGCAGCAGGTGATCGGCCAAGGCGCCGACGTGGCGGTGCGAGCGGCCCGAAGCCACGATCATGGTGTCGGCCATCGGGGATTTACCCTTCAGGTCGATCAGGACCATGTCGAGGGCCTTGTCGTCGTCCAGCTTCTTCAGAATGGCGTTTTCGAGATCGGTGGCGCCGACCGGCAGCGGGTCACGCGGACCATCGAAACCAGCGTCAGACTCACCGTCCTCGTCATGGAGGGCGACATAGGCGTCCTCTTCGTGGGCCGAATTGGAAACGGCTTCGTCTTGCGCGTCATACGCGGTCGAGGGGGTCAGCGGAGGGCTCCGAGGTGGTTACTAAAGCCCGCCTGTAGCACGGATCGCGTCTCAGGTCACCCGGCGCCCGTGTTCACGACTTCGCGTGACGGCCCGCCGCCCGGAGCGCCGTGGAGGAACTGCGGTTCAGGGGCGCGGTCAGATAGGTCCAGGCCGGCGCGCTCATCAGGGGCAGAAGCCGCGCCTCGGCCTCCGACACCCGCCAGGGACCGAAGCGACGCGCGGCCGGGGCCGAGCGGCTTTCCAGCATGGACCCGGGCCGGGCGAACACCGCCACCGGCATCATCCGCATGATGTCGGTCCAGCCCCGCCAGCGGTGGAAGGTCGCCAGATTGTCCGACCCCATCAGCCAGACGAAACGCACCCCGGGATGGCGGGCCTTGATCGCCCTCAGGGTGTCGACGGTCCAGGCCGTACCCATCCGGGTCTCGACGTCCGAGACGATCATCGACGGACCGCGCGCCCAGTCCCGGGCCGAGGCCATTCGGGCGTCCAGGGGCGCGGTCTCCTGACGCCCCTTCAGCGGGTTCTGCGGCGAGACCAGCCAGACCACCCGATCCAGCCCCAGCCGGTTCAGGGCCGTCTCCGCCACATGCAGATGGCCGTCATGCGCCGGATTGAAGGAGCCGCCGAACAGACCGACCGTCATCCCCGGTGCCAGGTCCAGCCCATCCCTCAGCGCCCCCGAACGGGGACCGGAGGCCTTGGGCGCGGGACCGGCGTGGAAGAAGGACAAGGCGGAACGCGCTCTGGACGGCTTATGCTCAGGGGTGCGCTAACACGCCGGAACGGCCTTGTCCTGACAATATTGGCGACAGGAAAGGTCGGTCACGGCGTCCAGGCGCCGGCCTGGTCGACCACGCGGCCATCGCTGTCGATCTCGCCGCGCGTCTTCCTGACCTCGGCCCAGGCGGCGCGCAGCAGTTCCGGTACGCCTTCGCCCGAGACGCCGGAGACCAGCATGGGGCGACGGCCGGCGACGGCCTCCAGCTCGGCGGCCTTGGCCTCGCGCGTCTCGGGATCCAGCGCGTCGATCTTGTTCAGGGCCAGGATCTCGACCTTTTCCGCCAGACCCTCGCCATAGGCGTCCAGCTCGCCGCGAATGATGCGATAGGCCTCGGCGACGTCGTCTTGGGTGCCGTCAATCAGATGGATCAGGGAGGCCGAGCGTTCGACGTGGCCCAGGAACCGCGTGCCGAGACCCGCGCCTTCACTGGCGCCCTCGATCAGGCCGGGGATGTCGGCGATGACGAACCGCTCGGACGGCGACAGGTCCACCATGCCGAGGTTGGGCGCCAGGGTGGTGAAGGGATAGTCGGCGATCTTGGGTCGGGCGGCCGACGCCGCCGCCAGGAAGGTCGACTTGCCCGCATTGGGCAGGCCCGCCAGGCCGATGTCGGCGATCAGTTTCAGCCGCAGCCAGATCCAGCGCTCCTGACCGTCCTGGCCCGGATTGGCGAAACGGGGCGCCTGGTTGACCGGCCCCTTGAAGCGGACATTGCCCCAGCCGCCGTTGCCGCCGCGCAGCAGGCATTCGATCTTGCCCGCCTCGTCCATGTCCAGCAGGACCGTCTCCTTGTCCTCGTCCAGCACCTGGGTGCCGACCGGGACCTTCAGCACCACGTCCTCGCCCTTGGCGCCGTGCATCTGGCGGCCCTGGCCGTGGTGGCCGGTCTGGGCCTTGAAATGCTGCTGATAGCGATAGTCGATCAGGGTGTTCAGCCCCTCGACCGCCTCGATCCAGACCGAGCCGCCCGTGCCGCCGTCGCCGCCGTCCGGCCCGCCGTTGGGAATGAACTTCTCGCGCCGGAACGAGACGGAGCCCGCCCCGCCGTTGCCGGAGCGGATATAGATCTTGGCCTGGTCGAGAAATTTCATCGGAGACTTTGTCAGGGCGCTAACGCGCGGCTCGCGGAGCCGTGCTGCTTGAGCGCTGGGCCTATACCCCAAGAGAGCGGCGATTTACAGGCGGGGTCGAACCGGCGCCGTTTACCCGCGCCTAAGCCTGTCGGGCGTAGGCTGGCGACATGTCCCCCGTGGCCTCGACCTCCACCGCCGCCCTGACCGGTTTCGCCGCCGTCGCGGACGCGCGCGCCGAGGCTCTGGAGAAGCGGCGCGAGGCCAAGCAGAAAGAGGCCGAACAGGCCATCGAGACGCTGAAACAGGCGCGCACCGCGGCCAAGGACGTCCAGAAGGAGATGGCGCGGCGCAAGCTGGAGCAGATCAAGCAGCGCATCGCCATGCTGAAGATGACGGCCTCGATGGACCCGGAAGGGACCGCCCGCCAGATCGCCGCCCTGTCGCGCGAGCTGTCTGCGGCGGTTAAGGCCTATGCGGGCGCAGCGGGCTCCGGCGGCGGCGGGGTCAGCGTCGATGCGAGTGCGGCGGCGGGAGCCCAGACGCTTGGGGCCGGGGCCTCAGCCGACGCAGCCGCCGGAGCCGAAGACGCCGTTGCCGGGGGAGAGCCTGTTCCGGCCGCCGAACCCGCCGTCGCGACTGACGGGGCCGAGACGCAGGAAGGCGTCGGTCAGGACGACAAGCCCGACACGGCCGCCGCCCGGGCCGCCGAACTCTATCGCCAGATCCAGTCCTCGCCCGAAGCCCAGGCCCGCGAACGCGACCGTGAGGCGAGGAAGGCCGAGGCGGCCGACGCCGAGGATTTCCTCAAACAGGCGCGCGACCTGGCCAAGGCGCTCAAGGATATCCTGCAAAAGGTCGCCGAGGCCGCGAAGGCCAAGGGCGAGAAGGGCCGCGAGGATGTCGAGGACGCGGAGAAGGCTCTGGGCCAGTTGACCCAGGACATCAACTTCGCCGCCGGCTCGATGCCCGCCGCCCCGGTCGCCCTGGCGGCCTGACCGTCTTTCACCTCTTCATCGCCGAAGGGCGATGGGGAGGTGAGCGTCAATCCGGGACGTTGGCGTCCAGTTCGTCCAGCCACACGCGCGCGTTGCCGTCGGACGGCGCACGCCAGTCGCCGCGCGGCGACAGCGAGCCGCCGGTCACCACCTTGGGCCCGTTGGGCAGAGCCGAGCGCTTGAACTGGCTGGTCTGGAAGAAGCGGATCAGGAACTTCCGCAGCCAGAACTTGATCGTCGCCAGATCGTATTCGACCTTCTCGTCGTCCGGCGTGTTGGCGGGCCATTCGCCCCTGGACGCATCGCCCCAGGCCTGATGGGCGAGGAAGGCCACCTTGGACGGCCTCAGGCCAAACCGGCTGATGTAGAACAGGAAGAAGTCGTTCAGGGCATAGGGACCGACGGTCCCCTCGGTCGACTGGATCTTGCCGTCCGCGCCGGCCGGGACCAGCTCGGGCGAAATCTCCGTGTCCAGAATGGCGTGCAGCACATCGGCGGCGGCGCCGTCATGTTCCCTGCCCGCCACCCAGCGGATCAGGTGCCGGATCAGGGTCTTCGCCACCCCGCCGTTGACGTTGTAGTGGCTCATGTGGTCGCCGACGCCATAGGTGGCCCAGCCCAGAGCCAGTTCCGACAGGTCGCCGGTGCCCAGCACAAAGCCGCCGTTCTGGTTGGCCAGGCGGAACAGATAGTCGGTGCGCAGGCCCGCCTGGACGTTCTCGAAGGTGATGTCGTGGACCGGCTGGCCGTCCGCGAACGGATGGCCGATGTCCTTCAGCATCTGTTCGGCGGCGGGCCGGATGTCGAGCTCAGCGCCGGTCACGCCCAGCGCCTTCATCAGGGCCCAGGCGTTGGACTTGGTGCCCTCCGACGTCGCGAAGCCGGGCATTGTATAGGCCAGGATATCGGTCCTCGGCATCTCCAGCCGGTCGAAGGCGCGGCAGGCGACCAGCAGGGCCTGGGTCGAATCCAGCCCGCCGGAGACGCCGATGACGATCTTCTTCGAGCCCGTCGATTTCAGGCGCCGCATCAGACCCTGGACTTGGATGTTGAACGCCTCGTAGCAGTCCTGATCCAGCCGGGCGGGGTCGTCGGGGACGAAGGGGAAGCGGTCGAGGGGGCGGAGCAGGGCGCCGGTCGCGGCGGCGTCCCGCGCCTCGAACGGCACGACGGTCGCCGCCTCGCCCTCGTTGCGGACGCATTCGGAGAAGGTGCCGTTGCGCAGACGGTCCAGACCGATCCGGTCCACATCCACGTCGGCGACCGTCAGGTGCGAGGTCAGGGCGAACCGCTCGCCCTCCGCCAGTTTCGCGCCCAGCTCATGGATCGTCGCCTGACCGTCCCAGGCCAGGTCGGTGGTGCTCTCGCCCCAGCCCGAGGCGGTGAAGACATAGGCCGCGATGGCGCGCGACGACTGGCTGGCGCTCAGCATGGCCCGCTCGTCCGCCTTGCCGATGACGATGTTCGACGCCGACAGGTTCAGCAGGATGCGCGCGCCCGCCAGCGCGGCCCGGGTCGAGGGCGGCTGGGGCGCCCAGAAGTCCTCGCAGATCTCGACGGCGAAGACGAAGCCCGGCCGGTTCACGGCCTCGAAGATGAGGCCGGGCGCGAAATCCACCGTCTCGCCGTTGATGACGACGCTGTCCTCGGTGCGGGCCGGGGCGGGAGCGAACCACCGCTTCTCGTAATATTCGCGGTAGTTGGGCAGATAGGTCTTGGGAACCACGCCCAGCACCTCGCCGCCGCCGATCACCACGGCGCAGTTGAACAGGGCGTCGCCGCTGCGGATCGGGGCCCCGATCACCGCCACCACGCCGGTCTCCTCCGTCACCGCCGCCAGACGGTCGATCTGCGCCTCGACCTCCTCCAGCAGGGCCGCCTGCATGTGCAGGTCGTCGATGGCGTAGGCGCTCAGCGACAGTTCGGGGAAGACGATCAGATCGACGCCCTGTTCGCCCGCCTTACGGATCAGGGCCTCATGCTCGGCAGCGTTGGCCCTGGGGTCGGCGATGTGGACCACCGGCGTCGCGGCGGCCACGCGCACGAAGCCGTGGGTGTGAGGGCTGAAGAAGGCGTGGGTCTCGGACATCTGTTCTTCCGCTCTGAATGTGCGGATTAGCACAGACGACGTGACCTTTCACACTCTGGTGTCTAAAGCCTGATCCCATGAGCGATACGCCCAAAAAAGGTTGGTTCCAGCGGCTGAGCGACGGCCTTTCGAAGTCGTCCAGACAGATGACCGATCAGGTCGTCTCCACCTTCGTCAAGGAGCCCCTCGGCGAAGAGGCTCTGGAGCGGCTGGAGGAGCATCTGCTGGAGAGCGATCTCGGCCCGGCGGCGACCGACCGGATCGTGAACCGCTTCCGCGACCTGCGTTTCGGCAAGGGCGCCGACGAGCGCGAGGTCAAGGAGGCTCTGGCCGAGGCCGTGGCGGCCGAACTGGCCCACCGTCAGGCGAGCTTCGATCCGCTGGGGCCCGAGGGCGTGGCCGGGGGGATCAAGCCCTTCGTGGTGCTGTTCGTCGGGGTCAACGGTTCGGGCAAGACGACGACGCTCGGCAAGATCGCCGCCGACCTGACCGGCAAGGGCGCCAGGGTCATGATCGTGGCGGCCGACACCTTCCGCGCCGCCGCCCGCGAGCAGCTGAAGGTCTGGTCCGAGCGCGCGGGCGCCCATTTCGAGAGCCGTCGCGACGGGGCCGACGCCGCCGGTCTGGCCTTCGACGCCTACACCAAGGCCCGGGCCGAGGGCTTCGACGTCGTCCTGATCGACACGGCCGGCCGGCTGCAGAACAAGTCCGCCCTGATGGACGAACTGCTGAAGATCGTGCGGGTGCTGAAGAAGATCGATCCGGAGGCCCCGCACGAGACCCTGCTGGTGCTGGACGCCACGGTGGGCCGCAACGCCCTGGAGCAGGAAAAGATCTTCGGGCGCACCGCCTTCGTCACCGGGGTGGTGATGACCAAGCTGGACGGCACGGCGCGCGGCGGGGTGCTGGTTCCGGTGGCCCAGGCGTCCGACGCCCCCCTGAAACTGATCGGCGTCGGCGAAGGCGTCGAGGATCTGCAACCGTTCGACGCCCGCGCCTTCGCCCGGTCGCTGGTCGGGCTGGAGGACTGACGTCATGGCCGAAGCGAACCGCAAGGGCTCCAACATCCGTCAGGCCGTGGATTTCGGCGCCCTGGTCGCCTTCATGGCCGCCTATGCGGTCAACCGGTTCGCGCGCGGACTGGACGGTCAGGAGGCCCTGCTTCAGGCGACCTGGGTGCTGATCGGCGCCTCGGCCATCGCCCTGATCGTCGGCTATGTCGTCGAGCGGCGGCTGGCGCCCCTGCCCCTGCTGACCGGCGGCTTCGCCCTGATCTTCGGGGTGCTGACCCTGGTGTTCCACGACCCGAACCTCTTGAAGATCAAGCTGTCGATCCAGAACGGCCTCTTGGCCGCCGTGCTGCTGGGTTCGCTGCCGCTGGGCAAATATCCGTTCAAATATCTGCTGGGCGAGGCCATCAAGATCACCGACCGGGGCTGGCGCGGCCTGACCCTGAGATACGGCCTCTATTTCGCGGCCGTCTGCATCGTGAACGAGATCATCTGGCGCACCCAGTCGGACGACACCTGGGTCGCCTTCCGGGGCGGCCTCTGGATCGCCTCGGCCGCCTTCGGCATCTGGCAGGTCTTCTTCATCATGAAGCACCTCATCAAGGACGAGGAGCCGGAGCCGGTCTCGCCGGACACCGGGCTCTAGGCCCGCGCGGGAACCGGGGACGCCGCCATGATCAGCCCGCTGTTCGTCTGGTCCCTGACACTGACCCGCCCGGACGGGCGTACCGAAACGGTGGAGGCGTCGATCGGGGCGCCCGAGTGGAGCGCGGTCCTCCCCGACTGTTGGTCCTGTTCCATCCTCGTCAAAGGGCGGTTCCAGCAGCCTTTGCCTGTTTTCGGCGCCACGGCGATCCAGGCCCTCGGTCTGGCGGTCGACCTGGTCCGGCAGGAACTTGGCGCTCTAGCGGCTACAGGCGCACTGACCGACACCGTGTCCGGTCAGGCGATCCTCGCGGAAATGCTCGACGAGGCAAGCTTGAGGCCGCGGTCCGCCCGCGAAGGGCCGCCTGTCGTCAAACCGTAAAGCCGGACTGATAACCCTCCGCACACGGCCTGAAGGCTTGGGGGATGCGACATGGTGAAGTCCGGCAAGGCGAAGAAGACGGGGCCCCTGGCCCAGTCGCCCAGCCATCTGATGCATCGCGCCCTGCAGCTGGCGCTCGACATCTACGCCGAGGAGGCCGGTTCCGACGGGCCGACCCAGCGCCAGTTCGCCGTCATGGAGGCCGTGGCCGCCAGGGAGGGCCTGACCCAGACCGATCTGGTCCGGGCCACCGGCATCGACCGATCGACCCTCGCGGATCTGGTGGCGCGGATGACGACCAAGGGCCTGCTGGCGCGCGAACGCTCGACCATCGACGCCCGGGCCAAGGCCGTGCGCCTGTCCCCGGAAGGGCTGGCCCTGCTGGAAGCGGCCCGCCCCCGCGTCGCCGCCGCCGACAAGCGAATCATGGCCCTGCTGCCCAAGAACCGGCGCGAGGGCTTCCTGGAGATGCTTTCGGACCTGGCTGTCACGGCCGATGCGGCGCCGGAGGCCGCCCGCGCCGAGGCCAAGCTGGCCAAGAAGGCCGCCAAGGAGGCCCGCAAGGCCGAGAAGGCGGCGCGCAAGGGCGGCGACCTGCCCAAGAAGGTCGCCAAGCTCAAGAAGGCGAAGGCTCCGAAGGCCGGGTTGCCGAAGACCGAACCGGCCGCAGCCGTCGAGCCTGAAACCGTCGACTGATCAGCTCGCGTCGCAGGCGGCCGTCAGCGCCGCTCGCGCCACGTCCGGCATGACCATGGGGAAGAAGTGGTTCCCGCCCGCCACGGTCTCGACCGAGCGGCGACGGCGCGCATCAGGGCCGACGCGGCACGGCGATCCGGTTTCGGCCTTCAGCACCCGGAGAGGCCGGTCCAGCCGGTCCAGAACCCGCCAGGGGTCATGGCCCTGGGCGATGTAGTTGGACACCTCCCACTCGGGCGTACAGGCCAGAACCAGGCCGCCCTCGGCCGTCTCGACCAGACCGTCCTCCAGATAGTCGGCGATCATGGCGTCGGGCCAGCCCTTGAAGGCGCCGCGCCCGCGATAGGCCGTCAGGGCCTGCTCCCGGTCGTCGAAGGTCCGGCGTCGCCTGGTCGCCGCCTTGACCATGGGAATGCGGGACGGCAGGTCGCGCAGGATCGGGAAGCGGAAGGCGAAGGCGGCGCCCCGGCTCCAGATCACCGGATCGAACAGCACCAGCCGCGACACCCGATCCGGCCGCTTTCCGGTCGCCAGCAGGCTGGACGTCCCGCCCATGGAATGGCCGGCCAGAACTACGGGCGGCCCCTCGATCGTGTCCAGCAGGGCGGCGAGGTCGTCGCCGAGATCGTCCCAGCCGCGCCGCCCCGCCGTCTGCACGGGCAATCGCGTCCGGCCGTGGCCGCGCAGGTCGGGCATCAGGATGCGGAAGCGCTGGGCAAGCGGCGCCATGACGGTGCGATAGGTCCGCGCGTTGAAGCCGTTGGCGTGGACGAAGACCAGATCGACCGGCCGATCCGGATCCCCCATCTCGATCAGGGCCATCTCTCCGCCGCGCGCGGGCAACGACAGGGTGCATCGTCTCGGCGCCGTCACGTCCGTCGTGGCGAAATCCGTCATGAAGGTCGGGCTCAGCTCGCCGCGCGGCAGGCGGGGCAGCGGCCGTGCCCTTCGATGGTCGTGCGTTCGAGCGCATAGCCGGCGGCGTCGGCGGCCACAGCGAAGGTCTGGCCCACCGGGGCGACGACCTCCTCGGTCGCGCCGCAGCAGTCGCAGATCAGGAAGGCGGCCGCATGGCCCCGGGCCCCGGCGCCGTCGGCGGCGGTGCAGGCGACGTAGGCGCTGATCGAGGCGATCCGGTGCGCCATCCCCTTGCGCTCCAGAAACTCCAGGGCGCGATAGACGGTCGGGGGCTTGGCGGCCTGACCGTCCGGGCCATAGCGGGCGATCAGGTCATAGGCCTTGACCGGCTCGCCCGCCGTCAGCAGCAGCTCCAGCACGCGGCGGCGCGGCGCGGTCATCCGGTCGCCGTCGGTCAGACACCTTTGTTCGGCGACGTCCAACGCCCGGCCGACGGCTTCGACGCCGGGCGGATGCTGATGATGTTCGTGACCGCAGGCCGTTCCCATGCCCCACAGCTAAGGGCTCCGGTCCGTCGCCGCAACTCGCATCCGCGCCGCCGCGTTTGCCGCCGTCGTCTGCATCGGCTATGGACCCCGGCTTTCATTTTTCAGAGGTCCTCTTCACCGAGCCTCTCTCACAGAGCCACGCGTCATGACCGACACCCCCCTGCCTTCCGAGTCCCCGCTGACCGGCAACGTCCTGTTCTACAGCCAGCCCGAGCCGATCACGATCGAGGCTCATGGCGATCTGGGCGTCAACGCCACCGACAACCCCTACGCCTTCATCGCCCAGTCGCATCTGGTGCCTCTGACGGTGACAGAGTTCGCTCCGGCGGCCCTGTCCTATCCGGTGATCTTCCTGGGCGACACCAAACAACCCGTGGCCGTCATGGGTCTGGGCGAAGGCCAGAACCTCTTCATCGACGCCGCCGGCGCCCTGCGCGGCGACTGCTACATCCCCGCCTACGCTCGTCGCTATCCGTTCGTGTTCGCCAACGACCAGGAACAGAACCGCATGATCCTGTGCATCGACCGCGCCGCGCCCTTCGTCGCCAAGGGCGGCGAGGTGCCGCTGTTCGTCAACGGCGAGCCCAGCGACTACGTCAACGCCGCCATGGAGTTCTGCAACAACTTCGAGGGCGAGCGTCAGCGCACCGAGTCCTTCGTCGCCCTGCTGAACGAACTGGACCTGTTCGACACGCGTGAGGCCGTCTTCACCCCGCGCGACGAACAGGGCAACCCGGGCCAGCCCCAGAAACTGGCCGAGTACCAGGCCGTGTCGGAAGACAAGCTGAAGGCCCTGTCGCCCGAGAAGCTGGCCGAGCTGCGCGACAACGGCGCCCTGGGCCAGATCTACGCCCACCTGCCCTCCCTGCTGGGCTGGGACGGCCTGATCGCCCTGGCCGTCCAACGCTCGAACGCCCCGGCCGGCAACGCCTGACCGAGGTCACGCCCCAAGGAAAAGGCCCCGCCGGCGACGGCGGGGCCTTTTTGTTTCAGTCCGGCAAGGGCTCCGGCGGCCTATCGCCGGGTGAACAGGGCTCGGGTCAGGCAGGAGAAGACCAGACGTCCGCCTTCGTCCAGCAGGTCGTGCTGGGCGATGACGATGCCCTTCTCGTCGCCCACGGGATCCTTGCCCATCACCGTCATCCGGGCGCGCAGGAGCTCGCCGGGCGGGGGGTTGCGCAGGAAACGCAGGCCATCGACGGCCAGGACCTTGGTCTGGGCCCAACCGGCGGCCTTCTCGGTCGCGAGGCGAGACCAGAGGGCATAGATCATGGCGTCCGGCGCCCCGTAGGCCGGATCCCAGCCCGGGGCGAACCGTTCGGCGAAGGCCTCCACCCCGGCCTCGTCCACCGCAATGGCGCCGAGCTGCAGCACCTGGCCGTTGTCGATGTCCTCGAAATGGACGTGCAGCGGGTCGCTCATCGACGGAAATCCTGAAAGACGCTTCAGGGCTCTTCTGACACGCGGACCAGCAGCTTGCCATCGTGATCGCCGGTGAACAGGCGATTCAGCGAGGTCACCGCGCCTTCCAGCCCGTTGTCGACGTGGACCTTCCACTTGACCTTGCCCTCGGCCAGCCAGGGGCCGAGCTCGGCGACCATCTCCTTGGCGCGGGGCGAATAGTCCATGACCAGGAAGCCCTGCATCGTCATCCGGTGGGTGATCAGGCGGCTGAGGTCGGGCGACGGCGGGCGCTTGGTGGCGTTATAGGCCGAGACCATGCCGCAAACAGCCATCCGCGCGTGGATGTTCAGCCGGTTCCAGACCGCCACCATGATATCGCCGCCGACATTCTCGAAGTTCAGGTCCACGCCGTTGGGCGCCAGCCGGTCCAGGGCCTCGCCGACGTCCTCGTTCTTGTAGTCGATGGCGGCGTCGAAACCGAGCTCGTCGGTCAGCCAGGCGCATTTGGCCGGGCCGCCGGCGATGCCGATGACATGGGCGCCCTTCTGTTTGGCGATCTGGCCCGCGATGGAGCCGACGGCGCCGGCGGCCGCCGAGATGACCATGACCTGACCCGGCTCGGGCCGCAGCACGTCGGTGACGCCGAAATAGGCGGTCATGCCGGTCATGCCGAGCACCGACATATTGGCCGTCAGCGGCAGGCCGGGCGCGCGGTGCACGCGGCTGGCGGCGGCGGCGGGGATGGCCGCCCGGTCCGACCAGCCTCCGGCGGCGGTGGTGACCAGATCGCCCGGCTGGAACCGGTCCGAGTTCGACTGCTCGACCACGCCCAAGGTCAGGCCGCGCATCACGGCGCCGAGCGCCACCGGCGGCAGATAGCCCTGGGAATCGTTCATCCAGGTGCGGTTGGTCGGGTCGAGCGAGAGATAGATGGTTCTGACCAGGATCTCGTCCGCGCCGGGGACCGGGACCGGGGTCTCCACCAGTTCCAGGTCGCCGTCCTGGATCAGGCCCTGCGGCCTCTGTCTCAGCACCCACTGGCGGTTGGTCGCGGCCATGATCGTCTCCCTGATGTCGGCGGTCGGAGGGCGTCCGCCGCGCGTCTCTTTTGAGAACCCAATCTGGCGCGTCTCCCTGCCAGTGTCGAGGCCGCCGACCGCCTCGCCACAGCCTCTTGTGCGGGATTTATGTTTTCGCAGTGCAGCATCGTGTATGATCGCCGTTCGCACACCGATCCGTGCGCCAGAAAACGGACCCATCCCCGGATGACCATGCTCTACGCCCTGCATGAACTGGCCTATACCTCCGCCCAACCCTGGCGGCTCGGCGCCCAGGCGGCGCGCCAGTTCTGGACCTCCCCGCTCAATCCCATGGCCGACACCGCCATCGGCCGCACCGCCTACGCCTCGGCCGAACTGTTCGAGAGCGTGACCCGTCGCTACGGCAAGCCCGACTGGGGCCTGGAGGTCGTCACCGTGGACGGCAAGCCGGTGCGCACGACCCAGCAGGTCGTTTGGCAGAGCCCCTGGGTCAAGCTGATCCGCTTCGCCCGCAACGTCGGCGATCTGAAACGGGCCGGAAAGCCGGTGGCGGCGCCCTCGGTCATGATCGTGGCGCCCCTGTCGGGCCACTACGCCACCCTTCTGCGCGGCACGGTCGAGGCCTTTATCCAGGACCACGACGTCTATGTCACCGATTGGACCAACGCCCGGCAGGTGCCGATGCTGGAGGGCCGGTTCGACTTCTATGACTATATCGACCACGTCCGGGACATGCTGGCCGTGATCGGGCCGCGCGCCCACGTCGTGGCTGTCTGCCAGCCCGGACCGCCGGTGCTCGCCGCCGCCGCCGTGATGGCGGCCGAGAACGACCCCAACCGTCCGGCCTCCATGACCTTCATGGGCTCGCCGATCGACGCCCGCCTGTCGCCGACGGTGACCAATGAACTGGCCGAGGAGAAGCCCTTCGCCTGGTTCAAGTCGAACATGATCCACACCGTGCCCTGGCCCTATCCGGGCTTCGGCCGGCGGGTCTATCCGGGCTTCGTCCAGCTCTACAGCTTCATGTCGATGAACGAGGAGCGGCACCGCGACGCCCACTTCGACTACTTCCGCCACCTGGTCGCCGGCGACGGCGACGGAGTCGAGAAGCACGAGGAATTCTACAACGAGTATCTGTCGGTCCTGGACCTGACCGAGGAATTCTACCTCCAGACCATCGATCTGGTGTTCCAGCAGCACGCCCTGGCCAAGGGGGAGTTGGTCCATCACGGCAAACCCGTCGACCTGTCGGCCATCACCGACATCGCCCTGTGCACCGTCGAGGGCGAGAAGGACGACATCTCCGGCGTCGGCCAGACCCAGGCCGCCCATGGCCTGTGCCCCAACATCCCCGACGACCAGCGCCTGCTCTATGTGCAGCCGGGCGTCGGCCACTACGGCGTCTTCAACGGCCGCCGCTTCCGCGAGGAGATTTATCCCCGCGTCACCGACTTCATCGCCAGGAATGAAAAGTCTGCTGTCCAAGAGCCCCGCGTATCAGCACGGTCAAAGACTGCCGCTTGAAGCCCTTCTGCCGGGGACGAGGGGCTCTCTGCGTCTGACGGTCAATCCGCGCGCCCGCCGCATCTCGATCCGCATCGATGCGCGGGCCGGAGAGGCCGTGGCCGTGGCCCCGCGTGAACGGCTGCTGGCCGACGCCGTGGCCTTCGCCCGGTCGCGCGCCGTCTGGATCGCCGAACGACTGGCGGCCCGGCCCGAGGGCACGCCGCTGGAGCCCGGCGGGACCATTCCCGTTCACGGCGTCCCGACGCGGCTGGAAGCCACCGGCACGACCGGCGCCGCGCGCCTGACCGAGGATGCGGACGGCCCGGTCATCCGCTCGGGCGGCGAGGGCGAGGCTTTTTCCCGCCGCGTCGAGAACCTGTTGAAACGGCTGGCGCGTCAGGCCCTGCTGGAGCGGACCGAGACCCATTTGAAGGCGCTGGGTCAGAGGCCGGTCCGCGTCTCCATGGTCGACACCCGTTCGCGCTGGGGCTCGTGCAGCCCGCACAACCGGTCGATCCGCTATTCCTGGCGGGTGATCCTGGCCCCGCCCGCCGTGCTCGACTATCTGGCCGCGCATGAGGTGGCCCATCTGGTCCATGCCGATCACAGTCCGGCCTACTGGAGCGTGGTTCACCGGCTGGTCGGGGATCACCGGCCGTTCCGGGCCTGGCTGAGGGCCCATGGACAGGCGCTGCACGCCGTGGGGCGTTAGGTTCAGCCCAGGACGAAGTTCAGGACGACGGTCCGTTCGCCTTCCACGCCCGGGGTCGCCACGCCGCGCCGGACAGCCCGCAGCGCCGCCGCGCCGAAGCCGTAGCCCGCAGGCGTTTCCTCGACCACGACGCAGTCGAGCGGCATGGCCTGCTCGAACCGGCACTTCAGGGTGACCCGGCCCCGTCGGATGTCCTCACTGAGCGCCCGCTCGGGATATTCGATCGGCGGCCGCCGGCTCCACTCGACGGGCGGCGGAGCGGACGGCTGCTGGACGGCGAGAACGGCAAGGGCGGCGGACAGGATCAGCATGTCGCCGATCTATCCGCCGCCCTCATCGACAGCAAGCTGAGCCCTGGCCTGAAGCCGGTGAGATCAGCCCTTGGCCCAGACGCCGAACGGATCGCTCCACGACAGACCCATGGCCTCGGCCACGGCCGGATAGGTGATCTCGCCCTTGAGAACGTTCAGGCCGCGCGCGAGGTGCGGATCCTTCTTCAGCGCCTCCAGACCATGGTCGGCCAAGGCCAGACCGAACGGCAGGGTGGCGTTGTTCAGGGCCTCGGACGAGGTGCGCGGCGCGGCGCCCGGCATGTTGGCGACGCAGTAGTGGACGACGCCGTCGACCGTATAGGTCGGGTCCTCGTGGGTGGTGGCGTGGCTGGTCTCGAAACAGCCGCCCTGGTCGATGGCCACGTCGACCAGAACCGAGCCGGGCTTCATCTTCTTGAGCATGTCCTTCTTGATCAGCTTGGGCGCCTCGGCGCCCGGGACCAGGACCGCGCCGATGACCACGTCGGCCTTCAGGGCCTCCTCCTCGATGGCGCCGATGGAGGAATAGCGGGTGATGACCCGGCCGCCGGTCAGTTCGTCGATATAGGCCATGCGCGGGATGGACCGCTCCAGCACCACCACCTCGGCGCCCAGACCCATGGCCATGCGCGCGGCGTTCAGGCCCACGACCCCGCCGCCCAGCACCAGAACCCGCGCCGGAGCCACGCCGGGAACGCCGCAGAACAAGAGGCCCATGCCACCGTTGTGCTTCAGCAGGGTCTCGGCGGCCGAGAAGACGGCGATCCGGCCGGCGACCTCGGACATGGGCGCCAGCAGCGGCAGGCCGCCGCGCGCGTCGGTCACCGTTTCATAGGCGACGGCGGCGCATTTCGAGGCCAGCAGGCCTTTGGTCTGCTCGGGGTCGGGCGCGAGGTGCAGGTAGGTGTAGAGGATCTGGTCCTCGCGCAGCATCTTCCACTCGACCTTCTGGGGCTCCTTGACCTTCACGATCATGTCGTTGGCCGCGAAGATGGAGGCGGCGTCGGCGACGATCTCGGCGCCCGCCCGCTTGAAGTCCTCGTCGGTGAAGCCGGCGCCGAGGCCCGCGCCCGTCTGGACCTGGACCGTGTGGCCGTGGGCGACGTATTCGCGCACCGCCGTGGGGGTCAGGCCGACCCGGTGTTCGTTGGTCTTGATTTCCTTGGGAACGCCGACACGCATCAGAGGTCTCCGGGCAGGCCCGGGCGGGACGCCGACGGGCGAGATGGCTGTTGGATTCGACTTCTAGCGACGATCAGAATGCAGGTTCCTGTTCATTTCCGCGACTGATCGCCGTAAATGTGCAGAAACCACCGCTGGATTGCCGAATGAAGACCGTTTCCGCCGTCACCTTAGACGCGACCGACCGAAAGATGCTTCGTGCGCTTCAGGCGGACGGGCGGATGAGCAATGCGGACCTGGCCCGGGCGGTCAATCTGTCGGAGAGCGCGTCGCTCCGCCGCCTGCGGGCGCTGGAGACGGCGGGGGTG
The DNA here is from genome assembly GCF_052436175.1 of Brevundimonas sp. Taxonomy (GTDB): domain Bacteria; phylum Pseudomonadota; class Alphaproteobacteria; order Caulobacterales; family Caulobacteraceae; genus Brevundimonas. Next base: position 74,544 of record NZ_JBQVNM010000004.1, on the reverse strand, counting down.
ATCAGCCGCTACGCCGCCATCATCAACGAACGGGCCGTGGGCCTGCCGATCAGCGTTTTCGTCACGGTCACCCTGTCCAGCCAGGCCGAGAGCGCCCTGACCGCCTTCGAGACGGCCATCGCCACCGTGCCGGAGGTGGTGGAATGCTATCTGATGACCGGCGGGTCGGACTATCTGCTGCGGCTGGTGGTGCGCGACGTGGATGACCTGGAGCGGGTTCACTCCCGCGAGCTGACGCGCATCCCCGGCGTCACGCGCGTCTCCTCCAGCGTGGCCATGCGGACGGTGGTCAAGCGGGGGGCGTTGCCGGTCTAGGCCTCAGACGTACATCCCCTCGCGCAGGTTGAGGCCGTGCTCGACCCAGGCCTTGAGGGCCGCGAGCATCTGGGACCAGCCCATGCAGTTGCCGAAGGCGGCCTTGAGCCCCATCTCGGTTTCGCGCCAGCCGCTCTCCTCAATGGTGACAAGGGTGCGGCTGTCGCCGTCAAGCGGCTCGAAGGTCATGACCACCGTGGTCATATAGGCGGCGCCCGCTGACGCCGCGCCCTCCTCCGGCGGGCCGTCGTTGGCCTCCCATTTCAGGACGATGCGCCGGTCCGGTTCGACCTCGACCACCTCGACCGGAAAGGCGCCGGGGAAGTCGGCGAAGTCCCACTGGACGGTCTTGCCCATCTCCAGCCGGCCGACAGCGCCGCCGGTGGTGAAATAGCCGGACAGCTTCGCCGGATCGGCCACCGCCTCGAACACCTCATGGACCGGGCGGGCGACGCGGGCGGACACCTTAAACTTCAAATCCATCGGCCTGTGCTCCTTGTTCCGCAGGCATAATGTTATATTCTTATAACATGTCAAGCGAGGCGAATCAGGACCGGGTGTTCAAGGCCCTGTCGGCGGGGGTGCGCCGCGCCCTGCTGGACGCCCTGAAGGATGCGCCGAAGACCACCGGGGCCCTGTGCGCCCAGTTCCAGCCGCTGGATCGCTGCACGGTCATGCAGCATCTGAAGGTGCTGGAGGGGGCCGACCTGATCATCGTCCAGCGTCAGGGGCGGGAGCGGTGGAACCACCTGAACCCCCTGCCCATCAAACAGGTCCACGACCGCTGGATCGGCCCGCATGCGGCGCGGGCCGTCGATCTGCTGGACCGGCTGAAGACGGATCTGGAAGCGGCGGACTGACGCCTGTTTGAGCGCCCCTATTTCAGGGCCAGGGTCACCTGTTTCACATCGACATACTCATCGATGCCGTGGATCGAGCCCTCGCGGCCGTAGCCGGACGACTTGACCCCGCCGAAGGGGGCGACGGCGGTGGAGATCAGGCCGGTGTTGATGCCGATCATCCCCGCCTCGATGTGGCGGCCGATCCGCATGGCCCGGTCGAGGTCGCGGGTGAACAGATAGGAGGCCAGGCCGAACTCCGAGTCATTGGCCTTATCCATCACCTCGGCCTCGGTCTCGAACGGGAAGACGGGGATCAGGGGGCCGAAGGTCTCCTCGCGGCGGAACAGTTCATCGTCCCCGCCGAGGGTCACGGTCGGCTGGAAGAAGCGGCCGCCCAGTTCATGGCGCGCCCCGCCGGTCAGGACCTGGCCACCGTCGGCCTTCACCTGAGCCAGATGCTTCTCGACCTTGTCGATGGCCTTGTCCTCGATCAGGGGGCCGACCTTGACCCCGGGCTCGAACGCCGGGCCGACCGGGATCTTCGCCACCTCGGCGGCCAGTTTCGTCGCGTACTCCTCGGCCACCGACGCCTCGACATAGACGCGGTTGGGACAGACGCAGGTCTGGCCCGAGTTGCGGAACTTGCCCTTGATGGTCTCGGCCACGGCCACGTCGATGTCGGCGTCGGCGAAGACGATCAGGGGCGCCGCCCCGCCCAGCTCCATCGACACCCGTTTCAGCGTCCCGGCCGACTGTTCGGCCAGAAGCCGCCCGATCGGGGTCGAGCCGGTGAAGGACAGCTTACGGATCAGGGGCGAAGCCGTCAGGACGCCGCCGATGGTCGCGGCGTCGCCGGTGACGACGCTGAGGGCTCCCTTGGGCAGGCCGGCCGCATAGGCCAGTTCGGCCAGAGCGATGGCGGTGAAGGGCGTCTGGCTGGCCGGCTTGACCACGGCGGTGCAGCCGGCGGCGAAGGCGGGGCCGAGCTTCCTCGTCAGCATGGCCGCCGGGAAGTTCCAGGGGGTGATCAGGGCGCAGGGCCCGACCGCCTGTCTGAAGGTCAGGATGACATGGCCGAGCGGACTGTCCTGGGTCTCGCCGATCAGCCGCTCCGCCTCGCCCGCGAACCATTTCAGGAACGAGTTGGCATAGGCGACCTCGCCCTTGGCCTCCTCGAAGGGCTTGCCGTTCTCCAGAGCCATCAGGGCGCCCAGCCCCTCGGTGTTGTCGTCGATCAGACGAGCCCATTCGCGCAGGAAGGCCGCGCGCTTGTGCGGGTCGGAGCGCGACCAGTCAGGGAAGGCCTCATGCGCGGCCTGAATGGCGCGCTCGGTCTCGGCGACGCCGAGGTCAGGGATGTGGCCGAGGACCTCGCCGGTCGCCGGATCGTCGACGGCGATCCCCTTGCCGGAGACCGGCACAGCCTCTCCCGCGATGAAGGCGTGCTGGCGCAGCAGCTTTAGTCCGGCGTCGCGGGCGGCGGTGTTCATCACAGTCTCCAATCTCCCTCCCCCGGAGTGGGGAGGGACGGCGGAGCGAAGCGGAGCCAGGGTGGGGAAGTCCGGGGCGCGTGCGGCATCACACATCCCCACCCGGATCGCTGCGCGATCGTCCCTCCCCATGAAGGGGAGGGAGAACCATAACGCCCTGCCCCCGCGTCAGGTCACGCAGAAAAATCAGTCGCCGATCGTGTCGAGGTCCCGGCCCATCGTTTCCGGCAGGAAGACGATGGCGCTGACGGCGGCCACGGCGGTGAAGGCGATGGCGTACCAGAGGCCGAAGTAGATATTCCCGGACCAGGCCACCAGGGCGAAGGAGGCGGCGGGCAGGAGGCCGCCGACCCAGCCCGTGCCGATATTGTAGGGCAGGCTCATGGCCGTATAGCGCACCCGCGTCGGGAAGAGCTCGACCAGAGCCGCCGCCTGGGGTCCGTAGAGGGCCGTCGCGGCGATGATGAAGATCATCAGCACCCCGAAGGTCGCCCACCAGTTCAGCCGCGCCGGATCGGCCTTCAGCGGATAGCCGGCCTCCGCCAGGGCCGCCTTGATGGAGGTCTCGACCCCTGCACGCGCGGCCTTAAGCTCGGCGGGCGCCAGGCTGCGCCCCTCGACCGAATCCACCTCGGCGCCGCCGATGCGAACCAGGGCGACGGAGCCGGGCTCGGCCGGCCGGTTCTCGTAGGAGACCCCGGCGTTGGACAGGACCGACTTCACGATGTCGCAGGACGAGGCGAAGGCCGCCTTGCCGACCGGATCGAACTGGACGGCGCAGGCGGCCGGGTCGGCGATCACCACCACCGGGGCTCGGGCCTGGGCCTCGGCCAGGGCTGGGTTGGCGGCGCGGGTCAGGGCGTGGAAACCGGGGAAGAAGGCCACCAGGGCCAGCACCATGCCGCCGATCATGACGGGCTTCCTGCCGATCCGGTCCGACAGCCAGCCGAAGAAGACATAGAATCCGGCCGAGGCGATGGTCACCGCCAGGATCAACTGGTCCACCGTGCCGACGTCCACCTTCAGCACCCGCTCCATGAAGAAGCGGGTGTAGAAATAGCCCGCGTACCAGACGGCCCCCTGGGCGAACATGATGCAGACCAGGGCGATCAGGACGAAGCGGCCGTTCTTCCAGGTCAGGAAGGCCTCGCGGAACGGGGCGCGGCGACCGGCGCCCTCGGCCTCCATCCGCTTGAAGGCGGGGCTCTCGTGCAGCTTGAGCCGGATCCACAGGGAGATGGCCAGAAGGCCGCCCGAGAGGATGAAGGGAATGCGCCAGCCCCAGGCGTCGAAGGCCTCGACTCCGACGATGGCGCGTACGCCCAGAATGACCGCCAGCGCCCCGATCAGGCCCAGCGCCGCGGTGGTGTTGATCCAGCTCGTCAGATAGCCGCGCGTCTTCGGCGGGCTGTGTTCGGCGACATAGATGGCCGCCCCGCCGTATTCGCCGCCGAGCGCGAAACCCTGCAGGATGCGCATGAAGAGCAGCAGGATCGGCGCGACGATGCCGATCTGGCCGTAGTCGGGCAAGAGGCCGATGGCCACGGTGGCTGCGCCCATCAGGATGATGGTGGCCAGGAAGGTCGCCTTTCGCCCGGTCCGGTCGCCGAACCAACCGAACACCAGGGCGCCGAGCGGCCTGACGACGAAGCCGACGCCGAAGGTCAAAAGGGCCAAGATATAGCCGGTCGCCTCGCCGACGTCGGCGTAGAAGTGCCGGGCTATGATCGTGGTCAGCGACCCGAAGATGAAGAAGTCGTACCACTCGAAGGCGGTGCCGGCGGCCGAGGCGGCGACGACGGTCCTGAGGGGGGGAGCCTCACCCTTGCCCGCTGTGCTCGCCATGTCATTCGCCCCCTGGATCGTTCTGCATCGTTCGACCCGTCTGCGCGGGCGTCAGCCCACCCTAGCGAGGCCGCTCCGGCTGCGAAAGCGGCAAACCGGACGACAAAAAGCCCCGCCGGACGAACCGGCGGGGCTTGATGGTCAGGCCTTGAGGCCGGATCAGTTGCCGGCTTCGCGGGCCGCTTCGCTGACGGCCGAGCCGGCGGCCTGGGTGTCCTTGCCGACGCCTTCGACGGTGTTGCAGGCGGCGGTGGTCAGGGCGGCGGCGGCGAACAGGAAAACGAGGGTCTTGCGCATGGGAATGCTCCAGGTCTGGTGAGAGGTCTGCGGGGCCCGGCGCTCACCGTCCCGCTTGTCCGACTAACGCGACGGGCCGAAGGCGGTTCCTCGGCCTGACCGTTTCGGCAGCGCATTTCCGCAAAGCGTTCAGCCGCGCAGGATCACATCGCCTGGATCGTCGGGGATGACGGCCTCGGGGGTGGCGAAGACCATGCGCGCGATGGAGCCGCCGTTCGGGCCTGCAACCAGTTCCGCCTCGCCCCTCAGCTGTTTGGCGAAGGCGCCCATCAGGGTTCGACCCACCCCGCCGCGCGCCAGGTCTTCGTCCGGTCCGGGGCCGTCGTCCTGGACCTCCAGCACGCTGCGGTCGCCGGACACCTTGAAACGCACCTCCAGCTTGCCGCCCCGCCCGGCGAAGGCGTGTTTCTGGGCGTTGGAGACGGCCTCGACCAGCCACAAGGCCAGGGGCGCCAGCTTGTCCGGATCGACGACCAGGCTGTCGGCCTCGACCGAGCTGTCGACCACCGGACCTCGCCCCATGTCCCCGGCCACCAGCTGGCCGACCAGATCGGTCAGGAAGTCACGGGCGTCGGCGTAGCGGATGTTCTCGGACTGGTAGAGGGTTCGGTAGATCAGGGCCAGGGCGGTGATGCGCTGGCGGGTGTCGCCGAGCGCCGCCTTGGCCGGGCCGTCGGTCAGCGACCGCTGCTGCATCGACAGCATGGAGGAGATGATCTGGAGATTGTTCTTCACCCGATGGTGGATCTCCCGCATCAGGGCGTCCTTCTCGTCCAGCGAGGCCAGGATGGTGGCGTCGCGAACGGAGATGTTTTCGCCGAGCTCGTCGAGGGTGTCGGCCAGGTTGCGGATCTCGGCGGGGGCGTGTCGGGCCTGAACCGGCCGCACGGAATAGCGGCCCCGCGCATAGATGGACGCGATCCGTTCCAGATAGACCAGCCACCGCACCACGATCCGCTCGGACACCAGCATGACGGCGGCGAAGGCGGTGAACCAGGCGGCCAAGGGCAGCAACAGGGCGCCGATCGGGTTGAGGCGCGCCCAGGACAAGAGGCCGGGCGCGGGCGCCGACAACAGGACATAGACGTCGCGGCCGGCCAGGGCGGCGCCGGCGTAGACCCTGTGCTGGCCGTTCGCATCATCGGCCTCGAACAGGGCCGAATCGCCGGTCCGCGCCCGCTCGACCCAGCCCTCGACCGGCTCGCCCCGGACGACGCTGAAGGCCTTGGGGTCCGTCGCGGTCAGGATCCGGCCCTGGGGATCGGTCAGGGCGGCCTCGGACCCGGCAGGCAGGGCCGGGTCCTGGACATCGGGCCTCAGGCTGGACAGGGGAATGAGGGCGACCATGGCCCCGTCGAAGCGTCCCATCGGCCGCTCTGAACGGGTCGCCACCACCACAGCCGGCTCCCTGACCTGGGCCGAGACCGAACGCGTCACCACCGAATCCTCGCCGGACCGAAGGCGCTGGAACCAGGGCCGCGAGCGGACCGCAGCCGGGTCGGACGGGGGCGCAGTGGCGGGCCGGGAGGTGCACAGGGTGTTGCCGTCCGCCGACATGCGGACCAGGGCGTCATACCCCTCCAGCCGATCGACGAGGGCCATCAGCCTCGGCGCGCAATAGGGGCCGACGGCCTCGGGACTGAGGGCCTCCAGCAGGACCGACGTGCTGTCCAGACGGGCCTTGGCCGAGGCCGCCGCCCGGCTGGCGGCCAGTTGCAGATCGGACTGGCGATCCGCCGCCTGACGCTGGAACTGGCTCTGGGTCTGGACGGCGCCGAGAAACAGGATGGGCGCCAGGGCGATGGCCATGGCCACGCCCAGACGGAAGCGAATGCCCTGGACCCGACGTGACCGATTGCGGCCCCGGCCGAGACCGCGCGACAGACGACGCAGGAAGCCGCCGCCGAGGCCCGCGGCCAGCCGTCGGGCGACCGCCATCCTCAGCCTTGCCGCAGGCCGGCGCTCAGACGGTCCGCATCCGCGAGGATGGAACGCATGGCGTCGCCCGCCGCCCGGCCGTCACGGCCGTAACCGCCCTTTTCAAGGGTGGCCTGCAGGGCCCGGCGGGCGCGGCTGACGCGGCTCTTGACCGTGCCGACGGCGCATTGACAGATCTCGGCCGCCTCTTCGTAGGCGAACCCGCCGGCGCCGACGAGGATCAGGGCTTCGCGCTGTTCCTCGGGCAGGGTGTTCAGCGCCTGACGCAGTTCGTCCAGCGCCACCGGGGCCTCGGGGTCGTCGACGGCGACCAGGGTGCGCTCTGCGGCTTCTTGGTCCAGCTGCGACATTCGCCAGGACCGGCGCTTCTCCGAATAGAACTGGTTGCGCAGGATCATGAAGGTCCAGGCCTTCATGTTGGTGCCCATCTGATAGGAGGCCCGAGCGTCCCAGGCCTTCATCAGGGCGTCCTGGGCCAGGTCGTCGGCGGCGGTGGCGTCGCCGGTCAGGGTGCGGGCGAAGGCGCGCATGTGGGGAATGAGGACGACCAGCTCACGCTTGAAGCGCGCGTCATCGGTCGAATCCGGCTTGGGCGCCGTGGAGGCAGAGCGCATCAGTCCTTGCCTTCTGGCGCGGCCGACGCATCGGCGCGACGCAGGATTTCCAGAAACTCGTCCGGCACGGGTTCGTTGACGACCTCATCGAACATGTGCCGCAGCTTGACGCCGATCGCCTGTTGTCGAAGGCGCGCTTCCTCGCTTCCGGCGGCGGGCTCCTGTGAAGCCGGGTCGCGCCGGGACGTCGGACCAGTTGAATCAATCATGTAAGCAGCCGCCACCCGAATGACGCGGTTCGCGCCGGAGAGCTTCCGACGTGTCCGCTTGTATGGGCCCAGAACGTCGCCTGCCGCACCCCGGTTCCCGGGCCATCATCAAAATATGGCCAAGGTTGCAGATTCTTTGGGAACCCGGGCCGGAACGCGACGTTTCCGGAATGCCAGCGCTGCCGTTCGCAGCGCCAGAATGAATTGTCGGGGAAAGACATAACATGAGCCTTCTGGCCAGACTCGCGCCTCACCTGCCCTATGTCCGCCGCTATGCGCGGGCGCTCACCGGGGATCAGGCGACGGGCGACAACTATGTGCGTGTCGCACTGGAAGCCCTCGCCGCCGGCGAGCTTCAGCTGTCCAGCGAGATGACCCCGCGCGTGGCCCTCTATCAGGTCTTCCACGCCATCTGGTCCACCTCGGGCGCCCAGCTGGAAGACGCCAGCGGCGGCGAGATCGGCCGCAACGACGCCTCCAACCGCCTGCTGCGCATCGCCCCGCGCTCGCGCCAGGCCTTCCTCCTGACGGCCCTGGAAGGCTTCACCGCCTCCGAGGCCGCCCAGATCCTGTCCGCGCCCGTGTCCGAGGTCGAGCGCCTTCTGGCCTCGGCCCAGGCCGAGATCGACGCCGAACTGGCCACCGACGTTCTCATCATCGAGGACGAGGCCATCATCTCGGCGGATATCGAGAGCCTGGTCCGCGACCTGGGCCACAATGTCAGCGGCACGGCCACCACCCACGAAGAAGCCGTGGAGGCCGTGAAGCAGCATCGTCCCGGTCTCGTCCTGGCCGATATCCAGCTGGCCGACGGCTCCTCGGGTATCGACGCGGTCAAGGACATTCTCAAACAGTTCGACGTGCCGGTGATCTTCATCACCGCCTTCCCCGAGCGCCTGCTGACCGGCGAGCGTCCCGAGCCCACCTTCCTGATCACCAAGCCCTTCCAGCCGGAAACGGTGAAGGCGGCGATCAGCCAGGCCCTGTTCTTCCATCCGTCGCGCCAGAAGGAAGCCGCCTGAGCCGCGACACAAAAACTTCGCCTGTGGCGGGAACGCCCGTCATGCGACGACGTTATTCATCTGCGGAGGCGACGACGCCCCCCGACTGAGACGGGCCCCTCGGAAACGAAGGCCTGTCTGTCGCCTCCGCGCCTCATTCTCGATGATGCGACCTTCCGGCGGACCCTCACAGGTCCGCCGTTTTTCTTAGCCAGTGTTCGGGTTTGGTGTCGGCCGGGCTATCCCGCGCAGCGGGCTCCGGTCTGGCGCGTGGGTTCACCACAGCGAGCACAGCGATTTCACAGCGCGCACGACGGGCTGGTGCGGCCTCGTCGTGTTCGTCGTGGCCCGCTGTGGGCGTTGTGATGAGGAACATTCAAAGCCCTGAGGCCCGCTGACGCGGGAGAGCTCGACCAACACCAGGCCGGCCTCTTACGCCGGCCTGGCGCCCGCCGGAGCGGCCCGGGCTGTTGTCAGTCCGCCGGCGCGGGTTCGTCGTGCGGTCCAGAGGCGTGGCGGCTCTGGCGACGCTCGACCGCCCAGGACACAAGCCACAGGGCCATGGCCCAGGCGGCGCCCACGCTCCATCCCGCGAAGACGTCCGACGCCCAGTGGGCGCCCAGATAGATGCGCGTCAGTCCCACGGTCACCGTCAGGAGCACGCCGACGCCCAGGGCGTAGGCCTTCAGGCGCCGCTGCGGAAAGGCCCGGCTCAGCATGACGCCGAGGGTCAGGTAGAAGACCGCCGACAAGAGGGCGTGGCCGGACGGGAAACTGGCGTTGATGGTCTCCACCGCCTGATAAATGGCCGGCGGGCGTTCGCGCTCGAACAGGGCCTTCAGCCCCTCGCTGAGGGCCACGCCGCCGGCGAGGCCGATCACCAGCAGCAGGGCCGACAGGCGCTTGCGCTGCAGGATCAGGAAGACGATGGCGATCACGGCGAACAGGCCCAGGACCGAGATGCCGCCGAGCGAGGTCAGGTCGGCCGCCGCCTCCTTCATCCACCAGGGCCCCCACGCGCGGCCCGGATCCTCGGGATAGGGGCGGAGAAACTGCAGGACGCTCCAGTCGAAGGCCTGGCCGTCGGCTTCGGTCATGTCGTCGGCCACCTCGACGAAGGTCATCACGCCCAGCGCCACGATGAACAGGGCGGCCAGGGCGGCGATCTCAGTGCGCGCTGCCGCCAGCAGACGGGCGGCAAGGGGTCGGGGCGTCAAGGCAGGGGGTGTGACAGGAGACATCCGGCCCAAACGGTCAAGCTGTCGCCCCGTTCCGACCTGCGACGATTCACGCCATCGTGATCGGGCCCGGCCGCTATCGAAACCGCCTGTCGCCGGGGCGTCATCTCTCGTTTGCGCCGCCGTCACGGGATTCGCCCACAGGGCCATCCCCGGTCTTCTGAGCGATTCGGTCGGAAAGTGATCGTCATGCCCGTTGCCGCCTCATCAACCATCTGCGCCCTATATGTGGACCGAGGGGGCGGTTCGACCACTAGATGCTGTGGTCAGGTCGCAACGGTTCACTTGCGCTACTGTTCAGGACAAAGACGATATGGCTGGCCTTGAGGCGTTCAAAACCACGGAATTCACTTCGCTTTCGGGCGAGACGGCGGCGGCGCGTCCGCACTTGTCGGTGGTGCGATCGCTGGAGCTTGACCGGTCGCGCGACGACCTGCTGACCGACTTCGGCAAGAAGACCCTGGAGGACCGCTATCTCCTGCCGGGCGAGTCGTACCAGGACATGTTCGCCCGCGTCGCCACGGCCTTCGCCGACGACCATGACCACGCCCAGCGCGTCTATGACTATATGTCGAAACTGTGGTTCATGCCCTCGACGCCGGTGCTGTCGAACGGCGGCGCGGACCGCGGCCTGCCCATCTCCTGCTTCCTGAACGCGGTGGGCGATTCCCTGGAGGGGATCCAGTCGGTGTGGAACGAGAACGTGGCCCTGGCCTCGAACGGGGGCGGCATCGGCACCTACTGGGGCGGGGTCCGCTCCATCGGCGAGAAGGTCAAGGGCGCCGGCCAGACCTCGGGCATCATCCCCTTCATCCGCGTGATGGACAGCCTGACCCTGGCGATCTCCCAGGGGTCGCTGCGTCGCGGCTCGGCGGCCGTCTATCTGGACGTCTATCACCCGGAGATCGAAGAGTTCCTGGAGATCCGCAAGACCTCGGGCGACTTCAACCGCAAGTCCCTGAACCTGCACCACGGCATCAACATCACCGACGAGTTCATGGAGGCGGTGAAGGCGGGCGGCACGTTCGACCTGAAGTCGCCCAAGAGCGGCGAGGTCCGCAAGACCGTCAACGCCCGCGACCTGTGGACCAAGATCCTCGACATCCGCATGCAGACGGGCGAGCCCTATCTGATCTTCTCCGACACGGTGAACCGGCAGATGCCGCAGCACCAGCGGGACCTGGGCCTGAAGGTCAAGCAGTCGAACCTGTGCTCGGAAATCATGCTGCACACGGGCCGCGACCATCTGGGCATCGACCGTACGGCGGTGTGCTGCCTGTCGTCGGTCAACGCCGAGAAGTTCATGGAATGGCGCGAGGATCCGCGCTTCATCGAGGACCTGATGCGGTTCCTCGACAATGTGCTCGAGGACTTCATCACCCGCGCCCCGCCGGAGATGAAGGCGGCCGTCTATTCCGCCAAGCGCGAGCGTTCGGTGGGTCTGGGCCTGATGGGCTTCCATTCCTTCCTGCAGATGCAGGGCGTGGCCTTTGAATCGGCCATGGCCAAGAGCTGGAACATGCGTCTGTTCAAGCACCTGCGTCGCGAGGCCGACAAGGCCAGCCGCCTGCTGGCCGAAGAGAAGGGCGCCTGCGAGGACGCGGCCGAGCGCGGCGTCATGGAGCGGTTTAGCCACAAGCTGGCCATCGCCCCGACCGCCTCGATCTCGATCATCTGCGGCGGGACCAGCGCCGGCATCGAGCCGATCCCGGCCAATATCTACACCCACAAGACCCTGTCGGGCTCGTTCGCGGTCAAGAACCCCTTCCTCGAAGAACTGCTGGCCTCCAAGGGGATGAACACCGACGAGACCTGGAACTCCATCCTCGAGCACGAGGGCTCGATCCAGCACCTGGACGGTCTGACCGAGGACGAGAAGTCGATCTACAAGACCGCCTTCGAGCTGGACCAGCGCTGGGTCATCGAACTGGCCGCCGACCGTTCGCCGGAAATCTGCCAGGCCCAGTCGGTCAACCTGTTCATCCCGGGCGACGTCAACAAGTGGGACCTGCACATGCTGCACTGGTCCGCGTGGGAGCGGGGGGTGAAGTCCCTCTACTATCTGCGCTCCAAGTCGGTTCAGCGCGCCGCCTTCGCCGGCGCCGAGGACAAGGCCGGGCAGGAAGAGAAGGATCCCAACCAGCCGGACCTCTTCAACATCGCCCGCACCGACTATGACGAGTGCCTGGCCTGCCAGTAGGCTGACGCCTCATCCAAAGTTCGAACGGCCCGGATGTCCGCATCCGGGCCGTTGTCGTCTCGGGAACCCGATCCTCGGCCGGCGCATTCGGAATGCGTCTGAAAAATGTCGTTGGCGTCCAGGCCGTTTCCGAGTCACGGTGGGCCCACGTTGACGGACTGAGAGGGGACCGTTGCACTCACCTGCGAGACATGCCCGCGCTGCGGCTCCCGGCCTGATGGTTCTGGGGTTGGCGGTCGTGTCGACGCCGGCGACGGTCGCCATGGCCCAGACGCCATCCGCCCCGATGACCGCTGAATGGGCGCGGGCCCAGGAGATGAACGCTCTCGCCGCCCGACGCGCCGCAGCTCGCGCGCCCGAACGGAATCGGGCGCAAAGCGCGACGACGCGGCTGAACACATCGGGCATGGCCGCCGGCGCCCTGTCGGATCGGGCCGCCTATCCGGCGCCGGTCGCGGATCGAGACGGGGCCGCAGGACCCACCTATTCAGCCGTCGCGATCGAGCCGGAGGCGGCTTTCGGTCCCGCCCTTGATTTCCGGGACGATGCACGCGGTCAGCGCGGCTTCGAGCCGGGCGGACTGGGCGCGGTCGCGGTGGTCGAACGGCGCGACATTTGGCGCGAGAACGGAAGCGTGTCGGACCGCGTCCGCCTGACCACGCGCGGCGGCCTGCGACGGGCCGACGGGGCGCCGGTCCCGCCGACCGCCCTGGACGCCGCCGGGTTCGACGTCGCCAGCTACGACGTCTCCTACACCCGGGGCTGGGAGGCGGCGCGGACCACCACCCGCTCGGGCCTGGCGGTCAGCCTGACCCCCCACGCGGGCGTCGGTGTGGGCGACAGCGGCGGCACGGCCGAGGCGGGCGCCACCCTGAAGATCGGACCCGACACCCTGGCCCCCGACGGCGCCGAGCGGTTCGGCGAGCGGGCGCGCTGGTATGTCTATGCGGCCGGCTCCGGCCGGGCCGTTGGCTACAACTTCGCTCGAACGCGCGACGGCGACTATGCGCGATCGGGCATGAGCCACGACGCCGGTTCCTTCCTCGGCGACGCCTCCGTCGGGGTGGCCTACCGCCGCGGCGACATGCAGGGCTCGTTCGGCGTCGTCTATCGCGAGATCAAGGCCGAGGGCCTACGCGGCGGCGAAGGTTTCGACCGCGATGTCACCGAGGGTCTCGTGGCGTTTCAACTGTCGATCAAGCCGAGGCGGTAAGGCAGAGGGTTCGGGGTTTGGGGTGTGGGGTGTGGGCGCTTGAAGGCGGCCCAGATCACACCCCACACCCCACGCCCCCTCAGAGCCAGCCCTTCCTCCGGAACCAGATCAGAGGCGCGATGCCCGACACGGCCATGGCGACTAAGGCGGCCGGGTAACCCCAGGTCTTGGCCAGCTCCGGCATGTGCTCGAAATTCATGCCATAGATCGAGGCGATCAGGGTCGGCGGCAAGATGGCGGCGGAGGCCACCGAAACGATCTTGATGATCGACGACTGCTCGATGTTGATCAGGCCCAGCGCCGCCGAGAGCTGGAAATTGATCGTCGCGGCCACGGCCTGGTTGTGGGCGATCAGGCTGGAGGCGTCGCCCGAGAGGGACTTCAGGTGGTCGCGGGCGTCCGTCACCGTCTCGATCCGCTCGTCGGGCGCCACATAGGCGAAGATGCGCGCCAGGCCCGACAGGCTCTGTTCGATCCGGGCGTTGGCCATATGGGCGCGGCCCAGCTTGGTGATCAGCTTTTCGAAGCCGACCGTTCGGCCGGTGGCGAAGATGTGGGAGGCGACAGCCTCGGCCTTTGCGGCATTGAAGGACAGGATGTCCGAGGCCCGGTCGATCACCGCCTCCATCAGGTGCAGGAACAGGCCCGGTCCGGTGGCGCACAGATCCGGCTCGCGCGCCATCCGCTCCAGCAGCAGGGCGAAGGGTTTGGGATCGAAATAGCGGATGGTGACCAGCGGACCCGCAGTCAGGACGAAGGTCACCGGGTCGAGGGTCGGCAGGTCGGAATCGCCGTTGTGAAGGATATCGGCGGTGACATAGGTGGCCCCGCCCTCGCGGTACAGGCGGCTGGACGCCTCCAGCTCGGCCATTTCCTCGCGCGTCGGGATCGACAGGCCCAGCACCCGCTCGACGGCGCGGTCCTCGTCCAAAGTCGGGGCCACCAAGTCGATCCAGAGGACGTCCGGTGTCAGGGTCCAGGTCGCCGGATCGACGTCCAGAACCTCGAAGGTCTGGGCTCCGGCGCGATAGAGATGGATCATGAGATCACGCGCTCCCGGCCCGTCGAGCCTGCCGGATCAGCGGGCGCCGGCGGCGGTTCCCACAGTGGCCGAAGCCATCTGACGGCCGACCTCGGCGCCGTCGCGAGCCCCTTTGTAGATGAAGCCGTAGGTCGGATAGACGGTGGTGCCCAGGTCATTGATCGGGTTGTACCAGACCTTGACCCGGCTCCAGTCATTGTTCGCCGAGACGTCCACCACGGTGACGTTCTCTTCGACCTTGCCGCGGCTGCCGCCCCAGTTGGCGTGGGTGATCTGGATGGCGCGGTCGGTGATGATGTCGGAGACCACGGCGACGTGGCCGCGCGACATGCGGCCTTCAGGGCGGAAGACCAGGACCGAGCCGGTCTCGGGCGCACGGCCGGTGCGGAACTTGTCCACGGCCTGACCCCACCAGGTCCAGGCGTCGCCGAAGATCTGGATGCCAGAGAACATGCGAGCGAACGTCACGCACTGCCAGTAGGGGGCGTCGGCCTGGGCGGGGGCGGGAGCCACCGCGAAAAACCCGATCGACGCGGCAACCACGGCTGCCGTGAGACGTTTTCTCATACTGTACTGTTTCCGACTGTTACGCCCGTGACAGGCTTAACCCATACGCGCCGCAGGTTGAAGAACCGATTTCACGACACCGATTGTGCGTCGCGAAGCTTCCTTGTGCGCTGCGGCGCGCGGTCGGCGAGGCGGCGTAGCGCCCGCCGGGCGGGGAATTCCACCAGGTGATAGGAGACGGCGGCCACGACCGGCAGGCCCGCCAGAATCGCCAACCACACGAAAAGTTGAAGCTGCTTGTCCGGGGCGTTCGTCAGCCTGGCCGCCAGATTCACCGCCAGCAACTGCCAGGGCACCAGCACCATATAGACCGAATAGCTGATCTCCCCGAGGTAGACGGCGGGCTTGGACGCCAGCAGGCCCGCCTTCGCATTGGGCAGGGAGGCCAGGCCGAGGATCAGCAGGCCGGACAGGGCGACCAGAACGCCGTCCCACAGGCTGAACGCCGCCGCCGCGATCATCAGCACGGCCGCCGCCGCCGAGATCAGGCCGGGCATCGGCAGGGGACGGTTGCGGAACATCAGATAGAGGGCGCAGCCATAGGCGAAACAGGGCACGATCCGAAGCGCACCCCAGGCGATGGTGGCCTCGGTCAGGTGGAAACCGGCCAGGCGCGGGAAGACCAGATAGAGGGCGGCCAGCAGGACCAGGGCGCCCACGATGGCGGCCAGGGGCCGGGCCCTCAGCCGCCAGGCGACGAAGGCGAAGACCGGGAACAGCAGATAGGCGAACCACTCCGCCGAGATCGACCAGGAGCGGTGGTTCCACGCCGATTCCGGCGCCAGACCCCAGGCGTGGGTCATGGTCAGGTTGGCCGGAAGCGACGACCAGCCGAGAATGCCCTCGTCGACCGCCATGCCCGCCGCCCCGGCGCCGAGGGCCAGGACGCCGACGCCGATCAGGGTCGCCAGATGCAGGGGATAGACCCGCGCGATCCGGGCCCAGAGGAAGCCCTTGTAGCTGAACCGCTTTTCCCCGGTCTGGGCCAGATAGACGTGGCACAGGATGAAGCCGGACAGGACGAAGAAGAGCTCGACCCCCAGATAGCCCTTGGCCACCAGCCCGGGCGTGCCCGTCACCGCCAGATGCGGCCACAGGGCATAGACCGCCACCCACATGGCGGCGATGAACCGCAGGGAGGTCAGGGACCGCAGATCGGTCGGGGCGCCGGACGCCTCCGTCAGATGCGAAGGCGAGGCGGAGCCGACGAGGGTCGCATACGGGGTCTGGGTCATGCCCGGACCCTAGCGCGTCACGCTTTGGGAACCGTTAAAGCCCGAAATCCGGGGTTAGATCAGGGTCTGGGGGCGGCGTCGAAGAAGGCCTGGCTGGCCGCACAGCCGTTGAAACTCTGGTCGCCCAGCTCGACCCGGGCGGTCAGGGGATAGGTGCGGTCGCTCATCCCGTCCGAACATTCGGTGGCGATCAGGGTTACGACCAGAAGCGTGCCGCCGGCCGTTTCGGTGCGCCAGACGGCCGTGGTGCCCTGCATCGCCGGGCCGGGATTGGCGGCGGTCTGGACGGCCTGGTCCACGCCGCTCCAGCTCAGGGCCTGGGGCGCGATCTCCAGCCCCCAGAAGGGCTCGGTGCCCACCGCCCGCAACGGCTGGTTCAGGTCGATCCCGGCCAGAACGGGCGGCGCCGCGACCTCGGCGGGCGGCCGGGAGTCATCGACGCCCTGCGAACAGGCGGCGAGCGCCAGAAGGCCGGCGGCGGCGAGAGCGATGACACGCATGACGGATCCTGAACCTCGAAACCGGATTACGCCCTGCAATGACGTGTCCGTGGGCGGGGGGTCAAGCCACGAGCCCGGTCGATACGGCGTTCCGCCCGGCGTCTGCGCCCCCTAGTCTGGCCGCATGGCGATTCGCGCGATCGAGGGCGAGGGGGAAGAGGCGGAGGCTCGCCCCGCCGTGTTCGAATTCTTCGCCGGCGGCGGCCTCGCGGGGATCGGGCTGGAGCGGGCCGGGTTCCGCACCGTCTTCGCCAACGACATCGACGCGGCCAAGGCGCGCAGCTTCCGCGCCAATCATCCGGACATCGCGATGCATCAGGGCGATGTCTGGGACCTGACCGCCGCAGACCTGCCCGGCGCACCGGCCCTCTGCTGGGCCTCGTCTCCCTGTCAGGACGTCAGCCTGGCGGGGGCGCGCGGCGGGTTGCAGGCGAAACGGTCCGGCGCCTTCTGGGGCTTCTGGCGGCTGGTCGAGGGGCTGGCGGCCGAAGGACGCGCGCCGCCGATCGTCGTCATCGAGAACGTCGCGGGCCTGCTGAGCTCGGCGGGCGGCGCCGACTTCGCCGCTGTCTGCACGGTCATGGCCCAGGCGGGCTATCGGGTCGGGGCGCTGGAGATCGACGCCGGACTGTGGCTGCCTCAGTCGCGGCCCCGGCTGTTCATCATCGCCATGAAGGGGCTGGAGGCGCCCGAGACCCCGGCGCCCGGCGGTCCCTTCCATTCGTCCCGGCTGGTCGCGTCCCATGCCGGACTGCCCGAGGCGACGAAGGCCGCCTGGGCCTGGTGGTCGTTGACGCCGCCGCCGCGCCGCAATCTCGACCTGTCTTCGCTCTTGATCCCGGACGTCGAGGCCGACTGGCTGGATGACGCCCAGACCGAGGCCCTGCTGTCCCTGACGGCGCCCCTGCACCGCGCCCGGCTGGATGCGGCCCTGGTCTCGGGCGAACGCCGCGTCGCCGCCGCCTTCCGCAGGGTTCGTGTCGAGAACGGCGTCAAGATCCAGAGGCTGGAGGTGCGGCTGGACGGGCTGGCGGGATGCCTGCGCACCCCCTCCGGCGGTTCGTCGCGGCAGTATGTGATGGTCATGCAGGACGGTCGCCTGCGCGCCCGCCGCCTGACCGGGCGGGAGGCGGCGCGGCTGATGGGGCTGGACGAGACCTACGTCCTGCCGAGCAGCGAAAGCGCGGCGTTGAAACTGATGGGCGACGCCGTCGCCGTGCCGGTGGTTCAAGCCCTGGGCGAACAGCTGTTCGCCCCCGCGCTGCGAGGGCGAACGAAGACGGCGGCCTGAACCCCTGTCAGCCTACTTCTGAACCCACTGGCCCGAGGCGTTGCGGTACCACTGACCGGCCGGGATGCGGGCCAGGAGCTGGCCCTCGAACATCCGGGCCCCGGCGACGTCGGCGGTCGTACCGGCCTGGGCGGCGCTGGAGGCGTAGGCGGCCCGGCGCGCGGCGTTGGTGGTCGAGACGGCCGATTGCAGGGCGGCGTCCGACGAGGCGGTGCGGAAGCCGAGATAGCCGTCGGCCTGTTCCCCCACCACGCCCGCAGCCTTGGCGGCGTCGATCTGGGCCTTCTGGGCGGCGGTCTGGGCCAGACCCGGGCTGGCCGCAGCGGCGATGGCCAGGGCGGCGGGGACGGCGATCATGAAATGACGAAGCGACATGGGTTTGATCCGATCCTTCAGGTCAGAACAGATTGGCAGGTTCAGAACAGATTGGGATTTTCGCGCAGCAGGTCCTGCAGCTCGCGATCCAGCTTGACGCGGATATCGGCGTCCAGCTTGGCGTAGATCTGGATGGGGGCGACCTCCAGCTTGATCGTCGGGGTGCAGGCGCCGAGCGGAAGCGCGGCCACGGCGCCCACGGCGGCCAGACCCAGCATCAGGCCACGACGGCCGACGGCGGGCTGATCGGGGGAAGGCTGAACGGTCATGAACGGTCTCCGCTTGGCGTCACTCAACATCTCTAGACCCATGGGATTAGGGACGCGACCGTGAACGGCGTCTGAACATCGAATTCCGCCGTCACGGCGCAGGCTCATCATCGGGCGGACGCCGCGCGGCCAGGATGTCGCTGACCAGTTCATTCAGGTTCAGGCTGGTGTCCAGCGTCAGGTCGATGCCGGTGTCCGAGGGCAGGGGCAGGTTGCGTTCGAGGAATTTGCGGCTGATCAGCTCGGCGATCGACAGGCGCAGCTCCTGCCGCTGGGGCGGATCGTGGCGGCCCTTGATGTGGAACAGCACCCCGACCCGGCCCGCATCCAGGCTGTTGACGTCGGCGGTCAGGCTGTCGAAGGCCAGATCCTGCATGGCCTGATAGGCCAGATCCTGAACCGTGCTGGGCGGGATGTCGGCGCCGCCGCCCGCCGCAGCCAGCCCGGTCAGGGCCTCGCGCTGGATCGACAGCCGGCCCGGCTGGACGGCGGTCAGATTGCCGGCCTGAATCTGAACTCCGGCCACCGGATCCCAGCGGAACGGCAGCCGGCCGGAGACCACCGCGTCCAGCTTGACCTTGTCGGCGAACCCGGCGCCGGCGATCAGTTCGCCCAGTTGGACGCGGTCCAGGGCGATGACGCCGTTGAACGCCTGTTTGCCGTCCAGCGGCACGCTGAGCGGCTCCAGCTTCAGGACGCCGCCCGCCGCCTCGATCTGCCCGCCCTCGACCTTCAGGGCCGCCTCGCCGAGGGTGAAGGTCAGGCCGAGCGCCGTCAGGGGCGTGACGGTTTCCAGCCTGTCCACCGTCAGGGTCTGGCCCTCGGCCGTGGTCAGGGGCGCCAGACTGGTGAAGTCGATCTGCCCCTTCAGGCCCTGGACCGGCCCGGCCGGGCTCTCGAAATCGATGCCGGGGATGACCAGTCGGCCGCTGGACGACCCGAGCGGAACCGCAGGATCCCAGTCGAACCGGCCGGTGAACCGCACCTGGCCCCGCACGGGCGACTGGATGGCCTCGACGACCAGGGGCGTCAGGTCGTGCGGCTGGAGCCCCGGTTCGTTGAAGACCAGGTCGCCGGTGTCGAAGCTGACGCCGCCCTTCTCGCTCGGCCCATCGTGATGCAGGGCGACGGTGGCCACCGGTTGGTCGCCCGACTTCACGCCAAAGGCGCCGGTCCAGGCGTCGTTCGCCAGGCTGGCGATCCCGGTCGCCGTCAGGGGATGGAAACGGCGCACGGCGGCCGTGTCGATCACCCGGGCCGAGGCGATGCGGGTCTGGACGCCGATCCCCTTCGCCGCGCCCGTCACCGCCAGAGACCCCTCGACGCCCTCGAACCGGGCCTCGAGGAAGGGGGCGTTGGCCGCGACTTCGCTCAGGGCTCCGTCGGCGCGCCAACCGCCCTCGCGGAGTTCGACCAGCGGTCTGTTGACCGGGCAGAGCGAGCCCTTGAGCGTATCGACGTCGTTCTCGCCCAGCTCCAGCCGCTCGACCGTGAAGGGGGTGCAGCCCGAGGCGACATAGGTGGTCACGCCCCGGTCCGAGACCAGCAGGCCGGACGTGTCGAGCACGATGCCCCGCGCCACGTCGAAGTCCAGCGCCGCCCGGGCCTTCAGCCGCGCCTCGAATCCGCCCGGCGTCAGCCGCCAGTCGGGGATGTCCACCGTCGCCTCGGGCAAGCCCTGACCGCGCGTGGCGACCAGCGACAGGGCGCCGCCGCCCAGATCGCCCGATCGCGCCGCATAGAGGGGGCGATCCGCGGGTCTCAGGGTCAGGACGCCGCCGTTGCCCGGCGTGATCCGCGCGGGCTGGGTCAGGACGACCTCGGTTCCCGCCGAGCCCGTCAGCAGACGCAGTCCCGGCAGGTCGACGGCGAAGTCGCCCAGGGCCCGCTTCATCGCCGCCATCTCGGCCACGTCGTCGGACGCGACCGCACCCAGCAGAGGCCAGGCGCCGCCCGAGGATTTCAGCGACAGGTCCGACCGGATCAGGAGGGCGCCCCGCGCCTGGGTCGCGTCCAGATCGGCCCGCCCCGTGACGCTCTTCAGGTTAAGGTCGCCGAAAGCGCCGCGCGTCGCGGTCAGTCCGAGGGGGCCGGTCGCCTCCCAATCGGCGTCGCGGCCGCCGACCTCCAGACGGGTGGCGTTGAGGGCCAGGCCATCAAGCTTCAGCTCGCCCGCTTCCGCCGAGGTCGCCGTCAGCGCCGCCGGCCCGGTCAGGCTCCAGGCCAGGCCGTCATTCCCTCGTGATACCTCGGTCCGCGCCTGGGTCGTGCTCAGCCTGACCCCCCGCGCGTCCAGCCCCGGGGCGTCCACTGCGGCGGCGGTCAGGGCAAGGCGGCTGTCGCCCTCGACGCCGAAGTCCTCGATCCAGCCGCGCGTCTGGCCGACGAAGCCGAGATCCAACGCCGCGTCCCGCAGGACCGCGCGCCCCGCCGACATCCGCCGCCCGTTCAGAACCGCGTCGATCCGGGCCTGTCCGTCGCCGCGCCGGGCCTTGAGGTCGGGATAGGGCAGGTCGCCGCTGAGACGTAGCGTCATCGCCTCTCCCCCCACGCCAGCCTCGCCCTTGCCTGCGGACAGAGCCTCGGCCGAGGCGTCCAGCGCCACCGTGACCCGGTCGCCGGTCGTCGCCAGATTGAGCCGGGCCGCCAGTCCGCGCGCGGAAATGTCGTCGCTCTTAAGGGCTGAGGCGGGCAGTTCGGCGTTCAGCCGCATCAGCTTGCCGTCGTTCACCTCGGCGTCCGCACGCACCTGCACCGCGCCATGGTCGGTGGCGAGGTTCAGCCGCCCGTCCTCGACCACCACGACCGGCCCCCGGCTGTCGGGGCGCGGCAGGGCGCCGGTGAATTCCTTCACCAGCGGATCGAGCGAACCGAGCGAGAATTTTCCATCAATGAAACTGGCCTGCATGACCGGCCGCACCAGCCGCACCCGGCCGGGCCGCACGCCTAGCCCGCCCTTCGACCAGGGCATGACCAGGGCGTAGTCCACCTCGACCTTCTCGACGACGACATCGGGGTTGTTCGGATCGCCGATGCGGATGCGGCCGGTGAAGCCGTCGATCTCCAGTCGCTCGACCGAGACCTCCGAGACGATGCCGCGCTGGTCCAACCAGCCGACCAGCACCGCCCGGGCCGCCGCCCGACGGTTCAGATAGAGGGCCGCCAGGGCGACCCCGACCAGCACCAGCACGACCAGAAGCCCGACGGCCGCACGATCACGCTTGCGCACGCGCTTGCGGACGGCGGAGCGCGCCGTGTCCGTGGCGGAGGCGGTCGTCTCGGGCTCGTCTGGGGGGCGGGTCACGCGGTCGCGGCGCACTTTCTGGGATCGGTTCGGCGCGAGAATAGAGCAAATCGTGACGCCAATGTGCGCGGTGACGCTTTTTCACTCCTCGAGCCCGGCGATCCGCGCACCGCCCGAGGCGTTAATCCTGTCCGCTCACCAATGTTAACCGTTTGTAACCGGTGTCTTCCCAAAATGAGAGCCGCACGCTATAGGCCGTCCTTCGCGCCGTCGGGGGACTGTCGGGTGCGAGCCTGAATACGAATGGTTTGGCGCCGGGGTCGGCGTCGTTACACCTTGAGGACACATGGCTCAGTTCGATCCGCGCCGTCAGCCGACCCGGTTCGCCCCCCACCTGCTGACAGCCGCTGCGGCCCTGTCGGTGGCTGTGCTGGCCGGACGGGTTTATCAACCCGCTGTCGCCGCCGAAGTTCCCGAACTGACCGCCGAACAACAAGCCTCACTGGAAGCCCGCGCCTTCGCGACCGCCGGAGCTCCCGCCGGACTGGAGACGCCCGAGGCCGTCGCCGTCCAGATCCGTCGCGGCGAAACCCTGGAACAGGCCATCCTGCGCACCGGCGTCTCGGCCCAGGACGCCCAGGCCGTGGTCGCCACCCTGGCCGACGCCAATCTCGGCGACCTGCGCGCGGGTCTTAAGTTCGAAACCGCCATCGCCCGTCCGCGTGGCGGCCTCGGCGACGCCAAGCTGATCGGTCTGACCATGCGCACCGGCCCGGCCAGCCAGGTCACCGTGTCGCGCAGCTTCGACGGCGCCCTCAAGCTCCGCGCCCTCGACGAGAAGGTCACCCACGAGACGGTCGTGGCGCGCGGCAAGGTCGGCGCGTCGCTCGCGGGTTCCGCCGGAGAGTTCGGCGCCACCGCCGCCATCATCCGCCGCGCGGCCCAGGCCCTGTCCGGCAAGCTGGACATCCGTCGCGACGTGCGCGGATCGGACGACTACACCCTGGTCTTCGACCGCTCGGTCACCGAGAACGGCCGCACCGTCGGCACCGGCGACCTGCAGTATGTCGAGATCCGGGGCCAGAGCTTCTATCGCTTCAAGCCCGCCGGGGCGCGCGACTACGCCTTCTTCGACGCCTCGGGCAAGAACATGCGCACCACCGCCATGCGGGCGCCCTTGGCCAGCTTCCGCCGCGTCTCCTCCGGCTTCGGCGTGCGGGTCCACCCCCTGTCCGGCTTCCGCAAGATGCACCAGGGGATGGACTATGCCGCGACCACCGGCACCCCGATCATCGCCCCAGCCGACGGCGTCGTCGTCGAGGCCCGGCGCTGGGGCGGCTACGGCAACTGGCTGCGCATCCGCCATTCCAACGGTCTGGAGACCGGCTACGGCCACCTGTCGCGCTATGGCTCGGGCATCCGGGCCGGCCAGCGCGTCAGCCAGGGTCAGGTCGTCGCCTACGTCGGTTCGACCGGCGCCTCGACCGGCCCGCACCTGCACTATGAGATCTGGCGCAACGGCCAGCGGATCAATCCGGCGGGCATCCGCACCTCCGAGGGCACCATTCTGGCGGGCGCCGACCTGGTCGCCTTCCGCGCCGAGAAGTCGCGCATCGACCGCATCATCGCCGCCGGCGGCGAGCGCCGTCAGGTGGCGGCGCCGGTGACCGCGACCAAGACCGCGTCGGCCGAAGGGCTGCGTCCCGCCCAGGGCTGACGATCGGCGGGGTTCTCAGCCCCGCGCCCGCATCGCCTCCACCGCATTGATCAGTCGCGTCAGGTCCGCCTCGCCGGACAGGCGATGGTCGCCACCCTCCACGAGGTCCAGCAGGACGTCGGCGCCGTGCAACCGCTCGATCAGCTCCATCTGATGCCGCCAGGGCACCACATCATCGGCCCGGCCCTGCAGGATGTGCACCGGCGTCGTGATCGGGATGGCGCCGTCCAGCAGCAACCAGTCGCGCGCCTCCTCGAACATCCGGCGGGTCAGGACATACTCACCCAGGCCTTCCTCGACCACGACCGTCTCGCCCTCGCGCAGGATCGCCTGCCGCTCATGATCGGCCAGACCCGGCCACATCAGACGTTCGGTGAAATCCTGGGCCGGGTTGACCAGCACCGTGCCCACGATCCGGTCGGGCCGCGCCAGGGCCAGTAACAGGGCGACCCAGCCGCCCATCGACGAGCCCACAGGAATGACCGGGCCCTCCAGAGAATCGATCAATCCGATGGCGTCCTCGCGCCACCGCCCGATGGTGGCCTGGCGCCAGTCGCCCGAGGACCGGCCGTGGGCGAAATGATCATAGCGGACGAAGGCCCAGCCCCGCTCACGCGCGGCGGCGTCGAGGGCCAGGGCCTTGGTCCCCTCCATGTCGGAGCGAAAGCCGCCGATCCAGACCACGGTCGGGCCGGCGCCCTCGACCCGTTTCAGGGCCAGGGTCTCGCCGTCGGGGCGGCGCACGTGTTCGATGTCGGTCATGGCCTCTTTTCGCACGTCCCTTCCCGATCCGTCATCCTCGGGCTTGACCCGACTTCGTCATCCTCGGGCTTGACCCGAGGATCGGACGTGCCGCACATCGGGCGACGAAGTCGGCCCGCCGACAGCCATCCCTGTCCCGCATCTTTCGCGCGGCGCCCTCGATCCTCGGGTCAAGCCCGAGGATGACGGAATGAGGTCCTCCGTTGTCCGCACCGAAAGTCCTGTTCGTCAGCTCCAACCGCATCGGCGACTGCGTCATCTCCTCGGGCGTGATCCGCGAGATCGGCCGCCAGTTGCCGGGCGCCGCGATCACCGTGGCCTGCGGCCGTCCGCCCGCCCCCTTCTTCCGTTCCGCCCCGGGCGTCGAGCGGGTCATCATTCTCGACAAGAAGAAGATGGCCGGCCACTGGTTCGACCTGTGGAAACAGGCGCGCTCGATCCGCTGGGACCTGGTCGTCGACATTCGCGGTTCGGCCCTGAGCTATCTGATCCCGGCGAAGCGGCGCGTGGTCTACAACCGCTCGTGGGAGACGGGCCTGCGCAAGGTCGAGATGGTTTCGCGCCTGATGGGGTCGGACACGCCGCTAGACCCTGAGATCTGGCTCGACGACCGGGCCCGGGCCGAGGCGGCAGCCGTCATCGACCCGCAACTCGCCGCCGGTCCCGGGCCGGGCCGGATCATCGCCTTGGCGCCCATCGCCCACCAACCCGGCAAGAGCTGGCCCGCCGACCGCTGGGGCGAGCTCGTGGCGCGCCTGATGGCCGATCCGCGCTTCGAGGGCTGGCGCTTCATGCCCGTCGGCGGCCCGGGCGACCGGCCGCCCGCGACGCCCGCGCTCGAAACGGCTGGGAATCGCGCCATCGATTTCGTCGGCAAGGGCGACATCCTGGCCTCCGCCGCCGCCATCGACCGCGCCGACCTGTTCGTCGGCAATGATTCCGGACTGATGCATGTGTCGGCGGCCTTGGGCCGGCCGACGCTGGGCCTGTTCGGCCCGACCGAATGGTGGCTCTACGGTCCCTGGGGGCCGAAGACGCGGACCGTCGCCTCCAACGAGACGCGCGGCGAGTTCGCCCCCATCGAGGCTCTGACGGTGGATCACGTCTTCGACGCCGTCCTGGCCCTGCACGACGACTTCATCGCGGGCGAGGGCCGTTAGGGCTCGATCAGCCTCGCCTTGATAAAACGGGCTTTCGGGCGCATATAGCGACCCTTGGGGAACGCGGCGCCAGACCGCGCGCGAACCCCTGCGACACGACAAGACCTCTTCGTCCACACAAGGAAACGACGCCCATTCGCCGTCCGATGAACCAGCCGCCCGTCAAGGACGGGCCGCCCATGAACCAAGACATCCGCGCGCCGCGCGTTCTGCTGATCGATCAGAACGGTGAAAAACAGGGCGTCATGCCGACGTCCGCCGCGCTGGAGGCCGCCGAGGAGGCGGGCCTGGACCTGGTTCAGATCGTGTCCACCTCCGAACCCCCGGTGGCCAAGATCCTCGACTACGGCAAGTTCCGTTTCCAGGAGCAGAAGAAGAAGGCCGAGCAGCGCAAGCGCCAGAAGGTCGTCGAGCTCAAGGAAATCAAGCTGCGTCCCAACATCGACACCCACGACTACGACGTGAAGGCCAAGGCCATGCATCGCTTCTTCGACGAGGGCGACAAGGTCAAGGTGACCCTGCGCTTCCGCGGCCGCGAGATGGCCCACCCGGAGCTGGGCATGAAGCTGCTCAACAAGGTCCAGGCCGATTTCGACGAAATCGCCAAGGTCGAATACGCCCCGCGTATGGAAGGCCGTCAGATGATCATGATCCTGGCGCCCAAATAGGCCCTCCTGAAGGGGTCGCTTCGCAACGCGCGCACGATCCGAACGCCCCGGTCCCGGCCGGGGCGTTTTTCGTTGTGGCTGAGAGCCGGGGCGCCGTTCAACGCCGCTCTTGACCCCGTCCGGTCCATGGGGTCCGTTTGGCCTCAGTAACCGCGGCCGAGGACCGTCCATGTCGTTTCGCCTTTTGCTGGCCGCGCTCACCCTGTCGCTCGGCTCAACGGCGGCGTTCGAGGCCGCAGCCCAGACGCCGTCGGCGCCCGCTCCGCCCCCGATCGAGGCCTACGGCGCCCTGCCGGCCCTGGAGATGACGGCCCTGTCGCCCGGCGGCGACCGGCTGGCCCGCGTCACCGTCACGGGCGAGGAGCGGATGATGATGGTCTCGCGTCTCGACACCGGCGAGATCCTGGCCGCCGCCCGCGTGGGCGAGACCAAGGTGCGCGACCTGGAATGGATCGACGACGAGCGCATCCTGATCACGGTGACGAAAACGGACTCCATCCCCGTCTTCGGCGTTCCGCGGTCGGAGTTCGCGTTCGGCCTCACCTTCGACGTCGCCAAACGGTCCACGCGCCGGGTGTTCGAGGCCACGCCGGGCATCGCCCCCATGCTGATGAGCACGCCGGAGATTCGCGACACGCCCCAGGGCGCCGCCGTCTTCGTGCGCGCCGTCTCCGTCGTGGGAACGCCGCGCGTCAGCCTCTACCGGATCGTTCCCGCCACCGGCTACGGCCATCTGGCCCACGAGATGCCCTATGAGATCGACGGCTATGTGCTGGACGCCGACGGGTCGGTGCTGGCCAAGTCCAACTATGACGACAACGGCAAGCGCTGGTCGCTGGTCCTGCGTCAGGGCTCCGGTTTCCGCACCGCCTGGATGACCGAAAGCGCCCTGGACATTCCCTCGTTGATGGGACTGGGAACCCGGCCGGGCACGGTGCTGGTCAACGCGGCCCGCCCCGATCTGGAGCCCGAAGGAACGCCGCCGGGGCTCTTGGTCTATGAGGTCGATGTCGCCACCGGCGAGTGGACGCGGCCGCCGTTTCAGGCCGAACCGGACCGGCTGATCTTCCATCCGTCCAGCCACCTGCTGATCGGGGCCATCCACAATGGCGACGAAGGGGCGGTCTATGAGTTTCTCGACACCGCCGCCGCCGCGCGCTGGGCGGCGATCCGCCGGGCCTTCCCGGGCAAGTCTCCGGCCCTGGCGTCCTGGAGCGACGATCTGCGCCAGGTCATCGTCCATACCGGAGGCGAGGGCAGCACCGGGGTCTATCAGCTGGTCGATTTCGCGCGTGGCCGCGCCGATATCGTCGGCGAGACCTATCCGGGCGTGGCGCCCGATCAGGTCGGTGCGGTCGAAGCTATCGAATACCCTGCCGCCGACGGCACGATGATCCACGGCTACCTGACCCTGCCGCCCGGGGTCGCCGATCCGAAGGGGCTGCCGCTGGTGGCCCTGCCGCACGGCGGGCCGGCCAGCCACGACAACGGCGGCTTCGACTGGTGGGCCCAGGCCCTGGCCTCGCGGGGCTATGCGGTGTTGCAGCCGAACTTCCGGGGCTCGACCGGCTATGGCGCCGCCTTCACCGAGGCCGGCTATGGCGAATGGGGCCGCAAGATGCAGACGGACGTCTCCGACGGCGTACGCTGGCTGGCCGAACGCGGAACCATCGACCCGAAACGCGTCTGCATCGTCGGCGCCAGCTATGGCGGATACGCCGCCCTCGCGGGGGTCACGGTCGAACAGGGGGTCTATCGGTGCGCCGTCTCCGTCGCCGGGGTGTCGGATCTGCGCCGCATGGTGGTGGGCGTCAGCCGCCGGGGCCGTCGCGACAGCGAGGCCGTCCGCTACTGGAACCGCTTCATGGGCGCCGAACGGCTCGGCGACCGGTCGCTGGACGAGCGCTCCCCCGCCAAGCTGGCCGCGCGCGCCGATGCGCCCATCCTCCTGATCCACGGCCGCGACGACACCGTCGTGCCGATCGAGCAGAGCCGCGTCATGTCCGACGCCTTGAAGGACGCCGGCAAGCACCACCGTCTCGTCGAACTGCTGGGCGAGGACCACTGGCTTTCGCGCGCCGAGACCCGCATCCGCATGCTTCAGGAAACCGTCCGGTTCCTGGAACTGCACAATCCGACGGACTGAGAACCATGCCGATGAAGCCGATCCGACGCCTGACGGGCGCCGTCGCCCTGGCTGTCGCCCTCCTGTCCGGCGCCAGCGCCGTCCTGGCCCAGACCGCCGCCCAAGCCCCCGTCGCCGGCTCGCCGCCGCCGCTTGAGGTCTATGGCGCTCTGCCGGCGACCGAGCTGGTGCAGTTGTCGCCCTCGGGGCGGCGGGTCGCCCTGATCACCGTCATCGGCGAGGAACGCCGCATCGTCCTGGTCGATCTGGCCGAAGGCAGGGCCCTGGGCAGCAGCGATATCGCCAAGGTCAAGGTCCGGGACATGGTCTGGATCGGCGAAGACCACGTCCTGATCGTCACCTCCACGATGGAGTCCCTGCCCGAACTGGGCATCATCCGGCGCGAACTCTCGCTCGGACAGATCTTCGATCCGGCCCGCCAGCGGATCACCGCCCTGCTCGGCGCCGACGGCGACCTGTTTCCCGCCATGATGGGCCCCGCCGAGGTCCTCACCACCGAGGCCGGACCGGGAATTTTCGTGCGCGCCCACTCGTTTCGCAGCGCGAGAGGGCTAAGCCTCTACCGCGTGGACCCGACCAGCGGCCGGGTGCGCCAGGCGGAGTATATGAGCCGGGACGTCGACGACTATATCCTCGATCCGTCCGGGCGGTCGGCGGCGACCAGCGAATATGACGAGGTCACCAAGGTCTGGAGCCTGCATCTGCGCCAGGGCGGCCAGCTCCGCGAGACCTGGCGCACGACCGCGCCGGTCGACACGCCCGGCCTGGTCGGCCTTGGGATGAACGGCGACAGCGTCATCGTCGCCGCCGACCGTCCCGACCTGAGCCGCGAAGGCCGCGAGGACGCGGAATACTTCAACGTCAATCTGGAAACCGGCGTCTGGCGGCCGGTGCGCTTCGAGTTCAAGCCGGACGCCCTTCTGTTCCATCCGGTCACGCGGCGCCTGATCGGGGCGACCCGGCTGGAGGACGCGGGGCGTCGCTACGCCTTCGCAGACCCCCAGGCGGGCGAGCTCTGGGCCAATATCGAGGCCTATTTCCCCAACGGCTCCCCCTCAATCGTCAGCTGGAGCGACGACCTGCGGTCGGCGGTGGTCTACACCAGCGGGCCGGGCGATCCCGGCGCCTATCACCTGCTCGATCTGGCGAACACCGCCCTCACCACCATCGGCCAGGCCTACGGCGCCATACCGGCGGATCAGGTGGCCCCGGTCGCCGTCCAGACCTACAAGGCCGCCGACGGACTGGATATCCACGGCTATCTGACCACGCCGCCGGGGCGGGAGGCCCGCAACCTGCCGCTGGTCGTGCTGCCCCATGGCGGCCCGGCCTCGCGCGACGTCAACGGCTTCGACTGGTGGGCCCAGGCCCTGGCCTCGCGCGGCTATGCGGTCCTTCAAGCCAACTTCAGGGGGTCGACCGGCTATGGCGACGCCTTCATGGAGGCGGGTTACGGCGAATGGGGCGGCAAGATGCAGACCGATCTGTCCGACGGGGTGCGGCATCTGGTCGAGCAGGGGGTCGTCGATCCCAAGCGCGTCTGCATCGTCGGCGCCAGCTATGGCGGTTACGCCGCCCTGGCCGGTCCGACGCTGGATCCGGGCGTCTATCGCTGCGCCGTCTCCGTGGCCGGGGTGTCGGACCTGCGCCGGATGATCGCCTATGCGGCGGGACGGGGCGAACGGCGCGACAACCAGGCCGTCCGCTACTGGAATCGGTTCATGGGCGGAGACGGTCCGGGCGACCGATCCCTGAACGCCCGCTCCCCGGCCCAACTGGCCGACCGGGCCGACGCCCCGATCCTGCTGATCCACGGCAAGGATGACACCGTGGTGCCGATCGATCAGAGCCGGATGATGGCGACCGCCCTGCGCCGCGCCGGAAAGCCTGTAGAGCTGATCGAACTGGACGGCGAGGATCACTGGCTGTCGCGCGGAGACACCCGCACGCGGATGCTGACCGAGACGGTGCGATTTCTTCAGGCCAACAACCCCCCGGACTGACGCGGCTGGGGCGCAAACCGTCTGCAGGCTTGCGTTTCCGCCCCGTTTCCCCTACTAGCCGCGCCTTCGCGTACCGGACCGCCGGGCGAACAGGCATGCCTGGGCGGTTCATGAACAACCAGCCACCACATCCCTCGGGCTCGAGCAGTCCACAGGACGGTAGCCCAAAAAGGAACTGAAATGCCGAAACTGAAGACGAAGTCGGGCGCCAAGAAGCGCTTCAAACTGACGGCGACGGGCAAGGTGAAAGCCGGCGTTGCGGGCAAGCGTCACCGCTTGATCAGCCACAACTCGAAGTACATCCGTCAGAACCGCGGCACCTCGGTCATGGCCGACGCCGACGCCAAGAAGATCAAGTCCTACATGCCCTACGCCTGATCGGCGCAAGGCAAATCGACGACATCTCACCGCACAGTTTGAACAAAGCCCCTCAAGCAGTGAGCGCCCGCGGCGCGAACGATAGGGGCCTTCCGAAGGAAGACTAATCATGGCTCGCGTCAAAAGGGGCGTCACGTCCCACGCCAAGCACAAGAAGGTTCTGGAGCAGGCCAAGGGCTTCTCCGGCCGCCGCAAGAACACCATCCGCACGGCCAAGGCCGCCGTGGACCGCGCCGGGCAATACGCCTATCGCGACCGTCGCACCAAGAAGCGCAACTTCCGCGCCCTGTGGATCCAGCGCATCAACGCCGCCGCCCGTCTGGAAGGCTTCACCTACTCCCAGTTCATCAACGGCCTGAACAAGGCCGGCATCGAACTGGACCGCAAGGTTCTGGCCGCCATCGCCGCTGACGGCGCCGGCTTCAAGGCCGTCGCCGACAAGGTCCGGGACGCGCTGAAAGCCGCCTGATCCGGGCGACTTGAACGATCAAAAGCCCCCCGGCCCGCGCCGGGGGGCTTTTTGCTTTGCGCCTTAACCGCTAGACGACGGCCTCCATGACCGATCTGCCCCAACTCGAACTCGACCTGATCAACGCCATCGGCTCGGCCGCCTCCGTGGCCGAACTGGAGGCCGTCCGCGTCTCGGCCCTCGGCAAGACCGGGGTCGTCTCCGGCCTGCTCAAGGGCATGGGGGCGATGAGCCCCGACGAGCGCCGCGAACAGGGCCCGATGATCAACGGCCTGCGCGACCGGGTCACGGCCGCCATCGCCGCGAGGAAGGCCGAGCTGGAGGCCGCCGAGCTGGACGCGCGGCTGTTGTCCGAAACGCTCGATCTCAGCCTGCCCGCCCGGCCGCGCCGCAAGGGCGGGGTCCATCCGACCATGCAGGTCATGGACGAGATGATCGCCGTCTTCGCCGACATGGGCTTCGCCGTGGCCGAGGGCCCGGACATCGAGGACGACTTCCACAACTTCACGGCGCTGAACTTCCCGCCCAAACATCCGGCGCGGGAGATGCACGACACCTTCTTCCTGAAGCCCGATCCGGAAACGGGCGAGCGCAAGGTTCTGCGCACCCACACCAGTCCGGTGCAGGTGCGGACCATGATGTCGCAGAAGCCCCCGATCCGGATCATCGCGCCGGGTCGGACCTTCCGTAAGGACTCGGACGCCACCCACACCCCGATGTTCCATCAGGTCGAGGGTCTGGTCATCGACCACGACATCCACATGGGCCATCTGAAGACGACGCTTCAGACCTTCATCGCCCGCTTCTTCGAGCTGGACGCGGTGGATGCGCGCTTCCGCCCCCACCACTTCCCCTTCACCGAACCCTCGGCCGAAATGGACATCCGTTGCGACCGCTCGGGCGGCCAGCTGAAGTTCAACACCGGCGACGACTGGCTGGAGATTCTCGGCTGCGGGATGGTCCATCCCAATGTCCTGCGCAACTGCGGCATCGACCCCGACGAATACCAGGGCTTCGCCTTCGGCATGGGGGTGGATCGTCTGGCCATGCTGAAATACGGCGTGCCCGACCTGCGCCCCATGTTCGAGGCCGACAGCCGCTGGCTGGCCCACTACGGCTTCTCGGCCTTCGCGGCCCCCAACCCGGCCTCCGGCCTGAGCTGATCCCATGACCGACACCCCCAGCACCATCGCCTTCCCGTCCCACGGCGCGGGTCCGATCTATCAGAAGGTCGACATCTGGATCCCGACCCTGATCGCCGAGGCCATGCGGCGCGGCGAGAACATGATCGTCGGCAAGACCTTCATCGACTGCCGGCTGGAAGGCCCGGCGGTCATCATTCCCGTCGGCGGTTGCCAGTTCGACGCCTGCGACATGGGCTTCTCGGGCGGCGACCCGCGCAACCTGCTCCTGTCGCCGGTCGGGCCCGACAAGGTGATCGGCGCCGTCGCCTTCAAGGACTGCACCTTCCTGCGCTGCAACTTCTTCGCCGTCGGCTTCACCGGCGCGCCGGAGTTCCTCCAGAACTTCGCCGACACCATCGGGGACCGCCCGGCGTGAAGTTCACCCTCTCCTGGCTGAAGAACCATCTGCAGACCGAGGCCGATGTCGCGGGCGTGGCCGAGGCCATGACCATGGCCGGGCTGGAGGTCGAGGAGATACACGACCCGGCCGCCGCCCTGGCTCCCTTCACCGTCGCCCGCATCGTCGAGGCGGTCCAGCATCCGAACGCCGACCGTCTGCGCGTCTGTCAGGTCGAGACCGTCGACGGGATGAAGGAGATCGTCTGCGGCGCGCCCAATGCGCGGCCCGGGCTGGTGACCATCTACGCCCCCATCGGCGCCTATGTGCCGGGCCTCGGCGTCACCCTGGTCGAGAAACCGGTGCGCGGGGTCGTCTCCAACGGCATGCTCTGTTCGGCCGCCGAGCTCGAACAGCCCGAGGGTCGCTATGGTCCCGACGACGGCATCATGGACTTGCCGGCCGATCTGCAGGTCGGGACCCCGGCGGCGGCCCTGTTCGGCGCCGATCCGGTCATCGATTTCGAGGTCACCCCCAACCGGCCCGACTGGCTGGGTGTGTCCGGCATCGCGCGCGATCTGGCGGCCGCGGGACTGGGCGAATTCCTCGACTATCGCATCGCCCCGGTGCGCGGCGGCTTCCCCTGCCCGATCTCCATCCGGCTGGAGGCGCCGGAACAGTGCCCGGTCTTCGCCGGTCGGCTGATCCGGGGCGTGAAGAACGGTCCCTCGCCCGACTGGCTGCAACGCCAGCTGACCGCCATCGGCCTGCGCTCGATCAACCGGCTGGTCGATGTCACCAACCTGATCGCCTACGACCGCGCCCGGCCCCTGCATGTCTATGACGCAGGCAAGCTGGTGGGTCAGACCATCGTCGCCCGCCCGGGTCAGGTCTCGTCGGAGACCGGCGAGCCCGAGCATCTGATCGCCTTGGACGGCAAGACCTATGCGGCTCACGCTTCCGTCTGCGTCATCGCCGACGCCGACGGCGAACGCCCCATCGGCCTGGGCGGCGTCATGGGCGGCGAGTCCACCGGCTGTTCGGACGAGACGACCGACGTCTTCGTCGAGAGCGCCTGGTTCGACCCGATCGTCACGGCCCAGACCGGCCGCGCCCTGAACATCTCGTCCGACGCCCAGTACCGTTTCGCCCGCACCGTCGATCCGGCCTCGGTCGTGCCGGGGCTGGAGCTGGCCACCCGGTTGATCCTCGACCTGTGCGGCGGCGAGCCGTCCGAGATCGTGGTCGCGGGCCAGGCGCCGGCGAACCCCGCGCCCTTCGCCTTCGACCCGGCCTATGTGAAGCGGCTGTCGGGCATGGACCTGACGCAGGACCGGATCGTCGAGATCCTGACCGCCCTCGGTTTCGACATCGCGGGGCGCGGCGATGACCGCTGGACCGTCACGCCGCCGTCCTGGCGTCGCGACGTCGAGGGCCCGGCCGATCTGGTCGAGGAGGTTGCGCGGATCGAAGGCTTCGACGCCCTGCCCGACACGCCCCTGCCGGATCAGGGCGCGCCGTCGCGCGGGGTGCTGAACCCGCGTCAGGGTCAGGTCCGCATCGCCCGTCGGGCGCTGGCGGCCATGGGCTACGCCGAGGCCGTCACCTGGTCCTTCACCAGCCGCGCCACGGCCGCCCTGTTCGGCGGCGGGGATGAGCGTCTGCATCTGGAGAACCCCATCGCGTCCGAACTGGACTGCATGCGGCCCTCCGCCCTGCCCAACCTGATCCAGGCGGCGGCGCGCAACGCCGCGCGCGGCCACGCCGACGTCGCCCTGTTCGAGATCGGCCCGATCTATCTGGGCGACGGGCCGAAGGATCAGCGCACCGTCATCGCGGGCCTGATCGCCCCCCACGCCCCGCGTCACTGGGCGGGGGCTGGCGAAGACCCCCTGTTCGGCCTCAAGGGCGACCTGATGGCCCTGCTGGGCGAGATCGGCGCCCCCCTGTCCGGCCTGCAGCTCGTTCAGGGCCAGAACCGAGACTGGTGGCATCCCGGCCGCTCGGCCCGGCTGCAGATGGGCCCCAAGGTCGTGGTCGCCGAATTCGGCGCCCTGCACCCGCGCGTGCTCAAGGCGCTCGACGCCGATGCGCCCATGCTGGCCTTCGAGATCGTGCTGGACGCCCTGCCCGAGCCGAAGTCGAAATCCAAGGCGCGCGGAAACGCCGACCTGCCGACCCTGATGCCGCTCAGCCGCGACTTCGCCTTCGTGGTCGAGGACAGCAAGCCTGCGGGTGATCTGGCACGCGCCGCCGCTTCGGCCGACAAGACCCTGATCGCCGACGTTCGCGTCTTCGACGTCTATCGTGGACCGGGCGTGGAGGAGGGCTTCAAATCCGTCGCCCTGGAGGTTGTCCTGCAGCCGCGGGAGACCACCCTGACCGAGGCCGAGATCGAAGCCGTATCGGGCAGGATCGTCGCCGCCATCGAGAAACTGGGCGCGAAGCTGCGGGGCTAGGGCTTTCGCCTCCCGTGCCGCCGTCATCCTCGGGCTCGACCCGAGGACCGGCGTTTCAGCGCACGTGCGACAGCCCGGGGCGCGCCGCTGTTTTCAGGCCGGCCCTCGGGACAAGCCCGAGGGTGACGGCCGGGGGACGGGTCTGCCCGTAATCCCCCGTTAACCTTGCCGCCCCAAGGCTGACTCAATGCCCGGCGAGGCTGGTTTCAGGCCCGCATCGACGGGCGACACGCTCTCTCGAGGCCAGACCATGCACCGTCGCCAACTGATCCGCACCGGCCTCGTCGCCGCCGCAGCCGCCGCGCCTCTGGGCCTGGGCGCCTGCGCCACGCGCGGCGCGGCCAACGACCCCGCCTATCCGGTGCGCAACGACGCCACCGCCCCGGCCTATACGTCCGAAGAGCTGATCGCCGCCGGGTCGCGGGAACTGGGCATCGCCGCCGAGGCCATGGGCGGCGCCATCGAACGCATCTTCGCCGATCAGGGCGACAGCCCCACCGCCTATATCGCGGGCGAGGAGGGCGCCGGCGCCGTCGGCGTCGGCCTGCGCTACGGCCGCGGCGCCCTGCACATGAAGGACGGCCAGCCGCCGCGCGAGGTCTTCTGGCAGGGCATCTCGATCGGCTGGGATGTCGGCGGCAACGCCAGCCGGGTCTTCACCCTCGTCTATGGCCTGTTCACCCCCGACGCCATCTATCGCCGCTATCCGGGGGTCGAGGGTTCGGCCTATCTGATCGCCGGCCTGGGCGTGAACTATCAGCGCGCCGACGGTATCGTCCTGGCCCCCGTCCGCACCGGCGTCGGCCTGCGTCTCGGCGCCAATGTCGGGACGATGGCCTACTCGCGGCAGCGGAATATCATTCCACTCTGACCTTTCCTTCTCCCGGCGGGAGAGGGTGGCCGCATAGCGGACGGATGAGGGGTTGGCGGGTCAGTCGGCGTGGGCCGTGGCGCGGGTGAAGACGCCGCTCCCTTTTAGACGCGAGCCCCTCACCCTTTCGCCTTGCCGATCGCTGCGCTCCCGGAGGCTCAAGCCCTCTCCCGCCGGGAGAGGGTCAGATCAGCGCTGCCAACCCTTCCCGATACGTCGGATACTTCGGCCGCCAGCCCAGCTCCGCCTTGGCGCGGGCGTTCGAGACGCGCTTGGAGTCCAGATAGAAGCGCCGCATGGCGTCGGAGACCGAGGGGTCGGTCCAGTCGACTTCGGGCGGGGCGGGCAGGCCCATGCGCGCCGCCGCCCATTCCATGACCACATCGGCCGGCGCCGGCTCGTCGTCGGCGAGGTTGTAGACGCCGCCGGGCCTCGGCCGGGCCATGGAGGCGAACAGGCCCGCGACCGCGTCCTCGACATGGATGCGGTTGAAGATTTGGCCGGGCTTCCTCACCAGCCGCGCCGTCCCGTCCCTGAGCCGATCCACGACCGAGCGACCGGGGCCGTAGATGGCCGGCAGGCGGAAGATCTGCACCGTCAGCCCCATGCCGCGCCCGGCGTCCAGCCAGTCGGCCTCGGCCTTGACCCGGCGCGCCCCCTCCAGAGAGGCCGCATGCAGGGCGTCGTCCTCGAAGGTCCAGCCGCCTGCCCGGTCGCCATACACGGCCGTGGACGAGACATAGCCGATCCAGTCCGGCCAGGCCTCGCCCAGCACCGACCCCAAGGATGATAGCCGGATCAGTCCCGGACAGCCCGCCGGCTGGGGCGGGGCGGTGACCAGTATGGCCGTCGCCCGTCGCACCGCCGCCGTCAGGGCCTCGGCGTCACCGGGATCGACGGCCTCGATGCCGTCAGCGGTCAGGGCCGCGCGTCGGTCGGGATCGCGCGAGGTCGCCAGAGCGCCCTCGCCGCGCCGGATCGCCTCAAGCGCCGCCGCCCGTCCCAGATAGCCGCCGCCGAAGACCAGCAGCATCAGCCGTGCACCACCCGCACCGGGGCCGGGGTCTTCTTCGCCTCCGCGATCGCCTCGGCCCTGTCGGCGTTCCAGGCGGAGACGCAGGGCACCCGGCTCAGGTCGGCGCGGTCGGCGTACTGGCGGGCGATCGCCGCCACGTCGTCCATCAGCCCTTCTGCCAGGGTGATGGGGTTGAGACCCAGATCACGGAACTGGTCGTTCGACACCACCAGTTCGTTCTCGTCGGCTTCCTGACGCGGATTGGCGACGTTGCGGACCTCCGCCCCGGTCAGGTCCGCCACCAGGGCCGCCAGATCGCGCACCCGGCGGCTTTCGGTCATCTGGTTCAGGATCTTGACCCGGTCGCCCCGCGCAGGCGGATTCTGCAGGGCCAGTTCGACGCAGCGCACCGTATCCTGGATATGGATGAAGGCCCGGGTCTGGCCGCCGCCGCCGTGCACCGTCAGGGGATAGCCGACCGCCGCCTGCATCAGGAAGCGGTTCAGCACGGTGCCGTAGTCGCCGTCATAGTCGAACCGGTTGATCAGCCGCTCGTCCATCCGCGTCTGTTCGGTCTGGGCGCCCCAGACGATGCCCTGGTGCAGGTCGGTGATCCTGAGGCGGTCGTTCTTCGCGTAGAACTGGAACAGCAGGGCGTCCTGGGTCTTGGTCATGTGGTAGATCGAGCCCGGGTTCGGCGGGAACAGGATCTCCTGCTCGGTCGGGCCGAAGTCGGTGTCCACCGTCACCTTAAGATAGCCCTCGGGGATCTTCAGTCCGGCGGTCGTATAGCCATAGACCCCCATGGTGCCCAGGTGGGCCAGATGAACGTCCCGCCCGCTCTCGACGATGGCGGCCAGGACGTGGTGGGTGGCGTTGAGGTTGTTGTCGACGGTGTAGAGCTTGTGCCGCGCCGACTTCATCGAATAGGGGGCCGCGCGCTGCTCGGCGAAATGGACGATGCTGTCGGGGACCTCGTCGCGGATCAGCTGGACCAGCCGCTCGAAATCCCGACCAAGGGTCAGGTTGACGAAGCCGATGCTGCGGCCCGTCAGTTCGCGCCAGGCAGCGATACGCTCGCCCATCGGCCGGATCGGGGTCAGGGACTGGACCTCCAGCTCGTTGTCGATGTTGCGCCGGCTCAGGTTGTCGACGATCACGACTTCCCACCCGCGCGCCGACAGATGCAGGGCCGTGGGCCAGCCGCAAAATCCGTCGCCGCCCAGAACCAGAACCTTCATCGCGTCGCCTTGTTCGCGTTTCGTCACCCGCCCTGCCTAGACTATGCGCGGGGCGGGGCAAAGCGTCGGCGGGTGACGCGACGACCCGTCGCCCCTATATCGGCCCCATGACCGAGGAACCGGACACGACCGCGAGCGCCCCCGCCTTCAACGCCGACGTGCCCCACGCCACGCCGGAGCGGCCGCTGAGCCCCGCCGCCCGCCGGGCTCTGGAAGAGGCCGCCGCTCGACGCGCCGTCGAGGCTGCGGTCGAGGCTCCGACCGAACACGGCGGTCCATCCGGCCCCGAACCCACCCGCTACGGCGACTGGGAGAAGAAGGGCCTGGCCGTCGATTTCTGATGGAGGGTTAGGCGACCGCCGTTCCCTCGCCCGATTTCGGCGCTACTGGCCTTTTCGCCGCTTCCCCTGTATGAGGCGCGCGCTCCCCGAAACACGCCCTTTTTCGAGCGGCCCCGCATCCGTACGGCCGCCTGTCCGCATTGAACGACACAAGAACCGACCATGAACCTTCGCAACGTCGCCATCATCGCCCACGTCGACCACGGCAAGACCACCCTGGTGGACCAGCTTCTGGCCCAGTCCGGCGTCTTCCGCGCCAATGAGGCCACGACCGAGCGGGCCATGGACTCCAACGACCAGGAAAAAGAGCGCGGCATCACCATCCTGGCCAAATGCACCTCGGTGCTGTGGAACGGCGAGGCGGGCGAGACCCGGATCAACATCATCGACACCCCCGGCCACGCCGACTTCGGCGGCGAGGTCGAGCGGATCCTGGGCATGGTGGACGGCTGCGTCATCCTGGTCGATGCCGAAGAGGGCGTCATGCCCCAGACCAAGTTCGTCCTGACCAAGGCCCTGAAGATGGGCCTGCGCCCCATCCTGTGCATCAATAAGGTCGACCGCGCCCACGCCGATCCCGACCGCGTCCACAACGAGGCCTTCGACCTGTTCGCCGCCATCGGCGCGACCGACGAACAGCTGGACTTCCCCCACATCTACGCCTCGGGCCGCGCGGGCTGGGCCACACTGGACCTGAACGAGCCGTCCGACACCCTGGCCCCCCTGTTCGACCTGATCGTGCGTCACGTGC
This sequence comes from Brevundimonas sp., assembly GCF_052436175.1. GTDB lineage: Bacteria > Pseudomonadota > Alphaproteobacteria > Caulobacterales > Caulobacteraceae > Brevundimonas. The sequence goes on along the minus strand of NZ_JBQVNM010000004.1, from coordinate 35,317 downwards.
CGCCGCCCAAGGTCGCCGAGAACAAGGACAAGCCGTTCCGCATGCTGAACGTGCTGATCGAGAGCGACCCTTTCCTGGGCCGGATCCTGACGGGCCGGATCGAGAGCGGCAAGGCCGTCCCCGGCATGGCCATTCACGCCCTGGACCGCGTCGGCAAGGAGATCGAGCGCGGCCGCTGCTCCTAGGTCCTGGCCTTCCGCGGCCGGAAGCGCCAGCCGCTGGACGAGGGTTCGGAAGCGGGGGACATCGTCGCCATCGCCGGCATGTCCAAGGCGACCGTGGCTGACACCCTGTGCGCCATGGAGGTCACCGAGCCCCTCGACGCCCAGCCCATCGACCCGCCGACCATCTCCATGACCGTCTCGGTCAACGACAGCCCGCTGGCCGGTCGCGAAGGCGACAAGGTCCAGTCGCGCGTCATCCGCGACCGCCTGCTGAAGGAGGCCGAGGCCAATGTCGCCATCCGCGTCACCACCACCGAAGGCGGCGACGCCTATGAGGTGGCCGGTCGCGGCGAACTGCAGCTCGGCGTCCTGATCGAGAACATGCGTCGCGAGGGCTTCGAGGTCTCCATCAGCCGCCCCCGCGTGGTCTTCCAGACCGGCGAGAACGGCGAGCGTCTGGAGCCGATCGAGGACGTCATGGTCGACGTGGACGACGAGTTCTCGGGCATCGTCATCGAGAAGCTGTCGGCTCGCAAGGCCGAGATGACCGACATGGGGCCCTCGGGCGCCGGCAAGACCCGCATCCAGCTGAAATGCCCGTCGCGCTCGCTGATCGGCTATCAGGGCGAGTTCCTGACCGACACGCGCGGCTCCGGCGTGCTGAACCGCGTGTTCAGCCACTATGAGGCGCACAAGGGGGAGATCGCCGGCCGTCTGAAGGGCGTGCTGATCTCCAACTCGGACGGTGAAACCGCGGCCTACGCCCTGTGGAACCTCGAGGAGCGCGGCGTCATGTTCGTCGGCGCCGGCGAGAAGACCTATCAGGGGATGATCATCGGCGAGAACAGCCGCTGGGACGACCTGGACGTCAATCCGATCAAGGGCAAGCAACTGACCAACGTCCGGGCCTCGGGCAAGGACGAGTCGGTTCGCCTGACCCCGCCCCGCGTCATGTCGCTGGAACAGGCCATCGCCTATATCGACGACGACGAACTGGTCGAGGTCACGCCCAAGTCGATCCGCCTGCGCAAGCAGGTGCTGAACCCGTCGTTCCGCAAGAAGCGCCAGCGCCCCGAATAGGGTCCGGCGCACCTCGCGACCGAAAGACAGGCCGTCTCCCGCCCGGGAGGCGGCCTTTTCGTTTCAGGTCAGGCTCGCTTCAGAGGGTCAGGCGAACAGGTCCGGCCGTTCGAGACGCAGCCGGGACAGAAGCACCAGGGTCTTCATGTCCGCAAGACCGCCCTTGTCGGCGAGCGCCGCCAGGTCGCCCAGACCCATCTCGACGACCTCGATCTCCTCGTGCTCGACCTCCAGCCCGCCGCCCTCGGCCACCCGGTCCGTCGCCGAACAGGTCGCCAGGAACAGGGTGAGGGTCTCGGTCGTGATGGCCGGACTGCTGAAGGCCCGCCCCAGAGGCGTCAGGACGCCCAGCCGCACCCCGATCTCCTCCAGCGCCTCGCGCCGCGCGGCGGTCTCCGCCGTCTCGCCCGCATCGATCATCCCGGCCGGCGCCTCCAGCAGGTGCGGCTCGACCTCGCCCGCCACCAGCGGCCCGCTGCGCAGCTGGCGCACCAGAAAGGCCGTCCGCCGCTCAGGATCATAGGGCAGGACCGAGACCGCGTGGCCGTGGTCCTCGACCTCGCGCGTGATGATCGCCCCGCCGTCCGTCTCGATCGCGGCCTTCATCAGCCGCGACCAGCCGCGATACAGGTCCTCCACAGCGATCAGCCTGGCCATCCGCGTCCTCCTGGCCGATCCGCTCGACCGGCCTTGATCGCCGGGATAGACGAGACCCGCCCCAGAAGGAATGCGGCGCCCATGATCGACAGACCCGCCGCCACGAACGCCGCCGCCCCCTTTCTGGCCGTGGGCGCCGCCATGATTTCGGTCCAGGTGGGGGCCGCCTTGGCCAAGGGGCTGTTTCCGCTCGTCGGCCCGGAGGGCGTCGCCGCCATCCGCGTCGGCCTGTCGGCCCTGATCCTGGGCCTGGCCTTTCGCCTGTGGCGACTGAGGCCCGACCGTTCGACCCTGACGGCCCTGATCGGCTACGGCGGCATGCTGGGGCTGATGAATATCCTGATCTACAAGGCTTTCGCCTACATCCCCATCGGCGTGGCCGTCTCCATCGAGGTCGTCGGCCCCCTGGCGGTCGCCAGCCTGGCCTCGCGCCGGCCGACGGATTTCGCCTGGATCGGCCTCGCCGTCGTCGGCCTGTGCCTTCTGCCGCTGAACGGCCGGACGGAGGGCCTGTCGATTCCCGGCGTCCTGTTCGCCCTGGGCGCCGGGGGCTGCTGGGGCCTCTACATCGTCTTCGGCGCCCGGGTCGCCCCGCTCGGGGCCGGACGCAGCGTGGCGGCGGGCATGGTCGTGGCCGCCCTCATCACCACGCCCCTGGGCCTGATCCACGCCGGGCCGGCCCTGTGGAGCCCGCCGGTTCTGGCGATCGGCGCCGTCGTCGCCCTGATGTCCAGCATGATCCCCTATCTTCTGGACATGTTCGCCATGGCCCGGATGCCGCGCCGGGTCTTCGGCGTCCTGCTCAGCGCCTCGCCCGCCGTGGCCGCCCTGGCCGGGTGGATCATCCTGAAGGAGGCCCTGACCCCGCTCCAGTGGACCGGCGTCGCCGCCATCGTCCTCGCCTGCGCCGGCGCGGCCTGGAGCGCACGTTCGACGACATCACCGCCGCCCGCCGCCTGACGCGGGGACGGCGACTACTTGTCTCGAGAAGCGCCTGGTGGAGCCGAGGGGAGGCCCCATCTTTATAGGGAAAACAACGACTTAGTTGACAGTTATTGCACCGTGTAGTGCACTCGTGTGTAGCAGTTCGGGGCTGCCTTGACCAGTCTGCTGAACCCTACCTTGGAGGTTTGCTGGGTTCCTTTCCTGAGAATCTTTCGCTTGATCGGAGGCTGTGGTGTTGGGTTTTTCAGCACCGGATCGTTGATCTTGGTCGTTAGATTTTGGGTTAGAGGTTGGATAGCTGAGCACTAAGCAAAGCTGCGCCATCACTCCCAGAAGCAGAGGAGCGAGGCGTTGGCTTCTTGATGCAGGGAGACAGTCGTTTACCGGGTCGCGTAGCTACATGGGGTGCGTTCTGTACCGTTCACGGGCTTGATGGAGGCCCGTTCAAACTCCTAGTCGCGCTGTGGCGCCCATACTTCTTTCGGCGACAGTAGGTGGCTGTCGATGACCGTCAGAGAGGATGTCAGGCTATTTTCCTTTGACGCGTATGAGACCCAGCCGGGACCGTCGTGTAGCGCCTCTATGCGAAGAGAGCCGTTAGGATATAGCTCGCTCCAAAAGGCTGCATATTTCTCACGTACGGCGTCGAAACCTTCCGCTGCAACCTGATCCTTTGGAAGCACGATTAAGCCGTGGAAGTGAGGATGATCATCCCATTTTTCGGGGCTTACCCGAAACCAAAGCCGTTCTCTCTCTGGTCTCTCATAGTAGCGCCCACCAAATCGATCTCTATCCACTAATCTGTGGAATTCTCTGATCGCTTCATATCCCTTATGTAAGCCGACGTTCTTTTGATTAAATACGATTGTTATCGCGCAAGCGCACTCGCCCATCCATGCGGCATAGGCCTTTTCTATAAGTTTTTTGTTCACTAACTGTATTTTTTTGTTCTAGTTCTTATTCAAAATTGTTGATACGAGACATCTATATACATGAAAATGACTGGATTGTCAAATTAATACTTGACGGGCGCATCCGACGCAGGAATTGCGCCTGTTAGGCGGGCTTATGGGCCGGAATGAACCAATAACCGGCCGGTTAGGTACAAAAAACCCCGGCACAAAGGCCGGGGCTAATCACTGGTCACCGACTGTCGTTTACCTTCGAGGCTATTCGGCAGCCTTAGCTTTTCGGCCTTTGGGGGCAGGCGTAGCGGCTTTGGCTTGGCGTCCCTTCGATCCCAGACCAATCGACTTTGCGAGTTCCGAACGTCTGGCGCTGTAAGCGGGATGGGTCATCGGATAGTCAGCAGGAAGGCCGAACGTCGCCTTGTAGGTCTCGGGCGTATAGCCGTTCGTAGACAGGTGGCGCTTCAGGCTCTTGTACGCTTTGCCGTCGATGAAGCTCGTCAGGCTCTCCGCACCAATTGACTTGCGGATTTCAGCTTTGGATTTGGCGTAGCTCTCAGCGGGTTCGGTTTCCGCCTCGGGCTGAGTGGTCAGGCTGGAGAGCGTGGCATAGGTCGTGCGGATCAGGCTCTGAAGCTCATCCGGCGACAGACGCGTATTGGTGTTTGAAACATAGGCGCTGACAAGTTCGATGGTGCCATCAAGGCTATCGTCGGATGCGCTGTAGATATCTTCGCTCATTGTCTCTCTTCCTGCTGAAGACCCTCGGATAATACGATCCTAGGCCGTTGCAATCATTGCACTGACAATTTCTCGCGGAGATCGTGGTTCAGAAATCGGCCCATCCTATTTTTCAGGGATTTTTTGTCGTGCTTACATTTCATGTGCGGAAGAGGGCGGCATCCAAGATCGCTGGAAGTCGGCAGTTAGGACTCATGTGGTCGCTTCCAACTCGCCACGATGGCGGCTAGCCTCCGCTAATCGACTGATAAGCGCTGGCAGAAAATGAAAAGCACCTTCCCCGGCCACCACAAGCTAACCGACGCCGAGACCGAGGAACTTTGGAACTCGGCTACTTTCGTGTTCGATGCTTCCACCCTATTGAATCTTTATAGATATCCAAAATCCGTCCAAGCCGACATGATCCAATTCATGTCGTCGGTAAAGGATCGCTTGTGGCTTCCCTACCATGCGGCATTGGAGTTCAATCGCTCTCGGCTCAAGGTTGTCGCTGGTCAGAAGAAGAAATTCGACGATATTAGAACGGCAGCCAGAGGATGGCAGAGCACCGTTCAAAGCGAAATGAACAAACTTCAGCTCAACCAAAACTACTCAGTGGTGGCCACGAAGGCTTTCTCTGACGCCGTTCAGGCGGCTGTTGAGTCGTTCAACTCTCAAGTGTCGTCTGTAGAAAACGATTACTTTGATGTACACGGCGAAGATTACATCCAACGAGAGCTCTTTGCTATATTTGAAGGTAGAATAGGGCCCAAGCCGGATCAGAAGATTATTGATGATGTGTCAGCATCGTACGAATATCGCATGAAATACAATATACCTCCCGGCAATAGGGACGAATCAAAAACTGAGTTGTTTTCGTATGCAGGAATTCATTAAGAATCTAAGTTGGGCGATCTGATTATATGGCAACAAATACTGGCCAACTTTAGCGACTCGGCATGCGATTGCGTGATTTTTATAACCGACGACAAGAAAGATGACTGGTGGCTCGTTGTTTCTGGAAAAACTATAGGGCCTAGAGCCGAGTTAGCTGAAGAAATATCAAGACTAGCGGGCGTAAAAAGGTTCAAAATGTATGACACATCTAGTGTATTGGCGAGCGCTCAGAGATATCTTCAAGCGGATATTGATGATCAGTCCATAAAATATGCAGCGGGCGTTTTGGACGAGATACATAGTGAGCTATTGAACCCAACTCCGATATCCAAAGATGCTGTGCAGTTCGCTGTTTATAGCTGGATATCAGAGAGCATTGGAGGAATAATTAATGGAGCGCCAAACCTAGAAGGGTATGGCATAAAAATAACAGAGAGCCACGGTGGAGACCTGTTTGTCGATGTTGAGTATATATACTCATCAGAACAATTACCCCTGCTGAAAAGTATGCTAATTAATTACGATCCGTTATTTGACAATTCTAATCCTCAGAGGCTGTTAGTTATTGTTGGAAACAGCGCCGCCATGTGCCAGTCACTAGTGGGAATGATGACAAGCATAGAGATCGAAAGAGGGCAGAGAGCGAACGTCGCTGTTGGGTATATGGACTTTTCAAATGTTTGGAGATTTGTACCTCTTCGCTTGTTTGGATAGTGGGGTTCAGAAACGATGCTTTGGCGATTGTCGACCTCATTAGCCTTTGCGAAGGTGCAACAGCGATCCCTTGCACGCTGCATCTAAATCGACCGTTTTCGATACACCACCGCAGGCCGTATCGTAAAATAGCTTGACCCCATTTTCGATACACCTAGAATTTCGATCTAGGTTTTCGATACAGGGAGCGAGCCAATGAGCCGTACATTCGCCTATTGCAGGGTCAGCACCGGCGACCAGACCACCGACAACCAGATTCAAGAGATTGCCTCTGCTGGCTTCGCAGTGGATGACCACCGGATCATATGTGAGACGATCTCAGGATCGGTAGCCGCCTATGAGCGTCCCCAGTTTGCCAAGCTGTCTGATCGGCTGGAGAAAGGTGACGTACTGATCGTCACCAAGCTGGATCGTCTAGGGCGAAATGCCATGGATGTCAGGGCTACCGTCGAAAGGCTGGCTACCTCGGGAGTAAGGGTTCACTGCTTGGCTCTAGGCGGGGTTGACCTGACAAGCGCAGCAGGTCGCATGACCATGGGTGTCATTGCTGCCGTTGCCGAGTTCGAGAGGGACCTCCTTGTCGAGCGTACCCAGTCCGGACTCCAGAGGGCGAAGGGTGAAGGTCGGAGGTTAGGCCGCCCGCCTCTCTTATCGGCGACCATGCTTGCGGGAATTCGCACCAAACGATCTGAGGGAGCTTCACTTGGAGACCTAGCCAAAGAGTACGGCGTCACTCGGTCGGCCATCCAACGTGCGGTTAAGAGCCAGGTTCAGCCATAGCGGCTGACCTCGTGACACGATGGTCAACTGACCCTACTGTCTCCATTCCGGCAAAGGAGTGCGTGATGATTGAAGGGTTTGATGAAGCTTCGTTCAGCGCGGAGCTCCCCCTCTATTTCACTCCGGCAAAGCCAATTTCTCGTCCAGAGCATTTATATGGGCGTGATGCGAAGCTGAGGGCGATTAGCCGCGCCCTAGGATCGCCGGGAAAGCACATCTTCATCTATGGAGATCGCGGCGTTGGGAAAACGTCTTTGGCAAAGACGGCATTCCAGCTCCACCGCCCCGCGTGCGAGGATGCACCGATAATCGTCTGTGAAAATGACTCGAAGTTTTTCGAACTCGTCGATGCCATGCGCCGTCAACTGGTCCTGACTGGGCAGGCGGCACAAGTTGGACAGCGCTCATCCCACGCTTTCCAGACCGACCCGATGCAAAACAGCGGCCTAGAACTACCCACATTGCGCAATATGAACGACGTTGTTGAAGTCCTACGCTCTATCGCTCCCAAGAGCGGTCAGCCTGCCGTCGTTATAGTTGACGAATTTGATCAATTGCCGGGCGACTCGGAGAAGAAAAACTTTGCCGACCTGATCAAGCAGCTTTCTGATCAGGACGTGAATATTAGACTTATTATTTGCGGCATCGGACGATCTCTTGAAGAGCTTATTGGAACACATTTATCGACAGATAGATACCTAGCTGCGGTTTCTCTTGACCAAATCCCCCACGATTCAAGGTGGAAAATAATTGAGGCGGCCTGCGAAAGGTTCGACGTTAAAATTGATCGAGACAGCATTATCCGCATCGGTCAAATTAGTGATGGCTTTCCCTACTATATACACCTGATGGGTGAGAAGATATTTTGGCAGGTTTTCGATGATCATGAAAATGTCAAAATCGTAAGCAAAGATCATTATAAAATGGGGATTCAATCCGCTATTGAAGAGTCTCAGACCTCTCTTAAGCAAGCTTATGAGCTCGCAACTCAAAAGCATAAACTTTCTGAAGACTATCAAGATGTTCTATGGTCCGTTGCCGACGGGACGCTAATGTCTAGGCAGGTGAGTGATATATTCCAAAATTCATACTTAGAAATAATGGATTCAATGAACTCTAGGAAGGCACTCTCTAAGGAGGCATTCTACCAGAGAATGAATAAGCTGAAGACGGAAAGTCACGGAAGAATTATAGTGGGAAACCAGCAGGGGTGGTACGGTTTTCGGGAGAATGTGGTCAGAGGATATGTAAGACTTCGCGCCGAACGTGCTGGCGTAAAGATCGGTATCGATCATATTCGGGGGTAAGATGGCTGACGGCACGATCCCAGTCTGGTTTCATACAGCCTTAGCAGTTGGCGCCATCGCCAGCCCCATTGCTGCATACCTTGTGGCAAGAAAAAATGTTTCCGCTGTAATTGAATCGGCGAACAAACAGATAAAATCTGCCCAGAAACTAGCAAGTGATCAAATAGTCGCATCCGTAATATCGGCTAACAGGCAGAAATGGTTGGATGCAGTCAGGGATGATATCTCTGAATTCGTATCTGAACTTCAGGCCCTTAGAGGCATTTCGGTGACTAGCGCGTCGTATCAGAAAGATAAATCTGACGTTGTTAAACGTCTCAGATTCTTGCACACGCGCATCCAACTGCGACTAAATCCCGATAAAGAAGACCAGAATGAAATTATAAAAGATATAGACCTAATTTTGGAAAATATCGGATCACCGGATGTTGACCAGAGGATCGATGCCTTAGTCCTAAAAGGTCAGACATTATTTAGGTCTGTATGGAAAAAGGTGAAGACTGGCAGCTAGTAATTACATCAATTTGTTGATAACTTATAAGATGCATTCCGCTCTACTTACTACCGACAATACGGCTAAATATTAACTTTGAATCCTCGTCGACCGCACTTATCAAATCGATAAATTCAATCACGTCGATCCTTCTCTCTCCGCGCTCTAATTTTGAAATGTAGGATTGGGGCTTGTTAAGGCGGGCCGCCAACTCAGCCTGCGTTAATCCCGCATCCACTCGGACGCGCTTCAGAACATCCAAAAGCTCGGCGTAGCGTTCGGTGTGTAGCGACTTCGTCATATGCGCCGTCCGTGTGAACGACGCTTTGCCTAAAACCCGATTTCGGATATCCCAGTATGGGTTATTTGGAGGGGTTCACATGTACGGTTTCATCATGACCGTTGCGACTATCGGGTTTTTGACGGGCTTAATCGGCTCTGGGCTCAGACTCCCGTTCTTCGGCAACAACCGGGGGATAGGGCTGGTGGTCTGCATCCTCTCCCTTGTGATTGGCGTCCCGCTCGCAAAGGCCGTTCGAACGCCTGCGCAGGTTGCTGAAGACGCTAGTACTGACGAACGTATCGCCGCTGCCGACGCGAGGGGAAAAGCGGTGGATGACGCTAGGAAGGGAAATGAGGGCTACTCTGACACGGCCGTCATCGCGGGTGCCAAGTCGGCAGTCCAGCGGAAGCTCGTTGATGATCGGTCTGCCCGCTTCAGGGACGTGACCGTTGTGGTTCAGGCTGGTGGCACCAAAGCCGTTTGCGGAGAGGTGAATTCCAAGAACCGTGCTGGGGGCTATGCCGGGTATCAGCGCTTCATCTCGGCTGGCACCGACGAACACACCTATCTTGAGGAACAGGTGCCGGACTTCGCTACAGCTTGGAATCAGGTCTGCGTGAGGTAGCGCTCTTGGTGGGGTGACCACCGTTGCAATCATTGCATTGGCGAACTTCCACAGCCCATTTCGGACCACCACCGAATCCATGTTCCTATTTTGTTCTTCCGCTTCTAGCTTCCTGCTTGGGTCGATTGAAGCAGGAGAGAGACATGGAACTGACAGACCCACATACTGCCAAGCTGCGTGAGCTAGCTCGATCCCTGATGAGTGAAGGTTCGGATTGGAAGGCAGGCGTTGGGGCCTTGATCCGGGAAGTTGAGGCCATAGAGCCGGGCTTCATCCAAAAGATTGCTGCGGGTGATCAGCTTCGTCGTTTGGGCTTGCGGGTACAGGATCGATGGTGAGCTAACCATTCAAGCTGGCGGCTCGATAGTCGGCAGGCCCGGGATTCGAATGCTGTTCATACCCTCAACAATTCGACGTCGGCTGAAGCCCAGACCGTAGCTTCCCGCAACACCCTTCGGCGAGTGCCCCATGATGGCCCGCTGAAGTTCCTCTGAGACGCCAGATTCCCGGCCAGCATCCTTCAAGGTGTGCCGGAACGAGTGATAGACCTTGCGTTGATCCGTCACGCCACAATCGGCCCTCAGATAGCCACTGAACCATTGTCCCCATTTGTGCGCTCGCTTGCCCGATTGATGGGCGGTCAGGCGGGGAAAGAGTTGGGTCTCGCCGCTAGCTCGAACAGTGTCGGCATACCTGAGAAGCCCCAGCCGCACCAACTCAGGGTGCACTGGGGTCGTGCGTTCACTGTCGTCGTTTTTAAGCGTTCTATTTGCATCAAGATCGGGAGCAAATTGGAAGAACCAAGCCGTCTGTGCCGTTCCGTCCTCTGCGTCATATCCAAGCTCAATTAGGTCGTTCACCCGCAACCCTGCGATCTCCTCAAGACGGGCACCTGAGAACAGAGCGATCAAGGGCAGCCAAAAGGCGGCTTCACCACGCCCCTGTAGCGGACGCTTCCCGTCTTTGTGGACCGGGCCATTAAACAGGCGCTGAAGGGCGGAGTCATCGAAGGGCACCCTAGCCTTCACCTTCGACTTTGGAGCCTTTACCCCATCGGCAGCCTTCTCAGTGATCAGGCGGTTCTCGTGCCCATAGTTGATCAGCGTCTTAAGGCGAGAGAGCTTGGTTTTCAGGTTGGCCGCTGAAATACCCTTCTCAACAAGCTTGTCTTTAAAGAGGATAACGTCGGATCGGGTGATTGATCCTGGCTCCTTTCCCACAAGCTCCAGAAACTGCATCGCTACCGATTCATGGGCTTTCCGGGTCTTGGCGGCGGGGGTCCTTTCGGCAGCCCATCTATGGACCAGCCTATCCCAAGTCAGGCCTTTGGCAGCGGAAGTGTCGGCACCTTCATCTGCGCGAGATGGCGTGGCTACGTAACCCGTCTCAGTCGCACTAGTCACACCTTCAAGACTTGCCTTCATCAGGTTGATGATTCCGGCAAAGCCAACAGTCCCAGAACGCTTATTCAGGCCGCGAGATTCTTCAACCGGCTCGACAGACTGCTTATTTGCTTGGCCGGACACGACACCAAGAGCCCTCCTCGCTTCATCGAACTCTCTGTTAAATCGGACCCATTCCAGCGCCAGACGCTTCTTCGCTTCTGGGTAGTCGGCAGTACCGAGACTCTTGGTAATCGCCTGTCGCCCGTAGCTCTCCACAAGGTCCTGAGGCACTCTCCGTATGACGTAGTATCGAGCACCACGACGTCGCAATCCGGTTGGCATGGGTTCCTCCGCATGTGTAGCATCCACGCGCATCAACCAGCCTCCAAGGTATTGATTTCGCCTGCTTATCCATCAAATCATATGCTTATGATCGGATGGTGGAGCCGAGGGGAGTCGAACCCCTGACCTCGTCATTGCGAACGACGCGCTCTACCAACTGAGCTACGGCCCCGTTTCCGGGCCCGCACGGATGTGCGGGATGCAGGCGAGCGCGGGACATAGGCGGGGCGGGGCGGGGCTGTCAACGGCCTCCGGCGGACAGGGCGAGGGTTCAGGCGCTTGCGCGGACCAATCGTCGCGCGCGCCGCCTGTCGCCATGGCCGAGGTTTTTCTCTAGAAGCCGGGGATCAACCGGAGCATTCGCCTTGGGCCTCGCCGTCGCCGCCATCAACTTCCTGTTCTTCGTCGCGGGCGCGCTCCTGCAGCTGCTGGTCTTCGCCATCATCATCAGCGCGATCCTGAGCTGGCTCTTCGCCTTCGACGTCGTCAACTACCGCAACCGGTTCGTGGCCGGGCTGGCCGACGCCCTGGACCGGATCACGGGGCCGATCCTGGCCCCGTTCCGCCGGATCATCCCGTCGCTGGGCGGCATCGACGTGACGCCGATCATCGTTCTGATCCTGATCTCGGGCATCCAGCGCATCCTGTTGCCCGCTGCGCACCAGGCGGCGCTCGGCTTCGCCTATATGTGAGCACGGCCGTCGCCGGCGCCCGACACGGAAGCCACAGTTTGGCCGATGATCCGATTCCAGCCTTGCGCCTGCGCCACAGCTTTCTAAGGTGCGGCGCTCTGTAAACGAGGCCGCACGGCAAACCGACCGCATGACCACGCCGACCGCATGACCAAGATCGCGACAGTCGCCATCATCGGCGCCGGCCAGATGGGCGTCGGCATCGCCCACGCCGTGGCCCTCGGCGGCTATCAGGTGCGTCTGTACGACATCGAGCCGGGTCGCCTGCCGATCGCCCTGGGCGAGATCGGCGCGAACCTGGCCCGTCAGATCGGCAAGGGAACCGTGACCCAGGCCGGGGCGGACGCGGCCCTGGCCCGCATCGCCACCGTTCAGACCCTGGCCGAGGCCGGGTCGGCCGATCTGGTCATCGAGGTCGCCGTCGAGGACGAGGCCGTCAAAAAGGCCCTCTATGCCGCCCTGACCCCGCATCTGGGCGCCGACACCCTGGTGGCCTCCAACACCTCCTCCATCTCCATCACCCGGCTGGCGGCGACGACCGACCGGCCGGACCGCTTCATCGGCCTGCATTTCATGAAGCCGGCGCCGGTCATGGGCCTGGTCGAGATCATCCGCGGCATCGCCACCTCGGCCGAGACCTATGAGACCGCCGTGGCCTTCGCCGAGAGCTTGGGCAAGACCACGACCAACGCCGAGGACTTCCCCGCCTTCATCGTCAACCGCATCCTCGTGCCGATGATGAACGAGGCCATCTTCACGCTCTATGAGGGCGTCGGCGACGTGGCCTCGATCGACAAGGCGTTGAAACTGGGCGCCAACCATCCGATGGGGCCGCTGGAGCTGGCCGACTTCATGGGGCTGGACGTCGTCCTGGCCATCATGAACGTACTGTACGACGGTCTCGCCGACAGCAAATACCGCCCCTGCCCCCTGCTGGTGAAATATGTCGAGGCCGGCTGGCTGGGCCGCAAGAGCGGGCGCGGCTTCTACGACTATTCCGGCCCCTTGCCGACACCGACGCGGTAGGCCGGTGAAGCTGCCCCGGTTCGATCGCCTCGAAGACATTCCCGGCCAGGTCCGCGTCCAGTGGCGGCGCGAGCCGACCGCCAAACTGCTCGCCGGTCTGGCCGCCGTCTGCTGGCCGCCCCTGATCCTGACCCTGGCGATCTGGCCGCCCAAGAACTGGCTGCCGGGGGGCGAGACCGACTGGCGGCTTCTGGTCCTGCTCATCGGCCTGATCGCGACGCCCCTGGGCCTCTGGTATCTGGGCCGGGAACGCGACCTGTCGGGTCGGCCCGCGACCCGTCTCGGCGTGGTCTGGCGCTTCATGCTCTATGGCGGCCTGCTGGCGGCGGGCCTGCAGATCCTGCTGGCCCTCATCCTGGTCGTCTTCGGCTGGTTCGAGGCCGGGGGCTTTTTCCAGGGTCTGGGCGCCACGGAGACGACCCTGCTGATCTATGGCGTCGGCGGGCTGCCGGTCGCCATTCTCGTGGGGGTCAGCTACGCCCTCTGGGCCGGGCTGTGCGTGGCCTTCATCGCCTTCCAGAAGTCTCCCGAGGCTGTCAACGACCGTCTCGGCCTGATGGGCGACCACCGCTAGACGCCCCCCGTCGTTGCCGCAACGGCCCGCATGGCTTATGCGGCGCGGCATGACCGACGCCTCCACGCCTGACACCTCCCTGGCCGAAACCCCCGCCGACGCCCGACCCGAGGCCCGCGCTCCGCGCGGCTTCGCCGACCGGCGCGGCCCCGAGGCCCTGTCCGAGCGCCGTATCGTCCAGACCCTGGCCCCCGTCTATGAGCGCTGGGGCTTCGAACCACTGGAGACGGGCGCGTTTGAGTACGCCGACGCCCTGGGCAAATTCCTGCCCGACGCCGACCGGCCGAACGAAGGGGTGTTCGCGCTTCAGGACGATGACGACCAGTGGATGGCCCTGCGCTACGACCTGACCGCGCCCCTGGCCCGCTACGCCGCCCAGAACTGGGAGACCCTGCCCAAGCCCTTCCGCCGCTACGCCTATGGGCCTGTGTGGAGGAACGAGAAGCCGGGCCCCGGCCGCTTCCGCGAGTTCTGGCAATGCGACGCCGACACCGTCGGTTCGGACCGGCCCGAGGCCGACGCCGAGATCGTGGCCATGGCGCTGGAGGGGCTCGACGCCCTCGGCCTCGGCGGCCAGGCCGTGGTCAAGATCGCCAGCCGCAAACTGGTCAACGGGGTGCTGGAGGCGGCCGGCGTCTCGGGCGCGGCCCAGACCCTGACGGTGCTGCGCGCCATCGACAAGCTGGACCGGCTGGGCTTGGAGGGGGTGACCCTGCTGCTGGGCGAGGGCCGGCTGGACGAGTCCGGCGACTTCACCAAGGGCGCCGGCCTGTCGCGCGCCGGGATCGACGCGGTTCTGGCCTTCCTGTCGGTGCCGTCCGAGGCCGAGCGGTCGGCCGTGCTGAACGCCCTCGATCCGGTGCTGGGCGGCACCCGCGCCGGGGCCGAGGGTCTGGCCGACCTTCAGAAGATCGACGCGGCCCTGACGGCCTTCGGCGTGGGGTCGGCGGCCCGTTTCGATCCGGCCGTGGTGCGGGGTCTGGAATACTATACCGGCGCGGTGTTCGAGTCCGAGCTTCTGGCCGACACCCGCGACGACAAGGGGCGGCCGGTCCGCTTCGGCTCGATCGTCGGCGGCGGCCGCTATGACGGACTGGTGGCCCGCTTCACCGGACAGGACGTGCCGGCCACCGGCGCCTCGTTCGGAGTGTCGCGCCTCGCCGCCGCCCTGCGCGCCGCCGGTCTGGACGGCGCGGAGGCCGCGCGCGGCCCGGTGGTGGTCATCGCATTCGACGACGCCGACATGCCCGCCTATATGGCCGCCGCCGCCGAGTTGCGCGCCTCAGGCGTCCGGGCCGAGGTCTATCTGGGTCGGGCGGGCATGAAGGCCCAGATGAAGTACGCCGACCGGCGGGGCGCTCCCGCCGCCGTCATGCTGGGCGGAAACGAGATCGCGGCCGGTCAGGTCACGATCAAGGATCTGGACGCCGGGCGTCAGGCCGCTGCCGGTCTGGCCGACAACGAGGCCTGGAAGGCCGCCCGCCCCGGCCAGCAGACCGTGACGCGCGGCGACCTGGTCAAGGTTGTCAGAGGCATTATCGAAGCTTCTTCGATAAAATAGATGACAGACACGTGACTTATCGACGTTCAGTCAGAAAACCGGCTGAATTGATGAGGGTCTCGGTTGACGCAAACCCGTCAAAGGGCGCATCTGAACTCACTCGAACGGCGCGGCGCTGAGGCGCAGCCGCCCGACGGAGGCGTTTCGGGGAGGAAACGTCCGCTCCTTAGAGAGCAAAAAGAAGCCCGCTGCGATGTATCCCCCGCAGCGGGCTTTTTTAATTCTTCGACAGTCGGCCCGCCCTTCGCGTGGCAAGATGAAACAGAGTGTGGCGTGCGCGCCCGACCTGGATTCCGCTTTCGACCCGTTGCGGACCTTAGTTCGCGCGTCGCGCCTGCTCGGACTTAACCGCGCGACGCTTCTTCAGGAACAGCTTTGAGAGAAGCGGTGACAGGGGCGTCGCTAATCTGCTCGTTACGCGCGCCGCTTCCTTCTCAAGCTCAGCGTCCGACAATCCGGAGAGACTTGCCTCGGACGGCATACCGCTACGATTTCGGGCTGAACGGGTCATTCAGCCATTGTGCACGGCTGAGTTCTGCTTTCCACCCATAGCCCAAAGTGGCGATGTCAGCCTTTCCATTCGCATGAGCGCCTCACGCCTTTGGTGAACACAAGAAAGGCCGGTGGATCGCTCCACCGGCCTTCCTTCATTCAGCGGGGGCCCGTCCCTACCAGATGCGGACGCGCTGGTCCGACGGCAGGTAGTAGTGGTCGCCTTCCTTGACGCCATAGGCGTCGTACCAGGCGTCGACGTTGCGCAGCGGGCCGATGACGCGGAACATGGCCGGGCTGTGCGGGTCGGTGGCGACCTGCTGCTTCAGGGCCTCGTCGCGCATCTTGGTGCGCCACACCTGGGCCCAGCCGAGGAAGAAGCGCTGGTCGCCGGTCAGACCGTCGAGCACCGGCGCGGGCTGGCCGTTCAGCGACAGGTGATAGGCTTCCAGTCCCACGGCCACGCCCGAGGCGTCGCCGATGTTCTCGCCCATGGTCAGGCCGCCCTGGACGTGGAAGCCCGGCAGGGGCTCATAGGCGTCGTATTGCGCGCCCAGACGCTTGGTCAGGGCCTCGAAATTGGCCTTGTCCTCGGCCGTCCACCAGTTGCGCAGCACGCCGTCGCCGTCGGACTTGGAGCCCTGGTCGTCGAAGCCGTGGCCGATCTCGTGCCCGATCACTCCGCCGATGCCGCCGTAGTTGACGGCCGGATCCGCCGTCGGGTCGAAGAAGGGCGGTTGCAGGATGGCGGCCGGGAAGACGATCTCGTTATTGGCCGAGTTATAGTAGGCGTTGACCGTCTGGGGCGTCATGCCCCACTCCGCCTTGTCCACCGGTTCGTTCAGGCGGTTGAGCTGGTAGTTCCACATGAACTCGCCCATCCGCTGGCCATTGCCGAACAGGTCGTCGGCGCGGATCTGCAGACCCGAATAGTCGCGCCACTTCTCCGGATAGCCGATCTTGACGGTGAACTTGCGCAGCTTCTCCTGGGCCGCCGCCTTGGTCTCGGCGCCCATCCAGCTCAGGTTGTCGATGCGGTGCGACAGGGCCGTGCGCAGGTTGGCGACCAGTTCCTCCATCTTGGCCTTGGATTCGGCCGGGAAGTACTGGGCGACATAGAGCCGGCCGGCCGCCTCGCCCAGCGCCCCTTCGGCGAAGGAGATGGCGCGTTTCTCGCGGGTGCGTTGCTCGGGCTGGCCGGACAGGTCACGCGACTTGAACTCCCACTGGGCGTCCGAGAACCGCTGCGACAGCAGGGCCGCCGCGTCGTCGGTCGTGTGGAAGGCCTGCCAGGCCTGCAGCAGGGCCACCGGCGTTTCGGCGTAGATGGCCGCGATCTTGGGCATGGCCGTGTCCTGGCGCACGATCAGGCGCGGGATCGAGCCCAGTTTGGCGGCGTCGAAATAGGCCTGCCAGTCGAAGCCCGGCGCGTCGGCGACCAGACGGGCGATGGTGTATTCGTTATAGGTGCGGTCGCGGTTGCGGTTCTCGATCGGGGTCCAGTGGGCCTCGGCGATCTTCGTCTCCAGCGCCACGATGGCGGCGGCGTTGCCCTCCGGGTCGTCCCAGCCGATCATGCCCAGCATGCGGGCGATATAGGCCTGGTACTTCTCCTTTTTGTCCGCGTAGCGGGCGTCCAGATAGTAGTCGCGGTTCGGCAGGCCGATGCCGCCCTGACCGGCCGAGACGGCGTACCGGTTCGGCGACTTCTGGTCGATGGTGATGCCGGTGCCGAAGAAGGACGAGCCCAGACGGCCCTGGGTCTGGCCCATGTAGGCGGCCATCTTCTCGTGGCTGTCGGCGGCCCGGATCGCGGCCAGATAGGGCTGCAGCGGCTGGGCGTCCAGCTGGTCGACGCGGGCCTGATCCATATAGGCGCGATAGGCGTCGGCGATCTTCTGCTCGTCCGACCCGGCGACCAGATCGGTGCGCGCCGCCAGACCCGTGACCAGGGCCTTCATCCGGTTGTCCGACAGCTGGCGCAGCATGGCGAACGAACCCCAGGACGTGCGGTCCGACGGAATGACCATGGCGTCGATGGCTCGGCCGTTGGCGTAACGGTTGAAGTCGTCGCCGGGCTTCACCGACGGATCGCCCCCCGCCAGGTCCACGCCCCAGCTTCCCAGCTTCGGCGCCTCCAGGCCCTGATAGGCGGAGCCGCCGGGCTCCGTGGCCTGGAACAGTTCGACCGTCGTGCAGGTCTCGTCGAGGCAGGCGTGGTCGTCGGCGTTGACGCCGAACAGGTCCAGGCCGTGGTCGTGGGCCAGGGCGGCGGCGGGCAAGAGCAGGGCGCCGAAGGCGACACCGATAAGCAGCTTCTTCATGCAGGGAATCCCGAGGCAATGCGGCCCGCGCACAGACGCCGCGGGTCATGACGGCGCGGACCCTACGCCTGACACGGGCGGTGTCGCCTAAATAAATTGTCATGTTCGGCTGATCGGCCTCGTCAGTCGCCCCCTGAACAGGCCACAATGCCGCAGGCGAAGCGAGGACTGGATGGCGGGCGGACACGGGGCGGGCGAGTTCAAGGACCTGGTGGTCTTTCTGGCGGCGGCCGGGGTGGTCGTGCCCCTGCTCAGCCGCTTCCGCATCAGTCCGGTGCTGGGCTTTCTCGCCGCCGGCGTCCTGCTGGGGCCTGACGGACTGAACCGGCTGGCCGGGGTCGCGCCCTGGCTCGGCTGGTTCACCATCGGCGACCGGACCCAGATCGCCCAGCTGTCCGAACTCGGCGTCGCCTTCCTGCTGTTCATGATCGGGCTGGAGCTGTCGTGGGAACGGCTCAAGTCCATGCGGCGACTGGTGTTCGGCTTCGGCCTGTCCCAGGTCGTGGTCTGCACGGTGGTGCTCGGGGCCCTGTTCATGCTCATGGGCCAGTCCCTGGCCGGCGCCGCGGTTCTGGGCATGGGGCTGGCCCTGTCCTCGACCGCCGTCGTCATGCCGGTCATGGCGGAGCAGGGGCGGCTGCGCGGCGCGGTCGGCCGATCGACCTTCTCGGTCCTTCTGGCCCAGGATCTGGCCGTCGCCCCCATCCTGATCACCGTCTCGGTTCTGGCCGGGGCGGCCCATCCGGGCGGGTTGCTGGAGCCGCAGGTTCTGGGGCGGGCCCTGTTCACCCTGGCCCCCGCCGCCATCGGCCTGGCCCTGATCGTCCTCTTGGGCCGCCGGGTGATGCGCCCGCTCTTCCGGTCCGTGGCCAAGAGCCAGAAACGCAGCGGCGGGGGCCAGGAACTGTTCGTCGCCCTCTGCCTCCTGCTGGTCGTGGGCGCGGGCCTCGCCGCCCAGGCGGCCGGCCTGTCGATGAGCATCGGCGCCCTGATCGCCGGCCTGCTGATCGCCGAAACCGAGTTCCGCCGCGAGGTCGAACTGAACATCGAACCCTTCAAGGGGCTGTTGCTCGGGGTCTTCTTCGTCGGCGTCGGCATCGGCCTGGACCTCGATGCGGTCGCCGCCCATCCTCTGGAGGTCGTGGGCGTCGCCCTGCTGATCACGGCGGTGAAGGCTGCAGTCATCTTCGGCCTGGCGCGCCTCTGGGGCCTCAGCGCCCGCACGGCCATCGAGACCGCCCTGGTGCTGGGCCCGGCGGGCGAGTTCGCCTTCGTGGTCCTGACCACCGGCATGGTCGAGGGGGTTGCGGCCCCCGGCTTCACCCAGGGCATATTGCTGTCGGCCACCCTCAGCATGTTCACCGTGCCCCTGATGGCCTGGCTGGGGCGCAAGATTTCCAAACCGTCGAACCGGACGCCGAGCGCCGCCCCCGACCTGCCCGCGCCCGTCGCCCATGAGGACGCGGTCATCATCGTCGGCTTCGGCCGGGTCGGGCGGCTGATCGGCGAGATGCTGACCCAACACGGCGTCGCCTTCATCGCCCTAGACACCGACGCCGCCGCCGTCGCCGCTGCGCGCAAGGACGGGCTCGACACCTATTACGGCGACGCCGGGCGGGTGGAGATGCTCCGGCTTTGCGGCCTCGAACACGCCCGCGCCCTGGTCGTGACCATGGACGCCCCGACCAAGGTGGACGAGGTGGTCGTCGCCGCCCGCAGCCTGCGTCAGGACATGCCGGTCATCGCCCGCGCCCGCGACGACCGCCATGCCGCGCGTCTTTATGCCCTGGGCGCCACCGACGCCGTGCCCGAGACGACCGAGGCCAGTCTGCAACTGGCCGAGAACGTCCTTGTCGATCTGGGCGTGCCCATGGGTCTGGTCCTGGCCTCGATCCACGAGAAGCGCGACGTCTTCCGCGCCATGTTCCAGGCTGCGGTGCCCGAAGATCGGCGGCATCGCCCGACACGCGCGCTGCGCGGCTCCGAGAGGCGCAGCCCGCCCGTCGGAACCTGAGCCGGGGCGTCGAACGGCGTCGTTCCGAATCGCCGACCAGTCGGTCGGATTAATCTTTGCGACCCATTTTCGTCATTCTTGCGTGATGAACAGCGCGCCTCCGGCGTCCGCCCCGCGCGTGGCAGGCCCGGGCGCCGTCCCTGTGACCGCTCCTCCCTCGCGGCCCTCCGACGACGATGAACCTTCTCCCGGCGGTCTTCCGTCCGATCAGATCGAGTAGAATCCTGTCCATGACCCAGATCGCAGCGACCCTTGAACAGCCGCGCATGAACCGTCGTCAGGCCGCCAAGGTGCGCACCCGCCAGAAGGTGCTCGACGCCGCCCGCGACCTGTTCGCCGAGCGCGGCTATGAGCCCGCCACCATCCGCGACATCGCCAAGGGCGCGGGCATGTCCACCGGCGCCGTCTTCGCCAACTTCCAGGACAAGGCCGAGCTGTTCGAGACCGTCCTGACCGAGGACATGAGCCAGCTGGCCGAGACGCTGAAGCGCGGCGCCGGCGAGGGTTCGGTGCGTGAACGCCTGACCGCCGCCCTGGCCGCCGGCTATCACGGCACCCTCGACCACCTGCCCCTGTTCCAGGCCATCGTGGCCCGGTCCTGGTTCCAGCCCCTGGCGGCCGAGCAGCGCGCCCGCGAATCCACCCGTCGTCTGACCGACGTCATCTCCGCCATCCTGCGCGACGGGGTGTCCAAGAGCGAGCTGTCCCAGGACGCCGACGTCGTCCTGCTGACCGAGATGGTCTGGGAGACCTACCTCTCCAACTATCGCCGCGCCGCCTATGACGGCTGGAGCGTCGAACAGCTGGCCGACCACGCCGGGCGCCAGATCGACGTCATCCTGGCCGGCGCCGTCACGCGCAAGTAGGGCGTCCGACACCGAACCCAATGAGGGGCCTCCGGCGACGGGGGCCCCTTTTTCGTCGTCCTCTTTCATTGGCGGTCCATCGGTCGGGGTCAGCGGGACAAAGGAGGTTCATCACAACGGCCACGGCGAAGTCACGACGAACACCACGAGGTCATGCCCCCGGCCTCCGCCGTGCCCGTTGGGAATCCGTCGTGTTCGCTGTAATGAACCCGTCCGCCAGGGCGCCGAAACCTAACCCCTCTGTCGCGGCTGCGACCGAATCGGCCGCGTTCAGCTCTTCCACCTCAGGGTCGTCGGCTGGATCGGATTGGCGAAGGCTCGGCCCTCGGCGCGGCTGTTCATCCATTCGCGCTTGAGCTGCTGATACCATTTGGCCTGTCTGTCGGCGTCGTCGATCCAGATCAGGGCCGGGTCGTAGCGCAGGCCCTCGTTCTGCAGATTCACCATCCCGCCGTCCTGCTTCAGGAAGGCGACCACCCCGGCCCTGAGGAAGGGCTTGGCGACGCCGAACACCCAGTGGTCGGACCAGAAGATCTGGGTGATCCGGGTCGAGGTTTCGGTCAGAGGGGTAAGGCAGGTCAGGGCCAGGACCTGTTTCCGGCCCACCTCGATATGCTCCCAGCGATAGCCGGGCAGGCGGAAGGTGATCTCAGTCGCCGGAGCCCCACCGAGGATCCTGTAGGCGCGGCTGTTCGACGACGGACTGTGCCGCACCATGGCCCAGCCGAAATCGACGGGAGCGAAGGCCTTGGCCTTTTCGTGCATCGAATGCTCGGACCGCCACCACCATTGCTGGTGCACATAGGGGCCGTGGGCGGGGTCCATCAGGCCGACGACGGCGTGGTCGATATGGCTGTCGAAGACCATGGATTCGACCAGCCGGGCATCGCCGCCGACGACGCCGGGGAAGACCGGCGGCGCATGGTCCGGCTCGGCGTCAGAGCGCGGGTCGGCCCGCATCCAGACGAAGACCATCCCCTGGCTCTCGGCGACCGGATAGGGCCGGACCCGGATGCGGCTGGCGTCGATCGCCTGATCCTCGACCAGGGAGGGAATGGCGGCGCAGACCCCGTCGGGGCGGAAGCGCCAGCCGTGGTAGCAGCATTCCACCGTCTCGCCCTCGCCCGGCTTGTTGACCAGCCGCCCGGCCGACAGGGGCGCGGCGCGGTGCGGACAGATGTCGCGCATGGCGAAGACCTGCCCCCCCTTCGTCCGGCCGATCAGGACGGGCTCGCCCATCAGTTCGTAGCGTTCCAGCGACCCCGGAGCGACGTCGCGGGCCAGGGCGACGAAATACCAGGCGTCGCGGACGAAGCCCTTGCCGAAGGGCGCCGGGGGCGCCTTGGCCGGGGCGGGAGAGGGCTGGACGGCGGCGTCTTCGGCGGCTTTCATGGCGTCTGTCTATCAAGAGACGCCGCCGCTGTCGCGAGGGCGCGACAGATGGCCAATAGAGTGCTTTACATTGCAAAGTAAATGCGTGTAAAAGCGCCGTCAGATCCCAGGGAGTTGTCTATGACCCGTCTCGTTCTCGCCGCCGCCCTCGCCCTTCTGGCCGCCCCCGCCGCAGCGATCGCTCAGGACGGGCATGCGAACCACGCCGCCCATGCGGCCCATGCCGCGCCCGCGGCCCAGACCTCGGCCCACGCCGATCACGGTCACCATCACGCCGACTTCAAATCCGACCGGCTGCACGTCCGGGTCGACGGCGACATGGACGGCCGCGACATCATCCTGATCCCGGGCCTGGGCTCCTCGCCCGAGGTCTGGCAGAGCACGGTCGATCACCTGACCGCCCAGGACGGCGTGGGCTGGCGCATCCACCGCATCCACGTCCAGGGCTTCGCCGGGGCCCCCGCCGAGGGCAACGCCCCGCCCGCCGGCGGCCATGCCCCCGTCGCCGCCCCGGTGGCCGAGGAAATCGCCCGCTACATCCGCGAGAAGGGCCTGACCAAGCCCATCGTCGTCGGCCATTCCATGGGCGGCACCATGGGGATGATGCTGGCCGCCCGTCACCCCGATCTGGTCGGCAAGCTGATGGTCGTGGACATGGTGCCCTTCATGGGGGCGATGTTCGGGGCCCCCGGCGTCACCGCCGAACAGGTCACGCCCACCGCCGATCAGGTCTGGACCGGCATGACCAGCGGCCCGGACGCCGAATACAACGCCCGCGCCGCCGCCTCGGTCACCGGCATGATCAACACCGAGAGCCTGCGCGCCGGGCCTCTGGAGGACGCCGCGACCAGCGACCGCGCGGTCTCGGCCTCGGCCTTCCGCGAACTGATCGTCACCGACCTGCGCCCCGAACTGCCGAAGATCACGGCGCCGGTCGAGGTGGTCTATGTGAAGTTCAACGACGCCCGGATGACGCCCGAGATCACCGACATGATCTATCGCGCCTCCTTCGCCAACCTGCCCGGCGCGACCCTGAAGCGGATCGACGACAGCGCCCACTTCATCATGCTGGACCAGCCCGCCGCCTTCTTCGCCGAGCTTGACGCCTTCATCGCGAAGTAGCCCCCCGAACGTGACGCCGCTTTAAGCCCGCCGCCCTGATTTCGGCGGAAAGCCGCTTCACGCTCCCGTGAAGTCTTCACCAAGCGTTCACCATCATGGGCGTTTCGATGAAGACGAACGCCCGCTAGAGAACGGCGGGCAGACACGAGGACGGCGATGGCGGCTCCGGGCTACGGCAATTCGAACGGCAGGCCCGGCAACGGCGGCGGCGCCGGCGGCGGCGGGAAGCCCCGGCGCACCGGACTGCAACGGTTCTTCTACTGGAGCGCCGTGCTGGCGGTTTGGGGCCTGATCTTCGTCGTGGTTTTCTTCGCCGTCTTCGCGCGCGGCCTGCCGGATACCTCCAGCCTCTACAATGTCGATCGCCAGCCCTCGATCACCTATCTGGACCGCAACGGCGCCCTGATCGCCACCCGAGGCACCCAGATGGCGCCGCCCGCCGATCTGGACAGCCTGCCCGACTATGTGCCCGCCGCCTTCATCGCCATCGAGGACCGGCGGTTCTGGTATCACCCCGGTTTCGACCCGATCGGCATGAGCCGGGCCATGGTGACCAACGTCCGGGCCGGACGGGTGGTCCAGGGCGGCTCGACCCTGACCCAGCAGCTGGCCAAGAACCTGTTCCTGACGCCCGACCAGAACCTGCGCCGCAAGGCTCAGGAGCTGATCCTGGCCGTCTGGCTGGAGCTGAAATTTTCCAAGAAGGAGATCCTGGCCCTCTATCTGAACCGGGTCTATTTCGGCGCCGGGGCCTACGGCATCGAGGCCGCCTCCCAGCGCTATTTCGACAAGCCGGCCAAGGACCTGACCGTGGGCGAGGCCGCCCTGCTGGCGGGCCTGTTGAAGGCCCCGTCCCGCTATTCGCCGGTGTCGGAATCCCAGCGCGCCGCCGGGCGCGCCACAGTGGTGCTGGATCAGATGGTCGAGACCGGCGTCATCACCCCGGCCCAGCGCGCCCAGGCCGTGGCCGAGCCGGTCCGCGTCTCTCGCACCCTGGCCAGCCAGCACGCCCAGTACTTCATCGACTGGCTGGACAAGCAGATCCGGGGCCTGGTCGGCGAACCGACCGAGGACATGGTCGTCGAGACCACCCTGGACCTGACCCTGCAAACGGCGGCCGAGCGGTCGGTCAACCGGATCCTGACCCGCGACGGGTCCAAGGGCGTCGAGCAGGCGGCCCTGGTGGCCCTGGACGGCGACGGCCGGGTGCGCGCCATGATCGGCGGCGCCTCCTACGCCGACAGCCAGTTCAACCGCGCCGTGGATGCTCGCCGTCAGGCCGGTTCGGCCTGGAAACCCTTCGTCTATCTGGCGGCGGTGGAGGCCGGCTATACGCCCGAGACCCCGGTCGTCGACCAGCCGGTCCAGATCGGCAACTGGTCGCCAAGGAACTATTCCGGCACCTTCGCCGGTCCCATGACCCTGGCCCAGGCCGTGGCCCAGTCGACCAACACCGTGGCGGCCTATGTCGCGGATCAGGTCGGGCGCGACAATGTCTCGCGCGCCGCGCGGCGCCTCGGCGTCACCAGCCGCATCGGGCTGGAGCCCGCCATGGCCCTGGGCGCGGTCGAGGTCTCGCCCATCGAGATGGCCACCGCCTATGACGCCTTCGCCAACGGAGGCCGCCGCGTCGAAGCTTCGGGCATCGAGCGCATCCGCACGCCCCAGGGCCGGATCATCTATCAGCGCGCGGCCCGGTCCGAGGCCGGCGGACAGGCGATCAACAACCCGTCCCTCTACTACATGAACCAGATGCTGCGCGGCGTGGTCACCAGCGGCACGGCGCGCTCGGCCGCTGTCGCCGGCTATGATCTGGCGGGCAAGACGGGCACCACCTCGGACTACAAGGACGCCTGGTTCGTCGGCTATACCGGCGGCTTCGTCACGGCCGTCTGGGTCGGCAAGGACTACAACACCGCCATGCGCGGCGTCACCGGCGGCGGCGCCCCCTCGGCCATCTGGAGAGGCTTCATGGAGGCCGCCCTGCCGCGCCTGGCGGTCCAGTCCATCCCCAACGGCCCGCCCATGCCCGAGGGCTGGACCCCGCCCACGCCGACCGTCATCGACCCTGTCGGCGACATGATCGGCGGGCTGGAAGACCCCTATGGCGGAACACCGGGCCAGCCGGTCGATCCAGACCAGGGCCAGCCCTATGTCCAGCCCTCCGGGCGTCCGATGCAGGGTTCCGGCCAGAACCCGGGCCAGTACTCGGGTCAGTATCCGGGCCAGACCGCCGCCCCGACGCGCGGACCCACGCCCCCGGCCCGCGTCCGCCCCGTCGATCCGCCGAACCAGAGGCCGGAGCCGGCCATGCCGCCCGAGAAGAAGTCGGACGCCCTGTTCTTCTGACGCCGCCTACTTCCGGTTCGCCCGACGCTTCATCAGCCGGTCGGCCACCGCCTCGGCGTGTTTCAGGGTAAAGGTCAGGGCCGCCGGCGACCCTCGCCGCGGCCCCACGCTGTCCGCGACCAGGGCGCCCCGCTGCCCCAGGGGCATGGCCGGGCCCGTGGTGGTGTCGATCGCCGTCTGATGCTCGATCTCGGCGTTGAGCTCGGCGCCCATCAGGATGATCTGCACCGAGATCCACATCCACAGCAGGAAGCCCATGAAGGCCGCGAGCGGGCCGTAGCTGTCGGTGCGGACGAAGGTCGTCAGATACCAGCTGAACAGGAAGGAGACGCTGACGCTCAGGGTCGCGGCGAACAGGGCCCCCGGCGTCAGCCAGCGCCAGCGCGCCCGGGCCCGGCACGGGCCGAAACGATAGATGACGGTCAGGGCCGCGACATAGCCGATGAACAGCACCGGCCATCTCAGCCAGTCGAACAGCCGGTATTCCTCGGTCAGGCCCAGCACCCCCAGCACCACCGGCACGCCGACGACGAGGGCCGCCGAGACCAGAACCGCCGCCAGCCCGGACAGGGTGAAGGCCAGGCAGATCAGATTGTACCGGACAATGCTGCGCTTCTCGACCTCGTGATAGGCGACGTTCAGGCCGTAGAAGAGGGTCTTGATGCCGTTGTTCGCCACCCACAGGGACAGGGCCAGGGTCCAGACCAGGGTGAAGGTCATCTCCCGCGTCGAATTCTCGGCCAGCCGCTGCATCTGCAGGCCGATGAACTCCGCCACATTGGCCGGCAGGAAGGCGTAGAGGAACTGCAGTCGCGACCAGGCGTCGCCCGGGTCGGCGAACAGGCCGTAGATGGTGACGAAGGCCGCCAGGGTCGGGAACATCGACAGCACGACGAAGAAGGTCACCCCCCCGGCGAAGAACCCGACCCGGTCGCCGAAATAGGCGGCTCCGGTGCGCCAGAGGATGTCGACCCAGCCCTTGTGCGGAATCTGCTCGGGCCGCTGGGCCAGCCGGCCTCGACCGGGGTCGCGCGCCTCATAGTCCTCGGGCGTCGGCTCGCGCGGCGGCAGGGGCTCGGGTCGCGGCCGACGCAGTTCGACCCCGACCTTGTGCCCCTGCGAGTACAGCAGATGCGCCGCCGCCGCCCCGGCCGCCAGCCCGCCGACGGCGGCGCCGACGAACTTCCAGACTGAAGACACGCCGCGCCCCGTCATGGTCGGCAGGCGTGCGAGGAAACGGGCGTTGGGTGCGGACATGACGGCAAAACGGTCACGCTTGGTCTCCGTTCCGGCGTGAGAGTTCGGCTTTTCCTAGGGTTTGCTCCCTCTCCCGGCCAGCACAAACGGACGGTCGCATCCGTCGCGGCGATTTGATAACCAGCCGCCATGACCGCCTCCGACAGTCCCGCCCCCACCCTGCTGACCGCCTGGAAGGCCGCCCAGGCCGTTCTGAAGACCGGCCGGATCGACAGTCCGTCCATCGACGCCCGCCTGTTGCTGGAGGCCGCGACGGGGGCCACGCGCATGGACATCCTCAGCGATCCGTACCGCGTCGTGACGCCGGAACAGCAGGCCCAGCTGGACGCCTATGTCGAGCGCCGCCTGCGCCGCGAACCCGTGTCGCGGATCCTCGGCCGCAAGGGCTTCTGGAAGATCATGCTGAACGTCACCCCCGACGTGCTCAGCCCCCGGCCGGACACCGAAACCCTGATCGACGTGGCCGTCCTGGCCCATGCGAAGAACGAGGCCTTCACCGTCGCCGACCTGGGCACGGGCTCTGGCGCCATCCTGTTGGCCATCCTGGCGGAGCGGCCGGCGGCGACCGGCGTCGGCACGGACATCTCGTTCGAGGCCATCGCCGTGGCCCGCGACAATGCCGCCGAGCTGGAGCTGGACAATCGCGCGACCTTCCTGCGCACCGAATGGGCGACCGGCTTCGCCGACCACAGCTTCGACCTGGTCGTGTCCAACCCGCCCTACATCCCGACCGACGACATCGCCGGGCTGGATCCCGAGGTGCGCGAGCACGACCCGATCCTGGCCCTCGACGGCGGGCCTGACGGCCTTCAGGCCTACCGCGACCTCGCGCCGGAGATCGCCCGGGTGCTCAAGCCCGACGGCGTCTTCGCCGTCGAGATCGGCTGGGATCAGGGCCCGCAGGTCAAGGCCCTGTTCGAGGCCCAGGGCTTCGCCGACGTGAAGATCGTCAAGGATCTCGGCGACCGCGACCGCGTCGTCACCAACGGCCTGGACCCGCGCGTCAATCCGATCCCGAAGGACTGATCGACAAATCCCGCTTGGAAACCGGCCCGAGCCGCGCTAAGGCTGGCTCGTCTCCCATTCAAACGCAATCGATTCAGGCTCGTGAGCCCGAACCTCGGCGTCTGGAACAGTGACGGTCGGCGCTTCACTCCTGCGCCGGCGGACCACAGGGCGACGCCAGGTTCCGACATATCGCACCGGGGATAGGCCCCGACCGACCGGAATGACGAAACGGGTCCAGCCTGTCCTCACGCGACGGGCGACCCTCACCAGCACGGTAAGCTCGCATGAGAGATTTCAAGGGCATGAAGCGTCAGCGCGGACGCAACCGGAACAAGACCGGCGGCGCCAACGCGAACAACGCCAACCCCAACCGCTCCTGGGACTCGCAAGGGCCCGAGAACATCAAGGTCCGGGGCAATGCCCAGACCGTCTATGAGCGCTATCTGCAGCTCGGCCGCGACGCCACGGCCTCGGGCGACCGGGTGCTGGCCGAGAACTATCTCCAGCACGCCGAACACTATTTCCGCGTCCTGCGCGCCCTCCAACCGGCCCGGCCGGTGTCGGAAATCGCCGCGCGCGAACTGTCCAACCAGGGCTTCGACATCGACTTCGAGGACGAATCCGGCGCCCAGGCCGCCGCCTTCCTCGCCGCCCAGCAGGCCGCTGAGCGCGCCCAGAACGGCGGAAACCACAGCGGCGAAGGCCGCGACGGGGACCAGACCGAGGGTCGCCGCGAATGGCGCGACCGTGACCAGAACCGGGATCGCGACCAGAACCGCGACAACTCGCAACGTGAAGGTCAGCAACGCGAGGCCCAGCCTCGTGAAGACCGCGAACCCCGCGCCGAGGGCGAAGAGGGTCAGGGCGGCCGCCGCGAGACCCGCCGCGAGCGCTGGGAGCGCCGCCGCGAGGAACGCAACCGCCGCTTCGAAGCCGAAGGCGGCGTGGGCGAGGCTCCGGAAGACCTGACGGCCGAGGCCGGCGAACAGTCGCGAGACGAGGCTCCGGCGCCTGTCGCCGAAGAGGCCGCGCCGCCTCGCAGCGAGCGTCCCCGCCGCGCCCGCATGCCCCGTGAAGGCGACGCCGACGACGCCCCGGCCGCTCTGCCCGGTTTCCTGACACGCTCGGCCACGCCCTCGGCCCCCGCCGAAGACGTTGCGCCGTCCGAAGAGACGCCGGCCCCAAAACGTCGCGCCCCGCGCCGCAAGCCGGAAGCCGCGGCGTCCGAAGACTGACCAAACAACTTCAGGTTTAATCTGAAATAAACCTAAGGGTTGCATCCTCTTTCTCGTCAGAATGGGGATGACCATGCACGGCCGAGAGTCAGAGATCGCCGATCCTGCCGGCGCAACGCCGGATCTGGGGCATGAATTCCGGACGCCGCTGAACGCCGTGATCGGCCTGTCCGAATCCCTTCTTTCCGACGCCGCCGAACCGCTGACGCCGGATCAGAGCCTGGCCCTGGCGGCCATAAGGGCTGCGGGACTGCGTCTGCTCGGTCTGGTCGAAACCGAGATCGATCGGGCGGATGCGATGGGCCCGGCGGCGAGTGTTCTGGAACGGGTCGACGTCGGCCGCGCCGCCCGGCATCTGTGCGAGACCCTGTGCGAGCGTCTGGCCGGCTTCGACGTGCGCCTGTGCGAACCCGACGCGGACCCCGACGCCTACGCCGCCGCCGACCCGGCCCTGGTGCGACGGTCCCTTCACGCCATGATCGCCCACATCCTGATGGAATGTCGGCCGGGCGCCGAGATCGTCCTGACCGTGCGCCGTGGCCGGGATTTCGTCGAGGCGGCCGTCGCCGGTCGCCAGCCCCGCACCCCGCATCGGCCGGGCGGCGACACCCGCCCCTTCTGCTCTCAGAGCGAACCGCGCAGCCGGCCGCTGGGTGGTCCGGGGCTCCCTGAGGCCCGCCGACTGGCCCTGGCCATGAACGGCCGGATCGAACGCGGACGCGCGCACGGGCCGCAGGCCGCGACCTGCGCCCCCGGCTTGGTCCTGCTCCTTCCGCCCTCGGTCCCCTCGCGCGCCGAGCCCCGCCCGGCGGCGGTGACGCGGCCCGGCTCCTGCCCCCGCCCCCGGCCGATCATCCTCTATGTCGAGGACCATCCGGCCAATGTCATGCTGATGCGGCGCGTCCTGTCGGCCCTCGGCGACTTCGACCTCTATGTCGGCGAGACCGGCCCTCTCGGCCTGACCATGGCGCAGGACATTCAGCCGGACCTGATCCTGCTCGACATCAATCTGCCCGGGCTCAACGGCTTTGACGTCATGGCGGCGCTGTCGCGGCATGAGGCGACCCGCGCCATCCCCGTCGTCGCCGTCACCGCCAACGCCTCCGTTGACGACCGACGGCGAGGCCGTTCGGCGGGTTTCGCCGGCTACCTGACCAAACCCCTCGACGTGCCCGCTCTGGCGGCGATCCTCAATCGGCTTCTCGGCGATGGAACGGCCGCCGGCCGCCGGCCGGCGCCCCCGCCCGATCCCGGCCGAATAGCGCGCCGCGCCTGAGTCTGAACCTGGACCCGGGCCGGGACCCGGGCCGCGATCTGGGCCTGAATCTGGGCCGCGTGACGAACCGACGGGTTTCATCTGGCGTCCATTTCGCTCTAGACTCCCCTGGCGGACCGGCTTCAGCGACAGGCCCGCCAGGGTGGTTCATGAATCTGGCTTCGTCTTTCTCGCGTCCGTCTCTCGCCCGACTGGCCCCGGCGTGCGGCGGCCTCCTGCTCCTGACGGCCTGCGCCACCGAGGCGCCGCCCCCTCCGCCGCCTCCGCCGACCGGCGGCGTGGCCGAGGCCATCCAGAGGCTGGACTGGCGCGGCATCATCACCTCCGTGGACCGCGATCGGTATCAGCGCCGCGACGCCGCCTGGTCCCTGGCGCTCGAACAGGCGCGGCGACAGCCGGGGTCGGGCGACCTCGACGCCCTCGGCGACCTCATCAAGCCGCGCGCCGCGCGCGGATCGGTCGCCCCTCCGCCGGGCGCCTATCGCTGCCGCACCGTCAAACTGGGCTCCCAGGGCGGGGAGGAGGGCCTCGGCTATGTCGTCTACGGCTGGTTCGCCTGCCGGATCGAACAGACCCCGCGCGGGCTGAAATTCTCCAAGCTGACCGGCTCCCAGCGCCCGTCCGGCCTGCTCTTCCCCGAGGACGACCGGCACATGCTGATGCTGGGCTCCATGGCCCTGGCCGCCGAGCCCGCAGCCAACTCCTACGGCCGCCGCCCCGACCGCGATCTGGTCGCCATTCTCGAGCGGATCGACGACCGGCGCTGGCGTCTCGTCCTCCCCTGGCCCCAGAACGAGTCCAACCTCGACCTGATCGAGCTAATCCCTGCCTAGACCGCCGTCTTCGGTCGCGGTCATCGGCGCCGGTCCGACCGGCCTCGCCGTCGCCCTGATGCTGGCCCGGCAGGGGCGGCGCGTGGTTGTGCATGAGCGGTTCGAGACCGCCGGTCCGGTCGGCGCCGGCTTCATGCTCCAGCCGACCGGCCTGCATGTGCTCGACCGGCTGGGCCTGACCGCCGAGGTCGAACGCTATGCCCAACCCCTGACCCACATCTTCGGGCGGGAGGCGCGACGCGGCCGGGTGGTGCTCGACATTTCCTACGCCGACCTCAAGACGCCACGCGCGTCGTTGGGCGTGCACCGCTCCGCCCTCTTCCACGTCCTCCACCGCGCCTGTCTGGCCGAGGGCGTCGTCTTCGAGACCGGGCGGGAGATCGTCGCCGTCTCCGACGGCCGCTTGACCGGGGCGAACGGCTGGACCAGCCCCGCCTTCGACCTCGTCATCGACGCCAGCGGCGCCCGTTCGCCCATCGCCAAAGCCCTCGGCGCCCGGCGTCAGGACCTGAACTGGTCGGGCCTCTGGGGCACGGTTCCCTGGCCGGGCGACCCGTTCGACGAGGGGGCGCTCGAGCAGGTCTATCGCGGGGCGTCGAAGATGATCGGGGTTTTGCCCTGTGGCGCCCGGCCGGTGGAATTCGGTGGAGGGCCTGAGAGGCTGGCGACCTTCTTCTGGAGTCTGAAGGGCGACGACCATCCGGCCTGGCGGGCGGCGGGGCTCGATCCCTGGAAGGCCGAGGTGCTGTCATTGTGGCCCGAGGTGGCGCCGATCCTCGACACCATCACCGATCCCGACAGCCTCACCCTGGCCCGCTACGGCCACCACACCCTGATCCGCCCGGCCGCCGACCGTCTGGCGGTGCTCGGCGACGCGGCCCATTCGACCAGTCCGCAGCTGGGGCAGGGGGTGAACATGGGTCTGCTCGACGCCCTGGCCCTGTCCGACGCGCTGGTGACCCATGCCGACCTGTCCGACGCCCTGAACGCCTACGCCGCCGCACGGCGCTGGCATGTGCGCCTCTACCAGGCCCTGTCGATCGGCTTCACCCCCTTCTATCAGGCCGACGGCGCCTTCCTGCCCTGGGTGCGCGACCACATCCTCGGCAAGGTCGCGCGCCTGCCCTTCGCCCCGCGCCTGCTGGCCGCGACGGTGTCGGGCCTGCTGCTCGACCCCCGGCGCTGAACACTGCGCTGAATCCTGGGGGCTGAACCCCGGCGAGGCCCCGGGCGTTGAACAGCGTCATCGTCAGGAGTTCCGATGCGACATCCTCTGATCCTCGCCGCCGCCGTCCTGCCCCTGTTGGCGGCCTGCGGCGATAACCGGCCGAACGCCCCCGCCGAGACCTCCCCGGCCGTCACCGAGCCTGCCCCCGGCGTGCCCGAGAACGCTTCGGCCGAGGCGGCGGCGACCGAAGCCGGCCAGACGGCGCCGACGCCCGCGCCCGGCGAACAGGGCGGAACCGACGACTGGCGCGCGGTCGCCACCGACGGCGACGCGGCCCGCCTGACCCGTCTGGACGACGCCTGGCGCGAGGCCCTGTCGGAGGCCCGGGCCGCCGGGTTCGGCGACGAACTCCGCACCCTCGGCGCCCTCGTCGATCCGAACGCCGGTCAGGCCGGCCGGCTCCAGCCCCCGCCCGGCGAATACCGCTGCCGCACCTTCAAGCTCGGCAAAATGGGTGAAACCGGCCTCGGCTACGTCGCCTATCCCGCCTTCCGCTGCCTGGTCGAACTGACGCCCGGCGGCGACCTGATCCTGTCGAAGATGACGGGATCGCAGCGCACGCGCGGCCTGATCTATCCGGACGGCGACCGCCGCCTCGTCTATCTCGGCGCCCAGGCCTGGGGCTCGGGCGAGACCGGCTTCCCCCTCTATGGCGAACAGCCCCAGCGCGACCAGATCGGCGTCGTCGAACGCATCGGCGACAACCGCTGGCGTCTTGTCCTGCCCTTTCCGAAGCAGGAATCGAAGCTGGACATTCTGGAGCTGGCCCGCTGACGGGTCAGGCCTGGACCCTCGTCAACCTCAGGTCCTGATAGTCGTAGCTGAAGTCGATGTCGGGGCTGACCCCCTTCATCGTGGCGGTCGCCGCGCCGTCGGGGTTCAGGGCGAAGGTGATGAACAGGTCCTCCTCCCGCTTGTCCGTGAACCGCGTCCGCATGGTCTCGCCGTCATAGGGCTCCAGCGGTCCCTTGAGCGCCGGGGTGCGGCTGAAGGCGAGCCAGAGGCCGGTCTTCGCATTGCGGCCCCTGCCGGTGGTGCGGGTCTCGATGGTGATGTCGCCGTACCAGGGGTCGCGCCAGGTTCCGGCATAGGCCTCCAGCGGGTGGGCGGGCGCGGCGCCTTGCGCCTGTTTCGCGTCGATCCCGGCGGCGGCGGCCAGCGACTTCTGCGTCCCCTCGGCCTCGAGCCGTTTCGAATCCGCGATCCAGTCGAAGTCCGCCTTGCCCATCACGATGTCGGCCAGGCCCGAGCGCAATGCGCGCAGCATCAAACTCTCCTCGGCGTTGGAGAAGATGGCGATCCCCGCCTTGCGTCCGGGGATCAGCAGGGTGGCCGAGATGCCGCCGGGCGAGCCGCCGCCGTGGCTGATCAACCGCTCGCCGCGATAGTCCTGAACCTGGAAACCCATCGCATAGGTCGATGCGATGGCCCGGCCGGGCAGGGCCGCCGTCGGGCCTTCGGACGAGGAGACGATGATGTTGGGCCGCCACATCTCGCGCGCGGCGGCCTCGGAGAACAGCCGCGTCCCGTCCGGCAGTTCGCCCATGGCGAGGCGCACCTTCATCCACTTGGCCCAGTCGACGGGCGAGGCGCAGAAGCCCCCGGCGGCCGCCGCCGCCTGCCAGTCCCAGATGCCGACGATGCTGTTGGCCAGCAGGGTCATCGGCCCCTGATAACGCAGCGGTGGCCCGACGCGGCCGTGCGGCAGGGCCGATTTCACCGGATCGGCGGCGCCCATCAGGGGCACGGTCTCCGTCATGCCGACCCGGTCGAGAATGCGGGTCTGGATGAACCGCTCCCATGGCATGCCCGAGACCCGGGCGATGATCTCGCCCGCCACCACGAACATCAGGTTGCAGTAGTGATAGGCGGCGCGGAAGCCGTCCGCGATCGGCACGTGCGGGACCGCCGCCATGATCTGGTCGCGCGTACGGTCCGAGTTGGGCCAGAACAACAGATCCCCGGCGCCGAGACCGAAGCCCGCCCGGTGGCTGAGCGTATCGCGCACCGTGATCCGGTCGCCGAACACCGGGACCGACAGGGTGAAGCCGGGGATGTGGGTCATCACCGGCTCCTCCCACTTCACCTTGCCCTCATCGACGTGGATGGCGAGGGCCGCAGCGGTGACGTTCTTGGTGTTCGACGCGATGGCGAACAGGGTGTGCTCGTCGGCCCGTGCGGCGTCACCCTGTTTCTTGACCCCATAGCCGCGCGTCAGCACGTCCCGCCCGTCGCGGACCACGGCGATGCCCAGGGCCGGCTGGTCCGGCCAGGCCGCCATCACCCGCTTCACATAGGCGTCCACCGCCTCGGCCAGGCTCGTGTCGTCATTCGCCGCCTGGATCGCCCAGGACGCCGAAGGCAGGGCGGCGGCGCCGGCAGAGGCGAACAGGGCGGAACGGCGGGTCAGGCGAAGCGACATGGGCGGTCTCCGAAACAACGGGCCCGAGGCTACAGTCCGCACCGCCCGCGCGCCAGTCACCGGGCTCGGCCTCCGCCAGGGTTCTCGGGAGCCCTTAGGCCACCCTATCGCCCGGACTATGAACCCGATTTAAGGACATGAAGAAGATGTAACTTTAGTCAAGCCTCCTTGACTGATAGTCAGCCACCCTTGACGGGCGCGATTGTGAGCGTCCGCGTACCGGGGATTTCGAGGCCATGACCTCTTCCAAGCTTCTTCTTCTGCTCGGCGTGGCCATAACCGCGCCCGCCGGCGCCGCCATGGCCCAGACCGCTCCGGCTCCGGCGCCCACGCCCACGCCCGCGCC
>NZ_JBQVNM010000003.1:0-111927 GCF_052436175.1 Brevundimonas sp. | reverse complement strand
GGCGAAGCCGCTTCGGTGACGGCGCCCGGCGTGCGCATCGTGGCCCAGGACGACAAGGCCAGCGTGCGCCTGCCCGGCATCCGCATCGAGGCGGAGGGGGACAAGGCCAATGTCCAGATCGGCGGCATGCACATCAAGGCCAGCGACGGCCAGGGGGTGCAGACCACGACCTCGAGCGTCAGCGTCAACGCCACCGACGAGGCCACCGAGGTCCGGGCCACGGCGCCGGGCGAGGCGATCCGCGCCCACTATATCCTCACCGACGGACAGCCCCGGCCGGGCGGATGGGCGCTGGTCGGCTACGAGGCCCGCGGGCCGCGCGGCGGTCCGATCGTGGTCGCCACGGTCCGGGCCAAGGAGGGCAATCGCGACCGCATCTTCGACGACGCCCGCGACCTGGTGACCCTGAATGTCGGGCAGTAAGCCTCTTGAATTCACGTCCCGCCCTTGATCCCCGGTTGCGGATGCGTCACCTGACGCTGCCGTCATCCGAAGGTCAGACACTTGGACGAGCCCGCCGTCGCGAAAACCCGTAGTCCGAAGCCCCAGGCCCCGCGCGCCTGGCAGCGCATGCTGTCGGGCCGCCGGCTGGACCTGCTGGATCCCTCGCCTTTCGACATCGAGATCGAGGACATCGCCCACGGTCTGGCGCGTGTGGCCCGCTGGAACGGCCAGACGATCGGCGAACACGCCTTTTCGGTGGCCCAGCACTCCTGCGTGGTCGAGGAGATCGCCGCTCACATCCAGCCGGGCCTGGACCCGAAATGGCGGCTGGCGGCCCTCCTGCACGACGCCTCGGAATATGTGATCGGGGACATGATCTCGCCGTTCAAGTCGGCCCTCGGCATGAACTACAAGGCCTTCGAGGCGCGGCTCGAGCACGCCATCCACGTGCGGTTCGGCCTGCCGCCGAAATCGCCGGTCGCGATCAAGACCCTCATCAAGAAGGCCGACCGGGCCTGCGCCTTCTTCGAGGCGACCCAGCTGGCGGGATTCGGCCGGACCGAGTCGCTGAAGCTGTTCGGCGCCCCGCCGCCCGGATACGACCTGGTCATCGACCCCCTGCCCGCCGCCGTGGCCCAGGCCCGCTATCTGGAGCGGTACCGCGTGCTCGGCCAGGCCGTCGGCATACTTGCGCCCACCGACGCCTGGCATACGGAATAGCCATGGCCGGCGGGGGGGACCAGGGCGTTCGGATCGGACTGTCCGCCGTGGTCATGGCGCTCCGGGGCCGTGTCCTCAGCGTCCTGACCACCCACGGCGACGGAGACGGGCCCCTGGCCCTGCCTTTCGGTCCGTTCGACCCGGCCCGCGACCGCACCTTCGAACTCTCGCTGCGCGCCTTCGTCGCCGACCAGACCACTTTCCGCCCCGGGTTCGTGGAACAGCTCTATACCTTCGGCGACGCCGGACGGGACGCACCGCGCGCCACGCCGGGCCCGGGTCGGCTGCGCGAGATCTCGGTCGGCTATCTGGCCCTGACGCGCGAGACGGGCGGCGCAGACAGCCGCTGGACCCCGGTGTTCGACATCTTCCCGTGGGAGGATCGACGTGGCGGGGACGCGGCCGTCGCCTCCATCGCCGAGGGTCTGGCCGCCTGGGCCTCGGACGACCCCGCCCGGACGGCGCGGGCCGACAGCCTGTTCGCCCTGGGGGGCGAGGCGCGCTGGAACGAGGAACGGGTGCTCGAGCGCTATGAACTGCTCTACGAGGCCGGTCTGGTCGAGGAGGTGGCGCGGGATCAGAACCTGGCCCCCCGTGTCGCGGGGCCGGGACGGGTCATGGCGTCGGACCACCGCCGCATCCTGGCGACCGGGCTCGGGCGTTTGCGCGGCAAGCTGAAGTACCGCCCGGTCCTGTTCGAACTGACCGCCGAGACCTTCACCCTGTCGGAGCTTCAGGCGGCGGCCGAGGCCGTCGCCGGCCTGTCGCTGCACAAGCAGAATTTCCGCCGTGGCGTGGAGCGCACCGGCCTGGTCGAGCCGACCGGCCGGATGTCCGCCGCCACCGGCGGCCGCCCCGCCGAACTGTTCCGCTTCACCGGCGCGGACCCCCAGGGCGGTCAGGCCCCGGGCCTGGCCCTGCCCGCCCTGCGCTGACGCGCTCCGTCGCGTTCGGAGCAAAAACCGGCCGGATGCCGCTTGCGATAGCCGCCGGGTTTCATTAGAGAAGCCGCTCGCTCGACCAAAGCGTTTCTCGACCTCGCGGAGAGGTGGCAGAGTGGTCGAATGTACCGCACTCGAAATGCGGCGTGCCTGGAAGGGTACCGTGGGTTCGAATCCCACCCTCTCCGCCATTCGTCCCAGGTTCGGACGTCCCTGAAATCCCGATCCAGGTCTGTGCCGACGATCTGACGTCTCGTCGGCTGCCACGCGCAACGGTCAGCGCGCGCGGGCGAACCAGCGCATGAACAGACGAAGCGCCCAGCTGCCGGTGGGGGTGGTGTTCAGGGTGCGGGCGCGACGGCCGCGGCCGTTGAAGATTTGAACGGTCATGATCCGTCTATGGCGTGCGTCGCGCGTCGGCTTCAACCGTCGCCGTAAGCATTTCAGCGGGCGTCACTAGTGGGCGCCGGACTTGCCTCTGAGTTTCGCCACCTGATGCATCGCCACGGCGATCACCGCGCCGACGATGACACCGACGATGGCCGAGCAAAGGGCGGTGACCAGCCAGGCCGCCACGCCGCCGAAGGGCAGGGCGGCGCCCACCGCATGGGCCATATGCTCGATCGGCTCGGACGGCCAGTGGAGGCCCAGTTCATGGGCGCCGTGAACCAGAATGCCGCCCCCGACCCACAGCATGGCGGCGGTGCCGACCACGGCCAGGACCGACATGACCACGGGCATGGCCTTGACCAGACCCCGGCCCAGACCCTTGAGGGCGGGGTTGCGGCCCTGGGCCAGATGCAGGCCGATGTCGTCCATCTTCACGATCAGGGCAACGACGCCATAGACGCCGATGGTGATGGCCAGGCCGACGATGGCCAGGACCACGGCCTGGGTCAGCAGGGGCTCCTCGGCGACATCGGCCAGGGCGATGGCCATGATCTCGGCCGACAGGATCAGGTCCGTGCGCACGGCACCGGCCACGGTGGTCTTCTCGATATGGGCCGCGTCCTGATCGACAGGCGTCGCGTCCTCGGCCGGGCCGTGATGGCCGCCGCCGAAGGCCGCCATCAGCTTCTCGGCCCCCTCGAAGGCCAGATAGGCGCCGCCGCACATCAGGAGCGGCGTGATGATCCAGGGCGCGAAACTGGTGAGCAGCAGGGCCGCGGGCAGCAGGAACAGGAACTTGTTGCGCAGGGAGCCCATGGCGATCTTGCCGATGATCGGCAGCTCGCGCTGGGGGCTGAGACCGGTGACGTAGCGGGGCGTCACGGCGGCGTCGTCCACCACCACCCCGATCGCCTTGGAACCCGCCCGCCCGGCGGCGGCGCTCATGTCATCGAGAGAGGCGGCGGCCAGCTTGGCGATGGCGGCCACGTCGTCGATGAGGGCGATCAATCCGGAGGACATGGGGCGGCTTTCTGGAAAGACGGAACGAGCGAGGCGTGACAGCCTTCATCGCCATTCGCGGGCGCGGGTCAACAGGCGACGGCGATTTCAGGGGAATGGCGCACCCGACACGAAATGCTCTGTACCACATCGACCTCCCTAAGTCGTTGTATCGTATCGGACTGTCAGCATTTGTGGAGCGGGTTTGTGTCGCGCGGTTGTGTCGCTCGGGGTCAGCGAGCGAGGGTCGTTACGTTCGGCCGCATACCATCACCATCGGCCGATAGTAGTCGGTGGATTTCAAGCGTTCGGCAGTGCCGCTCCAGCGCACCACGTGATCGCAATCGCCAGACCGACGTAGAATGGCGTAGCCCATAACCGTTTTAACGCCGCGTCGATCATGTCACCTCGGTCTCTCAGCACTTCGCTATTGAAAGCCAATCGAGTATCCAACTCGGCCATCATCTCGGCCTCGATCAAAGCTTGAGATTTTTGCCCGTCAATATCCTCGACGAATGCATTCGGAGGATATCCAGCGGCGTGGAACTGGAGACATCTAGCTGATCTGAGAGCGTGATGCGCCGCTGTTGCAAATCCAACAACTCCGACAACCGAGCCCGCAGCTAGAGGGAAGTTTGGAGTGCCTGTAAGTGCTACGCCCAGCAGGCCAGCCGAAGCGGCCGCCAGAGCTGATGATGCTCCGGTGATGGTTGCAGCGCGGGCGTCCGCCGCTTGAGCGAAGCTGTTCTGGTCAGCTAGCCGCCGTTCAGCTTGACTAATTATCAGAGCGCGTAAACGTTGGGGAGCAACAGCGTAGATTGTCGAGGACATTGTGGCTCCCACAACTCAACCGCCCGAGCGCAGAGATATCTATAAGGATCATGGAAGCACCCCGCCACCGCCTCCTCCGCCTCCTCCGCCTCCGCCTCCTCCGCCCCCGGCGAAGCCCTAACTTAGGGTTGGTTGGCTCAATGCCTAAAGGCTGACTTCAGTGAAATCGCCAGCTGCCCATTCTCCAACGGCGCTGTCCGACGGCACCTCCAAGCTGTAAACTTGGCCTTCGCTGCCCCGGTACCACTCGTACTGGGAGCGTCCAAACCGCAGCTTGTGCAGGTGCTGAGACGCTCCGCTTTGGGCGGATCCGATGTTGCGGTTCGCCGCGAACATGGCGGCAATGAACCGAATGGTCCGGTTGCCTGAGCCTTCGACGATCACTTCGACGTCCTGTTCCCACATGGCACGGCCGATGATCTTTCCGTAGGCCCTTCTCAGGACGGGGAAGTCGGCCCGCTGCTTTGCCGAAGCTGCGGCTACGAGTTTCGTACGTTCTGCAGCAGTAGTGGGATCAAACGAAGCCGCCGGATGCTCCGAGAGTACGCGAGCCACCTCCTCATACGCAGACACCCTCTGCCAGATCGCTTCGGGCGTTTCGGGTGCAGATGTGGCGAGCCCCGATAAAGCCTGCTGTTGCGCTTTGAAGGCCTCCGATGCGCGATCCGACGGAGTGCTCCCGGAGCCCTCGTCCATCGCCTTCTGAATAGCCGCCCTCAGTTGCTGGCCTTCCGGTGAGGTCCTGCGTTCCTGTGGGACAGCCGACGAGAAGAAAGCCGTAACGGCCTTGGTCACCTCGCCACGGTTCAGCGCATCCTGAGCGGGTCGCATCGGATCGCTTTGGCCGACCAAATCGACGGCGGGTCTTGAGCCAGCCGCTACCCCCGCCTTCTCGACAGATGTGGATTTTGCAGCGGGGTCGCCGCCGGTCGATGTCGTGGGACTGGTCGCCCGCCCGAACGGGTTGATGATCAGCAGGAGCACGCCCACTGCGACAGCTGTCAGTCCCGGGATCATGGGCCGGCGGAAAATCGGGTGGGCCGCGCCAAGCACCTTCCCGGCCGGGGGCAGGAGAAGGATGCCCGCGAGCAGCAAGCCCCAGCCCATGCGGGGACCACCGGCCATGAACGAACCCAGGCCGAACGCCACGGCCACCAGACCAAACGCCCAGCCGAATGCCGAAAGCACCCGGTCGGGTTTTGCCTCTCCCGACGCTGGTGTCCCGTCGTTCCCGTTCTCGGTCATCGCTCCCCTCCGTGGTTGGCCAAAGCGTATGGAAAGTGACGTTGATTGCAATAGAATACGGATTTACCTTTTTCCGTATTTAGCAGTCCTAACCCTTCTCGCTGTCCCCTCTATCCCTCTGCGTATCGGAAGGTGCGTTGATGGACCCGTTGCGAGAGAGATTTGGTCGACTGGTCGCGGCGCGTCGGCGCGAGAAGGGGTGGACCCAACAGCAGCTCGCGGAACATTCCGGCCTCAGCCATGAAACGATCAATCGCATTGAGCGCGGTGTGGTCGCTGCGAGGTTCCCTAATATCGGGAAGATCGCGGAGGCACTTGAGGTAGATCCATCCGAGCTCTTTGCGCCTGATATGCCTCGAGGCGTCGGGAGCAGAGGCAGGCTCCTGAACCTGACAGCCCGACTGTCGATGTTGTCGGATAAAGAACTAGAATGGCTCGAACCGATGATCGACGCGGCCCTTAAGCCGCGACCGGAAGCCACCCAGTTTCGTCTCGGGCGATCAATGGCGGGCAAGTCGCCGCCTACGGATAGGAAGTAAGCGAACCGGCTACTGAGCGTCTCTGACGACTGTCCGGCGGAGATCGTTCAGCGCCGGTAGACGATCTCGGACCGAACGACGGACAGCCTCGCCGTCATCGGCCGACAGTCCATGTCGGGTCAGGCTGAACCGGTCGGCCTCGTCCCTAAGCCGATCCAAATCTGCGCCGCCGATCCATTGGTCGAGGCACTGCGTCTCCTCAACGAAGATGGCGTCCGACACTGCCGCCTGCGCTTTCGACGGCGACAGACGCTGGAGCTCAGGGAGGTCCGGCAGGAGCGCCTTGGTGAACTGGCCGATAGCTCGCCGACCCAGCCGTTCGTGCTGGTCGAATGTTTCGGATGGGAAGCCGTCGATCATCACGCTGTCGGGCATCGGGTCATATCGTGTCAGCGGCGGTCCGCTGCTGGATCGGAGCAGCGCCGCTGCAACGAGCCCGAGGCTCATCTCATCCAGCGGGTGGAGGAGCGCCGCTCGGCAGGCCCGTGCAATGCACGGTTCAGTCTGATCAGCGATGATCTCGCAGGCGGCGATGAGGCCGGCCTGATCGGGAGGGCGAACACGATACGCCTTGGGGACGACGCCACGCAGAACCGACACGGCAGCAAAGGTCTCATAGGGGTCGTCCGGGCTAACTCTGGCGAGCAACCGGCCGGTGGTCATGCCCCCGAACAGTCGGAATATTTCGGGCTCGCCAGTCTCGGTGACGAAGGCGATCTCGATGGCGGATCGCGATTTCACCGCGAGGGCCATGCAGCGGGTCAATGCGATCAGGAACGGGAGTTCGCCGACCGCCCTTCTGAACCCCACCCTCTGCCCCGCAGTCGCCCAGAAGACGGCATCGGGTAAACCGATCCCTATATCTTCGACTGCCACAGTAAGGGCGGATCGCCACGCATAGCGAGGGTCTAGTCGATGGAGAGCCAGGGCCATCGTCACTGCTCGACCGACCTGACCGCGCCGGATGGATTTCTGAAACGAGCTGCGGATCCGGTAGCGATGTTCAGGATCGACGAGCGCCGGCTGCGGCTCCAACGTCGCCCAGCGAGCCGTCCAGGCGGATGCCTCCTCCACGAGCAAATCGAGGCTCTGATGCATGATCTCTCCGAGGTGATGTTCCTCGGAGCGTGGTCGTCATGGCTTGGCAGGGTAGTGAAATCGGCTCGCGATTATGGTCGTGTAATAAGCCATTCTTGCAGACGAAAGTGGCGCTATCACTGAGAAATGCCGGGGGTTCGGACTTGTACCCCTTCCAGCGATTTCGCGATGGCTACCGCCCGACAAAGCCCGCCTTGGATTACCCAGCCGGAAAACAGGCAAGTCAGACTAGGATAGCTTCAGTGTTATGAAGTGGCCTTTGGCCCATCCAAAAATGTAGATCGACACCGAAGGTTTCAGTCTGCGGAAGACCTGAATGAGGGCGGACAAAATCCACTTGTAGTCATCGCGACGCCCGATAGTGAGCCGATCGAGAAGGGCACCCGTAGCTGCCTCCCGTATGTGCCAAAAATCCATATTGCCCCAGATCAAATGGATTGTTTGAGCAACAACCCGGATGTGGGATTCGACGTCAGCCGCGTTGCCGCCGAAGCAGCGAGCCAGCGTCAGGAATATCTCTCCAGGCTGTTTGAGGCCAGCCGCCACATCCGCCCGTAGCGCGTCCACAAGGACCTGCGGGCCCAAGCCGATATAGTTCTGACGGCGAGCAATAAGCTTGGCGCTCCAAATCGCGTAGGACGACATATCGGCCATGCTGTTGTCCACGGCGTGCCCGAGAACCCAGTGGAGCCAGCTTGATTTCTCGACGTCCAGCGCTCGGCTCCAGAGACGCATGCGAAGGTCATCGACAAGGAGAAGAATGTTCCGCTTCTTCGCCACAAAAATCTCATCGAAGATCGGTTTGGGGAGATCGACGAGACTTTGACGGATTTCATCCGGCAAGGCGTCTGGTATCTCGGCGGCCGCGAGTATGGC
Organism: Brevundimonas sp.; assembly: GCF_052436175.1. Taxonomy (GTDB): domain Bacteria; phylum Pseudomonadota; class Alphaproteobacteria; order Caulobacterales; family Caulobacteraceae; genus Brevundimonas. Next base: position 103,844 of record NZ_JBQVNM010000003.1, on the reverse strand, counting down.
GTTTTCCTCAAGCCATTTGATCGCGTTTCTGAGGGAATCTGCTGCGCCTTTGACCTCATCGGGACCGAGTTCCTTCAGCACGATCCGGCCATTGTCGATGGACATGGTCGATTGACCTTCGTCCTGTTTGTGGTCGGTCAGTCGCTCTAATCGTTCATGCAACTCGTAGAGACAGGCGGCGGTATAATGAAGCTTGCCAACCGTCGCCTGAACGACCTCGGTGACGCCCAGATCCCAGATAGTCCAGAACGTCTGCGCGTCGACCACAGCGCCTGCGCAAGCATTCGAATCGATGCTCTTGGTTGCGGCAATACGCTCCGCCTCATTTCCGAATGCGACTTGGAAGTATCTGCCGCTCTCAGCCAAGCCGCCGGCGGCGTCGATGGGGCTGATACCGACGCGATGGGCGAAGATCGCGAGCGGCAGTTGATTTTTTTCGTAGGCTTCCGCTTCGGATTCCACGAAATCCCGTCGGTCTTTCAGGACGGCTTTGATCGCGTCCAGACCACCTTCGGCTTCGACATCGACCCTGATGCTCCTGAAGCCGTTTGCGGATGGGAAACGAGACTCAAAGTCTTGGAGGACCGTCTGCATCCGCGCGACGAATTTGTGCCGGACATTGGCGACGCAGCCGCCTCTTCCATCCGGCAGGGTGAAAGTATCTCCGGTTTTCAGACCCAAAAGTGCTGCAACGTCTTGGTGCTCCGGCTCGCGAGAATCGGGGTCCAGCTTACGTAGATACGAGTTCGGCTCGACGACGATCTCGCTCGATCCGCCACCTTCGAATGAGAGCGTAACGGATGTATCGATCGCAACGTCGGTTACATCGAGCGTGAAATCCGGTCCTCTTTCGGCCCCCAGAACGAGCCCGCCGAAGTTCGTCCAAAGCCGGGGATTGTCCCGGTTCTCCAGCATCAACCGATACAAGAGCGCCAGGCCCCGTTCGGGATAGCCAAACGCTACGAGAAGCCTCGCGAGCCGCGTCTGGTCGCCGATGCCTTCGGTCTCCAGACTCTCGACATCCCCGGCAAGGATTTCGCGGATAACATTGTCGCGCCTGCGGCGAACCAAGGCTTCAAGGTGAAGTAGTAAGGGTTTGAGGTTTTTCGGGTCGCGCTCGGCCAGTTTTTTCGACTGGCGTTCAGCTTTGTCTAGATCTCCCCGGTTGAAGGCATGGACCGTCGTCAGCCAGATGGTTTCCGGGTCTTGGCGCACAGCCTCGGGTAGAGCTTTCAGTGTTTTGAAGAAATCGGTGTCGCGGCCCGCTGACGCCAGAAGCGTCAGATAGAGGCGTGCGGCATCACTATCGCGTTCGATGTCGATGTGACCGTCGAGAAGGCGCGAGGCTTTGATGAACGCACCGTGGCGCTTGAGGCTTTCTGCTAAAGTTAGGCGAAGAGAAAACGGGGCGTCGGGTTTGATCTGGTCGGCAAGCGACGATAGTGCGGCGGCCAAATCCTCGTCGTCTTCGCCAGAGGCCGACCGATGCCTGATTTCGATAATCGTTGCGTAGGGGGCGATCTCTTCATCGGCTCTCAACGCGTTCAGCGCGTCTTCCAGCCTAGGGTCAGATGCGCGTTGCGCGAGGCTGGCGGTTAGGATCAGCCGGCTCTTTGTGTGGTGTTCGGGTATGATTTCGGCGGCTAGGCCACGCACAAGTTCGAGCCCGGCTTTCGCGTCGCCGCGCCCGAGGATTTCCCCGCGAAGAAGCTGTGCTTCTCCATCCTCTGGAATGGTCGCAAGCGTCTCCAGCGCGTCGGCTTCGTCGCCGCTCATTGCTTGGCTCAAACCGAGCATGCGCATGATGTTGGGGTTGTGGCCAACGTATCCCTGAACACGTTTCAGGAAGACTGCTGCGGAGTGATAGTCATCGATAATTCGGAACGCTATGGCGGCGTTTGTCGCCTCGTTCGCCACGTCGTCGATGTCTGCATAGCCGTTGATGATCTTGTGTTCGACTTCGTCACGGAGGAACTCGGCGACGCGCCTTACCTCCTCGACGAGTACGTCGGACTGACCGCCGGTTACGAACCGTCCGTCGGTCGTGGCGAGTTCTAGAACGCCGAGAGCCCAGAGCCGTTTGACGACCTGATCGTCCGGCTTGGCTTCGTGAGCGGCTATGGCTTCACGGGGCCAACTCGGGTCGTTGCGGACGCGCAGAAACTCGAGCACGGCATGGGTGGCTTCCGGCTTGTCGCGATCCGCTTCCGGGATAAGCTCGCGCGGATCGCCCTCGTGATCGAGACGTGCGACGGCCGCGAGCAGGATCGTCAGCACATGCCCTGGGTGATCGGGAAGATCGATGGACGCCTGCGCATATTCGCGGGCCTTCACGTACTCGCGTTGGATCAGCGCGGCCAGCCCCATATTCGCCAGCGCGTTCGTGTTGTGGGGCTCAAGAGCGAAGGCCTCTTCGAACCCTTCACAGCTCTCTTCGGCCCTGCCGAGATCTAGGGCGGCGGCGGCGCGCGTGGACAGTGCTCGGAAGTAGGCGAATGGATTCGTCTCTCGGTCGATCTGCTGGAGAAGCGCTTCGAGTTTCCTGTAAGCGACAGCAGGGTCCCCCTCGTTCTTGATGTCTCGAAGCTGGTCGATTTTCGCGTGCAGCGTGGGGTCTTCGGATGCGCGCCGGGGATCGACACCAGCATCGACCGAGGCTGGAGCGGGCGTTTGTCGGGATGGTGCCAGCTTCTCGTCGAGCAGCTTGGAGATTTGAGAGAGCGCGGCGGCGGAGAGGCCCGCTTCGCCGAACTCTGCCTGAAGGAGTGGCGCGACACCTTCGACCTGCTCCGTCGCGAGCGTCACCTCTTTCGGCTTGGCCGCCTGCTTTCCTTTGGAAACATCGCCGACAATGGAGTCGACCATGCGTGATGCGCTGACCTGATTGAGTGTTTTCCCGGCTGCCGCGGCCTGGGCCAGCGACGTCTTTGCGTCGGTGTTGAATGTGTTCGTGCGAGGAACATCGATCCGCCAGTGCTTGCCGCTCGACGTGGCGCTATCGGTAAACTGCCAGATCGTCTCGTCATTATCCGGGTTGTGGAAGGCGATGACGACGGGCACAGCGTAACCCAGCCAGTAATTGCGATGCTCTGGCGTGGCGTAGAAGCGGAGTTCGCGGCCGGTGGCGTCTTTGAAGAAGGAGGGGCCGCTTTTGATCTGGACGCCGATGAGCTTCCCGGTGACGGTTTGGTCGTCCGAGACGATCTCAATCTCACCGTCGATTCCAAAATCTGCTTGTCGCTTGTCTCGAAAAATCCAGCCGTAGGTAAGCACGGCCTTCTGGACCGCGTTGATCCCAAGCTCTTCGGTCGGGTCGAACTTGCGGCCTTTGCCGCTACTCATAGAGCCCGGTGGGGTAACTCATCTTGAGGATGAGCTTTCTGGATTTGTCGCTGTAATAGGGAGAGGTCATCGTGCTCCAAGCTACCAGATAGCGCTGATTGCTGCGCACGCCAATATCGTCAGATCGTATAAGACCGTCGTCCTAAAGGTCGAGCGGGTGAGCACGTTTCAGGCGTCTTTGTTAACTCGGTGGCGTCAATCAGGGAACTAGATGACCTCTGCTATTCTCTATGGCTCATATGGTCGAAATGCGGGCGAGCAGGCGTCGGGTTGTCCCCGGTGACCATCGCGCGCCCTCGCGGGTCAACAGCCCTAGATCGTTCAGGCGGTCCGAAACGACCTGAAGGGTGGTTGGGCCATCGGCTCGAATATCCCTCACCGCATCGGCCAACGTCGTAGCGAACGATACCGCTTCTGCCCGGCGTTTCGCTGCAAGTACGGCACCGTTTGCGCCGAGGATCACCCCTCTAGCCTTCGCGGCCTGAAGCGCCGCTTTCGTCCGTGCCGAAACCATCTCTCGCTCATGCTCGGCGAAGGCCGCGAGAATATGAAGCATCAACCGGTTGGCGTAAGGCGCATCCACGGCCACGAACTCGACCCCACCGTCCATCAGGGACGAGACGAAAGCGACGTTCCTCGCCAGACGGTCGAGCCGAGAAATGACCAGACAGGCCGATGTCTTCCGACACAGAGCCAAGGCTGCGAGAAGGCCGGGCCGATCCTTCAGCTTGCCGCTCTCGACCTCCACAAACTCATCTAGAAGCTCGCCCCGGCTGTCAGCGACGTACCGGGTGACGGTTTCTCTCTGGGATTCCAGGCCGAGGCCGCTTTCCCCCTGCCGGGTCGTGCTGACCCGGAGATATGCAACGTATCGTTTCGACATGGCCGTTTGACGTATTGATGGTGGTTTGTGTGTCAAACGGCGTAGCGGACGTGACCCGACAGGGAAGTTCTAGAACTTTAGTTTTTTCGGCATTGCCTTCTTTATCGCTGACGCCTCCTGATCAGCCCAGAGTTTCTCGATCAGCGCCACAACCGTCCCCGCCTCTTCTCCAAGGGGCATTGATGAAGGGCCTGCCGCGTTGCTGGGGTGGTTCTGATATTTCTGGGGAAGATTGGACCTCACGAAGGCCCAATGGTCATGGACGTCACGAACGAACGTCGGCCATTCGTGGCGGGATATCGTCGATGCCGCCAGGGCGTCCGCCAATAGCTTTGCGTGTATCCAAGGGTACTGGCTGGTGTGGTCCCACAACTGCAGCGGCTTTTGGATCTGATAGGCCTTAATGAGCTCTAGGAGCTCCACCGTTGTTTCTTCTGCATCCTTCCCCGGGTTCCAAGATGAGGAATGCGCTTTCGACTTCCCCGCAGGCTTCTCTCCGGAGGAGAAGTTGAACTGGCTTTGCCCGTGCAGATCGGACGGAAGCTGAAAGGAGGGCAGTCCGACAGACATTTGAAGGTCAGTGTTCTTGCCTGTCGATTGTTTCCCTGACGTCGGTTTGATGAGCTTCCCGGCACCATTTCCGGCTGCCGCTTCCCTCGCCCTCTCAAGCATCTCGAGGCTTGTTGCCGAGGGGATGAACCATGTCACCGGCGACGGATGACTGTTGCCCGGCCGAGGCTTCCGGACGAGCCTCCAAAACCCCTTCTCGGCCAGCCATTTCATGTGCGCATTGGCCGTTCTCGGCTTCACTCCGAGCACCTTCGCCAACTCAGCTCCGGTCTTGTACACGGCGAGGACGCCATCGATCTTGTGGCCAGCCTTCTGAAACCAGAATAGGCACTCGGCCAGTGTGCGAGCGCGGAGCGCGTCTCCAACGACCGGATAGGCGACAGCGAAGATATCGTGCGAGGCTGCGTCCTTCATTGGGCCGCCTCCTGACTTTCGAAAATGAAATCGTCGACCTCGCTCCTGAGGTACACGACCATCCGGCCGATCTTGCGTGCAGAAGGGCCATAAGCACGCTTCCGCCAAGAACGAAGCGTCCACACGCTCCGGCCCAACTCCTCCGCCAAATCTCGTTCTTTAATGTAGCCTGTCAGCGCAGCCATATGCCTCTCCTGTGATGCGGAGAGCAGTTGCTACGAGGCCAAATGAAGAGAGGGCCTGTAGCAACAGGCCCTCCTTGGCGTCCTCAGAATACTTTGTCGCGCCATTGGGTCAAGCGAGTTCCAGCAAGCTATCGCGACCTACCACGACAGGTGCAATCAACCACAGCTTTCGGGTGTCTATGCTCGGTGGCGCTTCGGGTCATATGGCCCGCCCAAGGCGGCCACGATGTCGAACTCGAAATCCAGCTTCGAGATGATCTCCAGCTTGCGCTTCAAGGCGAGGCTTCCGCCGTAGGCTTTGGTCTGGGCGAATGACGGCCCGAGGGCCTGTTCACCGCCCGTATGACCTACGGTCGCGGCGATCTCCGCTTCGGTTGCGCCGCTGTTTCTCAGGAAGTTGGCGGTGGTGTGTCGCCAAACGTGGGTGGCTCGGCCCTTCTTCCAGAGGCCGTGCATTTTCAGATAATCGCCCCAGAACCTCGTCGCGCCTTCGCTCGACCGGTTGATACCGAGCCGGAAAACTGAAAACACCTGTGCGCCCGATCCTGATTTCCCCCGGAGTTCGACGAACTCCTTCAGTCCGAGGGCGAGCAGGTTTGGATGGATGGGCAGGGTCCGGACGGACGGCTGGTTCTTCACCGTCTTCTTGATGCCGTTCACCGTCCCCTGATCTGTGATGATGAGGTGGGGAATGTCGTCGTCGAATACAAAATCCGTTGGCGTGAGCTGAGCGAGCTCGCCTGCCCGGAGCCCGAGGTGGAGAAGCAGGACGCCGGACCACCAATGGCCATTCCGCACCAGACACGTGCCAGGCGTTTTGACCTGCTTGACTGACTTGTGGCCCGCGTAGAGCGGGGTCAAGAAAAGCTGCTTGAGCTCATCGACGGTGAAGGCCTCTGGCGAGTGACGTTTCGTGCTCTTCGGTCGTGGCGGCGGGGCGACCGCCGAGGGGTCCGTTGCGATGACCTGATCGTCGATGGCCCATTTGAAAAACTGCCGCAGCCCTCGCCAGTATCGTGAGTATGTCGCGTATCCGATCTGGTGATCCGACGCGGCTGTCAGGCGCTTGTCGAAGGGCAGCTTTTTACCCCGCAGGCGAATGTCGATACGGGCCAGATCGTCGCGGAAGGCCTTGAGATTGGTCGCTGTCAGGTCGGCCAGAGGCGTGTCGTGACCATGACGGTCGCCAAGCCAACCCAGCACCCGGCTCAGCTCGGTGATGGAGCTCGCGCCTAACTCCTTTTTGGCATGCCTGAGCTTGAACGCCTCACAGGCATCCGAGATCGACACCCTCGCTCCGGCCGGCGCTGGTGCTGAACGACGGACCGGGCCATCTCGCAAGATATCGAACAGCGGGTCGTGCGGCGCATACCGCGCTGACGGATCGGTGAGCCGGTGGATCAGCAGAAGGGACAGTTCGCGAACGCTCCTGGCGGCAAGCTGGAGAACGAGCAGCCTGTGATCGTCGTCCAACTCCTCCAGCTTCGTGCCAAGATTTTCCGTCAACGAAATGGCCGCCGGGTAGGTCAGGCCCGAAAACTCGTTGCGGATCAGGTCCGCGTCGAGCTGGTCTATGGCTTCTTGGGCGAGGTGGATGTCGTAGCCTGACGCGATCTCAAGATCGTCTTCGGCGTAACCCCTCGGTCGATCCTGTTTGATGGCCTGTGCGTCGAAGTAGGCGACAGCTGCAGCCTCCAGCGCCTCCTTCGTTGGGTGTTTCATCCGCCGCAAATCTTCCACCGTCGATCTGAACCACGCTGTGGCGGCCAGGCACCGACGCCGCGCAAGGCCGAAGTCCGAAGTGTGGAGGGAGCGCCGATATTCCGCCACCCCCATCATGCGAGCGAGATCAAAAGGAAGCCGGAAACGGACCAGATAGACCGCTCCCCTTCGCGCAAGATGCGCGGGACGCCTGCCGGACATCAGTGTGTCGCAGGGGTGTGACGCATTTTTGGAGTGGGTGGGGGTGGGTCACGCCGACAGGCGTTGGTTGGATTGAGTAATCCAAGAAAATGGCGCACCCGACACGATTCGAACGTGTGACCTTTGCCTTCGGAGGGCAACGCTCTATCCAGCTGAGCTACGGGTGCGTTTCGGGACCGGCTTCGTAAGTCAAACGGGGCCGGAAGGGAAGCGTCTTTGAGACCGGGCTGGTCGGTCCGGCGGTGGAGGATGTGGATGCGCGGCTGGATGATCGGACTTGTGGCGGGCCTGACGGCCCTGGTCTCGGCCTGTGCGACCCGGCCACCGGCGGCGGGGGCCGATACGCTGGACGCCATCGCGCGCGACTATGTGGCCCTGACGCTGGAGATCGGCGAGCGGGAGCCCGGCTATGTCGACGCCTATTACGGGCCGGCCGAGTGGCAGGCGGCGGCAAAGGCTGCGCCGCGCACCGTCCCGGAACTGATGGGCGGCGCCGGATCCCTGATCGCCCGGCTGGGGTCGATCGATCCGGGCGGCCTGTCGCCGGAGCTGAAGCAGCGCCGGGCCTATCTTCTGGCGCACGCCTCGGCCGCCGCGGCGCGGCTGACGATGCTGTCGGGCGAGAAGATGAGCTTCGCCGACGAGGCCGAGGCCCTGTTCGGGGTCCGACCGGAGCTGAAGCCCCTGTCGGACTATGACGCCGTGCTGGCGCGGATCGACGCCCTGGTTCCGGGGCCCGGGGCCCTGCTGGACCGGGTGACCGCCTTCCGCCAGGCCTTCGTCATTCCGAAGGATCGGCTGGAGCCAGTGATGCACGCCGCCATCGCCGAATGCCGGGCGCGGACAATGCGTCACATCGCCCTGCCGGCGAACGAAAGCTTCACCCTGGCCCTGGTCGGGGACAAGCCCTGGTCCGGCTACAACTATTTCCAGGGCGGGGCGGCCTCGAAGATCGAGATCAACGCCGACTTCCCCATCTATACGGAACGGGCGATCGATCTGGGTTGCCATGAGGGCTATCCGGGGCATCACGTCTATAACGCCCTGCTGGAACAGACCTTCGTGCGCGAGAAGGGCTGGGTGGAGATGAGCGTCTATCCCCTGTTTTCGCCCATGTCCCTGATCGCCGAGGGCAGCGCCAACTACGGCATCGACCTGGCCTTCCCGGGCGACGAGGCCCAGGCCTTCGAGCGGGACGTGCTGATGCCGATGGCGGGCCTGGCGCCGGCCGACGTGGCGAAGAAGGCCGAGATTCTGGGTCTGATGCGTCAGCTGGCGCGGGCGGAATACACCATCGCCGACGACTATCTGGCCGGTCGGGTCGGACGGGAGGAGACGATCGCCCGCCTGTCGAAATACAGCCTGACGCCGATGGACAAGGCGGCGCAGCGGCTGAGGTTCATTGATGCGTACCGGTCCTATGTCATCAACTACGGACTGGGCCGCGACATGGTGCAGGCCTGGGTCGAGCGGCAGGGGCCGGATCACTGGGCGACGATGCAGCGGCTGCTGGCCAGCCAGACGCTTCCCGTCGATCTGGGACCCCGCTGATGCCGCCGATGAAGGGGTTCGCGAGACCCGCGTCGCCTGCTAACGAAGCCGCCGCATGACGAAATCCCTGTTCATCCCCCGCATCGCCTGGGCCGCCTACGGTCTCGCCTTGGCCGTGATCGTTTTCGACCAGCTGACCAAGGTCTGGATGCTGGACGGCTTCCAGCTGCGCGACGTCGGCCGGGTTCTGGTCGCCGATCCGCTGTTCAATCTGACCTATGTCGAGAACACCGGCGTCAGCTTCGGCCTGTTCGGCGGCGGGGCGGCGCGCTGGGCGTTGAGCGTGTTTTCGGTCGTGGTCGCAGGCGCGCTCGCCTGGTGGGCGACCAAGGCCGACCGTCGGCTGCTGATCGCCGCCATCGGTCTGGTCATGGGCGGGGCGATCGGCAACGCCATCGACAGGATCCGCTTCGGCTATGTGGTCGACTTCCTCGATTTTTCGGGCACGGGCGTCTTTCCGTGGGTCTTCAACGTCGCCGACAGCGCCATCACCGTGGGGGTGATCCTGCTGATCCTCGACAGCGTGCTGTCCGAGCGGAAGGCCGCCGCGGTTGGCGCGGCCCACGAAAAGTCGTAATCACCCGCTTTCAGAGTGATCCTCTGACAGGTTTTCAGATCCGTTTCCTTGGGCGCGCCCGCGTTGGGCGCCGCCGGAGCCGAGTTACTCGATGCATCTTCGTCCCGCCGCTCTCGCCATCGTCGCCGTTTCGGCCCTGTCGCTCGGCGCCTGCCAGAGCACGCGTCAGGCCATCGGCCTGACCAAGGTCGTGCCCGACGAGTTCGTCACGGTCTCCACCGCCCCGCTCAGCGTGCCGCCGGAATACGGCCTGCGTCCGCCGAACCCGGGCCAGCCGCGCCCGCAGGAGTTGGCCCCCGAAAGCGCCGCGCGTCAGATCCTGCTCGGTCAGCGTCAGGCCATCACCCGCACGGGCGGCGAGCAGGCCCTGGTCAGCGCCGCCGGCGCAGACCGCGCCGATCCCCTGGCCCGCTATGTCGTCGATGACGAGTTCGGCGGCCTGGCGCACAAGGAAGAGAGCTGGGCCAACCGCATCCTGTTCTGGCGCCGCGGCGACGCCTCCACCCAGGGCGCGACCACGACGCAGAGCTCGAGCGGCCCTCTGGTCATCGACGCGGCCAGCGAGGCGGCGCGTCTGGAGGCCCTGACCGGTCGTCAGGGCATCGTGATCCAGCCGCGCCAGTCGCGCGGGATCAAGCTGCCGGGCCTTTAAGGCAATCCGCCTCCGGGCGCCGCTTGCCAAATCCGGGTCCGTCCTTATTGTGAACTGACCGTTCGCAAGGATCGACCATGGCCGACACCGCATCCACCGGCGCCCTGACGCTGGATTTCGCCGCCCTGTCCGGAGTGGAGCAGCTGCGGCTGGCTATCAAAGGCCGCGCCCCCATGGCGCCGATCGCCCGCACCGTCGGCTTCGAACTGGTCGAGATCGAGGAGGGGCGGGTCGTCTTCGACGGCCTGCCGACCAAGGCCGTCTACAATCCCCTCGGCACGGTGCATGGCGGCTGGATGGCGACCGTGCTGGACTCGGCCTGCGGCTGTGCGGTTCATTCGATGCTCAAGCCCGGCTGGAACTATACGACGCTGGAGCTGAAGACCGTCTTCCACAAGGCGCTGAAGGCGGATGTGCCCGTGCGCGCCGTCGGGACCATGGTCCAGATGGGCCGCAGGGCGGCGTTCTCGCAGGCGGAGTTGCGCGGCATGGACGGGACGCTGTACGCGACGGCCACCTCGACCTGTTTGGTGATGGCTCCGGGGTGAACCCCCATCCCCTTCCGTCATCCCCGGGCCGTCATCCTCGGGCCTGACCCGAGGATCGGACGCGGAGCGAGCCGTGCGTCGATATCTTCGCACGAGCGGCGGATGGTCCGGCCCTCGGGTCAAGCCCGAGGGTGACGGAGTATGAAAAGGGTCACTGCGCGGTCATGCCGCCGTCGATCTTGAACTCTGTCCCCGTCACGAACTTCGATTCGTCCGAGGCCAGATAGACCACGGCCCAGGCCACGTCGTCGGGTTCGCCGATCCGTTTCAGGGGAATGCCGCGCGCCAGACGTTCATGGGCCTTGTCCGCGTCACCCTGGGCCATGGCCACGAAGGGGTCGAGGATCGGGGTCTTGATGAAGACGGGGTGGACCGAGTTGACCCGCACGTTCCACCCGGCCTTGGCGGTCTCCAGGGCGACGGTCTTGGTGTACATCCAGACCCCGGCCTTGGTGGCGTTATAGGCGCCCATGCCCGGCGCCCCGGCCAGACCGGCGATGGACGAGATGTTGATGATCGACGCCGGCGCGGCGGCGCGCAGATGCGGCATGGCGTGTTTGCAGCCGAACATCACCGAGCGAAGGTTGATCTCGAACTGACGCTGCCAGTTCTCGGCGGTGTCCGCCTCGACCAGGGTCAGGAGGTCGCCGACGCCGGCGTTGTTGACCAGGACCGAAAGACTTCCCATCGCCTCGACCGCCGAGGCGACGACGGACGTCCACTGATCCTCCGACGCCACGTCATGGGCGAAGCCGAAGGCGGACCCCGGATGGTCCGCATTGATCGCGGCGGCGAGGGCCTCGGCACGGCCGCCGTCGATGTCGGTCAGGGCCAGCCTGGCGCCTTCGCCGGCCATCCGGTGCGCCATGGCCTCTCCGAGCCCCCCGGCGGCGCCGGTGATCAGGGCCGTCTTGCCGTTCAACCGTCCAGCCATCACTCGCCTCCCAGCGCTTTGGCGGCCTCGTCGATGAAACGGGCCATCTTCAGATCCAGTTGGGTCACGCCCCCGGCGTCGTGCGTCGTCAGCAGCACCTCGACGCGGTTGTAGACATTGGACCATTCTGGGTGATGGTCCATCTTGTCGGCCATCAGGGCGACGCGGGTCATGAAGCCGAAGGCGGCGTTGAAATCGGCGAAGACGAGCTTGCGCCGGATCGCCGGCCGGTCGCCGGGCGCGGCGCTCCAGTCAGGCAGGGCCTGGAGCGTTTCCGCAACGTCAACAACAGCTTGGGCCATCTGATCTTCTCCCTGGCTCATCGGGGTAGCGCGAACGCGGGGGCGCGACAAGGATGCCGCTATCGCCCCCGGTGACGCCGCGCTCCGGAGGGTCTAAACCCCGGATATGACATCCGCCGCTCCCCATTCCCGGCCCCAGGATCACGCCTCCTCCTTCGGCTTCCGCGACGTGGACGATCGCGAGAAGGTCCGGCTGGTGCGCGGCGTGTTCGACAGCGTGGCCTCCAACTACGACCTGATGAACGACCTCATGAGCGGGGGGGTGCATCGGCTGTGGAAGGACGCGGCGGCGGCGAAGCTGAACCCGCGTCCGGGCGAGACCATTCTGGACGTCGCGGGCGGCACCGGCGACATGGCGCGGCGCTACGCCCGGATGGCGCGCCGGGCCCAGGAACGACGCGGCGGTGAGGACGCCTCGGTCATCGTCATGGACTACAACGCCGAGATGGTGCTGGCCGGGCTGCACAAGGACGAGGAAAAGGGTACGGGCGAACCCGAGGTCAGCTGGTCGGTCGGGGACGCCATGAACCTGCCCCTGCCGGACGCCTCGGTGGACGCCTATTCGATCAGCTTCGGCATCCGCAACGTCGCCCATATCGACCAGGCCCTGGCCGAGGCGCGGCGGGTGCTGAAGCCGGGCGGCCGGTTCCTGTGTCTGGAGTTTTCGCGGCCGACGACGGAGGTCATCCGGCGCGCCTATGACGCCTGGTCGTTCAACGCCATTCCGGCCATCGGCGGCTGGGTCGCCAAGGACCGTGACTCCTATCAGTATCTGGTCGAGAGCATCCGCCGCTTCCCCGATCAGGCGGCGTTCAAGGCCATGATCGAGGCCGCCGGTTTCCGCAATGTGACGGTGACAAACCTGTCCGGCGGCGTCGCGGCGATCCATTTCGGGTGGGCGATCTGACCATCGATCCCCAGACCTCTCGTCAAAGGGCCTACCGCACGGCGCCGGAGCCGCCGAAGGCCGTCCCCGTCCGCGACCCTCTGGGCGCCTTCTGGCGACTGGTCGGCTGGCTGGTGGTGCTGGCGCGGCACGACGCCCTGGCCCCGCGCGAGATCACGCCCCTGTTGCCGGCCTGGACCCGCCCGATCGCCCATGTCCTCCACCTGTTCGCCGGGCGAGAGGGCCGCGAGGGGCGGCCGGGGCAGAGGCTGGGCCGGGCCTTCGAACATCTGGGGCCGGTGGCGATCAAACTGGGTCAGGTCTTGGCCACCCGGGCCGACATCTTCGGCACCGAGTTCGCCACCGATCTGGGCCGGCTGAAGGATCGGCTGCCGCCCTTTTCGACGGAGGAGGCGAAGCGTGAGATCCAGAAGTCGATCGGCCGGTCGACCGAAAGCCTGTTCGTCGGGTTCGAGCCCGCCGTTGCCGCCGCCTCTCTGGCCCAGGCCCATCCGGCCTGGCTGGCCGACGGGCGGAAGGTGGCGGTCAAGGTCTTGCGGCCCGGCGTCGAGCGGCGCGTGGCCCGGGGGCTGGATTCCATGCGACTAGGCGCGCGCTGGGTGAACCGTATGATCCCGGCGGCGCGGCGGCTGGAGCCCCAGGCCTTCGTCGAGACCGTCGCCCAGTCCATGCAGATGGAGCTGGACCTGCGTCTGGAAGCGGCCGCCGCCTCCGAGATGAAGGAGGTGATGGACAAGTCCGCCGCCGACGGCGCCGGCCACATGCGCGCCCCGGCCGTCATCTGGGACGGGGTCGGCAAGCGGGTGCTGACGCTGGAATGGGCCGAGGGCGTGGCCATGACCGACCCGGCCTGCGTCGACCAGCCGGGCCTGGACAAGAACGCCCTGGCCGACAATGTCGTGCGGGCGTTCCTCAGCCAGGCCCTGGACCACGGCGTCTTCCACGCCGACCTGCACGAGGGCAACCTGTTCGCCTCGGCCCCGGCCGAACTGACGGCCGTCGACTTCGGCATCGTCGGCCGTCTGGGCGAGGGGGAGCGGCGCTATCTGGCCGAGATCCTCTGGGGCTTCCTGAACCGCGACTATCCGCGCATCGCCCGGGTGCATTTCGAGGCCGGCTATGTGCCGCCCAACCATTCGGTCGAGGCCTTCGCCCAGGCCCTGCGCGCCGTGGGCGAGCCGGTGATCGGCAAACAGGCGTCGGAGGTCTCGATGGGCCGGCTGCTGGGCCAGCTGTTCGAGATCACCGCCCTGTTCGACATGCATCTGCGGCCCGAGCTGATCCTGCTGCAGAAGACCATGGTCTCGGTCGAGGGGGTGGCCCGGCGGCTGAACCCCGACCACGACCTCTGGGCCGCCGCCAAGCCGGTGGTGGAGCGCTGGATCCTGCGTGAACTCGGGCCCCGGGCCCAGGTGCGGGATGCGGTGCGCGAGCTGATCAGCGGCGCCCGGGCCGTGTCGCGGCTGGTGCAGGACCCGCCTCGACCGGAGCCCGTCGTCATCCAGGCCAGGGGAACGCCGCGCTGGCTCGGGGTTTGTGTCATCGTCGCAACCTGCGCCTCGATCGGCGCCCTTGTTCTGTCGCTTTGGTCCGCCATCCACGGCTGACCGCCCGGCCCGCCCGGACTGGAGACCCGCCGATGATCCGTCACCTGTCGATCCTGCTCGCCACGGCCGCGCTCGCCTCTCCCTTGACTGCTATGGCCCAGACCGCGCCCGGGGCCGCGCTGGCTCCGGCGCCCGCCGGACCGGCCGCCGCCCGCCTGCCCAACACCTTCGACCGGCCCCAGGCCGCCCCGACTTCTCCGGCGGCCCGGACCGCCGGGCCCGCCGCGGCGACGCCCTCCGATCCGGCCAGGATCGCGGCGGCCGAGGCCATGCTGCGGACCACCATCGCGGCCATGCAGGCGGGATCGCCCAACTATGGCGACATGACCGAAAGCCTGGCCGGCAAGGTGCGGGAGCAGTCGGCCGCCATCACCCCCCTGATCCAGAGCTTCGGCAAGATGCAGTCCCTGGCCCACGTCGGGGCCGAGAACGGCGCGGAGCTGTTCCTGGTCGGGTTCGACAACCAGATCACCCAGTGGATCATAGGCCAGAACGGGGAGGGCAAGATCGTCGCTCTGCTGTTCCGGCCGGCCCCCCCGCCGCCCGCCTGACGCCCGTCGGGCGACAACCGCCTTCACCCGAGGATAGTCCATGAAGACCCCCAGCCTGGCCGTGATCGGCCTGGTCGCGATGACCTGCGCCTGCGCCTCCGGCCCCCAAGGGGGACCGCCCGGCCCCGATGGCGACTTCGGCCCTCCGCCCATGGGGCCGAGGGTGTTCGTCAGCCCTTTCGGCGAACCGTTCGACGCGACCCCCGGCCAGACGGGCGTGGCGGTCTGGTTCGGCGGCGCCGACGGCGATGGCGACGGGCGTCTGACCCCGGCCGAGTTCGACGCGGACGGCGTGCGCTGGTTCATGGTTCTCGACGCGGATCGGGACGGCCGGATCGGCCCCGGTGAAGTCGCCGCCTATGAGGCGATGATCGGCGCCCGGCTGGGCGGAATGCGCGGCGCTCCCGGGGGCATCGGACCGGGAAGCCGACCCAGGCCCGGTCGGCCGGGCGGCGGCCCCATGGGCGGCGCCGCACTGAACGACCAGATCGGCGGGCAGGACATGCCGGGCGGCGGCCCCGGCGGCGGCAGTCGGATGGGCGGCCCACGCCCGGGCGCCACGGGCCCCTATCGTCCGCCCGCCACGCCTCTGGCCATGGCCAATCTTCTGAACGTGCCCCAGCCGGTCAAGGCCGCCGATCTGGACGTCAATCAGTTCATCACCTCCGAGGAATGGCAAAGGACCAGCGCCCGCTGGTTCGGTCTTCTGGATCGCGACAAGAACGGCGTCCTGACCCTGGCCGAGTTGCCGGCCCTCAGGTCCGGAGCGCCGGGCGCCGCGCGCGGCGGTCAGCCCGGCGGTGGCCCGCGTCCTCCGGGCTGATCGGCCTCAGTCGAAGCTGGTCGGCTTGCCGCGACCCGATTTGATGTCGCCGCGTTTGGACTTGGCGACCAGCCGCCGCTCTTTCGACGCCTTGGTCGGTCGGGTCGGGACGCGGTAGGTCGGGGCGATCAGGGCCTTGTCGATCATCTCCTGAAGGCGCGCGACGGCGTCGGCGCGGTTGCGTTCCTGGGTGCGATAGCGAACGGCGGTGATGACGATCACCCCGTCCAGCGTCAGGCGACTGCCCGCCAGCTTCATCAGCCGGGCCCGCACGGGCTCGGTCAGGGACGGCGAGTTGCGGGCGTCGAACCGCATCTGGACGGCGGTGGCCACCTTGTTGACGTTCTGCCCGCCCGGACCTCCGGCCCGATAGAAGCGAAACTCCAGCTCGTCCTCGGGCAGGATCATCGGACGATCTTCCGTGCCCGGACGACAGCGGCGTCGAGCGCCTGCAGGAAGCGCGAACGATCGGCCGGACCGAACGGCGGAGGGCCCGAGGTCTGCAGGCCCATAGACCGCATGTGTTCGCCCACCATGCGCCCGGCCAGGGCCGAGCCGATGGAATCCGGGCTGAAGGCCTGGCCGTTCGACTTCAACGCCTGGGCGCCGGCCTTCAGGCAGCGGTCGGCCAGGGGAATGTCCGAGGTGATGACCACGTCGCCCGGTCCGGCCCGTTCGGCGATCCAGTCGTCGGCCACGTCCGGACCCGCATCCACCACCACCTGTTCGATGAAGGCGTCGCGCCGGGTGTTGATCCAGCTGTTGGACACCACGAAGACCTTCAGCCCATAGCGCTCGGCCACCCGGTAAACCTCGTCCTTCACCGGGCAGGCGTCGGCGTCGATGAAGAGGCGGGTCGCGGTCATGAAGGTTCAGGTTCGAGGGACGAGGTTTGAGGGGCAAGGGGCAAGGGCAAGGGCCAATCGCCTGTTGTCCCCATACCTCCCTAGTCCCTCGAACCTCACCCCTCAAACCTCATACCTGTCCCCTACTGCCTGTAAGCCGGCGGCCTCGCGCCACGGCCGCCGTTCAGGTAGCGGTCGCGCAGTTCGGTCTGGCGGCTGGTCAGGGGTTGCTCGCGGCCGTCGATGAAGATGGCGCTGGGGCGGCTCAGCGGCTCCAGCGGGTCGCCGGTCCAGACCACGACGTCGGCGGCCGCGCCGGCGGTCAGCTGGCCGTACTGGCCCTCGGCGCCGAAGATGCGGGCCGGATTGACCGTCAGGGCCGCGATCGCCGCCGCATAGGGCAGGCCGTGCGAGACCGCGTTGCCGGCGTTGTAGCGGGCCTCGCGGGCGCGGTGGACCGACCCCTCATTGCCCTTGATGGCGATCAGGACCCCGGCGGCGTTGAGGGCGGCGGCGTTCTCCATCCGGGCGGCGCGACGCTCGAAGTCGTTGGGCAGGTTGGCGATGGCGTTGACAAGAACCGGAACCCTGGCGGCGGCGATCTGGGGGGCGACCAGCCAGCCCTCCTCGGCGCCGTCGAGGATCAGCTTGACGCCCTCCTCCTGACCGAGACGAAGGACCTGCAGGATGTCGGCCGCGCGATGCACGGTGACGATCAGGGGCATGCGGCCCTCGGCGACCGGGATCAGGGCCTCGAGGTCGGCGCGCGACAGGCTGAGGTCGCGCAGACCCGCGCGGTCATAGGCGGCCTTGTTGCGGGCATAGAGGCGGACCTCGGCCAGGGTCTCCTTGAACTGGGTGAACTGGGCGCCGCGCGCCCCGCCCGCGATCCCGGCCCCGGCCTCGCCGAAGGGCGCGACCATGGCGACACGGGGCTTGACCAGAATGTCGGTGCCCTGACCCAGCTGGACCACGGCCGCCTGACCGGCGAACAGGCCGGGGGATTGCAGCCCGCCACCGCCGACACCGGCGAAATCATGATCGCCGTCGTCCTGATGGTGCGAGAAGCCGCCGCCGCCGCCCGCATGGGCCGGCACCACGACGGCCCGGGTGATGCCGCCGAGGCGCGCCACAGGCAGGGTGAAGGACCAGGGGTCGAGGCCATAGGAGACGTCGAACGAGGCGCTGATCGCGTTCGACCCGTTGGCCAGATCGTTCGTTCCGTTGACGGAGGACACCTCGGACGCCCCGAGACCGGCGTCGACCACGACGATGCCGGGCGAGACGGTCTTGCCCGTCGCGTCGATGACCCGGGCGCCGGCCGGGGCCGCCCCGGTTCCGACCGAGATGATGCGGCCGTCACGGATGACGACCGTGCCGTTTTCGATGACGGAGGTGCCGGTCAGCACCTTGCCGCCCGTGATCGCGACGGTGTTTTGCGCAACCGCCGGGAAGGCCGCAAGCGAAAGGGCGGCGACGGCCGCGAGCAGGATCTTGCGCGACATCAGCGGGCTCCCTCGGAGACGTTGGCGGCGGTCAGGCCGTAGCCGGGCTGGCCGAGTTCGAAGTCGGAGGTCGGCTGATAGGCCGGGTCGAACCGGTCGAAGGCCTTGCCGCCGTCGATGAAGACCTGATCGGCGCGGGCGTAGACCGACAGGGGATTGGCGCTCCAGATCACCACATCGGCGCGCTTGCCGACCTCCAGTGACCCCGTTTCCTTGTCGATGCCGATGGCGCGGGCGGCGTTCAGGGTGAACCAGCTGATGGCCCGCTCCTCCGGAATGTTCATACCGGCCTCGCGACCGGCGGCCAGGGCGGCGGCGGCCTCCTGATTGAGGCGCTGGGTCAGGTCGGGGTCATCGGAGTGGATGACGGCGCAGGAATTCTGGGGCGCATCGACCAGGGCGGCGTTGGCCTCGATGGCGTCCAGACCCTCCATCTTGAAGCCCCACCAGCCGGTCCACATGGCGGCGCAGACGCCGTTCTCGGCCAGCAGGGGCGCGACCTTGTAGGCCTCGATGGCGTGGTGGAAGGTGGTGATGCGGTAGCCGAATTCCTTGGCGATATCGAGCATCACCGCCATCTCGTCGGCGCGGTAGCAGTGGTTCTCGACCAGGATGGAGCCGTCCAGAACCCCGACCAGGGTCTCGTTCTGGAGGTTGCGCGTCGGCGGATCGCCCTGGCCGGTCTCGCGCCACTTGTCCCACTTGGCCTTGTAGTCGCGCGCGGCGATGAAGGCGGCGCGATAGCCGGCGACATTGCCCATGCCGGTGGCCGGGCTCTGGTTGCGCGAGCCATAGACGCGGCTGGGGTTCTCGCCGCAGGCCATCGTCAGCGTGTGGGGCGCGCCCGGGAACTTCATCCCCTGCATGGTGATGGAGGGCACATTGCGCACCGTCACGCCGCGACCGCCGAACAGGTTGGCCGAGCCGGGCAGGATGCCGAGAGTCGTCACCCCGCCCGCCCGGGCCGTATTGAAGCCGGGATCCTGGGGCCAGATCGAATGCTCGGCCCAGACCTGGGCGGTGTTCGGGCTGGTCGCCTCATTGCCGTCGCTCATCCCCTGCACGCCCGGCGACGGATAGACGCCGAGGTGGGAGTGAACGTCGATGACGCCCGGGGTCACGAACCGGCCGCGCGCGTCGACAACGGTATAGCCGGCCGGCACCGGGGTGTTCGCCCCGCCCACGGCCGAGACGCGCCCGTCGGTGATGACCACGACGCCATTCTCGATCTTGCGGCCCGCGCCGTCGAAGACCGTGGCGCCGACGATGGCCGAGTTGCTGCGCGGCAGGGGCGTATAGGTCGAGGGGAAGGGGTCGGGGCTGGCGGCGGCGTCCAGGCCGGTGGCGAGCGTCCTGGGCTTGCTCGCCGCAGCCGTCGGCGCGGGGTCGCTCGCGGTCGGTGAATCGGACCCGGTGGTGGCGCAGGCGCCCAGAGCCATGACGGCGCAGGCCATGGCCGCAAGGCTCACGCCCCGCAGACGACGATCGATCATCTGAACCCCTGTACTTTCCCCGAGGCGGCCTACGACCGTCCTCGCCCACTGAATCCGGCCATAGAAACTTCTATGGTCGCCGCCGTCAAAGCGTTTCGGCGTTCGGACGGACCAGGAGGCTCAATCGGCCTTCGGCGCGTCGAGCCAGCCTGCCGCGCGAAGCCGTTCGACGATCAGTTCCGCCGCCGCCTCTGGCGGGGTGTTCGCACCGTCGATGACCAGTTCGGCGTGCTCGGGCGCCTCGTAGGGGCTGTCCACGCCGGTGAAGTTGGACAGGGTCCCGGCCCGGGCCTTGGCGTAGAGGCCCTTGGGATCGCGCCGCTCGGCCTCGGCCAGGGGGGTGTCGATGAAGACCTCGAAGAACCGGCCCTCGTCCATCCGCTCGCGCGCCATGCGCCGCTCGGCCCGGAAGGGTGAGATGAAGGCGGTCAGGACGATCAGCCCCGCGTCGGCCATCAACCGCGCCACCTCGGCCACCCGACGGATGTTCTCGACCCTGTCCGCCTCCGAGAAGCCGAGGTCGCGGTTCAGGCCGTGGCGGACATTGTCGCCGTCCAGAAGATAGGTGCGGCGGCCTTCGGCGTGCAGCCGCTTCTCGACCAGGTTGGCGACGGTGGACTTGCCGGCGCCCGACAGGCCGGTGAACCAGACCACGCCCGGGGTCTGGCCCATGGCGCGGGCGCGGGCCTCTCCGGTCACGTCCAGGGCCTGCCAGTGCAGGTTCTGGGAACGACGCAAGGCGAAATGGATCATGCCGGCGCCGAGGGTGGCCGATGTGGTCCGGTCGATCAGGATGAAGCCGCCCATGTCGGGATTGTCGACATAGGCGTCGAATGGAATGGTCCGATCCAGAGAAAGGGTGCAGCGACCGATATCGTTCAGGTTCAGGTGGCGCGCAGCGAGCGGATGCAGGCTGTCGGGATCGACCCGGTGGCGAATGTCGGAGATCTGGGCCGTGACCGTGCGCGCGCCGACTTTCAGCAGATAGGGTCGCCCGGGAATCAGCGGCGTCTCTGACATCCAGACGATCTCGCAATCGAACTGGTCCGCCACCTGGGGCGCGTCGGTCGCGGCGCAGATCACGTCGCCGCGCGCACAGTCGATCTCGTCGGTGAGGGTCAGGGTGACGGACTGGCCGGCGCTGGCGGTCGTCAGGTCGCCGTCGCGAGTGACGATGCGGGCGACGGTGCTGGCGCGGCCCGAGGGCTCGACCCGGACCGGATCGCCGGTCGAGACGGCGCCGGAGACGATCAGGCCGGAGAAACCTCGAAACTCCGGGTTCGGACGATTGACCCACTGGACCGGCATGCGGAACGGCCCGGCGGCGGCGCGGCCGGCGTCCAGGGGCACGGTCTCGAGCCATTGGATCAGGCTGGGCCCCGCATACCAGGGCGTGTTCGGACTGGTCGCGATGATGTTGTCGCCGTTCAGGCCGGACAGGGGAATGGCGGTGATGTCCGTCAGGCCCAGTTGCGCGGCGAAGTCGCGATAGTCGGCGACGATCTCCTCGAACCGCTCCGGATCGAAGTCGATCAGGTCCATCTTGTTGACCGCCAGAACCAACCGTCGGACGCCCATCAGGGAGACGATGAAACTGTGTCGCCGGGTCTGGGTCAGAACGCCCTTGCGCGCATCCACCAGAATGATCGCCACGTCCGCCGTCGAGGCGCCGGTGGCCATGTTGCGCGTGTACTGTTCGTGGCCCGGGGTGTCGGCGGCGATGAAGCCGCGCCGCTCGGTCGAGAAATAGCGATAGGCGACATCGATGGTGATGCCCTGCTCGCGCTCGGCGGCCAGGCCATCGACCAGCAGGGCGAAGTCGAGCGCTCCGCCCTGGGTGCCGATGCGTTTCGAATCCGCCTCCAGACCGGCCATCTGGTCGTCCAGAACCGTCCGGGAATCATAGAGCAGCCGGCCGATCAGGGTGGACTTGCCGTCGTCCACCGAGCCGCAGGTGATGAAACGCAGCACCTCGCGCGAGGTCTGGGCGGCGATCCAGGTGTCGATGTCCTCGGCGCCCGCCTGGGCCTGCCACTGGGTTTCGGGAGCGGCCATCAGAAATAGCCCTCCTGCTTCTTCTTCTCCATCGAGGCGGACTGGTCGTGATCGATGGCCCGGCCCTGGCGTTCCGAGGTCGGGGTCAGCAGGGTCTCGCGGATCAGGTCGGGCACGGTCGCGGCCGTGCTCTCGACGGCGCCGGTCAGGGGGTAGCAGCCCAGGGTGCGGAAGCGGACCGACTTCAACTCGGGCCTCTCGCCGGGCTCAAGCCGCATCCGGTCGTCATCGACCATGATCAGCATCGGGCCGCGCCGAATGACCGGCCGCTCAGCCGCCAGATAGAGGGGGGCGATGGGGATGTTTTCGCGGTGGATGTAGAGCCAGATGTCCAGCTCGGTCCAGTTGGACAGGGGGAATACCCGCAGGGTCTCGCCCAGGCCGCGCCGCACATTGTAGAGCCGCCACAGCTCCGGTCTCTGGGCGCGCGGATCCCAGCGATGACCGGGCGAGCGGACCGAGACGATCCGCTCCTTGGCCCGGCTCTTCTCCTCGTCGCGCCGGGCGCCGCCGAAGGCCGCGTCGAAACCATAGAGATCCAGCGCCTGTTTCAGCCCCTCGGTCTTCCAGAGGTCCGTATGCATCGCCGAGCCGTGATCGAACGGATTGATCCCCCGCGCCACCGCGTCCGGGTTCTGATGCACCAGAAGCTCGAACCCGAGTTCGGCCGCCATCCGGTCTCGCATCACATACATGTCCCGGAACTTCCAGGTCGTGTCGATGTGCAGCAGGGGGAAGGGCGGCGGCGAGGGCCAGAAGGCCTTGGCCGCCAGATGCAGCATCACCGCCGAATCCTTGCCCGCCGAATAGAGCATCACCGGTCGCTCGGTCTCGGCCACGACCTCGCGCAGGATGTGCAGGCTCTCCGCTTCCAGGCGCTGGAGGTGGCTGAGGGTCGGCATGGGGTCGTCCGTTTGATCCTTGACCGATCGCTACAGAAGCGCCGCCGTCAGGTCACGCACGGATTTCGTCATCCGCCCCCATCAATCGGCACCGGCGTCGCCGGGCGCCTCTTGGGGGCGGGAGAGACTGTGCTATCCAGAGGTCGAATGACGCAGAAGACCGCCATCATCGTCCTGGGCATGCACCGCAGCGGGACGTCGTCCGTCGCCGGGGTTCTCTCTCGTCTCGGGGCCGCCGCGCCGCGCACGCCGATGGAGGTCGCGGCCGACAATCCCCGGGGCTTTTTCGAGAGCCGGTTGATCGGGGAGCTGGACGATCGAATTCTGGAGGCCGGAGGGTCATGGTGGTCGGACTGGCGACAGTTCGATCCCGGCGTGATCGCGTCGGATGTGCTTGCGGACTTCCGGCGTGAGATCGCCGCGACGGTTGAGGCCGAGTTCGGCGACGCTGCGACCATCGTCCTGAAGGACCCGCGTCTGTGCCGGCTCTGGCCCGTTTGGGACGGCGTGCTGGAGACGGCGGGTTACAGGATCGTTCATGTCCTGCCCCTGCGTTCGCCGCTGGAGGTGGCTGGGTCGCTGAAGACGCGCAACGATATGCCGATCGCCCAGGGGCTGGCCCTTTGGCTAAGGCATGTTCTGGATGCCGAAAAGTTCAGCCGCGGCGCCGAACGACGACTGATCCGCTGGACAGCCTTCATGACCGACTGGCGCGCCGGCGCTGCGACCATCGCGGAAATGCTGTCGCCCGGTGCATTCAGCCTGGATCGAGCCGCCGAGATCGACGCCTATCTGAGCAGGGATCTGCGCCATGAGGTGGTGCCGGATGAGACCCTGGCCCGTGCGGCGGAAACCCATGCCTGGGCGGTCGAGGCCTATGGCTGCCTGACGGCGGCGGCGGACGGCGACGGTGCGGCGGCGGCCCTGAAACGGCTCGATCAGTTGCGAGACCGGTTCGATGCAGCCAGCGACCTGTTCGGCCGCGCGACGGCCGCCGCGATCGCGCCGGCGCGTTCGGAGCCCGAATCACGCCATGCGACGTTCGAGTCTTCCGGGGCACAGACGGATGTCGACGCCAGGCTGGCGGCGGCAGAGGCCCGGCACGCCCAGGCTCTGAAGTCGCTGGAGGGCCTGAAGACGCTCCTAAACCAGGAACGGGCGATGAGGGGGAATGAATCTGCCGATCACGCCGAAGCCCTGAGGTCGCTCGAGGTCGCGGTCGCCGCCGAGCGGGAGCGGCGGGAGGCGCTCGAGGAGCGGCTGCGGCTTTCGATGCGGTCTCTCGTCGAGCGAGAAGTGCGCCTGTCGCGTACCAGCGCGCATCAATAGGCCTGTCAGCCCCAGTCGTCCGCCTCGACTTTTCTCTTCCACCCCAGGCGATTGAAAGTCAGGGGCGAGACCGGGCTGCGGTCGGGCCGGATGATCTCGACCGTGACGGTGAAGAGTTGGACGTCGAACATCCCGTTGCCTCTCGGGAAGCCGACATTGGGCTGGGACCGGGTCTTGGGCGACGAGCGCCATCGGATCGTGTCGCCCTGCGGCAGGACGATCTCTCCGGTCGGCTCCTCCATCGGGTTGAGGTCGCGGGTCAGGGCCAGGGCGTTTTCCTGGGCGGAGACCTGTTCGAGCACGGCGGCGGCCCGGGCCTGACCCCGCGCCATCTGGATCTGGAGCTGGAACAGGGCGGTCAGCATCATGGCCGCGATGGCCAGGGCGATCAGGGCCTCGATCAGGCTGAAGCCGCGCCGTCTTGGCTCACGCCGGATCACACCACCCCCTCGTAGACGCTGGACAGGGCCAGGACGAGCGACAGGGCCACGAAGCCGACGATCAGGGAGATGGTGGCGATGGCGGCGGGCTCCAGCAGGGCGGTCAGCCGCTTCATGCTGTCGCGCAGCCGGTTCTCATAGTTGTCGGCCATGAAGCCGAACATGGCGCCCACCGCCCCCGATCTCTGGCCGGCGCGCAGGAGGCTGAGGTCCATCGCCTCCAGCTTGGTATGGGTGGCGAGGGAGGCGTCCAGCGTCAGGCCGGACTTGAGATCGCCGTCCAGCTTGTCCAGCCCGTCGCGGAACGGACCGTCCGGCACGGCGGCGCGCGCCAGGGCTGTGGCCGAGAGAATCGGCACGCCGTTGTTCAACGCGAAGGCCGTCAGCCGCGCCCAGGACGAGACCTCGCGCGCCTGGATGACATTGCCCACCACCGGCAGGCCGTGGGCGACCGCATAGGCCCGGGCCTTGACCGCCGGATTGGTGGCGATGAAGACGCCTGCCGCGATCAGAACGCCCAGGCCGATGCCCACCACGCCGATGTTGGCGTTGGCGAACTCGCCCGCCGAGAGGATCCACCGCGACACCGCCGGCACGCGCGAGCGGTCGTCGCCGATCATGTCGGCGAAGCGCGGCACCACCTGGGTGAAGATGAAGGCCACCGCCGCCAGGCCCGCGCACAGGAGGAAGGCGGGATAGGTCATGGCGTTGCCGAACTCTTTCCGCAGGCGGTCCTCATAGGCCATCTGCTCGGCCGCCTGTTTCAGCACCTCGGCGATGCGGCCGGACGCCTCGCCGACGCGGGCCATGGCGTAGAGGTATTCGGGGAAGCCGGGCACATGCTCCTCCAGCGCATTGCCGAGCGAATCGCCCCGACGCAGGGCGGCGATGGCGGCCTGGAACTGTTTCTGGCCCCTGGCCGCCTGCATGCCCTGGGCGACCGTGTCCAGGGCCTCCAGCAGGGAAACCCCCGCCTCCAGCATCAGGCCCAGCTGGCGCAGGACCAGGACCCGCTCCGCCGGGCGCAGGTCGCGGTTACGGGCCGTCGATCGCGCGGCCACCGCCGGAACGATCTTCAGGACGATCAGTCCATCCGACGACAGGCGCCGGATCGCGGCCGATTCGTTGTCGGCGCTGACGACGCCGCGCACAGTGCGTCCGTCCCGCCCGGCGGCCTCGTACTGGAAGTCGAGGGTCGAACTCATGACGCCGCCGCCGGAAAGAACAGTCCGCGCACGGCCGGATGGGTGATCGAGCCGAACAGGTGCTGTTTGGGATGACGCCGGACCCACGGACGCCCGCGCAGACGTTCGTACTCCTCGGCGTAGAGATCGGCCAGCGAGGCTTCCGGCTTGACCCGGCGCTGGATCCCGCCCGCCTGAGTGGTGGCGCCGTAATGGAGTTGATGGAAGGTCCCTTCACCCACGAGCATGATCAGCGGTGGCGCGTGCTCGGCCGTGGCGCGATCGAAGAGGTCGTAGTTGGCGTATCCGCCGCCCGAGGTCTGGAAGCCTTCGTCGAACCCGCCCAGCGCCTCGAAGCGGGCGCGAGACGTCACGAAGAAGGTCGTCTCGGGCGGTGCGGCGAAGGCGCCCTCCCGATAGCTCTCGCCCAGGGCGCAAATCTCGAACAGGCGGTATCCATCATCGGGCCAGCCGATGGCGTTCAGGAGGCCGTCCTCGACGTTCCGGTCGTAGCCTTCGGTCACCGACACCTGCTGCACCTTTGGGCCGAGGTGGAAGCCCAGGGTGGCGATGAAGGCGTCCGGATGGATGCGGCTCGCGTCCATCGCGGCGCGCAGCAGTCCGGGCGAGGCCATGCGGGCGCCGTCGATGACGACGGCGATCAAATCCCCGCGCGCCTGAGCGGCGGCCAGGTTGACGGCTCGGCAGGGCGACACGCCGCCGCTCTCGACCCTGAGCACGGTGACGTCGGCCTCGGCCGGGAACCAGTCGCGCCGAACCGGCTCATGTGACCCGCTGTCGGCGACGATGATCTCGACTTCGTCAGGCGTTACGCCACGCTGGTAGGGGGGAAGCAGGGACAAGACCGTGCGCGGCAGTTCGCGGGCCATGTCGAAGCCGACCACGACGACGGACAGCCGGGGCTTCGCAGGATGCGGCGTCAAAGGGCCGTCGCCTTGAGTTCGGCCCACAGTCCGGCCCACGATTGCGAGCGGTCGTCGGCATCGACGCCATGGGCGCCCTGATGGTTCAGATCCTCGGTACGGAAAGGCATGGGGGCGTCCGGGTCCAGCCCCAGTCGCGCCCCGGCCAGGCGCACGCAGTTTTCATAGTCAACGGCGTCATAGTCGATGACGTCGAACGGGCGCCGGTCCCGCCAGAAGAGGAGCGCCCGGTTGTATATCGACCATATGTGCAGGGACGTCTCGGCAGCGAAGCCGTTGCGGGCCGCCAGCGACCCGGCGACCGCGAGGGGGTGCCGGATGGAGGCGATGAGACGAAGGTTCGGAACGACCTCGAACCAGCCGTCGAGAATCACCGTCGCCCGGGGATCCTTGACCCCCCAGGGCAGGGGCAGGTCCTCATAGTCCGCCAGAACGGCGCGCAGGCCGGCGATCTCGCTCGCCGTCCAGGCGACGGGTTCGGAAGGCGGATTGTCCCAGCTGGCCCCGACTCGGGCCAGGACCGCGTCGTGGATGGGCCAGAAGCGCGGGTTCTCGCGATTTCCGCGTTTGTTATGGGGCGCGGCGGTGTTCACGTCTCCCAGCCGCAGCCCGAGATTCTCCAGGCATCCGGCCAGGCAGGAGGTGCCCGAACGGTGCATGCCGATGACGGCGACGGGGGCCTTGCTCATTCGGCGGCACCCACGATGCGGTGGACCTCGGACCAGGCCGTCTCTCCGCGTCGAACCTTGAGCGCCCCGTCGTCGCCGAAGCTGAGGAAGCCGTCGGCGCGGGCGATGGCGGTCAGCCTCTCTTCGTCCGCCCCCTCGCGCAGGGCGTGGGTCAGGGCGGTGTTGACCGGCGCGATCTCGTAGACGCCGACACGACCGCGGAAGCCGGACTGGCCGCAGCGCGGGCAGCCCACGGGCTCTCGCCAGTTCGCCGGCTCGCCCTCCACATGGACGCGCAGATAGTCGGGGAAGGCGCGCTCGTGCGCCTCGATCTCCTCATCCGTGGACGGACGGGCGCAGGTGCACAGGCGGCGGACCAGCCGCTGGCCCGCCACGCCGCGCAGGACGTCGGCCAGCAGATAGTCCTCGATGCCCAGGTCCAGCAGGCGGGGCACGGCGGCCAGGGCGGTGTTGGTGTGGACGGTCGAGATGACCAGGTGGCCGGTCAGGGCGGCCTGGACGGCGATGCGGGCCGTCTCCGGGTCGCGGATTTCGCCGACCATGATGACGTCCGGGTCCTGACGCAGGATGGAGCGCAGACCGGCGGCGAAGGTCAGGCCGATGTCGGCCCGCACCCGCACCTGAATCACGCCCGGCAGGTCAAGCTCGACCGGATCCTCGACCGTGATGATCTTGCGTTCCCCGTCGTTCAGATGGGTCAGCAGGCGGTAGATGGTGGTGGTTTTGCCGGACCCGGTGGGGCCGGTGATCAGCATGACCCCGTTGGGATGCTCCGACAGGGTCAGAAGCTTGCGCTCCTGATCCGGTCCGACGCCAAGTTCGGACAGTTCGGGCAGGCGGCTGGTCTTGCCCAGCAGGCGAAGGACGATGGATTCGCCCCAGGAGCAGGGCAGGGTCGAGACGCGCAGGTCGACCTCCTGGCCCGAGACCCGGATCGACTGGCGCCCGTCCTGGGGCAGGCGGCGCTCGCCGATGTCCATGTGGCTGAGCAGTTTGATGCGCGAGGCGACGGCCTCGAAGTTGGCGCGTGGCGCCGAGCGGGCGGTGGTCAGGACGCCGTCGATGCGCATGCGGACCAGAAAGCGGTCCTCATAGGGTTCGACGTGGACATCGGAGGCGCCGCGCGACAGGGCCTCGGCGAAGACGCCGTTGACGAAGTCGATGGTCGGGGCTTCCTGGGCCAGTTCTCGCAGGCGGGCCGCGTCATTGCCGACGCCGCTGTTGAACTCCGCCGAGATGCCCGCCCCGGCCTCGGCGTGGATGTCCTGGGTCAGGGCCTCGATCAGGGCGCGGGGAGCCAGGAACCAGGTGATCGGCTCGCCGGTCGCCTGGCCGATGCGTTCGGCCAGTTGGGGGTCGGAGGGCTGGACGCCCGCGCACTGGATGGCGTCGGTCTCGTCGGCGCGCCAGGCCACGGCGCCGGCGTCGGCCCACCAACTGAGCGGCGAACGGATTTCGGTCAGGAAGGCGGCGACCTGTTCGGGGCGGGGGCCGTCTTCAGGGGCGAGGACGGGCAGGCTGAGCTGCTCCGACACCACCTCCAGCAACTGGACCTCGGACAGGGCGCCGAGGCGGACGAGGTTGAGGCCCAGGAGGCCGCCGTTCTGGGCCTGGAGGGTCAGGGCATTGTCGATGTCCCCCGGCCGCACCAGACCGCGCGCGACCAGCAGCTCACCCAGGCGCTGGCGCGGGGCGGGCGGCGCGGGGAAGCGGGTGTCGATGGTATCGGCGGCGGTGTCGGTCACGGTCATCTCGATGGGTCGGATGACTGATAGCCGATTTTCATCCCGGGGACATCCGCCGCTGCATGCGCGATGACAGGGCCTGGCCTGCGGGCAAGAAAAAAGGGAGGGCCGAAGCCCTCCCTTTCCCTGTTCAGGTTTGAGCCTGGACTTAGCTGATCGGGCCAGCGAGGTTGCCGAGCGAGGTCTCGGTCACGACGCCAACCGAATCGACCAGACGAACCTTGCCGGAGATGTTCTGCGGCTGGGCTTCGATGGAGATTTCGATGTCGGCGTTGTTGATGGAGGCCGTGCCGAAGATCGCGTCCTTCAGCTTGGAGCCGTCGATCGAGATCGCGGTGTTGGCCGGAATGCCGCCCAGACCCGTCAGGGACTGGCCGTTGCCGAGCACAGCCGACGTGACCGTGTAGGTCGAGACGGTGGCCGTGGTGGCGCCGGAGATGCGCGACAGGACGCGGACGGTGATCGGGCCGGTGTCGATCGACGAGTTGTTGCCCAGACGGATCTGCGAACGCACGCCGTTTGCGCCAAGGCCGATCCACGGAGCGACGAAGTTGGTGCCGTTCCGCGTGACGACGTTGAACGCCACCGGGGTCGTCGTGGTCAGATCGTTCAGGCCGTTCACCAGATCGACATCGGCCTTCAGGGTGACCGAGGTCGCCGGGATCACGCCACCGGTCGTCGCGGTGCCGAGGTCGACAGGGTTGATGGTGTAGGTCGAGGTGGCGGCGGTCGCCGTGTCATACTCGAACACCAGGGCCGTGCCGGAAGTGGTGGCCGTGTCGGTGGCCAGGGCGTTGCCGCTGGCCGCGCTCTCGATCGTGAAGCCGGTGAAGCTGCCGGTGACCGGGGTCACAGTCAGGTCGACGCCTTGAACGTCCGTGGGGGCAGCCGTGGCGGTGGTGGCCAGGCTGTTGCGGACGGAGGTGTCAACCGAGACGGTCGCCGTGGCGACGACGGCGCCGGTCGCCGAGCCGACGAAGCCCTGGTAGCCGTTGCTGACGTTGGCGACAGAGGCCGTTCCGGTCGCGGCGATCGTGACGGCATAGGCCTGGGTCGGGGCGACGAGGAAGGCGGTTTTGGTGGCGCCTTCGACCTGGTAGGGCGAACCACCGAACTGGCCGGTCAGGCCGGCGGTGACCGACGACACCGAGGTGCTGCTGGTGATCTGGACCGGCACCGAGACGGTGACGCCCGTGCCGGACGTGACGCAGTTCTGCAGGTTCACGAAGTAGGAGGCCGAGGTGCCGTTGGCGGCAGCGCCGTTCTGGATGGAGACCGAGGCCGAGCAGGTCGCCGTGCTTCCCGCAACCGTCGCGGCGCCGGTGAAGATGGCGCCGGACAGGCTCATGTCCAGACGCAGCGACTCACCGTTCGGGAAACCGCCGGGGCTCGACGACAGCAAGTTGAAGACCAACGTGCCCTGGGTGGCCACGGCCGAGCTGGTGGCGCTGGCGTAGTAGGTCGCCTGGTTGGACAGCTTCAGGGCGCTAGCGCTGGCCGTGGCCAGCGTCGCCGTACCGCCGGGGGCGGTCAGAGTGCCGCTGATATCGGCAGCGAACGAATTGGTCGCCCCCACGGCGAGAGCTGCGGCCGAGACGGCCAGCAACAGAGTGTTCTTTTTCATCGAAATTCCCCCGGAAGGATCCAGTTAATGGGTTATAGAAACGGCGCCGCAAAGACGGTCAGAGTTTTACCCATGTGGTCACCCGTCACCTCTCGGCTTTCATGTCATATCGGGGGTCGACAGCGCCGTCAATCATGATTGCGGCCCAAGAGCGTTGTCTTTCGGTCACATTTCAGGCCGGCCACGTCGCAAGCCTCGCGTGGCGGTCCGCATCCCGTCGGGCCGTGTCGCCGCGCTAGAGCGGGCTGACGTTGGTCGCGCGCGCCATGAGGTTGGCCGAATAGGCGCCTTCGAACTTCATCTGGCCATAGTGGGCGACGGGGACGTCGAACAGGGCGTGAATGTGTCCGCCGATGTCGCGCCACCGCCGACAGAAGCTCAGGTCCTCGCTGAGCTTGGTGTTGCCGTTGGCGATATTGTCGAAGCAGCGGATGACCCGTTTCAGGCCCATCGTCTCCTCGATATCCCCGATCTCCTTGGTCTGGCGGATCGACGGGATCTTGTCCCACATCCGCTGCAGGGCTGAACGACGGATCATCATGCAGCCGCCCGGCAGGGCGTTCATCTCAAGGAAGCTCTCCCTCACGTCGATCGTGCCGTCACGATGCACGAAGCTGTCGGCCGCGATGAAGTTGAGCGCCCCGACGCGGCTGGTCTCCAGATCCGCCCCGCCCTGGGCGAGCTGGTGGAAGCGGGCCAGATCAAGCTCGCGCTTCGGATAGGTCAGGCCGCAGACCTCGTGAGGGGACATGATCAGCCGGGTGAAGGTTTCCGGCGGCACGCCCATGTCCGAGTCAAGCATGAGGAGTACGTCGTGCTCCTCTTGCAGCACCATGGAGGCGAAGAGATTCCTGACCCGCGCGATCTCGGCCATGTCGATGGCGAACATCTTGACCGCGGCGCCGGGAATGGACGACGTCATGTGCATGACATTGCTGGCCAGGGACAGGGCGGTCTCAACCCGAACCTCGGATCCATAGGCAGGCAGGCAGAACAGGATCTTCATGGTCGTCCAATCAGCGGCGTAGGGTTGGAGCGGGATCGGGGCGTCCGGGCGTGCTTAAAGCGGCGCCGCTCGCTCGGCAAGGCGATCGGACGATCCGACGGGCTCGCCTTTGAAACGCAGGATCAGGGGCACGGTCAGGGTCATCTCGTGGCTGACACCATGTTCCCACAGCCCGTCTTCGCCCCAACAGTCGCCGTGATCCGAGCAGATGAGGATCGTCGCGTGCCGGAACCTGTCCACCAGGCCGGCGATCTGTCGGTCCACGTGCTCGACGCAGGCGGTCTGGCGGACCCGGCACTCGTCAGACCGGTCGACGGTCTGGAAGGCCACACAGGGGCTGTCGGCTCGGTCCCAGGGCGCGCCGTTGAAATAATAGGGCACATGGGTCTCGCCGATATTCATAAAGGCGAAGACCCGTTCGGCTCCGTCGTCTCCCTGATCGCGAGCGGTGTTGAGCCGGTCCTCGATCCACGCGACCTGCGGCTCGACGCCCTCGCGCCTGGCGAACCAGAACTCGTCGAACCCCTGACGCAGGGGGGCTGAGACCTCCGTGTCTGGATTGAACCAGGCCATGGACGCCGTGCCGATCGTCCGGAACCCCGCCTTCCTGAAGCCGTCCGGAATATTGTCGCCGTGCACCACATATCCCGAGGTCCCGACGCCAGGGTGGCCCGCGTGGTTCAGCCGGAACAGACGCGCGAACTTGGGATTCAGGAAGGGTTCGGCCCTGTCCGCCACGCCCGGCGTGAAGCCGACGAACATGGCCGCGTGCGACCCGTAAGTGAAGTGCGACGGCGCCTGGGCGCGATGCAGGGGGCCGACGGCCTTCATGTTCGGCAGGTTGGCCGCAACGAAGGTGTCGTAGCGGCAGGAATCCAGCGAAATGAACAGAACGCTGTCGGGATGGACCGCCGGGAAGTCCTGAGCCTCAGGCGGCGTCATTGCGACGGATCGCCCGGAATGGGCTCGGCCGTGGGCGCGTCAGGCTGTGCGGCGTCGCTCGCGGGCCGCCCGCGCCGGGGAATCAGGCTGGGCGTCTCCGAGGCGGACACCGGGCTTGGGAGATCGAAGCCCAGACCGCGGAACCGGCGGCTGATCGACCAGGGCGTCAGGGTGTAGGACCAGCCGCGTCCGGTGCGGAAGGCGGCGTTCATGCTGCCGGAATAGAGGTCGGCGAACTCGGCCATATCCTCGTCGCCGCGCACGATATAGGGGGTGATGAGCAGCAGAAGCTCGGTCCGTTCCCCGGTGACGCGGTTGTTTTGGAAGGCCGAGCCAATGATGGGCACGTCCTTCAGGAAGGGCACGCCGGTGTTGTTCTTGGTGTAGTTGTTGCCGATCAGGCCGCCCAGGACGCCGGTCCAGCCGTCACGCACGGCGATCTGGGTGCTGAGGCTGCGGTTGAGAATGGTCGGGCTGGAGATGCCCTCGGGCGAGTCCCCGGCGGACGACAGCTCCTGGCTGATGGTCAGGTCCACCCGGTCGCCATAGACCACCGGCGTGATCTCCAGAATGGTGCCGGTCTGGCGGTACTGCACGCTCTGGAGGATATCCGTCGATCCGCCGGACTGCGAGCCGGAGGCCGACTGGGATGTGATGATCGGCACGTCCGTGCCGACCTGGAAACGAGCCGTTCCGCCGCTGCGCGCCACCAGTTGAGGCCGCTGGAGGATATTGACGCGATTGTTGGAGGCGTTGGCCACCAGCTGGGCCCGGTAGTCCGGCCCGACGAAGGTCAGGTTCAGGGCGCCGCCGCCAATGGCTATGCCTTCGGTCGAGCCGGTCGCCAGGCCGTCGCCCCGCGCGTCGGTTCCGAACAGGTTGACGCCCAGGGCGGTGGCGTCGGTCAGGGTGACCTCGGCGATCATGACCTCGATCACCACCTGGGGCGCGGCGACGTCGAGCGTCGTCAACAGGGCGCGTAGCTGGGCGTAGTCCGTGGCCGTGCCGGTGAACAGGATGCGGTTGCCGGCCGGATCGACCAGAAGTCGGCCGCCGAGGAAGGATCCGGTCCCACCGCCAACGGCCGTCCCGGCGCCCGTCGTTGCGCCGCTGCGCGAGCCGTTATCGTTGCGCACCGGCTGGGCGCCGGGCACGCCGACCGGGGGCTGGATGTTTGAGGTCGCCGGCGCCTGACCCATGGCCAGGCTGCCCAGAGATTGGGCGTCGGTGTTGCGCGCCTGGTAGACGAAGGTCGAGGCCTTGTCGCCCAGGGTGGCGGGCCGGTCGAGGTTCGCCACCCAGAAGTTGACGCGTTCGAGCACCGCCGGATCGCGCGCAAACACCAGCAACTGATTGGACGCCGGGATCGGCACGATGCTGATCGGCCGCACCAGTTGAGGGGTCGGCGAGATGATGTAGCCCTCGGTCGTCAGAACGTCGGTCAGCGCCTTGGAGAGCTGATCGGCCGAGAGGTAGACCGGTTCGATGCGCAGGATTTCGGAGCCCGCGTAGCGGGGCTGGTCCAGCTCTTTCAGGGCCTGAACCAGGCGGCCGACGTCGCGCGCCGATCCAGACAGAAGGAAGCTGTTGCTGTCCGCATCGACCGTGACCCGGACCCCGCCGAGATTGGGAAACAGATCGGCGACGAGCTGGCGCAGCGCCTGAACCTGGATCGTCTGGACCGGGAAGAACTGAACCACATTGCCCGAGGCCGTCGGGGTGTTTCGGCTGCGGCTGAAGGTCGAGCCGAGCTCGGCGGCGGGGCCGTTGCCGACGACGACCGTCCGGCCTTCGATGTAGATCTCCACCCCATACTGTCTCAGCGCCCTTTGGGTCAGCCGGAAGAGGTCGCGCTTGGAGATCGTGCCGCCCGTGCCGCCGGCGACGATCTCCGGCCGCGTCGCCACGTCGGCCCCAAGGGCGTAGGGCAGATTCAGCAGGCCGAACACGGTGGCGGCGAACTGCGGGATGGACTGGGGGGCCAGGGTGGCGTCGATCGGCTCATCCGGCACCAGGGCGGCGATCTGCTCGTCCGTGGCGGGAGGGCGCGTCTGGACCGGCGGCGGCGCGCCTGGAATGGTCAGTCGTTCGGTCGCGCTGCGAGGCGCGCCGTCCTCGGTCCCGACGGGGGACATCGACGGATCGACCGACGCGTCGGCGGTCTGGCGCGGCCGGCCGTCCGCCGTCATGGTCGGGAAGGCGGCGCAGCCCGCGAGCAGCGCCAGGGGCGCCGCACAGACGGCCGCCTTCAGAAGCACCGTGCGGACCGGCCGGGTCCATCCTGTGTTTGCTCGATCAGACATCAATCTTCCTGCCGCCCCCGCGTCCGTCTTCTAGCCGAAAAGCCGGATGACGCGCGTTTCCGTCCTTCTTTCCAGAACGACGGCGAATTCCGCAACTTCCCGGATCCGCCAGCCGTCCGCCCCGAAGCTCTCTCCCGCCCCCATAAGGCGTATTTGCGGCCCCGGCTGGGCCGGGTCGCGCACCATGGCGCTGAAGGCGCCGGTCGCCGGATCGCGGCGGATGCCGATCAGGGCCTGTCTGAATACCACCGCGACGTCAGGCGGCGGCGGCGGAGGCGGGGGGGGGGGCGGCGGCGGTGGCGGGGGCGGCGGGGGCGGCGGGGGCGGATCGGCTCTGAGCGTGCGCAGGAAGCGCACCGCCGCCGCAGCGGTCTCGCCCGGGCGCAGCACGGCGACGCCCAGACCGCCGCCGGCGCCGCGCGTGACCGCCGGCGGATCTTCGGGGCGGCCGGGCGCTGACCAGCCCCACAAGAGGGCGGCGGCGAACACGACCGGGATCAGGAAGGGCAGCCAGCGCTTCATGGCGCGGCGCCGGACGCGGGCGCCGTCGGGGCCGGGACGCCGGCAGCGTCGGACGGGAACGGCT
This sequence comes from Brevundimonas sp., assembly GCF_052436175.1. Taxonomy (GTDB): domain Bacteria; phylum Pseudomonadota; class Alphaproteobacteria; order Caulobacterales; family Caulobacteraceae; genus Brevundimonas. The sequence continues at coordinate 68,483 of NZ_JBQVNM010000003.1, read as the reverse complement.
CATCGAGCCGAACGGGGAAGGCCAGGCCCAGCCGCACCTTGCCCCCGACCGACCCATCCATTGCCGGCGTCCCCGTCTCATAGGCGAAGCGGGTCACGCGGAATCCTTCGGGCCAGGCCGCGACGGCGTCGAGGAAGTCGAAAGTCGGGGTCCATCTCAGATCCGCCTGAACCTCGGTTCCCATCCACTGGGTCGGACCGATGGTCTCCGGCTCCGCATCCGTCACGACGGTGAAGGCCGGCAGGTTTGTGCGTGTGGCGGTCTGGACGATCTGGCGTTCGATCTCGACCGCCGCGACCTGGGCGTTCAGGGCGGGAAAGCCCCAGGTCTTCATGTCTTCCAGGGCCGCGCGATCGGAAGCGGCGGCCTCGACCCGGCGCGCGGCGGCGGCGGCCAGCCGGGCCGAGGCCTGTTCCGTCACGGCGTCGACGTAGCGGTCTTCCTGGGCCGTGCGCCAGTCCGAGGCGGCGATCGGGGCGTAGACCAGGGCGCCCATGACCAGGACGGCCAGCAGCACCCGTTCGCGCGGGGTCGTGCGCCGAAGCCGGACCAGAAGGTCTTGCCATCTCTGTCGGGCGGAAGCCGTCAATCCGACCAGAACGTCGCGCAAAAGGGATCCCGTCACGTTGCTGCGCGCGGGTCGTTTCACATCGACGGCCGCATGGGCGTGGGTTATAGCAGCCGCGGGGCCCAGACAACAGGCCCCCGAAATCAAGGTCGTGCGCGTGAGTTCTCGTCTTCTTCAGCGTCTTCGGGCCCGCAGAAACGGGCGGTCGGTCGCGACGCGGGCCGGTTACAGCCTGCTCGAGATCCTGGTCGTTCTGGCCATCATCGCCCTGATCGCCTCCGTCGTCGGACCGCGCCTGTTCGCCCAGCTGGACCGATCCAAGTCGACCACGGCCCGGCTTCAGATCCGCGCCATCGAGGCCGCGCTGGAGACCATGCGTCTGGACATCGGCCGCTTCCCGACCCAGCAGGAGGGCATCGGCCTGCTGATGCAGGCGGACCCACAGCAGGTGGCGGGATGGTCCGGTCCCTATCTGGACAAGGCCCTGCCGGCCGATCCCTGGGCGCGGCCCTATGTCTATATTCCGGCCCCGGCCAATGCGACGGGCGCCCCCGGCGCGCCCGAGGCGCGTCCGCGCGTCATCAGCTACGGCGCCGACGGCCAGGAAGGCGGCGAAGGCGCCAATGCCGACGTCAACTCCGACCAGCGCTGATCCCATCCCGCGCAAGGCGCGAGCGGCGCGCGGCGGCTACTCGCTGATCGAGATTCTGGTCGTCCTGGCCATCATGGGCCTGGCCACGGCCGTCATCATGCCCAGCACGTCGCGGATGATGGATCAGGCGACCGCTCACGCGGTCTTCTTCGAGTTCCAGCGCGGGGTGTCGGACCTGAGGCGCGAGGCCAACCGCACCGGCCTGCCGATCCGCCTGGTCGATCCCGAGGCGACCGGTACGACGGTCACGGCCGCGCAGGTTGGGGAGGAGAGCGATGTCCGCAAGATCGAGTTGCGGTCGCCGTGGCGCTATACCCTCGCCCCACCTCTGGACATCGCCGAGGGCGGCCGCTGTTCGGCGACGACCGCCAATCTGGTCAAGGGCGACGAGGTGGTCATGACCCTGCACACCGCGACCGGCGACTGTCGCTTCCTGCGACAGGCCGGGGTCCAGGGGCGATCGCGGTCCTGACCGAACGGCGGTTTGGTTGAGATCAGGCGGTCATCCGGGCGGGCAGCGAGCCCTCGGACTGGTTCAGCCGCCCGATCCCAACGGCGGGGCCGCCTCGCGCACCCGCATCTCGATGATCAGGGTCTGGTTGGCGGCGTCGGTGCGAGGCTGGATATCGTAGAAATAACCCGACTCGGCGAAGTCGGCGATCAGGTCGTCGGCTTGGGAAAGGGCGGTATAGGGCAGGGTCACGGTCAGACCCTCGTCGGAGGCGTCCAGCGAACGGGGCGTCAGGTCGCGGTAGGCCAGGATGCCGATGGCGGCTCCGGCCGAACTGAGCGGGCTGGTCCGCTCCTCGATCTGGCGATAGGCGGCCAGGGTGCGTCGGTCGCCTTCCAGATCGGCCAGGGAGACCCCGCCGGGCGACGCAGCCTGCAGCCGCGCCGTCTCGGCCTCCAGGGCCTCGGCGTCGGATTTCAGCCTGAGGCCCTGTCCGGTCAGGAACAGGGCGGCGCAGACCGCCACCATGGCCACAAGCACGCCGCCCGCCCCGATCATCTGTTCGCGGGTGATCTCGGCGGTCGAGACGGCGAAGGCCGGGCCGTCCGTGTCCAGCGGCAGACGCTGAGGCGCCGGCGGCGTCTCGGGGGCGTCCACGGCGTCGCGTTGCGCGCGGGTGAAGGCGGTCCAGGCGGCGATGTCGAACCGTTCACGGCGCCAGGCCGAGGCATGAAGGCTTCCACCCCGCCAATACTGGGCTTCGTAGCCCTCGGCCAGGGCGACGATGCGCCAGTCGGCGGCGGGCGGCTGGGCCAGGGTTTCGGGACGGATCGACGGCCGGACCGAGGCCCAGCGGGCCTGGACCAAGGCGCTGACCCGCTCGGCGTCCCACCACCAGACGCCGAAATCCTGACCCGCCGGGACCAGAAGACTGGCGCCGTCCAGATAAGGCGAGGCGGCGCGGGCGTGCAGTCGGGCGGCCTGGCGGCGACGCGACCGGGGCAGGCCCGCAGTCTCGAAACGGGAGAAGGTGGTCAGGTCTCGCGCCAGCAAAACCACCGGCGTGCGCAGCCGGCCGATGGAGCCGCCCGGATGCTCCACCGTCCAGCCCCCGCCGGCGGACAGCCGCTCAACGCGGGGTGTAAGGAAGTCGAGGGACATTTTTGGTTTCAGCGGCCTGCCTGCGCGGCGCTTCTAGCATATCCGACTGCTCTATCCACAGCGGACGTTCCAAACCCGAAGGCGTGAGGACGATATTGGCGCGATAGACCCAGGACGAGAGGCCGTCTCGAATGGTGATCGTACTCCTATCGGCCGGGAAGGTGTAGACCACCTCCGAATCCTCGATCCCGAACGCGCCCGCGACGGCGATCAGATCCTGCAGGTTGGCGATCGGCGTCTGATTACGGCGGCGTATGACCGCCTCGGCTTGGGATCGATTGAGGCCGAACAAGACCTCCAGGGCCGATGCCGAGGCGGTATTGGCGTTGATCCGGCTGATCGTATGATCGAGCGCCAGACTCGCCCGCATTTCGCGCCAGCGGGCCGGTTTGACGGCCTCACGGACACCCAGGATGGAGAGCCATTCGTCCGTACGTCTAAGTTCTCGATTGGCCGGCGCCGCGCCGACCGGGTAGTCGCCGGCTTCTGCTCCCCCCAGGCGGCGCTCCAGATCCGGGTCGGCATAGTCGAGGAAGCGAGGCTCTATCCATCGCGCAAGAGCGCCCGGCGCGCCCAGGCGCGAGGCCAGGCGGTCGGCCTGACGTGGGGTCAGATGCGCCAGGTTGACCAGTCCGGCCTGGTCCTGAACGGCGACCACAAGAGGCCCGTTCTCATTCATCAGGTAATCGCGGCCGTCGAATCTGACAGTCCCGTCGCCTTGATCGCCACCGGCAAGGCCGCCGCCTTCGTCGCCCACATCGCTGAACCGTTGTCCGCCCAGGGTCAGGCCCGACATTGATGCGGGTTCAGTCGCGACCATATAGGACAGGGTCGCCTCGGCGGTCAGGGCGCGTTGAAGGAAGCGGACCCTCGCGCGGGCGGAAGCCGCCTCGGACGTCAGGCTGTACAAGGCGGTCATGGCCACAAGGAATACGATCGTCACGATGCCGGTGACCGCCAGAACCGCCGGCAGTGCGAACCCGGGCCGCTGTCTGGCAGCACGCCTTGATTGCACAAATGCGGCAGCAGCGTCCTGACGACTAGAGACTGTCAAATCGGTTAGTCCAAGTCTGTGGTCTGGCCGAGCTCGCCATTTCGACCACGTCCATTCCGGTCGCGCCGCGGAATCTAATATACAGCTTTTCTGACCGCAGGGGTTCATCGAACGCCTGCGTGGGGGGCGTGCTGTCAAAGGTCGCTGACCAGGTCCGTCCGTCGCGAGAGTAGGACAGGCTGGCGGCGGGGTCCGTGGTGGTCAAAAGGTCCGTAAGGTGATCGCCGGCGCGGCAAGTGAGGACCCGATCGGCCCCGCGGATTTCCACCGCGAGCACGACGCGGCCTGCCCAGCCTGACGGTGCGCACTGTGTCGCACGTTCCGCCACGATCTCTCCCTCGAAGCGTGACGGGGTTCCGATCAGCGGCAGATCCAGGCCTCGGCGAAAGGCGCCGGCCGGGCGAACCGACACGCTGCGGAACAGGCTGCGCACATCGCCTATACTCACGTCCATGTCCGCCGCCGCCATGGCTCGCCTCCCGAGGGCGAAACCCGAATCGCCCGCCTTCACACCGATAGAGAAGATGATCGCCAGCGCCATGCCGCTGATCGCGAGAACGACCAGCGCCTCGATCAGTGAAAATCCGGGCCTGTGCAGAGGCGAAGCCATCCCTCTCCATAGGCCCCGGCGGACGCAACAGGCAATCCGTCGACAGGCCGTCATGGCCTCGCTTGGCGCGATGGTCGGGGTTTGCTATCCATGGGTCGCCCCTTCATGGAACCGCCGATGCGCGCCCTGCCCATTCTTTTTGTCGGAGGCGCGATCCTGGCCGTTGCGGCGGGGGCCGTCCTGACGCCTCTCGCCTACGCCGATCCGGCGCCCGATCGCGCCTATGTGCCTGCGGCTGGGCCCGCCGTCTCCCCGGCGGCTGCTCCCGTCCTGACCGACGCCGACCGTCGCGGCCAGCTCGACGCACGACTGCAGGCCATGCTCAAGTCGGGGCAGGGTCAGCGGCTCACGGACGCGAAGACGGGGCCTCGCCCTGTCGCGCGCCGCAACGCCAATCGCGACACGAGACGTGATCCGGGCCGCTCGGCGCTGCGGCCGGTCTCGCGACCGGTTGCGCGCGCCACGCTGTCCGGAGCCGAGCCCGCCTCGACCATCGCGCCTCCGCCGACGAGAGGTTTCAGCCTGGCGGCTCTTGGCCGTCCCCGGCTGGATCTCAAGACGCCCCCCGTCGTGCCGTCCGACCCGATCGAATGCCTGACCCAGGCGATCTATTACGAGGCGCGCAGCGAGAGCGAGGAGGGCCAGGCCGCGGTCGCTGCGGTGGTGATGAACCGGTCGCGTTCGGGGCGTTATCCGAAGGACGTCTGTCAGGTCGTCTATCAGCGCAACAGCCGCACCTGTCAGTTCACCTTCACCTGTGACGGCGCCATCGGCCGCAGGCCGGTGAACATGACCCAGTGGGCGCGGGCCGAACGTATCGCGCGCGAGGTCCACGAGGGCCGGTCGTCGATCCGGCTGCCGGACGCCTCGGTGAACTATCACGCCAACTATGTTCGCCCGTCTTGGGGCGCGCGACTGGAGCGAGTGCGCCAGATCGGAGCGCATATTTTCTACGGCGCGCCGTTGGCGGGGTTTTCGACCCCCGGCGCCGAGGATCAGCCCGGGACGGCAAATCGGCCTGGAGGGCTGGTGTTCGTGGATATGGCCACGGGGCAGCCGATGCCAGAAAGCGCAAGCGCTCCCGCTCGCTAGACTTCGCGTGACGGACGAAATTAGGTCTCTGCGCCTCAAAATCCGCGTTTCTTAACCTTGTGCGTTGCGCGGCCTTGACGCGCCGCACAATAGCCATTCAAACCCTTGTTCGGTCGATAAAAGTCGATGATGTCCGATAGGGCTGGGGTCCAAATGATCACAAGTGGTGTTGAAATCGTCGCCGCCGACGGCTTGCACGACGACGGCTGGTGCTGGCCCCAGGTGAAGATGCGCATCCGCACGCAAGAGCCCGCCAGTGAGGTCAGGATCGGCGTCTGGCTCAAGCCCGAGGAGACCGGCCAGTCGCGCACCCTGTTCACCTTCGGGAGTGAAGGCGCCGTCGCCAAGGCGGAGTTCGTGCCGCTTGATCATCCGGTGGAGCTGTCCATCCCGGTGAGCCTCACAGCCGGTGAGGAAATGGGTCTGCGCATCTCGACCCCTCACCGGGCGTCACGCGGCGATGACGCCCGTGATCTGTCGTTCATCATGATGAGCGTGGTCGCCCTCTAGAGCGAAATCGGTTGAGTTGGACGCAATCCAACTCGGCTCATATTTCGCTCCAGCATTTTTCTGGAGCCTGGATCACGGAGTCGGCGGAATCGAGAAGGGATTTCTCCTCAACCGATCAGGCTCTAGAGTGTTCGAAACCGCCCGTGACCGCCGTGTTCCTGTAGCGACTTGCGCGCGCGTGATCTTCGGTTCACAGCATCCTGGTTGGATCGACCGTCCGGAGCGTTTCGCGTTTGGGTGACGAACCGTCGTTGGTGGCATCAGGGAGCCGGGCGTCAGGCCAATATGCGGGAAATCAGAAAGCACTTCCGGATATTGGGCGCATTGATGATGCGTGAGATCGTGACCCGTTATGGGCGCGAGGGCCTCGGGTTTCTCTGGCTGATCGGCGAACCGCTGGTCTTCTGCTTCGGCGTCATCGGCCTATGGTCCCTGATCAAGCCGGAGTACGAACACGGCATCCGGCTCGCCCCGTTCATCATGACGGGCTATATGACGACCCTGCTGTTCCGCCACATCGTCCAGGTCAGTTCAGGCGCGATGATCGCGAACATCGGGCTGATGCATCATCGCAGCGTGAGACCCCTTCACATCTATCTCGCCCGCGTTCTTCTCGAGATGGTCGGTGGGGCGATGGCCTTCGCTGTAGTCTACGTCATACTTCTGGTGCTGGGCATGGTGTCGCCGCCGCACGATTTTCTGCTGCTCTACGGCGGATATCTCCTGATGGGCTGGGTCTCGGTCGGCTTCGCTGTCAGTCTGGCGTCTCTGGCGATACGCTTCGAGGTGATCGAGCGGGTCCTGCCGGTCTCGATGTATCTTCTGATTCCGCTTTCGGGCGCCTTCGTCATGGTGGATTGGCTGCCGGACAGGTATCAGGCGATCTATCTGCTGAATCCTCTACCTCACACGGTGGAAATGGTTCGGGCGTCTGTCTTTGGCGAGTTCGTGCCCACCCATTACAATCCGCTGTATCCACTGGCCTGGGGCGCGGGACTGAACCTTCTGGCCCTGTTGCTCTTGTCACAAACGCAACGCTATCTGGATGTCGATTAGCGGCGCTCCGTCGAATCACGAGTTTTGAATGAACGACCCCAAGCTCAAATACGCCGGACCGCTGCCGCTGCTTTCGGGACCCAAGGCGGACGACCGGCTGAAGCGTCTGCCGTGGGCCTTCGGCCTTGTCGTCGTACTGCCGACGCTTGTTGCGGCCATCTACTTCCTTCTGATCGCTTCTCCGCGTTACGTCTCGGAGGCGCGCTTCATCGTGCGCGCATCGGAGCAACGGCAGCCATCATCTCTGGGGATGGCGCTGGAGGGGGTCGGAATCTCGACGGGATCGTCCGACGCCTATGCGGTTCACGAATACATCCGGTCCGCCGACGGCCTAAACGATCTGGAGAAGCGGGTCGATGTGAGATCGGCCTATGCGCGGCCTGGAGTCGATGTGTTTTCGCGCTTGCCGCGCATCTTCAGTGACCGGAGCGACGAGACGTTTCGCAAGCAGTTCAATGACTATCTGACCGTCGGTTATGATTCCCAGACCGGTATCAGTACGCTCAGGGTTGAGGCGTTCACTGCGGCCGACGCTGCGCGCGTCGCCAACGCCTTGCTGGAGGGCGGAGAGGGGCTCGTGAACCGCCTGAACGAGCGCTCGGCCTCCGATGCCGTGGCTGACGCGGAACGGAATGTCCGCGACGCCCAGGCTCGCCTCTCGCTCGTCCAGAGCCAGATGACCAGCTTCAGAAACCGCGAAGGCGTGATCGATCCGTCCGCCAGCGCCAAGGCCGGCGGCGAACTGATCGGCCAATTGACGGTCAACCTGGCCGTTCTGCGCGCGGAGCGGGCGCAGGTCGCGGCCCAGGCCGCTAGCAGCCCGCAACTACCTGCTCTGGATAGCCGGATCCGCGCATTCGAGGCCCAGATCGCCGCCGAGCGAGAGAAGATCGTCGGAGATGCGACGTCGCTGGCGCCGAAGATTTCGACCTATGAGTCTCTGATCACGGAACGCGAGTTCGCGGAAAAGATTCTCGCGACGTCCACGGCGTCGCTCAACTCCGCCCAGATCGAGGCCCGGCGCCAGCGCCTCTACATTGATCGCGTGGTGAACCCCAGTGTGCCTGACAAGCCCGTGGAGCCGCGGCGTTGGCTCGCCTTGTTGGGTGTCTTCGCCACCGCCCTGCTGATCTACGCGCTCGGCTGGCTGGTCTATGCGGGGGTTCGAGAAAGCCGGGTTCACGAATGACCTCGGGTTCAGGTTTGGGGCTGGAGGTCACGGGGCTCAGCAAGACCTATCCGGCCCCCGGTTCGCGGCCTGTGTTCACGAACCTGAACTTCAGCGTCGGCAAGCAGGGGCGCCTGGGCATCCTTGGCCGCAACGGTCAGGGAAAATCGACCCTGATCAAGATCCTCGGCGGGGTTCTGCCGCCGAGCGATGGCCACATCAGATGGGGCATGACCTGCTCCTGGCCCATCGGATTCGGCGGCGGCTTCCAGGGCAGCCTCACCGGCATCGACAACATCCGCTTCATCAGCCGCATCTACAACAAGCGCTACGACGTCATCTACGAACGCGTCGAAGGCTTCGCCGAGCTGGGCAAGGCCATGAATCGGCAGGTCAAACACTACTCCTCCGGGATGCGCGCGCGTCTGGCGTTCGGCCTGTCGCTGGCGATCGAGTTCGACTGCTATCTGATCGACGAACTGGTCGCGGTCGGCGACGCCCGCTTCCAGCGGCGCTGCAACGAAGAGCTCTTCGAGCGCCGGGCGGATCGGTCCTTCCTTATGGCGTCCCATGACACGCGAATGATCGCCGAGCATTGCGACCGCGCCCTGGTGATTGAGAGCGGTCGAGCCCGCGTCTTCGATGACATCGAGGAGGCCATCGACGTCTACACCTGGCTGAGGTCTGCATGAGCGGACCATTCCGGGTCTGGCTGCTTCAGATCCCCGCAGACGGCGCCGAGGCCTGGCGCGACGCCCTGTCCCAGGCCTGTGCGGATGCGGGTTGGGATTTCGCGGTTCACAACCGGCACGCCCCGGCACCCATGCCGCACCCGGAACGCTCGATGCTGGTGGTCTCGTGGTTGCATCATATCGACGCCCACCCCGTTACTCACTACCTCGTTCAGGCCGGGGCGCCGGGCGAGGCCGCAGGGATCCTGGCGCAGGAAGACGAGACCGCACAGGGCGAGCTGCTCAGGGACGTGTCGCTTCGCTATGCGGTGGCCGACTTCCTGACGCGCCTGCACACGCCATTCATCCCCGCCGACGCCGCCGTGATGAACGTGCCGGGTCTGGGCGATGTTCACTGTTCGCCCAATCGGCCCCTGCGATCGACAAGCCATCCGGAGCCGGCTCTGGACATCTTTGAACGCCTGCCGATTCCGATTGGCGTCCAGGCGACCTGGGGGCCCGAACTGTTCGATTACGCCGATCCTGGCGCGGACAGCCGCACCGGGCGTCTGTCCCTCGTCGGCCGGCGCCGGCTCTTGTTCAACGGCCCCCATATCCACCTGCCCAAGGGGATCTGGCGCTTCGAGGGATCCTTCTCGATCGACCCTGGCGGCGATGCGGATTTGCTAATCGAATGGGGCTATGGCCATGATGTCCAATCCCTCCCCGTCGTGATCGGCCAGGCCGGTCGCTATGAGGTGGTTCTGGAACAGGCCTGGTCGGACGTCATGAACGCCGATTTCCGGATCAGTCTGATGACGCCACTGCTCGAGGGGACGATGACGTTCCACGGCGGAACGGTCACGCGGCTGCCGGACGCACCCGCCGAGGCCGGTTAGTCCAGACTGTAGATGCCGAACATGAAATCGTGGTTCAGCGCCCCGGCGGCGGTGAGCTCGTTCTCAAGGGCGATCAGCATGGAGACATAGGCCTCGCTTTCCGCCGAACCGTCGTTGACCTTGCCTCCATTCAGGCAGTCGAAAATCGGATGCAACAGGGCGCCGCCGACACGGCGCTCATGCTTCGGCTTGAAATACATCGGCAGCAAGGCCGGGATCAGGGGGGCGCGAACGCCCTCGGTGGGGTCGTGGGCCATGATGGCCTCGATGGTCGGAAGGCGCAGCCGGGCGTCGGGCGCGGCGAGAAAGACCGGAGGGGTCGCGTCGAGCACGCGATTGATGATGTCGATCTGGCTCTGAGGATACAGCTGATAGATCGGGCCGACATACTCGTTCACGACCACATGCCCGCCCGGCTTCAGAACCTTTCGGACCGTGGACAGCATGCCCTCCAGATCCGTCACATGGTGGAGCGAACCGGAAAACAGGACGAGGTCGAAGGTGTCGGACGGCGGCTCGGCGACGAATTCCTCGAACAGCCGCACCTGGAAGTCGATCGACAGGTTCTGGTCTCGCGCGGCCCGCTGAGCCATTTCGATGGCGACGGGCGAGGCGTCGAAGGCGGTGATGTGACGAACCGAACCATTCCCCGCCAGGGACAGCTCATGAGAGCCGTCGCCACAGCCGATGGCCAGCATCCGATCGGCCTTCGGCAGGGTGGGGTTGAACAGCCACCACAGCCAATGGACGGGCTCCCCCGTCATGCGCCGATAGACCTCGCGTTCGACGAGCGGATTCTGCACCCAGGCGGACCTGACGGCCGAGGCGTACTTCTCGTCCCAATGCGAGGCGGCCTGGTCGGCGGAAGAAATCATCGAACGGTCCGGATCAAGTCTTGGGAGGCGAGGTGGGCGCGCCGAAAGCGCCGAGCACGGCGGCCTCGCGGATCAGGCGGGCGTATTGGTCCAGCATTTCGGCATATCCGGGGCGGCTGGTCAGCACCACTGGACCGACGTCGCCCATGGCCTGACGTCGGGCCGGGTCGCCGATCAGCTCGGCGAGACGGGCGGCCAGGGCGGCGGTGTCGCCGGGCGTATAGAAGAGGGCGTTGACGCCTTCGTCCACCAGTTCGGGCACGCCGAAGACCGGAGTGGTGACGATGGGGCGCCGGAAGGCCATGGCTTCGACGAGGACGCGGGGCGCGCTTTCCAGGCGCGAGGTGCAGACCACGATATCGGCCGCCGCATAGTAGACCGACATGTCGGGCACGGGGCCGGTCAGCCGGGTTCGCGCCGCGCGATCAGGCCCGAGGGCCTGGATCGCCGAGACGACCGTCGCGGCGTAGTCGGGCTCGGCGTAGCTGCCGGCGATGAAGGTGCGGATCGGCCCGGCCGCGGACAGGGCCGGATCGCCAAGGGCCTGGGCCAGGTCCAGCTGGCCCTTTCGGCGACAGACCGTGCCGGCCAGGCACAGGACCGTCACGGCCGGTGAGACGCCAAGGGCGGCCCGGGCCGTTCCACGGGTCCAGCGGCCGGTCTCTTCGGCCAGACGCCAGGAGGGCACGCCGTGCCGGATCGTCTGGGCCGCATGCCGGGTCTGAACCGGCGCCCAGGCCCGGCGGGTGGCGTCGGCGACGAAGGTCATCCGGTAGGTCTGGCCGAAGGCGGCATAGGCGTAGGCGCGGACTTCCGGCGCCAGATAGTCGAAATAGGTCTGCCAGGGCTCGCTCTCGTGCTGGCACCAGATCGAGGCCACGCCCGCCTGGTCGGCGGCGGTCACGGCGAAGAACATCTGCAGGGTGTTCACGATCACGACCTCGGCGTCGAGGCCGTCGATCAGTCCGGCCAGCCGGTCGACGGCGTTCTCGAAACCGCCGGGATCGGTCGGGGGCGCCGCGAACAGCCGCACCTCAAGGCCCAAGGCCTCATACTGGGCGCGCAGGGGCCCGTCACGGGGCGACAGGATCACCGGATCGACCACGCCCGCCGCCGCCAGTCCGCTGATCAGGTCGAACAGGGTGTTGGGCGCGCCCTCGGGGCTCAGGTTGTGGGTCACGGCCACGACCCGCACAGGCCGACTGTCCATCCGAGGCAGGCGACGGGCCGCGGGCTCGAAGTTTTCGATATCCAGCGACAGGTTGGGGTTGAACCAGGGGTCGTGCCAGTCGCCGTACAGACGGCGCAGGTTCGACGCCTCCTGGGGGTTGTCGGTATAGCCGCGGGACTTGCCTTCGTAGTGGAAGAGTTCTGCCTCGGCGCAGTAGACGGATCGCAGACCCCGTTCGGCGACGCGGAAACCGTAGTCCACGTCATTGTAGGCGACGGCGAAGTTGACTTCGTCGAACCCGTCCATCTCCTGGAACAGGGCGCGGGGGGTCAGCATGCAGGCGGCCGTGACGGCGGAATATTCTCGCGAGGCGCGGATGAACCCCATGTAGCCCCAGTCATGGGGCGGGGCGTGACGGAAGGCGTGCCCGACCAGGCCGTCGTTGAAGCCGTGAACGATGCCCGCGTGCTGGACACTGCCGTCCTCGAACCGCAACAGGGCCCCGACGCAGCCGACGCCTTCGGTCCGGGCGTGGCCGACCATCTGCGACAGCCATTCGGGAGAAATAACCTCGGTGTCGTTGTTCAGGAACAGCAGGTGTTCGCCGGTCGCCATGGCGGCCGCCTGGTTCATCAGGGCCGCGAAGCTGAAGCCCTCCGGACGGCGTTCGATCCGCACCACGCGGCAGTCCTCGCGCGCGTCGATCTCGGCCAGAAGCGCCAGGGCGTCGGGCTCGTCGCTGCCGTTGTCGATGACCAGCAGGTCGTAGTTCTGGTAGGTGGTGGCGGACAGGGAGGCGATGCAGCGCCGCAGCAGGTCGGCCTTGTTCCAGGTCGGAACGATGATCGTGACCTGGGGGCCGGTGTCGGGGAACCGCACGTTGAACATGCCCACCCGCGCGGCCATGGCCCAATCGGGGTGAACCGCGTGGCCCACGACGCCGCGCCGGTCCAGGGCCTCCTGCACAGCCTTGCGGCCGGCTTCGAAACTGTGCGGCTTGGCGTCGCCCGATCGCGCCGTCGATCCGCTGGAGGCGCGCCAGTGGTAGAGAATGCGCGGAATGTGGCCGACGCTGCGGGCTCGCTCGGTGGCGCGCAGGGCGAAATCATAGTCCTGGGAGCCGTCGAACGGCGAGCGGAAGCCGCCCAGGGCTTCGAACAGCGCGCGCCGCACGGTCAGGGCGTGGCTCATGTACATGAAGCTGAGCAGCAGGGTCGGCGACCAGTCCGGCTTGAACTGGGGGGCATAGCGGTGGCCGTCCTCGCAGATCTTGTCGTCGTCGCTGTAGGCGAGGTCGGTCTCGGGTTCGGCGGCGTATAGCAGGGCGAAATGGGCCAGGCAGTCCGGCGTCAGCAGGTCGTCGTGGTCGAGGAACAACAGGATCTCGCCCGTGGCCAGGGCGGCGGCGGCGTTGGTCGCGGCGCTGATACCGCCGTTTTGCGAGCGTCGCGTGATGCGGACACGATCGTCCGAACCGTCCAGTTCGTCCAGCAGGGCCAGGGTCGCGGCGCCGGTGGACGCATCATCGGCGATGCACAACTCCCAGTCCGCATAGATCTGGTCGCGGACCGAGACGACCATGGCGCGCAGATAGGCTGGCGGCGTGTCGTGAACCGGGGTGATGACGGAAATACGCGGAAGGGGCCCCGGAGCCGCCTCCAGAGCAGCCTCGAGGTCGGCGCGCGCCGCAGGGGTCAGGACGTTCGCCTCGATCCAGGCCTCATAGGGCGTGCGCGGGTCGAACCGGGTCTGCAGCGGCGGGGGAACGCGACGGCGCGCCTCGGCGAGAACGGCCGCGCCGTCCGTGTCGCCGGAGGCCCGATCCGTAGGCCAAAGACCGAGGGCGCGCAGCCGCTTGCGCAGCACCCGCACAGGCCGGGGCGGCTGTTTGCCAACGCGCGTCTCGCGGGCGAGGCGTTCGTCCTCCCGGCGGTGAAGCTGGGTCAGGGCGGTCTCGGTGGCCTCCAGACGCGCCGCCAGATTTTCGACCTGACGCGCCAGCCCGTCCAGCGGCGAGGGCGCCGGCCGGCTCGCCTGGGCGGACACGGGCGCGCCGGAGCCGGGCTCAACGAGAGGTGTCAAAGGCCGGCGTGTCTTCATCATATTCCTCGACGACGGCCATTGGACCCGAAAAGCGCAAGGCGCGTCGGGTCCGGCCGAAGCGTCTGACTAGACCGGGCTTCTAGCCGCTCGAGACGCGCCGTCCAACCCGCTCATTTCAACCGCCGCACAGGTGATGTGGTAAAGCGAGCTGGCGCGCGTGGGTTCAGGCGCTGGGGCTCCGTCGGGTCCCAGATGCTCCCACCACGCCCCGCGCACCGGGTGATCGAAGAAGCGCATCAGGCCGGATGCGGCCGTCTCGACCGCCTGTTCGGCCCGGGCCGCCTCTTCAGGCGTCTGCGCCAGCCAGCCCAGGGCCACGGCCGCCTTGGTCCGCTCGGTCTGGGGCCAGAGGCGGTGGCGAGCGTCGCGAACTTCCAGCGCGGGGGACAGTGCGTTGACGGCGAGGTTCTGGTCCGAGACGCCTGGACCTTCCGCCACCTCGATCAGGCGGCGGGCGGCGGCGATCGCGTCGGGACGACCGCGCGACAGGCCCCAGCGGATCAGCAGCCAGGCCCATTCGGACTGGTGACCCGGCTCCACCACACCCAGGCCCTCGCCGTCGATCCGATTCCAGTCGCCGTCGAAGAATTCGCTGAGGGCTCCGGTTTCGGGCGACAGGAATCGTGACAGGCACAGCTCCACGATCTCGTCGGCCAGGGCCGCCCACCCGCCGTCCGGATCGGAGACCGCGCTCCAGGCCAGGGCGGCCTCCAGCATGTGCATATGCGGGTTGGCCTTGAGCGGCAGTGTGCGCGGCGAGGCCTCCTCGAAGCCTGCGACCGGATGCTTCCAGCCCTCGATCATGCGGCGGCGAACGCCCCGCGCGCGCTCGGCCAGTTCCTCGGTGCGTTCGCCGACGCCGGCGGCGGCGGCCAGGCCGAACAAGACGAAGGCCTGGTCGTAGAGATCGAAACCGGTGCGCGGCGTGTGGTCGGACGGCGTCCACAGCGGAACCACCGCGTCGCCGATCAGGATCCTGTCGAGCAGGAAATCCAGACCGTGTCGCACGATCGGGCGCGCCGGGCCGTTCCAGCCGAGCGTCTCGGCCATGGCGAAGACGTAGATCTGACGGGCGACCAGACGGGCGCGGCGCGGGTCGTCGATGACGGTTCCGTCCGGGTTCAGCCGTTCGATAAAGCCGCCGTTCGCCCGATCCAGACCGACCTCGGCCCAGAGGGGGAAGGCGTCCTGAAACAGCCAGTCGCGAAGGCGGGTGTAGACGGGCGTGGTCATGGCTCGGAGCCCTCATTCTGTTCATGCCCGGCGCCGAGCTGCTCGCGCACCAGATCGTCCAGGCGACCGCCTGTGAAAAGCACGCCTCGCACACCGGCGGCCCGGGCCGCCTCGATGTCTGAGGCGTTGTCTCCGATGATCAGACTGTCAGCAACGTCGACCGGCCACTTGTCGATCAGGTCCAGCAGCATTCCCGGCGCGGGCTTGCGCCAGTCGCTGACCTTGCGATGGGCCTCGATCACGGCCTCCGGGTGGTCCGGGCAGAAGCGGATGTCGTCGATCCAGCCCCCGGCCTGCATGACCCCCGCCTGTAGATGGTCCATGACCGACTGATAGTCCTCGACCGTATAGAGGCCCTTGCCGATGCCGGCCTGGTTGGTGACGATGAAGACGTAAAAGCCGCGCGCGTTGGCCAGGGCCACGGCCTCGCGCGCGCCCTCCACCCAGTCGAAGCGGTCGATCGACCCGACATGGCCGTGGTCGAGATTCATCACCCCGTCGCGGTCGAGAAACAGGGCGGGACGGCGCTGGAACGCCGGTATCTCGGTCTGGGCGCGCGCGAAATCCTCGGGCACGCCGATGTCGAGGAAATAGCCGTCCACGGCCAGGCCGCGCAGCCGGCCGGCCTCGGCCAGCCCGGGCAGGGCGTCCGCCTCGAACGAGCCGTTGGCCGTCAGATGATCGACGAAGGTCTTGCGGAAGGCCGCGACCCCCCCGTTGATCAAGACCGGGCCGGGGCCGCTGCCCTTGGCGCCGAACCGAGTCACCCGGTCGCCGTCCAGCGTGGTGACCCCGTAACGTCCGGCTTCGGGCAGGCGACGCAGGGCCAGGGCGCCGATCGCCTCGGGATCGTCGAGGAGTCGGGCCAACTCGTGCAGGGGCGTATCCAGCAGGGTGTCGCCGTTGAACAGATAGAAGACCTCGTCCAGCGCCTCGCGCGCATGGAACAGGGCGCCGCCTGTGCCCGCCCGGTCCGGCTCGATGGCGACCTCGACCGTTATGTCCTGGCCGAGGGCGGCGGGAACCTCGCGGGCGAAGCGCTCGATCTGCTCCGAGCGATAGGCGGCCAGCAGCAGGAAACGCCTCACGCCATAGCGGGTGATTTCGCGCACCAGGGCCTGCAGGAAGGGCTCGCCGGCGACGGGCAGCAGCGGCTTGGGGGTGTCGGCGGTCAGGTCGCCGAGGCGGCTGCCCAGTCCGCCGCACAGGATGACGGCTTGTTCGATCTGCATGGGCGGCTCAATAGCGCCAGGTTTCGCAGCCCCGATGGGTCAGCTTGGCCGGGGACGCCTGGCCTCCGGCCTGGTCCAGGGACTGGATCAGCCGATGCCGGTTTTCGGGGTGGACGAGGAAGAACATGAAGCCGCCGCCGCCGGCTCCGGACACCTTTCCGGCAAGGGCGCCGTTGGCCATGGCGATATCGAACAACTGGTCCAGGGCGCCGGTCGACACGCCCTGGGCCGTGGCCTTCTTGGCCTTCCAGGAGGCGTTCAGGATTTCGGCCATGGCGTCGATGTCGCCGACCAGAAGCGCGCGCTTCATCTCCGCGGCGTCGGCCTTCAGCTTGTGCATGGCCGCCATGGTGTCGTGGTTGGCGGTCTTCATCCCGGCGGTCTGCTGGTCGATAATGGCCGCCGAACTGCGCGAACGACCGGAGAAGCAGACGACCAGAGAGCTCTCCAGTTCATTGCAGATGGCGTCCGACACCCGCAGCGGATTGACGATGACCCGGTCGTTCTGGAGGAACTCGATGTAGTTGATCCCGCCGAAGGCGGCGGCGTACTGGTCCTGGCGGCCTCCGGACAGGCCGAGGTCGATGCGTTCGATCTCATAGGCGAGATGGGCGATGTCATAGTCGCCGAGGGGCGCGCCCAGGACTGACCGCATTCCGTTGACCAGGGCGACGACCAGGGCTGAGGATGAGCCGAGCCCCGAGCCGGCTGGAGCATCGACCGTCGTCTTGATCGTCATGCCGATGCGACGGCCGCCATTGTAGTCGCGGATCATCCGCTCGTAGACGCCGCGATGCAGGACCAGTTCGGCGTGCAGGGGCGCGTTAGGCTCGAAAGCCTCCGACACGCCGATGTCGTCGGCCTCGAACACCACCCGGTCGTCATCGCGCGGCAGGAAGGAGGCGAAGGCGTAGCGGTCGATGGTGGCGTTGAGCACAGCCCCGCCGAAGTCGTCGCAATAGGGCGACAGATCGGTGCCGCCCCCGGCCAGGCCGAGACGCAAGGGCGCGCGGGCGCGGATCTTTCGGGTGAACGTCATTGGCGCGCCGCCTCATCCGCTTCGGCCAGAGCCATTTCATAGGCCAGGACATCCGCCAAGGTCTGAGCGAGCGGAATTTTCGGCTTCCAGCCGGTGTCGGCGCGCAATTTGGCGGTGCTGCCGAAGATGATCGCCTCGTCGGAAGGACGGATCAGTTCGGGAGCCACCACCCAAGGAACATCTCGGCCGAGCGCGGCGAAGTAGAGGGGAAGAAGCTCTTTGATCTGCACGGCCGTCTCCGCGCAGATGTTGTAGGCCTCGCCCGGACGGCCCTTTTCTCCGAGGACGATCAGGGCGTCGATCATATCGCGGACGTCGATGATGGCCCGCCGCGTTTCCAGATTGCCGACCTTAAGCGGTTCCCCGGTGCGGGCCGCCCGCACGACGCCCCGGCCGAAGTCCGACACCACGTCGTTGCGCTTGCGCGGACCGGTGCAGTTGAAGATGCGGGCGCGGATGCAGCGCACCCCGGCGTTCAGGTGATATTGGAACGCCAGAAGGTCCTGCGCGACTTTCGATACGCCATAGGGGTGCATCGGCAGGAGAGGGGCCTCCTCGTCAATCGGCACCCGGTCCGGTGTCATGCTGGCGCCGTAGGCGGCGGATGAGCAGGCGACCACGACCATCGGATCATAGGAAGGATCAACCGCCCGGACCTTCTTGATGGCTTCGAAGATATTGATGGTGCCCATGGAGTTGGTGTCGAGCGTGGTCCACGGATCGACCCAGGACACGGTGGGCAGGCTTTGGGCCGCCAGATGATGGATCACGTCCGGACGATGCTCGTCGATGAGAGCGTGAACTGCGCCGTAGTCGCGTACGTCCAGTTCGATCATGGGGATCACCCCTTCGACGCCGCGCATGTCGATCGTCGGCTCGAAATAGGTCGTAACCAGATCCTCGCCTCGCGCCATCAGACGCTCGGCCAGATGTGACCCCATCATTCCGGCGGCGCCGGTAATCATCGTGAGCATGGATCAGGGCCTGTCTTCCTCGGCGAACGGGTCGCCCAGCTCGGGAATTTCTGGGGCGAGCAGGGTTTTGACTGCTCGTGTCGAATAGTGGGCGTCGATGAAATCGAGCGCTCGACGCGCTCGTTGGAGAGCGTCCTGGCGATCGGCGACGGAGGCGATGATGGCGGCGGCCATGCGCTCCGGGTCGTCCTCGACATAGCTCAAGGTCTCGGCATCGGGGATGCCCTGGGCGCCGACCGAGGTCATAACCACCGGGACGCCGCGCGCCATCGCCTCGATCACCTTGCCCTTGACACCGCCGCCATAGAGCAGAGGCACGACGGCGAGGCCTGAACGGTCGTAGAGAGCCGCCAGTTGGTCGTCGGTGATCCGTCCCATCACGGTGACATGCTCGCCCTCGAGCGCCGTGACTTCACCCGGTGCGTTGGAGCCGGCGATCCGGATATGGAAACGGGGGTCGGCGCGGCGAAGATGCGGCATGACCTCGCGCACGAACCAGATGATGCCGCCGACATTCGGGTCATGAGAGAAGCCGCCCACGAACATCATCGCATAGGGGTCGCGGCTCAGCCCAGTCTCGACCGCCTCCAGACCGGCCGCCTGTTCTTCCTCGTTGAAGATGGTGATCGGGAAGGCGAGCACGGACACGCTGTCCGGCACACGGGCACGAACTTCCTCGACCTCTTCGTGGCCGGGGTACAGCACAACGTTGCTGAGACGGCAGACGTCGATTTCCACCGCTTCCCACTTGGCCGCCTCGGCCAGAAGCGCGCGATCCTTGGTGACCTCAAAGGCGGCGCGAAGACGTTTGAAATGGAGATCGTGGCCGTAATAGATGATCTTTGCGTGGCCGAGGGTGGCGATCGTCCGGATGTAGTTCTCGGATATATGGGGGCGGCTGAGGAAGGCGTAGTCGAAATACTGCGCGTTCTCCGCGTACCAACGGTCGAAGGCGTTCCGGTAGGCTGCGGAATAGATGACCTCGACGCCCATGGCCTGAAGCGGCGGCGTGTAAATCCGGTCTTCATTCAAATTGTCGGCCCAGAAGGTCACGGCGAAGCCGTGGTCGAGGAACATCTTGATGTAGAGATACAGCGTCCGAGACCCCGCATCCCGATCCCACTGGGGCACGTAGTGATCGACGATCAGGATGTGCGGCTTCCTGGCGGAGCGGTCCCGAGCCACGAAGACGTTCTGGGCGTTCTCGAAATTCTCGCGCTTCAGGGTCTCGCGCCAGCGATCCAGGAACTTCTCCTGGTTGATGACCTGATAGGCCTTGATGCCCGAGGTGACGTCGCGACCATGGCTGCGACCCTCATGGTGCACCAGAACCGAATGCGGATGATAGACACTGCGATAGCCGGCCTGGCGCACCCTGAACGCCAGGTCGGAATCTTCACAATAGGCCGGGGAATAGAGGGCGTCGAAGCCTTCCAGGTTTTCCCAGAGTTCAGCTGGCAGGGCGATGGACGCGCCCGACACATAGTCGACGTCCTTGAGATAGTTGTACTCCGGCGCCATGGGGTCGGCGTTGCGGCCGAAGTTCCAGGCAGACCCGTCGCTCCAGAAGATACCGCCCGCTTCCTGGAGTGTTCCGTCGCCGTTCAGCAGCTTGGATCCGATGAAGCCGATGGTCCTGTCCGCCGCGAGGGTTTCCACCAGACTGTCAAGCCAGCCGGGGAAGACGATGGTGTCGTTGTTCAGGAACACCAGGTATTCGCCAGCCGCGCGCCTCGCTACGGCGTTGCAGTTTCCGAGGAAGCCCAGGTTCTTCGGGTGGCGCACGTTGCGGACGAGGCCCCCGATCGCCGCGATCGCTTCGGGCGTCCGATCCGAGGACCGGTCGTCGCCCACCAGGATCTCGAAAGAGTGGCTCGGCGCGCTCTCCAGCACCGAGACGATGCAGGTCAGGGTGTAGAGCAGGTTGTTGTAGACGGGGATGATAATGGACGCGACCGGGCGCCCGGTGATCGGCGTCGAGGCCAAGAGCCGGGCGCGAGCGATCAGTCTCTCGCATTCCGGGCTGGCGTCGAACGCCTCGGGCGTATCGCCAAAGCGATCAATCAGGGAGAAGAGCCATGCGTTGATCTGGAGCTGGTCCTCGCCGAAGCGGTCGATGATGAAGTCGCGCAACCGCTGCGGCAGCCAGTATTCGCCGGCCGGACGCGGGGGCCAGAATTCGTCGTCCAGACGGCGCAGCCGGGTCTCCGGCTCCTCCATCGTCATCAGGTCGTTGATGGTCGCGCCGCTGAAGAAGCGTTCGAGCCGCTGCATGTCCAGCATCCTGGCGCAGGACAGGCGGCCCTCGCCGCGACCATAGGCGATGAAGTGGGCGTAGGCGTCCATGCCGCTGGAGGCCACGTCGGGATAGCGATCCAGATAGAAGCCGTGATCGAACAGGGGGTGGGGCTTTCGCAACTCCATCGCCCCGTGGACCAGATAATGCTGCAGAGGGTTGGCGCCCGCCGCCAGCACGTCGGTGTGGGTGGCCAGGTACCAGTCGTTGTCGAACATCTGGTTCGGCTGCCGGCCCTCGCGCCAGCCGTGCAGCAGGTAGTGGGCCAGGGGATTGACGCCCAGGTCGGCGACGTCCCGGTTCATCCGGCGATAGTGGTCGGCCTCGAACAGCGGGTTCGGCCACAGGTCATGAAGCCGCGCGTCGTTGATGTAGGCGAACAGATCGAAGGGCCGTTCGGCCGCGTCCGGCCAGACGCCCCGGATCCAGTCGGCATCGATCATGGGGTGGGTCGATAGCCCCTGCTGACGGCCGCGACGGACATAGTGGTCGAACGGCGTCTCGCCGGGCCTCAGCTTGACAGCGTTGACCAAGACATAGTGGTCCGGATCGAACAGGACGGCCACGGCCTCCAGAGGGGCGGCGGGCGCGGACGGTTTCCGGTCGCCTCGGAAGGTCGCCTTGAGCCGGGCCTTGCGAGAGGCCGGTCGCGCGGCGCCGGCGCGAACCTGCGTCGGCAAGGGGGCGGGAGGGAGGATCCCGGCGGTTCCGGCCGTCTGGGCCAGCTGGTCCGCCAACTCCTTGCGCGCGCTGCGGATGGTCGCTGCGGCGGCGAACCCGGCGCGATAGGCGGACACCTCGTCCACGGCGGCCTGCTGGATGCGGCTCCTCAGTCCAACGGCGAAGCCGGGGTCGCCCTGCCGGGCCTGGGTCAGCGCCTTTCGAGCGGCCGCCGCTGCATTCGTGCGCGCCGCGTCCGCCTCGGCCCGCACACGGTCGAGTTCGGCGGCCAGGGCGTCGCGTTCCGCCTGGACCGTCTCGGCCTCCAGCATGATGCGAGCGACGTTCGTTTGTTCGGATTGATGCAGGTCTCGAACACGCTCGAGTTCGGACGAGACGGCCTCACGTTCAGCCAGGGCTGACTGTGTCTCGCGTCGGACCCGTTCGAGCTCGGACAGAACGGCCTGCCGCTCCGCCAGCCCGGTCTCCACGGCGCGGTGCACCTTTTCCAACTCCGCAAGGACAGCGTCGCGCTCCACTCTCGACGTCTCGGCTTGCGCCGTGATTCGCTCGATCTCGGCGGTGGCCGCCTCCAGCCTGAGGTTCTGTTCGGTCCAGGCGTCCTGGGCCTCGGCCGCCGCGCTCAGGGCGGCGTCGAGACCGGCCTGTAGGTCCGCATTCCGAGACTGGGTTTCCGTGTAACGGGCCAGGGTCTGGGCAGCGTCCTCGGCCTTCTTTAGCGCCAGGGCCTCGGCGGCGGCGGCGAGGTCGTTCGCCGCGTCCAGCTCGCCTTGCAGCGCCTCCAGCCGATCCTTTGTCGCCTGCGCCAGGGCTGAAGCCGCTGCGGCCTCGCTCGAGGCGGCGTCGCGCTCGGCGTGAACGGCCTCGGCCAGACGGCGGGCGGCGTCGGCCTCTCCCTGAGCCTCGTTCAGGGCCTCGTTCAGGCGATCGGCCAGGGTGCGGGCGTCTAGGGCCTCCCGTCGAGCGGCCTCCAGTTCGGGCTCAAGCCGCGCCAGGGCGTCCCGCGAGGCGTCGCCGTCCGCCCGCGATCGCTCGAGATCACGGCCCAGCTCTTCCGCAACACCCTGGGCGGCCTCCAGGTCGCGCCCGGCCCGCTCCAGGTCTTCGGCCAGACGCCCGGCCAATGCCGAGGCGGCTTCGGTTTCCCGGCGAGATTGCTCCAGACCCAAGGCCAGGGTCTGGATCTGTTCGTGGCTTTCGTCGATGACCTGGCGCCGCGCGTCCGCTTCCCGCGTCGCCTGGGCCAGACGTTCGGCCAGTTGCTCGGCCCGGGTGCGGTTTTCCAGAGCCAGGGTTCGTGCGGAGGCCGCGTCGCTGCGGCTTTCCTCCAGCCGCTCGGCCAGGCGTCTATACTCGTGTTCGGCCGCATCGAGCGCCGCATGGATGCGGGCGGTGTCCGCCAGTTTCACGTCCTGAACAGCCAGCCGGACATTGGCTTGGCCGAGCGCGCGCGCGAGAGAGGCTAGGTCAGATCCGACGGGAGCGCCCAGCAGAGGCTCGACAAGGGCCGCGACGATGGACATGTCGGCGTCCCCTCCGGCGCGGTTGCGAGCCGACGGGGCCTCCATCGGCCGCGCGGCGGTCCACAGATCCTCGGCGGGGTCCAGGAACACCGAATCCGTTCCGTCCGCACGGGGAAGGGCGCGTTCGCCGACCACCCAGACAAAGTGGGCGGGGTTGTCCATGCGCACGACGCCGGCTGTCAGGCCCGCGCCGGGCGCGGTGGTGTAGCCGCGATAGTCCGCGGCATTGGGCTGAACGGCGCGTCCGGCCGGACCGATGGCGGAGGCCGCCACGATTCTCTGGGCCATGGCGAAGCGGTGCTTGAAAGTCCGCTTCACGATCATGCCGAAGGGATCGCTTCCATCGGAGGCGGGGGCCGGCCCCAGCAGAAGCGCAAAGCCGTCGGCCTTGAGCACGCGCCGGATCTCCAGGAGGGCGGCCTCGGGATCCACGGGCCAGTCGATATCGAAGGCGATCACCGCCCCGAATCTGTCCGCCTCGAAGGGCAGGTCTTCGAGCGAAGCCGAGCCGAAGGTCAGGCGCGGGGACCCGCCCAGTCGAGCCTCGGCGGCGGTCGATCGGCCGGCGTCGGGATCGATCGACGCCACCGTCGCGGCGCGGGTGGCGAGCAGGGCCGGGCCCGATCCATCGCCCACGCCGAGGGTCAGGACATCCAGACCCACGACCTGTTCGCAGGCCAGTGCATGGCGATGCAGATGAAGCTGCCGAAGGGCGCGCGACGACGCGAGGTCGCCGTGTTCAAGCTCAGACATTCGGCCCCTGATGCTGTGTTTTCCTATCCGGAGCCCGGTGCGCGACCTTAACGCCCCGAGTACCGTTCAGACGGCGATCTCTAGTGAGATCAGCGATCCAAGTCCATGGCCTGCTCCCTTGGCGCGAGTCATCCGCCGAGAACGGTCTTGCGCAGATACTGGCCATAGGTGCTCTTGCCGAGGGCGTCCGCCAGCCGCCCCAGCTGGACGGCGTCGATGAAGCCGTTCTCAAAGGCGATCTCTTCGGGGCAGGCGATCTTGAAGCCCTGACGTTTCTCGAGCGTGCGCACGAACTCCGCCGCCTCGATCAGGCTGTCGGGCGTGCCGGTGTCCAGCCAAGCGTAGCCGCGACCCATGATCTCGACCGAGAGCTTTCCGCGCTCCAGATAGATGCGGTTGACGTCGGTGATCTCCAACTCGCCGCGCGCCGAAGGCTTCAGGTCGGCGGCGATGTCCACCACGTCGGAGTCGTAGAAGTAAAGCCCCGTCACCGCCCAGTTGGACTTGGGAACCTCGGGCTTCTCCTCGATCGACAGGGCGCGCATCTTATCGTCGAATTCGACGACGCCGTAGCGGTCCGGATCCGCGACGCGATAGGCGAAGACGGTGGCCCCGTCGCGGCGACCCAAGGCGCTTCTGAACAGGTCGTTGAAGCCTGCGCCGTAGAAGACGTTGTCGCCCAGGATCAGGGCCGAGGGCGAACTGCCGACGAAATCCGCGCCGATGATATAGGCCTGGGCCAGACCGTCCGGGCTGGGCTGTTCGGCGAACTGTATATCCATGCCCCATTGCGACCCGTCGCCCAGCAGGGCCCGGAACGACGGCAGATCGCGGGGAGTCGAGATGATCAAGACATCGCGTATCCCCGCCTGCATCAGGGTGGACAGGGGATAGTAGATCATCGGCTTGTCATAGACCGGCATCAGCTGTTTCGACGTCACCGTCGTCATCGGATGCAGTCGCGTGCCGGACCCGCCGGCCAGGATGATGCCCTTCATGCGGAGCTCCTTTCAGGATGCAATTCGGCGACGATCTCGGCCACGGCCTCCTGCCAGGGACGGGGAACGACGCCGTAGTCGCGTGCGAGCTTCGCGGTCGAGAGGGTCGAGTTGGCGGGCCGCCTCGCCGGGGTCGGATAGTCGGCCGTCGTGATGCCTTCGACCGCAGCCGTGGGACCGCCGCCCTCGCCGCTGAAGCGCAGGATCTCGCGCGCCAGACCGGCCCAGCTGGTCCGGCCTTCGTTGACGAAATGATAGATGCCGGTCGGGGAGTCAGGCTCGGCGATCATGCGCAGGACGACGGTGCGGATCGCCCGGGCGATGTCCCGCGCCGAGGTGGGACAGCCGTACTGGTCGTCCACGACCCTGAGCGTCGGCCGGTCGGCCGCCAGCCGCAGCATGGTCTTCAGGAAGTTGGCGCGGTGCGGGCTCAGCACCCAGGCGGTGCGCAGCACGACCGAGCGCGGCGCGCCGGTCCGCACGGCCAGCTCACCCGCCAGCTTGGACGCGCCATAGACGCCCAGGGGGGCGACAGGGTCGCCCTCCTGATAGGCTCCGGCCGCGGATCCGTCGAAGACGTAGTCGGTCGAGACCTGGACCAGGGGAATGTCCGCCGCATGGGCCAGTTCGGCCAGGACGGCGGGGCCCAGGGCGTTGGCGGCGAAGGCGGCCGCGACCTCGGTCTCGGCCTTGTCCACGGCGGTCCAGGCGCCGGAGTTGATCACGGCGGCGAAGGGCTGCGACGCGAAGACCGCCCGGATCGACACCGGGTCCGACAGATCGAGCGCATCGCGTCCCGGCGCATGGATGACGACGCCCTCGGGCCAGTCCGCCGCGACCAGTTCCAGTCCCAGCTGGCCGCCGCCGCCGGTGACCAAGATGTGGACGGCTTCAGCCATTGGAGACGCCCAGCCTCTGGGTCTGATATCGGTCGCCCAGGATGTCGCCCCACCAGTCGGTGTTGTCCAGATACCAGGCGACGGTCCGCTCTATGCCCTGTTCGAAGGTCACCGAGGGGGTCCAGCCCAAATCGTCACGGATCTTCGAGGCGTCGATGGCGTAGCGCTGGTCGTGGCCGGGGCGATCGGTGACGAAGGTGATCTGGTCGGCGTAGGGCTTGCCGTCGGCGCGGGGGCTTAGCCGGTCCAGAATGGCGCAGATGGTTTGCACCACCTCGATGTTGCGGCGCTCGGCGTTGCCGCCGACATTATAGGTTTCGCCAGGCGCGCCCCGCTCGAACACGGCCTGCAGGGCGCGGGCGTGGTCGTCCACGAACAGCCAGTCGCGCACGTTCGACCCGTCGCCGTAAACCGGCAGGGCCTCGCCGTTCAGGGCACGGATGATGATCAGGGGGATCAGCTTCTCGGGGAAGTGATAGGGGCCGTAGTTGTTGGAGCAGTTGGTCACCAGAACGGGCAGGCCATAGGTGTGACCCCAGGCCCGCACCAGATGGTCCGAGCCCGCCTTGGACGCCGAATAGGGCGAGCGGGGGTCATAGGGGGTGGTCTCGGTGAAGAAGCCCTCGTCGCCCAAGGATCCGAACACCTCGTCGGTGGAGATGTGGTGGAAGCGGAAGGCGGCCTTCTCGGCCTCGGGCAGTCCGCGCCAGTAGCCCAGCGTCTGGTTCAACATGACGAAGGTGCCGACAAGATTGGTCTGGACGAAGGCGCCCGGCCCATCGATCGAGCGATCGACGTGGCTCTCGGCGGCCAGGTGGGCCACGACCTGAGGTCGGAACTCGGTCAGGGCTCTCCCCACGGCCTCGGCGTCGCAGATGTCGGCCCGGACGAAACCGTAGCGGTTCGAGCCCGCGGCCGGCGCCAAAGAGCTCTCGACGCCAGCATAGGTCAGGGCGTCATAGACCAGAACCTCATGTTCGGTGTGTTCGATCAGGCGACGCACGAGGGCCGAACCGATGAAGCCGGCGCCGCCGGTGATCAGGATACGCATGAAAAACGCTCAGCCTTCCGCCAAGGGCGCCATGGGCGTCCCGTCATACTCGAATGGGCTGTCGAACGCCGCGAGGGTCGGCAGCCTCTGATCCTTGTCCGACAGGACCGGGCCCGATGCGGGCAGGGGCCAGTCGATGCCTAGGGTCGGGTCGTTCCACACGATCCCGCCGTCGCAGTCGGGGGCGTAGACGTCGGTGACCTTGTAGGCCACCTCCACATCGGGCTCCAGGGTGACGAAGGCGTGCCCGTAACCGACCGGGACGTAGAGCTGTTCCCCGCCCTCGGCCGTCAGGGTGGCCGAGACAAACCGCCCGTAGGTGGGCGAGCCGCGCCGCAAATCGACCGCATAGTCGAGGATGGCGCCGCGCACGCAGCGCACCAGCTTGGCCTGGGCATGCGGCGGACGCTGGAAATGCAGGCCCCGGATGGTGCCCTGGAAGGCGGAGAAGGACTGGTTGTCCTGCACGAAGCGGTCGTGGACGCCCACGGCCGCCAGCGCCGTTTCCGAATAGGTCTCCATGAACCAACCTCTCGCGTCCCCGAAGCGGCGGGGTTTCAGCAGAATGGGGGTCGGTGAGGAGGCGGGCATGGACTCGGTCAGACGGCGATCCGGTCGCACGCGCCGGCGCCCCTGAATAAACGGCGCGTCTACAGATGCATAGCCCGCACCATCCGGGTAGGATGAAGATCGGATGACGAAGGATCGACCGCCCTTGGCGCGCAACTGGATCGATGCCCTGCGACAGGTCTGGTCGGACGCAAGGGCCGCCCGGCGTGAGCGCGACCGGGCGCGCCTCGGTGTGGGCGGGGCGGATCGCGCCCGTCGCCAGTTCCGCTGGGCGGAGGCCGCGACCGGCTATCGCACCTATCTGGCCTCCCATCCGGCCGACGCCGGGATCGTGGTGCGGCTGATCCAGACCCTGGTCTCCGCGGGCGAACTGGCCGAGGCCCGGGAGGCGCTGCAGACCGGTCTGGACGCCGCGCCGCTGAGCCCCGCCCTGGCGCGCGCCGGGATCGAGTTGGCTCAGGCCGAGGTGCGGGGGTCTGTTCCAGCTTTCGATGCCGGAGCCGCGACGCCGGAGCCGCCGGTCGCCTTGGCTGGATCGCCGGCGTCGGTCCTGCGGACGGCGCCCGGCGTGACGGTCAGGGCCGGAGCCGGGGCCTGGCTCGACTATGCGCTGGCGACCACCGGCGCCGTGGCCGTCTATGCCGATCACTGGATGCAGTCGGGGCAGGAAGGACGGGAGGGCGGCCCGGTCCTTTTCGGCGCCGCTCACATCGACGACCTGGCCACGACCCCCACGCCGCCGGCGATGGCCTTGTTCTCCGCAGAGGCCGTTCCTGTGAATGAAGGGGATATACGGCAGGCTCTGATCGACGCCTTCGAGGCGGGGCCGGTCCTGCACCTTCCGCTGATCCTGGCGGACGCGCCGTGGAGCCGGCCGTGCGGCCTGCCCGGGATGCCGACGAGCCAAACGGCGGAGTCGACCTCCCGTATCCTCGCCATCGTCCCGACCCGCGACGAAGGCGAGGTGTTGAAAGCCATGATCGACAGCCTTCGCGCGACGGCGAGACATCCAAATCTGATCGACATCGTGGTGGTCGATAACGGCAGTCGTGATCCTGAAACCCTGAGCCTGCTGAACGCCTGGCAGGCCCAGGGCCTTGCCGAAGTGCTGCGGATCGACGAACCCTTCAACTGGTCCCACCTCAATAACCGGGCTGCGGCGGGGCGAACCCAAGACCTTTTTCTCTTCATAAACAACGACATGGTGATGCTGTCTCAGGATTGGGACGCGCGCCTGCGTGCGCATCTTTCGCGACCGGACGCCGGCGTGGTCGGGGCGCGCCTGATCTATCCGGCGGGCAACATCCAGCATGCGGGGATGGCTCTGGGCGTCCTCGACGCCGCCGGTCGTCCGCTGGGTCCGCTCCATGAAGGACTGGGCGCCTCGGGCGCTGATCGGGGTCCGATCGACCGCTGGGTCCGCTCTCGCCCGGCGGCCGCCGTGACCGGAGCCTTTATGGCCGTTCGCAGAGCCGTCTTTGAGCGGGCGGGCGGGTTCGACGCGACGACCTTCCCGGTCTCCTGCAACGACGTGGATTTCTGCCTGAGGGTCAGGGCGCTGGGGCTGACGGTCCTCTATGCAGCGGACATCGAACTGGTCCACGACGAGTCCCATACGCGCGGTCATGACGACGATCCGGTCCGGCAGGCGCGTGCCGATGCGGAAAAGGCTGCGCTGATCGAGATCTGGGGCGACGACGCCCAGCGCGATCCCAGTCGCAGCCCTTGGTGGGTCGCCCATCAGGTCTCGATCTTCCACGGTCTTCGCGCCCCTTCGAAGGACGCGGTGATGGCCGAAATCGCGCGGGGCGCGGATGTGTGGCGGACAAACCGACGTCAGGCGCCCGTCAGGCCGAACCGTCCGTAGAGATTCCCCAGCCGCGCCTTGTAGGCCTCGGCGGAGAAGGTCTCCGCCCGGGCCACGCCCGCCTGGGCGAGATGGCGGCGCAGGTCCTCGTCGCCGTCCAGGGTCCGGATGGCCCCGGCCATGGCGTCGATGTCGTGGGGATCGGCGAGGAGGGCCGCGTCGCCGACGATTTCCGGAAGGGCGCCGCCCGAGGAGGCGAGGACCGGCGCGCCGAGGGCCATCGCCTCCAACGCTGGCAGGCCGAAGCCTTCGTAGAGGGAGGGGAACACTACTCCGCGCGCGGCGCGAACCAGGCTCATGAGTGCGGCCCGGGGCAGATGGTCGTAGCGCCGCAGGCGGCGAGCGGCCCCGGCGTCGTTGGTGATGAGCTCCTCCAGAAAGCCGACCTCCTGATCGGCCATCCAGGCCCGGGCGCCGACGACGACGAGGGGCGATTTCACCCCGCTGCGGAGGTAGGCCTCGACCAGCCGACCCAGGTTCTTCTTGGGCTCCACGGCGCCGAAGAAAAGGAAGTAGCCGCCCCAGTCCAGGCTGAAGACGTCGTCGATTTCGGCGGCGACCTCGGCGTCCGTGCGGTCAAGGGCGGAGGGCGGGAGGTCCGCGGCCTGCCAAGTGGTGGTGATCCGGTCTTCGTCGACGCCCAGCAGTTCAATGGCGTCGCGCCGCGTCGTCTCCGACACCGCCACCAGATGATCGGCCGTGGCCACGACCTTTCGGCACAGGTCCAGAAACCGGCGCTTGTCGTCCAGGGTGGCGTGAGGCAGTCGCAGCGGGATCAAATCATGCAGGGTGTAAATGTTGGGGACGCCCCGGGCCTTCATCGGGGTCGGATGGGTCCAGTGCATCACGCCCGGCGCCCGCTCCGCCGGATCGAACCGGACCGGGGTCATGACCCGGTCATTGGTGAACGCGCGGTTGGCGATGCGGAAAAGGTCCGGGGACAGCCAGAAGGCGTCGGCCTCCGGCGCGCCCGGCCCTTCGGGCCAGAGGACGCGGCCGGTCGGCTCGACCCGGTGCGCCGTTCGGCCGAACCGGGCCAGGGCGGCCTGGACCCGCCGGTTCGACTGGGGCTCGGTCAGGGCGCGCAGCCGCCACCGCGCATCGCCGACCAGGGTCTCGCGCAGCAGGGGATCGTTGGTCACCTCGGTGAGGGGCGCGTGCAGGATCTCACGCCTCAGCCCCAAGGCCGCCACGGCCTGGAGCAGGGTTCGGGAATAGGTGGCGATGCCCGATCCCTTGGGCAGGGCCAGGTTATGACCGTCGATGCAGACCGCGCCGGTCATGAGGCGGCGGGCTTGCGCGGCTTGCGTGCGCTCTTCGTCGCGGTTGACCGAGTGCGGACCTTGGGCGGTGTCGCAGGCGCGGAGACCGCTTCCACCAGCCGCATCCAGGTCATGGTCAGTTCGAACGCGACCTCGAGATCATGCCGCCCGCTCGCGCCGCCGTCCTCGCCATCCAGTCGCGCGAGGCTGAAGGCGATCTGATCGAGAAGGTCGGAGGCCAGGGCGATCACAGGATCGTCGGGGCGTTCGCGGCGTCCGATCTGCGACAGGCTGGCGTAGCGCCACCCGGCCTCGGGCGGATGCTCCAGCACATAGTTCCACTTGGCGGCCGGAGAGACCCCGGCGCCGAGGAGGTCCCAGGTGGAGGTCTCCGGGTTGAAGCCGAGCACACCGGGGGTGTCGGGCAGACCGGCTCGGCGATAGGCGTCCAGGGCCTCGGCCTGGGCCGAGGCCAGGAGCCGTCTCACGGCCGAACCCGGCGCGGTGGCGCCGGCAGGATCCACAACGGGGGTTTCGCCCCGCGGATCCACATCGTCCTGCCCACGCCCCAGTGCGGGCAATCGCCGCAGAAGTTCGCCGAGCGAAGCCAAGATCAGTCCCGGGTCAGCGTGCTTGTGACGCTGATGTCATAGACGATCCCCGTGATCGACCGGACGAACTCGAAGAATTTGCGCATCTCGGCCACGTTCGAGGGCGGCACGAACAGGACGTCGTCAGGCTGGACGACGAAGTTGTTGGCGACGAAGAAGCCGGCCGGCTCGGCCAGGTTCAGGCGATAGACGACCGGAACGCCTCTGGACGTGGCAGGGGCTGTGGCTCCGGCCAGGGCGGCGACCTCGGGACGTTCATAACGGAAGACCAGCACTGATTTCGCATCGGCGACCGTGCCGTTGAGGCCGCCAAGCTGTCCCAGAGCCCCGGTCAGGGTCAGGGTTCCGCTGGGCATCTCCAGCTGGCTGACGCGACCCAGGGCGCCGAAGGACGTGTAGCGGCGCGGCTGATAGACCAGGTTCACCTGGTCGCCCCGGCGCAGGCGGATGTTCTGGTCGAAGCTGGACAGCACCTTGCGCAGCGGCGCCTCGTAGGTGGTCCCGTTTCGGTTCACGGTGACGACGATGTCGTCGATGTTGCGGTTGGGGCCGCCGGCGGCCGCGATGGCGTCGAGCAGATTTTCGGCGCCCGGCTGCACGCGCGCGCGCCCCGGCGTGCGGACCTCGCCCAGAACCACGATGCCGTTGGCGGGACTGTCGGCAACGGTGACGATGGCCTGGGGGTTGGCGACCTTGCCGCGCAGGCTGCGCAGGACCGCAGCCGAGGCCTCGCGGGCCGTCAGGCCCTGGACGCGGACCGCGCCGCCGAATGGAATCGCAATGGTGCCGTCGCGATCGACGACGAGAGAGGGCAGGGTCTGGTTGCCGCCGGACACCGATGCGGCGGCGGCCGAGGTCGAGGCTGCGCGGCTGCCGAACAGGGTTCCGCTGGGGTCGTAGATCGAGACCTGCAGGACGTCCCCGACATTGATCGTGTCGGCCGTCACCGAGTTGGCCAGGGCCGCCAGGCTGGTATCCGCCACGGGGGCCGCCTGCTTGATGCGCTCGCTGAGGGTGAAGTCCAGATCGACGATGCCGTAGGTCAAGCCGCTGGTCTCGACACCGGCATTGCGCACCACGGAACGACCCGAGGGGCCGTCGGCGGGCAGATTGGCGCAGGCCGAGACGAGGGCGGCGAGGGCGACAATGGCGATGCAACGCATGGGGGGCAGTATCCGGACCTTAGATCAGGGTGCTGATTAGCGGGTTTTTCAGCCTCGCGACATGGGTTTGTTGGCGTGACCGGCGCCGCAAGTTGATCGCGGGACTGCGGCTGTCCTCTTGGCCTAGTCGTCGGCGACGGTTAGGCCTTGGTCCGGAAATCCCTGCGGGCGTCGAGCGGACATGAATATGCAGATCAAGCGGTTGCGGCCCTTCGCCCTTGCGGTCCTTATGGTCGCGTCCGCCTGTGCGAGCGCCGACCCAGGTGCGAACCACAGACCGTCGGCAGGCCAGGGCGCGGCGCCCCGACCCCAGGCGACAGGCCCCTTCGTCGCCGCCGCTAACCCCCTGGCGGTCCAGGCCGGGCTTGATGTGCTGAACCGGGGCGGGTCGGCCGTGGATGCGGCGGTGGCGGTTCAGGCGGTTCTGGGGCTGGTCGAGCCCCAGTCCTCCGGCCTCGGCGGCGGCGCCTTCATGATGGTCTATGAGGCCCGGACGCGCGAAATCACCGCCTATGACGGGCGCGAGACGGCGCCGGTGGCCGCGACTCCCGAACTCTTCTACGAAAACGGCAAACCCTTGCCCTTCGTCGATGCGGTGCTCAGCGGACGCTCGACCGGCGTACCGGGCGCGGTCGCCATGCTGGGCGTGGCGCAGAAGGCTCATGGCAAGTTGGCCTGGAGCGATCTGTTTGGAGAGGCCGAGCGTCTGGCCCGCGACGGCTTCGTGGTCAGCCCGCGTCTGGCCGGGATGATCGCCTCGAACGCGCCCCAGGCCCGGACGACGGCGGCGACGCGATACTTCACCAAGGCCGACGGCAGCCGCTATGTCGCCGGCGACGTGTTGAAGAACCCGGCCTATGCCGACACGGTCGCCACCTTGGCGCGGGACGGCGCCGGCGCCCTCTATTCCGGCCCGATCGCCGAGGCCATCGTCGAGGCCGTGCATGAAGGCCCTCGCCCGGGCGCCCTGACCCTCGCCGATCTGGCGGCCTACAAACCCATCGAGCGGGGCGCCCTGTGTCGGCCCTTCCGGGTCTATGTCCTGTGCGTGCCCCCGCCGCCGTCCAGCGGGGTGGCCGTGCTGCAGCTGATGGAGATGGCCGAGCATGCGCCGGACCTGGCCGAGGGGCCGAACAGCGCCGCCGCGTGGGTCGCCTTCGCCCAGCTTCAGCGGCTGATGTACGCCGACCGCGACCGCTATGTCGGCGACCCGGCCTTCGTCGGCGTTCCGGTCCAGGGTCTGCTGGACGAGACCTATACGGCCGAGCGGGCGGCCCTGGCGCCGGGTCTGACCGGGGCCGCGACAGCGGGCTCGCCTCCGGGCGGGGTCTTCATGGGGCCCGACGCCACGCGGGAGCCGGCGGGAACCAGCCATTTCGTCATCGTCGACGCCGAGGGCAACGCCGTCTCCATGACCACGACGGTCGAAAGCCTTTTCGGCTCCGGCCGGATGGCGGGGGGCTTCTTCCTCAACAACCAACTGACGGATTTCTCCTTCACCCCGACCCGGCCTGACGGCGGCCCGGCGGCCAATGCGGTGGCGGCGGGCAAGCGGCCGCGCAGTTCCATGTCGCCGCTCATCATCCTCGATGCGACCGATGAGCGGCTGGTCGGGGCCATGGGATCCCCCGGCGGATCCTCGATCTTGGCCTACAACGCCAAGGGGCTGATCGGGACCCTGATCTGGGGCCTGCCGGTCCAGGCGGCGTTCGATCTGCCCAATCTGGTGGCCAAGGGTCCGGGCTTCGGCGCCGATACGGAGCGGTTCAGCCCGGCCCTGCGCGACGGCATGGCGGCGGCGGGCATCGTCATCCAGCCCAATGCGTCGGAGAACTCCGGCCTGCACGGCGCCCTGTGGCGGCGGGGCGCGGACGGTCGCTGGGGCTGGGACGGCGGGGCCGACGACCGGCGCGAGGGCCAGGCGCGCACGCGCTGACCCGGCGTCACTCCGAAGCCGCGGCCGGCAGTTTCAGCTCGAACGTGGTTCCGCCCGGCCCGGTCTCGACCAGCCGCAGTTCGCCGCCATGATTGGCCGCCAGCTCGCGGGAGATGGTGAGGCCCAGGCCCGTGCCGTCGGAAGCCTTGCCGCTGACGAAGGGTTCGAACAGGCGCTCGGACAGGCGGGACGGGATGCCCGGGCCGTCGTCGGCGATCTGGATGGCGACATGGGCGCCGTCGGCCGCCGCCGTGATGCGGACCGTTCCCTTGCCCGTGCGGTCGCCGCGAGTGGCGTCGGCCTCGATGGCCTGGCGGGCGTTGCGCATCAGGTTGACCAGGATGCGGTGCAACTGGTCGCTGTCGGCCGTGACGGTGAAGCGGGGCGGGATGGACCGGATCAGCCGGACCCCGCCCGCGTCCAGCCCCGCATCCTCGGCGGCGTTGGCCGCGGCGGTGGACAGGGGGATGCGGGTCAGGACCGGCGCGGGCTCCTCGGACTTGCCGTAGTCGAGGACGTTTCGGGTCAGGGCGGCGGCGCGACCCAGGGCCCGCTCCAGCCGGGGCATGGCCTTGGCGACCTGGGGGTCGGCGGAATCGGCCAGGCGTTCGGACGCCATCTGGGCCGAGGTCAGCATGTTCCTGAGGTCGTGGTTGATCTTGGCCACGGCCTCGCCCAGGGCCACCAGACGGGCGCGGGCGCGCAGGGACTGACGCACCTCGTCCTGCATCCGGGCGAGTTCGCGCTCGACCCGGCCGATCTCGTCGTGGCGGTCCGAGGGGGTCGGGGCGACGGTCTCCGGGTCGGCGGCGAAGCCCTCGATGGAACGGGTCACCCGCCGCAGCGGCTGCAGCACCAGGAAGGACAGGCCGGCGTAGAGCAGGGCCCCCGCCGCCATCGAGATCAGGGCCGAGACCAGCAGGCCGTTCAGCAGGAAGGCGCGCAACTCCAGCTTCAGCGGCTGGGCGGGCGCCACCACGTCGATGAAGTCGCCGGAGCGATAGCGGGGCTTGGCCCGGACCCGGATCGATCGGTCCGGGGCCCCCGTCAGGGTCCGCACCGGATCCCACAGCCGGGCGGCGAGGCTGGAACGCCTAAGGTCGATGAAGTCGGGCGCGCGGGGCAGGACCGGCGCGCGCAGCAGCTGGCGCAGCACCCCCTGGTCGCTGATGGCCACGGCCGACACCCCGCCGATGCGCAGCAGCTGTTCGGCCGTGTCGTCGTCGACGGCGTTGTAGGGCAGGGCCTCGACCCCGACCGAGGCCAGCTCCGCCGCCTGCAGCCGGTCAGACAGCCAGCGCTCATGGAACGAAGCGGCGCTGGGGGCCATGATGAGGGCCCAGACCGCCACGGTGAAGACCACCGTCAGGATCAGCAGGCGCGACGACAGCCCATCCGGCGCATGGGGGCGAAAGCGGAGCGTCTCGCCCACGAGGCGCGGCAGGCGGCGGCGGATCGCATCGATACGGGCCGGGGCGGACGTCATGCCCTTCGCATCGCAAGGTTCGGAGCCGGGATCAATGACATCCGCTTATCAATCACCTGTCGCGGGGGCGGACTTGCGCCGCGCCCAGGCCGCCTGACCCGACTTCAGGGCGAAGGGCAGGAGGACGGCCAGGACGAAGACCCCGGCCATGGGCGCCCAGAACTGGTTGAACAGGGACTGGATGTCGGGATCGGGGTCCGTGACCAGAAGGGCGTTCAGCCGCGCCCCGATCCAGCAGTAGATGATGTGGGCGGGCAAGAGGCCGATCACGGTGGCGACGGAATAGGGCAGGAGCCGCACGCCCATGACCCCGGCGGCGATGTTGATCATGTGGAAGGGCACCACGACCGCCAGGCGCGAGGCCAGCACATACCAGAAGGTGTCCCGGTCGATGGCGGCGCAGACCCGGGCCATCATGCCCCCCTTGCGATCGGCCGCGTCGCGCATGGACCGTCCGAGCGCCGAGCGCGCCACCCCATAGACGATCAGGGCGCCGAGCGTGGCGGCGACGGAGGTCGAGACCCCGCCGACCCATGGACCGAACAGATAGCCGGCGGTGATGGTCACGAAGAAGACGCCCGGCACCACGCTGGCGGTCAGGATGGCGAAGGCGGCCATCAGCAGGAGCAGGCAGACTATATAGTGCTCGGCCGTGAAGGCCCGCAGCGCCCCCCCGTGCTCGCGCAGGGCGTCGAGCGACAGATAACGGGTCCAGCCCATGCCGAAGATCAGGGCGATCACGGCGGCGAGGAGGATCAGGGGGCCGAAGCGCCTGATGCGGTTCATGTGCGCTCCAGCGTTGACAGGTCGGGCCGCCGCCCTTATACGCCCGCCCTTCCTGCGACGGACGTGTTTTTGTCTGGCGCACCCACCAATCTCAGGAGCCGACCGTGAAGCGGACCTATCAGCCGTCGCGTTTAGTGCGCAAGCGCCGTCACGGCTTCCGTTCGCGGATGGCCACCAAGAACGGTCAGAAGATCGTTGCGCGCCGCCGCGCCAAGGGCCGCAAGAAGCTGACGGCCTGAGCCCCCGGGCTTTCGCTGTCCTTCTTGTCGCCTGATGCGTCCGGAGCCGGGCGCATGACGGACCTTCCAAAAATCGAACGTCTGACTTCGCGGCCCCAGTTTCTGGCGGCCGCGAAAGGCGTTTCACAGGCCCGCGGCGCGGTGGTCGTCCAGCGGCTGGACCGGCGCGACGGCCTGCCGCACATCGGCGTCGGCTTCACCGCCACCCGCAAGGTCGGGGGGGCGGTGGTCCGCAACCGCGCCAAGCGCCGCCTGCGCGAGACGGCGCGGGCCCTGATCCCCCTTCATGGTCAGCCCGGCAGCGACTATGTGCTGATCGCCCGCATGGGCACGGCGGGGCGCGAATGGGATCGTCTGCTTGACGATGTCAAATCGGCCCTTACAAGGCTCGCGACCCCGCCGGGCGCGGCCTCCGACCCTCGGAGCGAGCCCCAAGCCGAAATCAAGGCCGCCCGCGAAACGCCTGCCCAGGACGACGGACCCGCATGAAAACCGAAAACACCCGCAACACGATCATCTTCGTCGTGTGCATGGCGGTGCTACTGATCGCCTACCAGTTCTTCGTCATGGGCCCGCAGGCCGAGAAGCGGAAGGCCGAACTGGCCGCGCAGAAGGCCTTGGCCGAACAGTCCGGTCAGCTTCAGGGCCCGGGCGCCATCGCCCCGGGCGGATCGCCCGCCGCCGTCTTCGTCACCGACCGCACCCGCGCCTTGGGCTCGGCGGCCCGCGTGCCGATCCAGAACCCCAAGGTGAAGGGCTCTCTGTCGCTTCAGGGCGGACGGATCGACGACCTCTACCTGACCACCTACCGCGAGACGATCAAGCCGAACTCGCCCTTCGTCGAGCTGTTCCGGCCTCAAGGCATGGAGCACGCCTACTTCGCCCAGTTCGGCTGGATCGGCCAGAACGTCCCGGGCGGCGTGCCTGGCCCCAATACGGTGTGGAGCCTGACCTCTGGCTCGACCCTGACCCCCGCGACGCCCGTGACCCTGACCTGGGACAACGGTCAGGGCCTGCGCTTCACGCGGGTGGTCTCCATCGACGACCAGTATCTGTTCACGGTCAAGGACACGGTGGCCAACCTGGGAACCCAGGCCATCACCCTGGCGCCTTACGGCCGGGTCGAGCGTCAGGGCGTGCCGACGGTCCTGGGCAAGAACCAGATCCTGCATGAGGGCGGCATCGGCACCTTCTCCAAGGGCGACGGCTTCTCCACCACCCAGCTGAAATACAAGGACTGGGCCAAGAAGCCGCTGGAGAAGTTCGAATCCACCGGGGGCTGGCTGGGCATCACCGACAAATACTGGATGGCCGCCCTGATCCCGACCCAGTCGGAAAAGGTCCAGGCCGAGTTCCGCGTCGATGACGCCGCCCGCTACGACATCCATTCTGCCCAGCTGATGGGCCAGACCCACACGATCCAGCCCGGCGCCACGGCGACCGAGACCCAGCGCCTGTTCGCCGGCGCCAAGCGCAACGAAATCCTGGCCGGCTACGAGAAGTCGCTGAACCTGCCGCGCTTCATATACGCCATCGACTGGGGGATGCTGTTCTTCCTGACGCGGCCGATCTTCCTGCTGGTCGAGTTCTTCTATGGCCTGGTCGGCAACTTCGGCGTGGCCATCCTGCTGCTGACCCTGACGATCAAGCTCGTCATGTTCCCCTTGGCGAACAAGAGCTACGAGAGCCTGTCGAAGATGCGCAAGCTCCAGCCCAAGATGGAGGAGATCAAGAAGGCGCATAAGGACGATCCGGCCAAGCAGCAGCAGGAGACGATGGCGCTCTACCAGCGGGAGAAGATCAATCCCCTGGCCGGCTGCCTGCCCATCCTGGTCCAGATTCCGGTCTTCTACGCCCTCTACAAGGTACTCTACGTCACCATCGAGATGCGGCATGCACCCTTCTTCGGGTGGATCCGCGACCTGTCCGATCGCGACCCGACCAATATCTGGAACCTGTTCGGCCTGATCCCCTGGGATCCCGCCTCGGCGCCCCTGATCGGCGGTCTGATCGGCGGACATGGAACCGGCTTCACCCTGGGCCTCAGCGTCCTCGCCATCGTCTACGGCTTCACCATGTGGCTGCAGACGGCGATGAACCCGCCGGCGCCCGATCCGGTCCAACGCCAGATCTTCCAGCTGATGCCGATCCTGTTCACCTTCATCATGGCCGCCTTCCCGGCCGGCCTTCTGGTCTACTGGGCCTGGAACAACATCCTCTCGATCGCCCAGCAGTATGTGATCATGCACCGCTTCAAGGCCGAGAACCCCATCGACGACTTCCTCGCCCGCTTCGGCAAGAAGGCCTGAGGTGACGGACGCGGCCCCGGAAACCGAACTCGGCTTCACCGACGAGGCGATCGAGGCTGCGCGCGTCCTGTTTCAGCGTCAGGCGACCTTCGTCATGGGGGCGGCCAAGCTCGACCAGCTGCCCGAACCGGACCTGCCGGAGATCGCCTTCGCCGGGCGGTCCAATGTCGGCAAGTCCAGCCTGATCAACGGCCTGGTCGGCATGAACAAGCTGGCCCGCGCCTCCAACGAGCCGGGCCGGACGCGCGAGGTCAACTTCTTCGACCTGGACGGCAAGATGCGGCTGGTCGATCTGCCCGGCTACGGCTGGGCCAAGGCGTCCAAGACCACGGTCAAGAAGTTCCAGGATCTGGGCCGCGACTATCTGCGCGGGCGGGTGACGCTGAAGCGCGTCTATTTGCTGATCGACAGCCGTCATGGGCTGAAGAAGGTCGATGACGAAGCCTTGGACGCCCTGGATCTGGCCGCTGTCTCTTATCAGATCGTCCTGACCAAGGCCGACAAGCTCAAGAAGGGCGAAGGCGAGAAGATGCGCGACAGGACGCTCAAGGCCATCGCCAAACGCCCTGCCGCCTTCCCCGCCGTGGCCCTGACCTCGGCCGAGAAGGGCGACGGCATGGCCGAGCTGCGCGCCGAGATCATGCGCACGACCGGGGTCGGGCTCTAGCCGCCCGGCTTCAGTCCCTCCGTCGAGGGCCAGGCGAAGGGTTCGTCCGACGGCGGCTCGCCATAGTGGATGAAGTGGATCAGACGGCTGTACTGGTCCTGCATGACGCCGTCGACGGCGTCGGCGAAGGCGCCCAGGCCCGGACCGCGAACCACATAGGACATGACGACCTCGCCGCCGCTGCCGGTCCAGCCGAACTCCCAGCGGGCCAGGGTGGTCTTGCCCTTCAGCGGCCCGAGCGCGGCCTCGAACAGGACGCCCAACTCGGGGTCGGCCTCGCGGACGATCCCGTGCTCGAAGATCGTCCCGTCCGCCAGTTTCTCGCAAAAACAGCCGCCCGGCGTGAGCGAGAGCGTCAGGTTGGCGATGTCGCCGGTATAGGTGTGGTCCGGGTTCCACCACAGGGGCAGGTCGCCCACGGCGCCCCAGACATCCTCGGCCGGCGCCTCCATGGCCGAGGCGTAGCGCAGAACGAAATGGTCCTCGCTCCGCTCGATCACCTCTGCGGCGGCCGAGCCGCCGATGCCGACAGGGGCCAGGACCGCCAACGCGGCCAGCATCGTCGCAAATCGTGTCATCGGCGCCTCCTCCGGTCTGATTGGAACGCCGGAACTTCCGGTAGGTCAACGGCCTGTGATCGACGCCTGCTTGCCGACGGGGGCGTCTGGCCTATGGTGAAGGCGCGAGGGGATGCATTTCATGGACAAGCCGACACACCCGCCGGGCCCCGGCGTCTGGACCCTGCTGCAGCAGCGCATCGACCGCGCCATGTGGCAGCAGGACGAGACGGATGCGTCCGGCCGCGAGATCAGCCGCTTCCTGATCGTCAATCCGCCCGAGACCCTGACATACGACACCTTCGACGAGGCCGAGGCGATGTTCGAGGCTCTGGGCGACGGCTGATCGCGATCAGGCCGCGTCGAAGGTCAGGGGCGCGCCCCAGAACTGGCTCACCATGTCGGACTGGGCGCCGGCCTTGCCCGAGGTCAGGAAGGTGCGGCGACCGCTGGAGCCCAGATCGTATTCGGGGTGGCGCGCGAAATACCGCTCAAGCGCATCGGCCACCGCCGTGGGCTGATGGATCAACCGCGTCTTGTCCGGCAGGGCCGAGGCGAACAGGTCGGCGATGATCTCGTAGTGGGTGCAGCCCAGGATGGCCGTGTCGGGGTGGCGGCCGATCCGGCGGCGCAGGGAATCGACATGCTCGTCGACCACCACCTTGAGCTCCTCGGGCGTCGCGCCCAATTCGATCAGTCCGGCCAGACCGGGGCAGGGCTCGGAGAAGACGGCCAGATCCTCGCGCCGCTTGTCGATCTCGATCTCGTAGACGCGGCTGAGCGCCGTGGCGGCGGTCGAGAAGACGCCGAGGATGTCGATGGCCTGCTTCTTGTCGTCGCGGGCCGTCATGTCGGACTCATAGGTCCAGGGCAGGCCGGTGGCCGCCTCGATGGTCGGGACGATGATGCCCAGCACATTGACCGGTCGGCCGTAGCGGGCCTGCTGCGAAGGGATCCAGGTCTGCTGCAGCCGGCGCAGGGCGACGGCCGAGGCGGTGTTGCAGGCGAGGACCGCGATGCTGGCGCCGGCCTGGAACAGGGTCTCGCAGCCCTTGCGGGTCAGATCGACGATCTGTTCGCCGGTCTTGCCCCCGATCGGCGCATTGGCCTGATCGGCGAAATAGACGAAGTCCCGGTCGGAGAACCGGGCCACGAGTTCGCGGTGGACCGTCAGTCCGCCGACGCCGGAGTCGAAAACGCCAATAGCCATGCGCGGGCCTTAGCGCATTTCACGCGACGGCTGGAGCCGGAAATCGTGCGACGGGCGCCGGGATTGTGTGAAATATTACCGTCCGTTCATGTGACGGGCTCGCGACATCGGCCTAGGGGATAGACCAACATGATCTTCATCGGGAGAAATCGATGCACAGACGCCAGCTTCTCATCGCGGGCGGCAGCCTGATGGCCCTCACCGCCTGCTCGACCACGGGCGCGACCGGCGCGCCGGGCCTGCCGGGCGCCGCCTCCACCGGCCCCATCTCCCTGGCCGAGGAGGCCCGTCTGGCCCTGGCCGTGCTGCCGGCCCAGACGCCGAAGGCCGAGCTGCTTCAGCCCTGGACCGGCCCCTATGACGGCACCCCGCCGTGGGACAAGGTGACGCCCGCCAAGCTGCGCGAGGCCATGCTGGAGGCCATGCAGCTGGCGCGCGCCGACGTCGCCGCCGTGGCTGACAATCCCGAGGCGCCGACCTTCGCCAACACCATGGCGGCCCAGGAACTGTGGGGCCAGCCGCTGGACCGCGCCTTCAACATCTACAGCGTCATGACCGGCAATATCGGCGGCGACGAATATGATGCGCTCGACACCGAACTGTCGCCCCTGACCTCGGCCTTCTTCGACGAGATCAGCTTCAACGAGAAGCTGTTCCAGCGGGTCAAGACGGTCGCCGACAACGCCGACGCCATGGGTCTGAACGCCCAGCAGAAGCGTCTGGCGGAACGGGCGCGCGACGCCTTCATCCGTTCGGGCGCCAATCTGGACGCGGCCGGCAAGGCCGAGCTGGGCCGGATCAACACCGCCCTCTCCAACGCCTTCACCCTCTTCGGCCAAAAGGTGGTCGCCGACGAGAACAGCTGGACCCTGATCGCCAACGAGGCCGGGACGGCCGGCCTGCCGGCGTCGAACAAGGCCGCCGCCGCCTCGGCCGCGCGCAGCCGCAACCTGACCGGTTGGGCCATCCTGAACACCCGTTCGGCGGTCGATCCCTTCCTGACCTTCGCCGACGACCGGGCCCTGCGCGAGCAGGTCTGGAAGAAGTTCGTCAACCGCGGCGACAACGGCGACGCCAACGACACCAATGCGACGATCGCTGAGATCGTGAAGCTGC
Source organism: Brevundimonas sp. (assembly GCF_052436175.1). Lineage (GTDB taxonomy): Bacteria > Pseudomonadota > Alphaproteobacteria > Caulobacterales > Caulobacteraceae > Brevundimonas. Next base: position 25,984 of record NZ_JBQVNM010000003.1, on the reverse strand, counting down.
GTGACCAGCGGGCCAAACTGCTCGGCTATCGCAACCATGCCGAACTGCGCATGCAGGACACCATGGCTAAGACCCCGGCGGCGGCCCAGGCCCTGATGGACCGCGTCTGGGCCCCGGCCAAGGCGCGCGTCGCCGAGGAGGTCGCCGACATGAAGGCGATCGCCGGGTTCGACATCGAGCCCTGGGACTATCTCTATTTCGCCGAGAAGGTCAGGAAGGCGAAGTACGACCTCGATCAGAACGAGCTGAAGCCCTATTTCGAGCTCAACGCCGTCCGCGCCGGCTCCTTCGCCATGGCCGAGCGCCTGTATGGCTTCACCTTCAAGAAGCTGCCCAAGGGCGCCGTCGCGGTCTTCGAACCCAACGTCGAGGTCTATGAGGTTCATGACAAGGCGACCAACCGCCTGATCGGCCTCTACTACACCGACGACTACGCCCGCCCGGGCAAGCGCTCCGGCGCCTGGATGACCAGCTACAGGTCCTTCTCGCAACTGGACGGCTCCAAGGCGATCCTGGTCTCGAACAACAACAACTTCACCAAGCCTGAGCCGGGCGAGCCGGTGCTGATCTCGCTGGATGACGCCGAGACCCTGTTCCACGAGTTCGGCCACGCCCTGCACTATCTGTCGTCGGTGGTGACCTATCCGTCGTTCGGCAATACGCCGCGCGACTTCGTGGAGTACCCGTCGCAGGTGCATGAGCACTGGGTGCTGAGCCGGCCGATCCTTGACGGCTATCTGAAGCACTACCAGACCGGCGCCGCCATGCCCCAGGCCCTGGTCGACAAGATCCAGGCCTCGAACACCTTCAACCAGGGCTATGCGACGGTCAGCTACCTGTCCTCGGCCATCGTCGACATGGACCTTCACACCCAGGCTGTGCCGCCGACCGACATCGACGCCTTCGAGAAGGCGTCGCTGGCGCGGATCGGCATGCCCAAGGAGATCGTGATGCGGCACCGCCTGCCGCAGTTCAATCACCTGTTCACGTCCGACGCCTATTCGGCCGGCTACTACAGCTACCTGTGGTCCGAGGTGATGGACGCCGACACCTGGGCCTATTTCGAGCAGTCGGGCGACGTCTTCAATCCGGACATCGCGGGCCGGTTCAAGAGCCAGATTCTGGCGCCGGGCAACACTACCGATCGCGGCGAGGCCTATCGCGCCTTCCGCGGCCGCGACCCGGACGTGGCGGCGCTGCTGCGGGTGCGGGGCTTCCCGGTCAACTGACCCAGCGGGAAGACGCGAAAAGGACGCCCGGGACCACTGGTCCCGGGCGTCCTGCGTTTCAGCTTACGCCTGGAAGTTCGGGACCCAGGCCAGGATGCGGCCGCCCGAGCGGGCGCGGGCATAGTTGTCGCGACGGGCCTCGGGCAGGGCGTTCTCGAACTCACGGGCGACGGCGGCGCGGCACTGTAGCCCGGCGACGGGCGACAGGCCCTGGCAGGCGCTGCGGGCGGCGCGCTGAACACGGGCGTCGAAGGCGTCGGCGCCCTCGGCCGTGGCCAGGTCCAGATCATTGATGCGGACGCGGTGGCGGCTGTCCTGGGCGGTCGCGGAACCGCAGGCCAGGAGGGAGAGGCAGGTGGCGAGGGAAAGAGAGGCGGCGAGGGCGATCGTTTTCATGACCGGCTTCCAGATGATCGTCGCGGGGAGGTGCGACGGCCGGTGACTAGGCGGCGTTGGTGACGCTCTCGCCGCCATCCTGTGATGGTTGGATCAAGCTTTGCTGACGCCCGGCAATACTCAGCAAATCTGTACCGCCGAAGACGCGGTCTGGTGATTGCTTCTTGCGCGACAGCGACCGGTCCGGCGATAGCACCGTCTCCTTGAGGCCGCTGTACAGTTCGATGCGGCCGGCGCGGACATGCGAAAAGGCCCGCCGGATCGGTCCGGCGGGGCCTTCCGCGGTCGGGAAGCGTTGGCGTTACAGGGTCAGCGATTGGCGATGGGCGACGTATCGGGCGCGGGTCGGGGTCGGGAGTTTCGACACGGCTTCGGCGCGGACGGCGGCGACGCAATGGGCGGTGTCGTTCAGGCGGCTGGCCGGGCGGGTGGCGTTGCGGCACATCGTCTGGGCCGCCTTGTCGATGCGGGTGTCGAGTGCGGCGGCGCCGGCGGGGGTGGACAGATTCAGATCACCAAACGGGATGCGGGTCGACCCATTGGACGTTTGGGCGGAGGCCGCGCCGGCAAGCGCGGTAAGGGCGAGGGCGGTGGCGAGGATCAGTTTCATGGCGGGCGTCTCCTGAGAAGTGCGTCGCTCTTGTCGGCGACGGACAGATCTCTGGGCCCTCTCTGAAGCGGCACGCCGACCCTTCGGCGGCGAAGGTATGGCCAAGCTTTAATTCGAGGTCATGACATTGAAGTCATGACATTTTCTTCAGCCGCCAAACCCGTCCGTCCCCTGAAGAGGCGACGCGGATTCGTCATCGACCGCCGCTGCTCTATCCGCTGTTCCTCAGCCCCGCCGCCACGCCGTTGACGGCCAGCAGTATGCCCTCGCGCACGCGGGGGTCGTCGTCGCCGGCGCGGCGGCGGCGGATCAGCTCGATCTGGACGTGGTTCAGCGGCTCGACATAGGGCATGCGCAGCCGGATCAGCCGATCCAGTTCGGGCTGGCCGCCCAGCAGCCGGTCCTGACCGGTGATGGCCAAGACGGCGTCGCGGGTGCGCTCGAACTCGGCCTTGATCTCGCCGTGGATGCGCACGGCCAGGGCCGGATCGGGAACCAGGGTCGCGTAGCGGCGGGCGATGGTCATGTCGGCCTTGGCCATGATCATCTCCATGTTCTGGATCAGGGTGCGGAAGAAGGGCCAGTCGCGGGCCATGACCCTCAGCTCCTCCAGGTCGGCGCCCTGAACCGCCGAGCCGAAACCGAACCAGCCGGGCAGCATGACCCGGCTCTGGGACCAGCTGAACACCCAGGGGATGGCGCGCAGGTCCTCGATGGCGGTGGAGGCGGTGCGCGACGCCGGGCGAGAACCGATCTTCAGCTCCGACAGTTCGGCGATGGGGGTGGCGGCGCGGAAATAGTCGACGAAGCCGTCGGTCTCATAGACCAGCCTGCGATAGGCGTTCATCGAGGCCTGGCTGAGGGCGGACGCGGTCGCGCCGTGGCGGACCGTCAGCTCGTCGTCGGGCGGCGGCGCGAGGGAGGCGATCAGGGTTCCGGCGGTCAGGGCGTCGAGGTTGCGGCGGGCCACGTCGGGCTCGCCGTACTTGTTGGCGATGACCTCCCCCTGTTCGGTGATGCGGATGCGGCCAGCCACGGTGCCGGTGGGCTGGGACACCACGCCGGCGAAGCTGGAGCCCCCGCCGCGTCCGACGGCGCCGCCCCGGCCGTGGAACAGCTGGAGCCGCAGACCGGCCGCCTCGGTGACGTCCAGCAGGGCGCGGGAGGCCTCGTGCAGTTCCCAGGTCGAGGTCAGGTAGGAGCCGTCCTTGTTGGAGTCGGAATAGCCGATCATTACCTCCTGCACGCCGCGCGCCCGGGCCACGGCCATGGCGGCGGGCTCCCGGAGCAGGCGTTCCAAGGTCGGCTTGGCGGCGCGGAGGTCGTCGATGGTCTCGAACAGGGGCGCGGCCTGGATCGGGCATTCGCCGGGGGCGTCGGGTCGGTAGAGGCCGACCTCCTTGAGCAGCAGATAGACCTCCAGCAGGTCCGAGGCCGCATCGGTCTTGGAGACGATATGGGTGCGGATGGCCTGGGGGCCGAAGCGTTCGAGGGCGACGGCCGCGGCCTGAAGGATGGCCCGCTCCTTCAGCGTCTCCTCCGCGTAGGTCCCATACGGATTGAACAGCAGCCGTCCGGAGGCCAGCTCCCCGGACAGCAGGGCGATGCGGGCCTCCTCGTCCAGCGCCGAATAGTCGGCCTCGACCCCCGCCACCCGGAACAGGTCGGCCACGACCCGTTCATGGACGTCCGAGTTCTGGCGCAGGTCGAGGGTCGCCATATGGAAGCCGAAGATGTCCACGGCGGTGATCAGATGCGCCAGCCGGTCGTCGGCGAAGGCCTCGCCATGGCTGGCGATCAGGCTGGACTGGAGGATGGCCAGTTCAGCGCGGAACTCGGCGGGGCCGGGATAGGGCGTCGCGGCGAACCGGGCCGGGCGGGGCGCCGGCATGCCGGTCAGGGCCTGATGGGTCTCGGCCAGACGGGCGTAGATCTCGGTCAGGGCGCGGCGATAGGGCTCGTCCGAGCGGTGCGGGCTGTCGTCGTCCGAGGCGCCGGCCAGGGCCGCCAGTTCGGGCGTCACCTGGGCGAGGCTCGCCGACAGGCTGAGCTCGGAGCCCAGGGCGTTGACCTCGTCCAGATAGAACCGCAATACCGCCCGCGCCGCCGTGGCCATAGCCGCCGACAGGGTCTCGCCATTGACGTTGGGATTGCCGTCGCGGTCGCCGCCGACCCAGGCGCCGATGCGGATGAAGGGCTGGAGGTCCGGCGCGTCCAGCCGCCGGCGCCAGTCGGCCAGCTGTTCCGGCGCCACCTTGAGGAAGATGCGTTCGAGGAAGGAGACGACGGTGTCGATCTCGTCCTGCACCACCAGACCGGCGCCGCGCACCAGTCGCGTGGACCAGAGGATCACCGTCTGGCGACGCAAGCCCCGGCGGAAGGCCTCGGGCGAACAGGCGGGGACCGAGCTTTCGGCCCCGGGCGCGTCGCAGGCGTCCAGCAGGTCGGAGACGGCGGCGATCCGGTCGATGACGCTCTTGCGCCTTACCTCGGACGGGTGGGCCGTCAGAACCGGCGAGATCAGGGCCTCGGCCAGCAGGGCGCGGGCGTCCGCCGGAGTCTTGCCCGCCGCCGCCAGCCGGGCCAGCGCCCCCTCCATGGTGTCGGGCCGGGCGCGTTCGGGGCTGAGGGCCGCGAGCGTCTGCGTCTGCGCCCGACGCTTGCCCGCCCGGTCCTCGGCGATATTGGCCAGCAGGGAAAAGACCGCGAAGCCGTGGGCCAGGCCGACCGCCTCATCCAGATCCAGTTCGGTCAGCAGCCGCTCCAGCCGCTTCGCCGGATGTGAGGCCGGGTCGCGGTGATAGGCGACCGAGGCCTGACGCACCGCCTCGATCTTGTCGTAGAGGGCCTGACCCCCCTCGTCGCGAATGACCTCCCCCAGTTGGGCGCCGAGCAGGCGGACCTCTTCGCGCAGGCGGTCGTCGGTAGCGGCGGGCGACATGGTTCATCTCGCTTCTGGTGCAAGGAGGCGGTCGGGGAGCTGATTCATCTTGAGGTCAAAACGACCTTCAAGGCGACCCCGGACGCCAGAAACAGGGAATGAATTTGCGTGACAACCGGGATGGGGGCGCGGCGTCCGTCATGGCGGGCGGGGCGCATGTCCCATCGCGCCCGAGGCTGGTCCATGATTCGAGCCCGCGACCCCAGCGGTTGACATTAAATCTATCTAGGTAGATTTATTGGAAGTGACCCGCGCCAGAGCCCTGTCCCCCATCGCCCGATCGGTGCTTGCCGTCCTTGATGAGGCCGGGGGCGACTGGTCGCACGGCTACGATCTCTGTCGCCGAACCGGCGTCAGGTCGGGCACCCTCTATCCCCTGCTGATCCGGCTGGAGGCCCAGGGCTTCCTCGAGGCTACATGGCTGGAGGCCGTGTCGGGACGACCGCCGCGCCACGCCTACCGACTGACATCTCCGGGCCGCGCCCTCACCCGAGCGAATCCGCCGATTCCTGCGCCCGATCCGCAACCCAGGGCCAGACCGGCATGAGGATGGCGGAGAGGATCGTCCGGTGCTGCATGAGGCTGGCGCCTGAGCGCCTGTCCGGCTGGGCCGAGGCCATGGCGCGCGAGGCCGGCGAGATCGAACGGCCGGATCAGGCCCTCATCTTCGCTTTTGGCTGCGCGACCTGGGCGCTCAAGGCCGCGACGGCCGAGGCCGTGCATGAGGCGCTGACAAATTCAGAAGAAGGACGGGCGATGACAATGATGACCGAATGGCCGGGACGCGGCGTGGCGATCGCCTGCGCCGTTGCGGCGACGTCGATGGGGCTGGCCTATCTGGTCATGGCGGGCGCACCCGCCCGGATGCTGGTGATGAATGCGTCGGCTCTCGTTGCGGGCCTGATCGTGATCCTGCCGTTCCTGGGGAAGGATCCGCTGGCGCGACCTGGCGCGGGCGTCCTGGCCCTGGTGGCGGGACTGGCCCTGTTGGCGACGGCGGGATTCGGAGACGCGGCGTCGGGCGTCCGTCGCTGGGTGTCCCTGGGCGGTGTCGTGTTTCAGCCCAGCCTGATCCTTGTGCCGCTGCTGATCACCAGCTTCGCTCGGTCGCGCAATATCCTGACGGCCTCAGGTTTGGTGCTCGCGGCCGTCGCCATGGCGTGGCAGCCGGACCGGGCGATGGCGGGCGCCGTGGTCGCGGGCGTCGGCGCGGTCGCCCTGATGAAACGCGATCGCATGGCGGTCGTCGTGCTGGCCGCCGCCCTTGTGGCCTTGGTTCTTACCGCCCTGCAACCGGACGAGGTTCCACCCACCCCATTCGTCGACCGCGTCTTCCGCACCGCCCTTTCCGGCGGCCTCCTGTCCGCCATCGCGGTGTGGGGCGGCGCGATGATCCTGCTTGTGCCGGCCCTCATGGGGCTGGTGCGTGACAGAAGCGGCGGCGCGATCCATGCCGCGTTCGGCGCAACCTGGCTGGCGATCATCATCGCGGCGGTCGTTGCCGACTACCCGACCCCGCTGGTCGCCTATGGCGGCAGCGCCATCGTCGGCTACCTTCTGGCCGTGCTCGGACTACCGCGCCGGACCGACCCCGTGATCGAGGGGCGTGAACAGGACGGCGCCCGGGCCCTGGACGCGCCTGCCGGCGATCTGCGTGTCGTCGCGGCCTGACGGGCGGGAGTCGACAAACGGCCGTCTTTGCCTCATAAGCCGCCGCTTCCGACGCAATTGAACCTGCGTCTCCACCTGCACGACAGCATTTTTCGTTGTGCTACCGCGCTGAGCGCTACTTGAGCACGGGCTCAAGTAGGCCGACCGGCCGATAGCCCACGAGAATGAACGAGGCAGGCGAGAACCCTCTGCCGACGTGAGCGTCGCCAGAGGCCGTTTCGCTATGGAGATCGGTTCAGGCGGCGGGGTTGAACGGCCTGCTGGCTGACGAGGTAGTGAATGTTCGAGGCTCTGAACGAGCGGCTGACAGGCGTCTTCGACCGGATCACCGGCCGCGGCGCCCTGTCCGAGAAGGACGTGGCGGAGGCGATGCGCGAGGTGCGCGTGGCCCTGCTGGAGGCCGACGTCGCCCTGCCGGTGGTCAAGGACTTCATCGCCTTCGCCACCGAGCGCGCCACGGGCGAGGAAGTCATTCGCTCGGTCAAGCCGGCCGATCAGGTGGTCAAGATCGTCTATGACGGCCTGATCGAGATGCTGGGCGGCGAGGAGCCGGTCCCGCTCAACACCAATGCGACCCCGCCGGCCGTGGTGCTGATGGCCGGTCTGCAGGGGTCGGGCAAGACGACGACCTCCGCCAAGCTGGCGCTGCGGCTGACGAAGTTCGATCGCAAGAAGGTCATGATGGCCTCGCTGGACACCCGTCGTCCGGCCGCCATGGAGCAGCTGGCCACTCTCGGCAAGCAGATCGAGGTAGCGACCCTGCCCATCGTGGCGGGCGAGAGCGCGGTGCAGATCGCCAAGCGGGCCCTCACGTCCGCGAAACTCCAGGGCTTCGACGTCCTGATCCTCGACACCGCCGGCCGCATCACCCTGGACGAGGGCCTGATGAACGAGGTGGCCGAGGTCGCCGAGATCGCCAAACCCGTCGAGACCCTGCTGGTCGCTGACAGCCTGACCGGTCAGGACGCGGTGCGCACCGCCAAGGCCTTCCACGAGCGTCTGCCCCTGACCGGCCTGATCCTGACCCGCGCCGACGGCGACGGGCGCGGCGGCGCCATGCTGTCGATGCGGGCCGTCACCGGCCTGCCGATCAAATATCTGGGCGCGGGCGAGAAGGTCGACGCCCTGGACGTGTTCGACGCCCGCCGCGTCGCCGGCCGCATCCTGGGTCAGGGGGACATCGTCGCCCTGGTCGAGAAGGCGTCGCAGGAGCTGGACCAGTCCAAGGCCGAGGCCATGGCCAGGAAGCTGGCCAAGGGCCAGTTCGACCTGAACGACCTGATGGCCCAGTTGCAGCAGATGAAGAAGATGGGCGGTCTTCAGGGCATCATGGGCATGCTGCCCGGCGTGGCCAAGATGAAGAACCAGATGGCCGAGAGCGGCGTCGACGACCGCATGATCCTGCGACAGGAAGCCATCATCTCCTCCATGACCAAGGCCGAGCGCAAGAAGCCCGACCTGTTGAATGCGTCACGCAAGAAGCGGGTCGCCGTCGGCGCCGGGGTCGAGGTCCAGGAGATCAACCGCCTGCTGAAACAGCACCGTCAGATGGCCGATATGGTCAAGTCGATGGCCAAGGGCGGTCCGCGCAAGATGCAGCAGATGGCCGCCATGCTCGGCGGCCTGGGTGGCGGCATGCCCGGAATGGGCGGCGGCGGCGCCGACATGAAACGCCTTCAGGCCATGGGTGGCGGCAAGATGCCGGAACCCTCGGCCGACGAACTGAAAGCCATCCAGGACCGTCTTGCGGGACTGGGCGGCGGACAACTTCCGGGAGGCCTGCCCGGCCTGCCGGGCTTCCCTCCCAAGAAATGATCCGACTTAAAGAAAGAGACTGAAAATGCTGAAGATTCGTCTGTCCCGCGGCGGTGCCAAGAAGCGCCCCGACTACCACATCGTCGTCGCCGACTCGCACGCCCCGCGCGACGGCAAGTTCATCGAGAAGGTCGGCTCCTACAACCCGATGCTGCCCAAGGACGCCGCCGAACCCCGCATCAAGCTGAAGGCCGATCGCATCGCCGAATGGCTCGGCAAGGGCGCCCAGCCGACCGACCGCGTCGCCCGTTTCATCTCGCAGAGCACCGACGAAGCCCTGGCCGGCAAGGTCCAGTGGACGCAAGGCAACAACCCGAACAAGGGCGCCCCGGGCAAGAAGGCCCAGGAACGTCTGGCTGAGCGCGCCCAGCGCGAAGCCGACCGCGCCGAGGCTGAAGCCGCCGCCAAGGCCGAGGCCGCCGAAGCCGCCGCCCGCGCCAAGGAAGAAGCCGCCGCCGCCGCCGAAGCCGCCAAGAACGCTCCGGCTGAAGAGCCGGCCGCTGAAGAGGCTCCGGCCGCTGAGGAAGCTCCCGCCGCTGAAGCCGAAGGTTCGGCCGAGGTCAGCGTCGAAGAGGCTCCGGCCGAAGGCGCCGCCGAAGAAGAGAAGACCGAGGGCTGAGGCTTTCGACATCGCCGGCTTTGGCCGGAATGATACGGGAAAGCAGCGTCCTCACGGGCGCTGCTTTTCTGTTATGGGGCGGGATGAAGAGGATCGCCGAATGACGACAGACGCCAGACTCGTTCTCGTGGCCCAGATCGGCGGCGCCTTTGGGGTGCGCGGCGAGGTCAAGGTGACGGCCTATACGGCCGAGCCGATGAGCCTGCTGGACTATGGCGTCCTGATGCGGGCCGACGGGTCGGTCGGTCTGACCCTGACCTCCGGACGGCCGGACAAGAAAGGGATCGTCGGCCGGGCGAAGGAGATCGCGACCAAGGAGGAGGCCGACGCCCTGCGCGGGCTGAAGCTGTTCGTGCCGCGCGACGCCCTGCCCGAGCCGGAGGAGGACGAATTCTATCTGACCGATCTGGTCGGTCTGGAGGCCCGCGACCCGGCCGATGTCGTGCTGGGGACCGTCAAGTCGGTGCAGAACTTCGGCGCCGACGACATGCTGGAAATCGCCCCGGCGGCGGGGGGCCGGACCTGGTACCTGCCGTTCACGCGCGAGGCCGCGCCGGAGCTGCATGTCGCCGAGGGCTGGCTGCGCGTGGTGCGGCCCGAGGAGGTCGGCGAGCGGGAGCCGGAAGGCTGATCCTTCTCCCACAAGGGGAGAAGGAACAGGTATTCAAACCTCTTCGACCGGGGCGTCGCCGACGTGCTTTTTGATCGACTCGATGGCGCGCTTGGCGCCCGACTTGTCGGAATAGCCCTCGGTCGAGAAGATGACTTCGGAGTTGTATTTGAAGCGGACGCGGAACTCGCCGGCCTTGTCCTGATAGACTTCGAACTTGTGCGCCATGACGGCTCTCCAGATTTGGGTCCGGGGGGATCGGACAATGGTGAAGCTGGCACATCGGGCGTTCGCGTCAACCGCGAAATGCCCGGCGTCGCGCAAAGGCGCGTGACCTTGCGCGGAACGGCGCGGCTTCCGACATCCGGGCCTCAACGGAGCCCGTTCCATGACCGACCTGTCCGCTTTTCCGATCACCCGCCAGTATCCGGCGCAGCATCCCGACCGGCTGCAGCTCTATTCGCTGAACACGCCCAACGGGGTGAAGGCCTCCATCATGCTGGAGGAGATCGGCCTGGCCTATGAGCCGCATCTGGTCGACATCATGCAGAACCAGACCTGGACGCCCGACTATCTGTCGCTGAACCCGAACGGCAAGATCCCGGCCATCCTCGATCCCGACGGTCCGGGCGGGAAGCCTCTGGCCCTGTGGGAATCCGGCGCGATCCTGATCTATCTGGCCGACAAGACGGGCAAGCTGCTGTCGAGCGACCCGGCGACCCGGTACGAGACCATCCAGTGGGTGATGTGGCAGATGGGCGCCGTGGGCCCGATGTTCGGCCAGCTGGGCTTCTTCCACAAGTTCGCGGGCCGGGAGTTCGAGGACAAGCGGCCGCGCGACCGCTACGTCGCCGAGAGCCGCCGTCTGCTGGGCGTGCTGGACGGCCGGCTTCAGGACCGCGACTGGATCATGGGTCCGAATGGGGGCGACTATTCCATCGCCGACATCGCCCTGCTGGGCTGGGTGCGTAATCTGGTCGGCTTCTATGAGGCGGGCGAGATCGTCGGCTATGCCGACTTCAAGGCCGTGGACGCCTGGCTGCAGCGCGGACTGGCGCGGCCGGCGGTGCAGCGCGGGCTGGAGATCCCGGCGCGGGGCTAGGCGCGACGCAACCCCGGCAGGCGTCGGGCCGCCAGGGCCAGGAAGCCGACGGTCAGGCCCCAGAAGGCCGAGCCGATGCCGAGCAAGGCCAGACCCGAGGCGGTGGCGGCAAAGGTCAGCACCGCCGCCTCGCGGTCCTCGGGCTGGGCCAGCATGGTCGTCAGGGCGCCGGTCAGGGGGCCGATCAGGGCGAGGCCGGTGATCAGGGCCAGGGCCCCCGCCGGCATGGCGGCGAACAGGCCGGCGACGGGGGCGGCGAAGACGGCCACGACCAGATAGAGGCCGCCGTAGATCACCCCGACCACCCAGCGGCGGTCCTTGTCGGGATGGGCGTCCGGTCCGGTGCAGATGGCCGCGACGATGGCCGCCAGATTAACGCCGAACACCCCGAACGGCGCCAGCACGGTCGTGGCCGCGCCCGTGGCCAGCAGCAGGGGGCCGGGCCGGGGCTCATAGCCCGAAGTCTTCAGCACCACGAGGCCGGGCAGGTTCTGGGACACCAGGGTGACGAGGAAAAGCGGCAGGGCCAGACTGATCGCCGCCTTCAGGTCGAAATGGGGAACCACGGGCGCCAGGGTCCCGAACAGGCCGGTCCCGGGCGGCAGGGCGATCTGGCCCCGGAGAGCGAGGGCGGCGAAAGCGCCGGCCAGCACCATCGGCATGGCCCAGGTCGGGGCCAGTCTGCGCCCGATCAGGAAAACCGCGACCAGTCCGGCGGCCAGCGCCATGTCGGTCGGGAAGACCAGAAACAGCCGGATGACGAAGGGCGCCAGCACCCCCGCCAGCATGGCCGAGGCGATGGCCGGGGGAATGCGCGCCGCCAGCCGACCCAGCACCGGGATCAGGCCCGTCAGCACCATCAGCAGGCCGGAGATGACGAAGGCGCCGACGGCGGTGGACCAGTCGTGGCCGAGGGTAGAGGCCGCCAGAAGCGCCGCGCCCGGCGTCGACCAGGCCAGGATGACGGGGATGCGCAGCCTGAGACTGAGCAGCAGGCCCGGCAGGCCGATGCCCAGGCAGAGGCCTGTGACCATGGAGACGATCTGCACCGGACTGGCCCCGAGCGCCTGACCCGCCTGCACCACCAGGGCCACCGTCCCGCCGAAGCCGATGATCACCCCGACGGCGGCGGCGGTGAAGGCGGAGGGGGGCGGGAGACGGGAGTGCTTCATAGAGGCTGGAGAGGGGTGAGGGGCTAGGTTTGAGGTTCTAGGTTTCTGGGAGAAAGGCGGGATCAGGTGGAACCGCTGGTTCTTGCTGGAAAACTATCCCCTCGCCCCTATTCCCTATTCCCTTGCCCCTATTCCCTAAAACCTCAGCCTTCCTCGTCGCCGGCCAGACCCATCATATGGAAGCCGGCGTCGACGTGGACGACCTCGCCGGTGGTCGAGAAGCCGAGGTCGGAGACCAGCCACAGGGCGGCGCCGGCGACGCCCTCCATGGAGGTGTCCTCCTTCATCGCCGACATGGCGCGGCCCTGGGCGATCATGCCCCGGCCGCCCGAGATGCCGGCCAGGGACAGGGTGCGCATGGCTCCGGCCGAGATGGCGTTGACGCGGATACCCTTGGGCCCCAGGTCGCGGGCGATGTAGCGGGTCGCCGCCTCCAGCGCCGCCTTGGCCACGCCCATGGTGTTGTAGTTGGGGATGGCCCGCTCGGACCCCAGATAGGTCAGGGTGACCAGAGACCCGCCGTTGGGCATCAGTTTCGCCGCGCGGCGTGACACGTCCACGAAGCTGAAGGCCGAGATGTTCATGGCCAGCAGGAAGCTGTCGCGCGAGGTGTTGTCGACGAAGGAGCCCTTCAGCTCGTCCTTGTTGGCGAAGGCGATGGCGTGGATGACGAAGTCGATCGTGCCGAATTCCTTCTCCAACTCGGCGAAGGCGGTGTCCATGGAGGCGTCGTCGGTGACGTCGGCCTGGATCAGCAGCCTGGCGCCGACGCTCTCGGCCAGGGGGCGCACCCGGCGCTCAAGACCCTCGCCGAGGTAGGTGAAGGCCAGTTCGGCACCCTGGGCGGCCAGCTGGGAGGCGATGCCCCAGGCGATGGAATTGGCGTTGGCCACCCCCATGATGAGGCCCTTCTTGCCCTTCATCAGTTGGCCGGTCGGCATGTTCCAGGCGGATTCGGATGCCATGAGATGTCTCCAGATGATTTGCGCCGAGGGTTAGCAGGGCGGCGGCGTCCAAGGAAGCATGGCCCGCGCGCCGGTTCGCTTCGGGGCCCGGAGATCGCTCCGTGGCCGGATAGATTGTATTGAAAACATAGACGAAATTTCACACTCGACCCACCGGCTGTTAAGGGCTTCCGGTGAATGTGCCGGCCTGCTTGTGGGAGCGGCCATGCGTATCGGCGACTATGTACAACCCGGCGAACCGATCACCGGCGACACGCCCGGCGGCCTGGCGTTCGACCGGTTCCAGGCCGACCCGAACCTGATGGTCATCGCCGTGGTGGACGCCGAGGGGCGGCCCGTCGGCCTGATCGAGCGCAACGCCCTGTTTCTGAAGATGGCCGCCGCCTTCGGGCGCGAGCTCTACGCCGGTCGTCCGATCTCGGGCCTGATGAACCACAATCCGGTCGTGGCCGACGAGGACGAGCCCGCCGACGCCTTCTTCCGCCTGGCGGATTCGGCCGACGCCGGCGCCCTGCTGGGCGGCTTCATCGCCACGCGTCAGGGGCGTTATGTCGGGGCCGGCAGCGTGCTGGAGATCCTGCGCGCCGCCAGCGCCATCAACCTGCAGCGCGCCGACCAGATGGCCGAGCTGGCGCGCAGTCTCGCCGTCGCCGAGGCAGAGGCCCGCGCCTCCAGCCGCGCCCGGTCCGAGTTTCTGGCCGTGATGAGCCACGAGATCCGCACGCCCTTGAACGGGGTGCTGGGCGTGGCGCGGTTGCTGGAGCGCAAGCTGACCCAGACGGAGCTCAGGCCCTATGTCGGGGCCATCCTCGATTCCGGCGAATCCCTGCTGGGCCTGCTGACCGACGCCCTGGACATGTCGCGGGCCGAGGCGGGGGTGACCCATCTGGACGCCGAGCCCCTGAGCCTGTCGGCCCTTGTCGAGGACGTCGAGGCCCTGTGGCGCGCCCGGGCCGAGGAGAAGGGGCTTTGGCTGACCCTGGATTGCGACCTGCCGGAGGACGGCTGGGTCATGGGCGACCGGGTGCGGATCAAGCAGCTGTTCAACAACCTGATCGGCAACGCCCTGAAGTTCACGACCGAGGGCGGGGTCGTCATGCGGGTCTCGGCCCGCGCCGAAGGCGGGCAGGTGAGGGTGTCCGGCGCGATCGAGGACACGGGGCCCGGGATCCCGCCCGACATCGCCGCCCACATTTTCGAGCCCTTCAACACCGGCGGCGCCCATCGCGACGGCGCGGGCGCGGGGCTGGGCCTGACCATCTGTCGCCAGATCGTCGAGGCCATGGGCGGCGCCATCGGCGTCTCCACCGCCCCCGGCGGCGGCGCGCGCTTCGTCTTCGACTTGACCCTGCCCGAGGCTGTCGAGCGCGCGGCCGAAAAGGCCGCGGCCCCGGAACCGACGCCGCATGAGACGATCCATGTCCTCGTCGTGGACGACAACGCCACCAACCGCTTCGTGGCCTCGAAACTGCTGGAGACCTTCGGGGCCACCGCTGAGAGCGTAGACGGCGGGGCGGAGGCCATTGAGGCGGTCGGTCGGACGCGGTTCGACCTGATCCTGATGGACATCCAGATGCCCGGGATGGACGGGCTGGAGGCCACCCGCCGCATCCGCGCCCTGCGGGTTCCGGGCATGCCGATCATCGCCCTGACCGCCAATGCCTCCGAGCGCGACGCCCGCCGCTATCGCGCGGCGGGGATGGATGCGGTGGTGTGCAAGCCGATCGACCCGGCGGCCCTGCTCACGGCGATCCGGTTGGTCCTGACCGAGAGCGAAGGCCGCGCGGCCGCGTAGCGACCGTACCCAATCCCCAACCCCAACGTCGTCATCCTCGCCCTTGTGGCGAGGATCCAGACTCCCGGCAGCTCCAGGAATTCGCGATCTTGGATCGGGTAGAGGGCTTTGGGCCTGACTTGGCCTTCGGTGTTTCTGGATCCTCGCCACAAGGGCGAGGATGACGGGATAAAATGACCCCTGCCCCTATCGCCGAAAGCGATCCGGCAAGAACACGGCTACGGCGATCATCAAGATTCCCACCACACCGACCCAGGTCGGCAGACGCAGGAACAGAGCCATACCTAGTGCGAGCCCCCCCAAAGCCGTAAGCGCTCGATCGAGGTAGCGCATCTCAGACCTTCGAGATCACCAGCGTCCCGTTGGTGCCGCCGAAGCCGAAGGAGTTGGACATGACGGTGGTCAGTTCGACGTCCTTGCGTTCGCGCAGGATCGGCATGCCCTCGAACTCGGGGTCGAGGTTCTCGATATGGGCGCTCTCGGCGGCGAAGCCGTTGTTGAGCATCAGGATGGAATAGATGGCCTCCCAGACGCCCGCGCCGCCGAGGGAGTGGCCGGTCATGGACTTGGTCGAGGAGATCAGGGGCATGTCGGCGCCGAAGACGTTGCGGACCGCCGCCATCTCCTTGGCGTCGCCCACGGGGGTCGAGGTGCCGTGCGGGTTCAGGTAATCGATGCGGCGGTTGCCGGCCATGTCCATCGCCAGCTTCATGCAGCGCTCGGCGCCCTCGCCCGAGGGGGCGACCATGTCGTGGCCGTCCGAGTTGGCGCCATAGCCCACGACCTCGCCGTAGATGGTCGCGCCGCGCGCCTTGGCCCGCTCGTATTCCTCCAGCACCACGATGCCGGCGCCGCCGGCGATGACGAAGCCGTCGCGGTCGCGGTCATAGGCCCGGCTGGCGACCGAGGGGGTGTCGTTGAAGTTGGACGACATGGCGCCCATGGCGTCGAACATGTTGGACATGGACCAGTCGATGTCCTCGCAGCCGCCGGCGAAGACCACGTCCTGCTTGCCCCAGGCGATCTGTTCGGCGCCCGCGCCGATGCAATGAGCCGAGGTCGCGCAGGCCGAGGAGATCGAATAGTTGATCCCCTTCATCTGGAACCAGGTCGACAGGACGGCCGAGGGGCCGGACGACATGGCCTTGGGCACGGCGAAGGGGCCGACGCGCTTGGGCGAGCCGCGCTCCATGGTCGTCTGGGCCGCCTGCAGGATGACCTGGGTCGAGGGGCCGCCCTCGCCGACGATCAGGCCGATCTTCTCGTCCTGGATCTCTTCGGCCGTCAGGCCGGAATCCTTCAGCGCCTCCTCGAAGGCGATATGGGCCCAGGCCGTGCCGTTGGACAGGAAGCGGGCGGCGCGGCGATCGACCAGCGGGGCCCAGTCCTCGGCCGTGACGCCCAGGGACGGCGGGGCCCAGACCTGGGAGCGGAAGCCGTACTTGATGTGGTCCGGGGCGGCGACGACGCCCGAACGGGCCTCGCGCAGGGAGGTCAGGACCTCCTGCACGCCCGTGCCGATGGAAGAGACGATGCCCAGGCCGGTGACGACGACACGCCGCATGGCTGTTTCCTTCTGTCCTTTGGCGACGATCTGGCCGTCGCCCGCATTGGTCCCGCGTTGACCGCGATGTTCAGATAGTGGGTTTCCCGCCTATGCGGCAGGGGTTTCGGCGACCGAGGTTGTCGCACCGAACAAGCCCACCCGCATGTCGTTGCAGGTGTAGATGACCTCGCCGTCGGCCTCCAGCACGCCGTCGGCGATGCCCATGACCAGCTTGCGGTTGATGACCCGCTTCAGATGGATCTTGTAGACCACCTTCTTGATGTCGGGGGTGACCTGGCCGGTGAACTTGACCTCGCCGACGCCCAGCGCCCGGCCTCTGCCCTGGCCGCCGATCCAGCCCAGATAGAAGCCGACCAGCTGCCACATGGCGTCCAGGCCCAGGCAGCCCGGCATCACCGGGTCGCCGATGAAGTGGCACTGGAAGAACCAGAGGTCCGGGTTGATGTCGAGCTCGGCCTCGACATAGCCCTTGCCGTGCGCGCCGCCGTCGGAGTTGATCTCGACGATCCGGTCGAACATCAGCATCGGCGGGGCCGGAAGCTGGGGGTTGCCGGGGCCGAACAGCTCGCCCCGGCCCGAGGCCAGAAGGGCGGCGTGATCGAACGACGAGGGGTATTGGGACTGGCTCAATGCGGGCTCCGCAAACACTGTTGCGGCGGGGTTACACCAGCGCCCGTCCGGGCTCAACCGTCGTGAATGGGCCTAGCCGCCCCGCCCGGCCGGGCCGGCAGGGCGCGAGGCGTCGCACAGGGCGCGGGGCTGGACCCCGAACAGGGCTGCCTCGGGCGCCCATCCATGCACCTTGCGTCCGCCCAGATCGCACCAGCCGTCCTCGCACTTGTCCAGGGCGATCAGGGCGCGGGGGGCAAGACGGGCGCGGACGGCGGCCGTCTCGCTGCGGCCCGAGCGCAGGGGCAGTTCCTGGGTCGAGGGGTTGAAGACGGTGCGGCGGCTGGAGACGACGCTGCGATGGACCCAGGCGACGGAGCCCTCCGGGTCGCAGATCTTTCGCCATTCGCGGGTCTCGGCGATGACCTGAACCGGCAGGCCGGCGGCGCGATACTCCCACAGGATTCGGTAGTCGAGACCGGGGCCGGTGCGGGCGCGGACCTCGGACGACTTCAGCGACAGCCAGCGCGGCACCGGCTGTCGGGTCGGGGTCGGGCGGCCGTCGGGCATGACCGCCGTCGGCTCGGCGGCGGCGCCCAGCAGCAGGGCGACGGCGCCGGCGAACAGGGGCGCGACCCGCCTGCGGCCCTTCACCCTTTTGAACCCGGACGCAGTCTTGCTAGACACCCGTAACGACCTGTCGCAACCGGGCCGTCTGTCACCCCAGACGCCCGCGTGAATCCCGAGGCCCAGATGTCCACCCGCAAGCTTAAGGTCGTATTAACCAGACGCCTGCCCGACGCGGTCGAGACGCGGATGCGCGAGCTGTTCGACGCCGAACTGAACCTCAAGGACCAGCCGATGAACCGGGCGGCGCTGGAGGCGGCGGTGCAGCGGGCCGAGGTTCTGGTCCCGACCATCACCGACGAGATCGACGCCGACCTGATCAACGGGGCGGGCGAGCAGTTGAAGATGATCGCCAACTTCGGGGCCGGGGTCGATCACATCGACATCGACGCGGCGGTGGCGCGCGGGATCATCGTCACCAATACGCCGGGCGTCCTGACCGAGGACACGGCCGATCTGGGCATGGCCCTGATCCTGGCCGTCAGCCGCCGCATCGTGGAGGGGGCCAATGTGGTCGCCGAGGGCCGGTTCCAGGGCTGGACCCCGACCTGGATGTGCGGGCGCAAGCTGTGGGGCAAGCGGCTGGGCATCGTCGGCATGGGCCGGATCGGCCAGGCCCTCGCCAGACGCGCCAAGGCGTTCGGCATGCAGGTCCACTATCACAACAGAAAACCCGTCTCCGAGCGGATCGCCGAGGAGCTGGGCGCGACCTGGTGGGACGATCTGGACGAGATGCTGGCGCGGATGGACGTGGTGTCGCTGAACTGCCCGGCGACGAAGGACACCCACCACCTGCTCAACGCCGACCGTCTGGCCCGGCTTCAGCCCCACGCCGTCCTGATCAACACCGCGCGCGGCGAACTGATTGACGAGGCGGCCCTGTCGGAGGTGGTGGCGCGGCGCGGTCTGGCCGGCGTCGGACTGGACGTGTTCGAGAACGAGCCGGCCATCCATCCCGGTCTGATCGGCCATCCGAATGTGGTTCTGCTGCCCCACCTCGGCTCGGCGACGCTTGAGGCGCGTCAGGACATGGGCGACCGGGTGATCCTCAACGTCATGACCTTCCAGAACCAGCACCGCCCGCCGGACCGGGTGATCCCGGCGATGTTGTAGGGAGCGCGCGGCGGATCGGCTGTCACATTCTCCGCCTACGTCCGGTGACCGGATCGGAGGATGAATCGATGGCGTCGCGTTCAGATCGGCCGCAGGGATCGAACCGGGCAGCCGACAGGCTTTCGCGTCGCGGTCTGATGGGCGCTCTCCCTCTGGCCCTGGCCGGCTTTCCAAGCCTGTCGGCCGGCCCGTCGATCGGATTGACCCCGTTGCAGATCGTCGCCGCCTCCGGCGTGGCGCTGAGCGGAACCTATCCCGGCCACCTCCAGGGCGTCTGCACCAATGATCGGGACGCCATCTACTGGTCGATGACGACCCATCTCGTGAAGACCGACGCGGCCGGGAACATCGTCCGTCAGGTCGCCGTGCCCACGCATCACGGTGACCTGTGCCACGTCGGGGGCAGGCTCTATGTCGCGGTCAACCTGGGCCTGTTCAACGACGCGGAGCGGCGCGCGGACTCCTGGATCTACGTCTACGATGCCGAAGACCTGTCACTGCTCGCCCGGCACGCCCTTCCCGACCTGGTCTATGGCGCGGGGGGCGTCGCGTTCGGCGACGGTCGCTTCATCGTCGTCGGCGGCCTGCCCGAGGGCGCCGTTGAGAACGCCGTCTACGCGTTCGACATGGATTTCACTTCCGGCCGAAGGATCGCTCTGAAGACGGGCCAGACCTTCAAGGGCATCCAGACCGCCGCCTTCGACGGCGACCACTGGTGGTTTGGATGCTACGGCAAGCCGGACTTCACGGAGGTGCTGATCCGGGCGGATCGCACCTTCGCAAGCCTCCAGAGGCTCCACTTCGACGCGAGCACGGGCATCGTTCCGTTGGACGGGGACACCTTCCTGATCGCCAGGTCCGCCTGCGGCAAGGAAAGCTGCGTGGCCCGTCTGGCGCCCGCCCGACTGAACGCCTGGATCGAAACAGGCCGACTGAAGCCGATCTGATCCAGGTCCAGGGGCGGCTTCAGGTTCCGCACACCGAGCACTCTGGATCGGCCGCCACCCTCACTGTCCTGCTCGTCCCTGCAAGACCGTCGTAGAGCATCAACCGGCCGGTCAGGGGCTGACCTGCGCCGGTGACGAGCTTGATCGCTTCGAGCGCCGCCATGGAGCCCATGACGCCGGTCAGGGCGCCGACGACGCCGACGCGGGCGCAGGTCTCGGCGTCGGGCGGGCTTTCCGGGACCAGGCACCGGTAGCAGGGGCGGCCCTGGAACACCGCCACCTGACCCGTCCAGCGGCCAAGGGCGCCGGAGACGAGGGGTTTGCCGGCGGCGACGCAGGCGGCGTTGACCGCAAACCGGGTGTCGAAGTCGTCCGTGCCGTCGATCACCACGTCATGGGCGGCGACCAGATCGGCGGCGTTGTCAGGGGTCAGGCGGACCGCGTGCGGCTCGACGGCGACATGGGGGTTGGTCCGGGTCAGGCGGGCGGCGGCGGCTTGGACCTTGGGTGCGCCGATGTCGGCGTCGGAGAACAGGATCTGGCGCTGGAGATTGGACAGGGCGACCGTGTCATCGTCGACCAGTCCGATCGTCCCGACCCCGGCGGCGGCCAGATAGAGGGCGGCGGGTCCGCCGACGCCGCCGGCGCCGACGATCAGGACGCGAGCGGCGCCCAGCCTCTGCTGGCCCGGGCCGCCGATCTCGGACAGGACCAGGTGGCGGGCGTAGCGTTCGACTTCGGCGTCGGAGAAGTGGGCCATCCGCCTATCTAGGCGGTCGGCGGCCGGAAGTCAGGCGGTGAAGGTCGGGCCGGGAGGATCAGGCCGCAGCGGTGTGGGTTGCGGCGGCGCGCAACAGGGCCTCCGCGCGCGGCAGGTCCAGATCGGACAGGGCGTCGTCGCCGAGGATTTCGTGGGCCCCGGTGTTGAGCTGGAGTCGCACCATCGGCGCCTCGCCGTGATTGCGGCCCTCGGCCGGGCCATCGACGAGAAAGCGCAGGTTGGAGTGGCGCGGGTCGGCCTTCAGGCGACGGATCAGCCGATCCAGATCGGTCCGCTTGCCCTCGATCGCCTGCAGGAACTGGCCGCCATGAAACAGCAGGACGCCGGTCAGGTGGTCCCGCCGGTTGTTGGCGTCGGACACGCCCAGAATCTGGACCAGGGACAGGAGGTTGGAGCCTGCCTCGCCGGTCGCGTCGCTGACGTAGATCGCGCGCTGAAGCACAGCGAATCTCCAATCACATCGGTTTTCGGGGAATTCAATTGTGAATGGTAGCGGTTACATGGGGTAAAAATATGGCAAAGCTCCCCAATTGAGGGAATCATAATGCAAAGCTTGATGCGCGGCGCTCCCGACGCCATCTGCAAGCCATGGACAACTCCCGACTTTCCGCCGATGCGGCGGCCTCTCCCGGCTGGCACGGCACGACGATTCTGGCGGTGCGAAAGAACGGCCGCACCGTCATCGCCGGCGACGGCCAGGTCTCGATGGGCCCGACCATCGTCAAGGGCGCCGCGCGCAAGGTGCGGGTGCTGGCGGGCGGCAAGGTGCTGGCCGGCTTCGCGGGCGCCACGGCCGACGCCTTCACCCTGATCGAACGACTGGAGGCCAAGCTGGAGCAGTATCCGGACCAGCTGGCGAGGGCCTGCGTCGATCTGGCCAAGGACTGGCGGACGGATCGCTACTTGCGTCGGCTGGAGGCCATGCTGCTGGTGGCCGACGCGAGCTCGATCTTCACGGTCACGGGCGTGGGCGACGTGCTCGAGCCGGAGCATGGCGTGGCGGCCGTGGGCTCAGGCGGCAACTACGCCTTGTCGGCGGCGCTCGCCCTGATCGAGCATTCCGATCTCGACGCCGAGGCCATCGCGCGGAAGTCGATGGCGATCGCGGCCAGCATCTGCGTTTATACGAACGGCAATCTGACCGTTGAGACGCTTGAGCCGTGAAAAGTGCTAGTGAGCGAGCCGTGAGCGAAAGCGCTCACTAGCACCCCTTGCTCACTGTTCACTCAGTGCCCGCCCGCGCCGAAATCCATGTCCCGTCGCGCGGCGATGATCGTCACAATGAAACCGGCCAGGACGTCCAGCATGACCATGGTCAGGATCAGGAAGAAGGTCGAGGTGGCGAAGCCCCGGATCAGCAGGAACTCAACCAGACAGACCACGAAGACCACCAGCGACAGGGCGTGATTGACGATCGCCACCTTCTGGCTCGAGGTCGACTTCAGCAGTTCGAAGAAGAGCAGGATCAGGGCCAGGAACAGGATCAGGTCGCCGACCCCCACGCTCCAGGTCGCGCCCGAGGTCATGGGCATGGAAAAGACCGGATCGCGCAGAATTTCGTCAGCCGCCGCCAGTCCGCCCTGACCCGACGCGCCCCACAGCACGACGATGTTGTAGAGCACCACCGGGATGAGCAGCAGCGGCAGGGCGATCAGCATGGGCGCGGTCCTTCAGGCGGCTTCCGGCGGAAGCGCGTTGACGATAACCCGCTTCCCGCGCGACCGCTACGCTGGCGACAACATCCTAAAACTCGCTCACCGCGCCCGGGCGGCGTGAGCGGGTCTTCAGCCACATGACGCCCAGCAGGTCGGAAAACGACGCCATCAGCCGTCCCCAGTTGGTGTATTTCGAGCGGCCCGTCTCGCGGTGGCGGTGGTCTACGTCGAGGTAGCGGTTTTCATACCCCTCGCGGATCATCAGGGCCGGCAGGTAGCGGTGGATGTGATCGAAGTAGGGCAGGGCCAGAAAGGCGTCGCGGCGGAAGGCCTTGAGGCCGCAGCCCGTGTCGTCGGCGTCGTCGCCCAGCAGGCGCTTGCGGATGCGGTTGGCCCAGAGCGACGCCTGTTTCTTCGCGCCCGTGTCCTGACGTTTGGCCCGGACCCCGCCGACCAGGGCGACATTGGCCGGGGCCGCGACCAGGGCGTCGATCAGGCGCGGCGCTTCGTGTGGCGGGTTCTGGCCGTCGCCGTCCAGGGTGACCACCAGAGACCCGCGCGCCGCCATCACGCCGGTGCGCACCGCCCGGCTCTGGCCCGCATTGGACGTGTGGGCCAGGACGCGCAGGGCCGGCAGGTCGGCCATGGCGGCGCGCAGTTCGGCCAGGGTCGCATCGCGGCTGGCGTCGTCGACGAAGATCATCTCGTAGGACCGGCCGGCGAAGGCCTGGGCGATCTCGCGCGCCAGGGGCACGGCGGCGCCCGCCTCGTCATGGACGGGAACGACGACGGAGATTTCGGGCGAAGCGGAAGCGTTCATCCCCGACTTCTAGCCCAGCCGCAGCCCGGGTGCGAGACGGGGGTGGGACGGCGATGCGAAGGGGCTGACAGGGGCGGTGAAAGCCGTGCTACCACTCGCCCATGAACCGTCCTGATCTGGATCGCTATATCGTCGGCTGGCGCGGTCCGGCCTTGGCGGCCCTGCTGGCCCTGTTCGCGGGCCTGCCCGGGCTGCTGCTGCTGCCGCCGCTGGATCGGGACGAGAGCCGCTACGCCCAGGCCACCTCCCAGATGCTGGAGAGCGGCGACTATGTCGATATCCGGTTCCAGGACGTGCCGCGCTGGAAGAAGCCCGTCGGCATCTACTGGCTGCAGGCGGCGGCGGTGTCCGTGACCAGTCAGGTCGAGAATCGCGACATCGCCCCCTACCGCCTGCCCTCCCTGCTCGGGGCCATGCTGGCGGCGGCCTGCGCGGCCTGGGCGGGGGCGGCCCTGTTCGGCCATCGCGCGGGCTTTCTGGCCGGGGCCATCCTGGGGACGACCTTCCTGCTGTCGACCGAGGCAGGCATCGCCAAGACGGACGCCATGCTGTGCGGCGCCGTGACCCTGGCCATGGCCGGGCTGGCGCGGATCTATATGGCGACGAAGGCGGGCGAGCGGCCGCTCAGGCCGCACAAGCTGATGTTCTGGCTGGGGCTGGGCGTCTCCATTCTCATCAAGGGGCCGATCGGCCTGATCGTGGTCGCCCCGGCCATGCTGGCCCTGTCGGTCTGGGACCGGGACGTGCGCTGGCTGAAGCGGCTGGGCTGGGGCTGGGGTCTGCCTCTGACGGCCCTGATCGTCGGCCCCTGGGCCATCGCCATCACCATCGCCACCGACGGCGGCTTCTGGAAGGAGGCCGTGATGGGGGATCTGGGCAACAAGATCGTCGGCGCCCACGAAAGCCACGGCGGCTTCATCGGGCTCTACACCGTCATCTCGCCCCTGCTCTTCTTCCCGTCGACCCTGCTGCTGCCGGCGGCGGTGGCGGCGGCCTGGACCCGGCGGGCCGAGCCTGCGATCCGCTTCATGATCTGCTGGGTGGTTCCGGCCTGGCTGATCTTCGAACTGGCCCCGACCAAGCTGGCCCACTACACCCTGCCGACCTTCGGGGGGCTGGCCATCCTGGCCGCCGCCGCCGTGGTGCGGCCGATCGGCAAGATCTCGCGCCTGACCGGGTCGGCCCTGTCGGTCTTCGCGGCGGTGCTGATCTGCGGCATCGCGGTCTATGGGCTGACGGCCTATGGCGGCTCGACGGCCCAGACCTGGGCGACCCTGACGGTGGTGTTCGCCGCCGTGGCCGGAGCGGGCGGGGCCTTCCTGCTGCTGAACCGGGCCGCGGTGTCGGGGCTGCTGGTCGCCATCGTCTGCGGCGTCCTGGCCCACGGCGCCCTGGCCGGGACGATCCGGCAACTCAGACCCCTGTCGATCGCGCCGCAGCTGACCAAGGCCCTGGATCGTGCGGGTCTGTCGCCGCGTCAGGGGCTGACGCCCGGGCCTGTCGCCATCACCGGCTTCCACGAACCCAGCTTCGTCTTCCTGACGGGGCGGGACACCGAGCTGACCGATGCGGCCGGGGCCGTAAAGGCCCTGTCCGAGGGGCGACCCGCCATCGTCGAAAGGGCCGACGCCGACGCCTTCGCCGCCCTGATCGCCCGGGCCGGGGTCGAGGCGCGGGCGGTCCAGACCGTGCGCGGCCATAACTACTCCACCGGCGACGACGTGGCCCTGACGATCTATGCGCCGCCCGCCCGGCCCGGTGCTGGCCCCGAGGTCCGGGCGGCATCGCCTGCAACCACCGGGTCGGCTGAATGACCCGTCCCATCCAGATCGTCGAGGTCGGGCCGCGCGACGGGCTGCAGAACGAAAAAGCCGTCCTCGACCCCGCCGTCCGCGTCGAGCTTGTGCGGCGGCTGGAGGCGGCCGGGGCAAGACGGATCGAAGCCGTCAGCTTCGTCCATCCGAAGTATGTGCCCCAGATGGCCGGCGCCGAAGCGGTCATGGCCGAACTCTCGCATCAGGCGGGCAGAAGCCGGATCGGTCTGGTGCTGAACGCCAAAGGTTATGACCGGGCCCTGACCACGGCGGTGGACGAGGTCAATGTCTCGGTCGCGGCCACCGACGGCTTCGGCCTGAAGAACCAGGGCCTCGACCTCGCCGGCCAGCAGGCCATGCTGGAGGAGATCGTCGCCCGGCGTCACAACGCGCAGGCCGGAGAGGCTGCGCCGAAACTGTCGGTGACGATCAGCTGCGTCTGGGGCTGCCCGTTCGACGGCGAGGTGTCGGTGGACCAGGTTGCGGGTCTCGTCGGCCGGATCGCGGCCCTCGGCGTCGAGGAGATCGCCCTGGCCGACACCATCGGCGTCGCCGACCCCTGGGCCGTGACGAAAAAGGTCGAGGCGGCGCGCAAGGCCGCGCCCGACTCGACCCTGCGCCTGCATTTCCACGACACCCGCAACACGGGCCTGGCCAACGCCTATGCGGGGGTCCAGGCCGGGATCGACGTGCTGGACGCCTCGGTCGGCGGCATCGGCGGCTGCCCCTTCGCGCCCGGCGCCACGGGCAATGTCGCGACGGAGGATCTGGTCTATATGCTCGAACGGGCCGGGTTCGAGACCGGCTATGTTCTGGACGTCCTGATCGAGACGGCGCGCTGGATCGGCGAGCGGATCGGCCGTCCGGCGCCGAGCGCCCTCAGCCGTTCGGGCGGCTGGCCCAAGGCCTAGCCCTTCTCCAGCCCCCGCCCCGCCAGGATCATGGCGCCGACCACGCAGGCGGCGAAGAGGAGGCCTTCCAGGCCGGCGCTGACCATGCGGGTGACGGGGCCGAAGCCGGGCTCGCCGAACAGGGCGCCGAAGGCGTCCATCTCAAGCCGAGAGTTCGGGAAACGGGCGGCCAGCTGGTCGAGGCTGCCGGCCATCAGCCGTCCGCCCATCAGGAC
>NZ_JBQVNM010000002.1:0-113825 GCF_052436175.1 Brevundimonas sp. | reverse complement strand
GGCGGGAGGTGGGGGCGGGCCCGGCCGCCGGGTCGCGCACGGGCAGGCCGGAAAGGGGCAGGCCGGAAGACGACGCGGCGGTCGTGGCGACGGCGACCGCCGGGGGCGGCGCCGAGGCGACGGCCGTCTGGACAGCCTCGCCGGCGGCGTCAGCCGTTTCGGGGGTCAGGGCGGCCTCGTCTCCGCCCTCGGTGGAGGCGGTCTGTTCGGCGTTCAGACCCGACACCGCCAGGTCTTGAGACCCTGCGGCGGTTTCGGCCGTCCCAGCAACGCTCTTAAAGGCGACGGTCTGGGGAGTTTGAGGAATTCCGACGAGCGCCGGAGCGCCCTGAGCTGCGAAGCCTTCAGCCGTGGCGCCCTGAACCGTGGCGTCCTGAGCCGTGACGCGTTCAGCTGTGATGCCTTCAGCCGAGACGCCTTCAGCCGTGGCGTCCTGAGCCGTGACGCCCTGAGCCGTGACGTCTTGGGCCACAGCGTCTAGGGATAGCGCCTCTCCCTCGGCCTCGCCCTGCTCATCGGCGCTCGCCGTGATCGAATTCTCGTCTGTGGCGGCCGCCTCGGCTTCAGAGGAGGCGACGGGCCGATCCGCACCGGCGACGCTCGCAGGGGGCGTGGCTTCCGTGGACGCCGTTTCTGTCTCGACCTCGCGGGCCGGCGCCCCGTGCGTCCTGGTCGCGCTCTTGGTCACGGGTTTCGCGCTGTCCTCGACCCGCGCCAGGGCCTGGGCGAAGGCGCCGGACTCAGCCGAGACGGCGCCGCCGACCGGAGTCGGAGCAGGGGCGGTCGCGGCGAGCGGGGAGACGGCGGGCATGGGGCGCAGGCGGTTCCAGAATGTCGGCGGCGCCTGCTGCGCCAAAAGGTTCGCCGGGTCGGTCGCAAGCCTCGGGCCAAATCTGAAAATCCGCCAAAGTCATGAAATGGAAGACTAAATTGTAGCGACCCCGCCATGCCGTCTGCCGGGTCCGGTCGCTTTTTGCCGTGCAGCCGCCATCTTTTTGCCCGGCGGACGCCGCCGCCCTACATGGGGTCGCCGTCCCGGGAGTCCATTTGGCCCGGGCCTTGCGCCGTGTTCGCGCATGAATGGCGCTGCACGAACAAAAGCCTTTGAACTCAATGGCCTGAAAACGCCGTCGGCGCGGAGGGGCGGGCAAAATCCGCTTGTCGGCGGGCAAGTCTTGCCGGGCCGAGGCCGTCTGCGCGGCGGGGAGTGCGTCTGATGTCGCTGAACTCGATCCTCAACATCGCCAACTCGGGGATGATGACGGCCCAGAACCAGCTGCGGGTGGTTTCGGACAACGTCGCCAACGTCAACACGCCCGGATACATCCGCAAGGTCGCCGAGCAGGTCAGCCTCTCGACCCAGGGCGCGGGCGCCGGGGTCGATGTCGCCCGCATCAGCCTGGCCACGGACCGCTTCCTCCAGTCGGCGGGCCTCAAGGCCGGCGCCGAGGCCAGCCGCCAGGGCGTGAAATACGAACTCTACGACCAGATCCAGAGCCTGTTCGGCGATCCCGGCGGTGACAACGGGGTCTTCTCGCGCATCGATGACGCCTTCTCGGCCTTCTCGGCCCTGTCCAGCGCCGCCACCTCCTCGCCCCTGCGCCAGGAGGCGATCTATAAGGCCAGCGCCGTCTTCGACGAGGCCTCGCGCATCGCCACCCAGATCCAGAGCGTTCGGGCCGACGCCGATTCCAGAATCTCCACCGCGGTCAAGTCGGCCAACGACCTGATCCAGCAGATCGAGGCCCTGAACGTCGAGATCACCCGCTCTCGCGCCACGACCGGCGATTCCACCGGCGCGGAGACCAACCAGGCGGCTCTCGTCCGCCAACTCGGCGATCTGATGGACATCGGCGTCACCCCCCGGGCCAACGGCGGGGTCTCGATCCGCACCGGATCGGGCGTCCTGCTCGCCGGCGCGGGGGCGGCGACGCTCAGCTATCGCGGTGCGGGGGCGGTGAACGCCGAAAGCACCTTCGATGATATCTGGGTCACTGAGCCCGGCGGCCAGAGCCAGTCTCTGACCGACGGCCTCAAGTCCGGCGAGATCAAGGGCCTGCTGGAACTGCGCGATGTCGAGGCGCCCGCCGCCGCCGAGCGTCTCGGCGAGCTGATGACGAAGATGGCGGACGAGCTGAACCGCGCGCACAATACCAGCACCGCCGTGCCGCCGCCCTCCATCCTGTCCGGCCGAAACGTCGGCCAGTCGCTGGAGACCGCCCTGGCGGGCTTCACCGGAACCACGACCGTCGCCGTGGTCGACCCGACCACGAACGCCATCGTCGCCCGGGCCGAGATCGTCTTCTCCGGCTCGACCATGACGATCAACGGGGCGGCCGCCGACCCGACCACCTTCCTGGCCACGCTGAACGCCCAGCTCGGCGGCGCCGCCACGGCCTCCTTCGCCGACGGCAAGCTGACGATCGCCACCGGCACGACCAACGGCCTCTCGATCGCCGAGGCCGCGACGACGCCCAGCACAAAGGCCGGTCGCGGCTTCTCTCACTACTTCGGCCTCAACGACCTGGTCGTGACCGACCGCACCTCCAACTACGACATCGGCCTGACCGCCGCCTCGCAGCATGGCTTCACCGCCGGAGAAACCCTGACCCTGCGCGTCGCCGCAGCGGATGGAGAGCGGCTGCGCGACGTCACCGTCGCCGTTCCGGCCGGGGCGGGCACGGTGGCCGAGCTGCTGACCGCCCTCAACAGCCCCGTCACCGGCGTGGGTCGTTACGGCTCCTTCGCCCTGGACAGCGCGACCGGGGCGATGACCTTCACCGCCGCCGGACAGTCCGGCGCCACCGTCTCCGTGGCCCAGGACAATACGGTCCAGATCCCGTCCGGGGTCTCAGCGACCGAACTGTTCGGCATCGGGGCGGGTGTACGGGCCTCGCGCGCCGACGGTTTCTCGATCCGCAAGGACATCGTGGCCAATCCCAAGCTCCTGTCCCTGGCCAAGCTGGATCTGACGGCGGCGACGGGCGCGGCGGCGCTGGGCGTCGGCGACGGGCGCGGCGCCCTGACCCTGGCCGACGCCGGCCAGAACAACGCCGTCTTCCAGGCCGGCGGCGGTTCGGCCGGGGGGCTGATGTCCATCGCCCGCTACGCCTCCGATCTGTCCGGCGACATCGGCGCCCGCGCCGCCGCCGCCAAGACCCGCGCCGAAAGCGCCGAGGCCATCCAGACCGAGGCCGAGGCCCGACAGTCTTCGGTCGAGGGCGTCAATCTGGACGAGGAACTGGTCAACATGACCACCTACCAACAGGCGTTCAACGCCTCGGCCCGCCTGATCCAGGCGGCCAGGGACATGTACGACACCCTTCTCGGAATGATCTGATGAGCCGCATCTCCACCGCCAACAGCTACCAGTCGGCCCTGCTGAACCTGATGGCGGCCCAGACCCGCCAGGCCGACGCCCAGACCCGGATCGCGACCCAGAAGAACGCCACCGACCTCGGCGGCTTCGGGCGGGGGTCCGAAAGCCTGACGGCGCTCAAGGCCGCCCAGGCGCGCGTCCAGGGGTTCGTCGACGCCGGGGAGGCCCTGGCGGCCCGATTCGACGCCCAGGACCTGGCCCTGACCCGCATCGACGAGGCCGTCGGCGACGCCCGTTCCGCCATCGCCAACGCCCTGGCCAGCGAGAATGCGGTCACCGTGCTTCAGGATATCGGCAACCAGTTTCAGGCGGTTCAGGGCGCGCTGAATTCGAAGCATCAGGGCGACTATCTCTTCGCGGGATCGCGGACCGACACGGCGCCGGTCAATGTGCAGACCCTGGCCCAGCTGACCGCCGCGCCCGATGTGGCCTCGACCTTCACCAACGACGATCTGGCGCCGACCGCGCGCGTGTCGGAATCGGGCCCGATCAAGACCGGGGTTCTGGCCAGCGACGTCGGCTCGGACGTCTTCCAGATCTTCCGCGACATTCAGGCCTATAGCGACGATCCCGCCACCGGCCCGCTGAGCGGCAAGCTGACGGAGGCGCAGAAAACCTTCCTGACCACCCAGCTTTCGCGGCTCGATGCGGCCAAGCTGGCCGTGGTCAATGTCACGGCCAACAACGGCGCCCTGGCCAAGCAGGTGGAGGCCACGACGGCCTCCAACACCGCTCAGGTCACCATGCTGGACGGCCTGGTGTCCAAGCGGACCGACGCCGACCTGGCCCAGGCGGCAGTCGATCTCAATCTGTCGGAGGTGGCGATCCAGGCCTCGGCCCAGGTCATCAGCCGTCTCAGCGAGGTCTCCCTGCTCAACTTCCTGCGCTGACGACCAAATAAATCTCTGCGGCTACGCTGGACCCTGCTTGTTCAAGTGAACATAACGGGAACATGACTCAACTCGATCTTCGTCGAAAACTGGCTGTCCTTGCCGACGCCGCCAAGTACGACGCCTCCTGCGCCTCGTCCGGAACGACCAAGCGCAACTCCTTGGGCGGCAAGGGCGTCGGCTCGACAGAGGGCATGGGCATCTGCCACGCCTATACGCCGGACGGCCGCTGCGTCTCCCTGCTGAAGATCCTGCTGACCAACTTCTGCATCTACGACTGCGCCTACTGCATCAACCGGGCCTCCTCGAACGTGGAGCGGGCGCGGTTCTCGGTGCAGGAGGTCGTCGACCTGACCCTGAACTTCTATCGCCGCAACTATATCGAGGGCCTGTTCCTGTCGTCGGGCATCATCCGCTCGTCCGACTACACGATGGAGGCCATGGTGCGGGTGGCCCGCAGCCTGCGCGAAGAGCACGACTTTCGCGGCTATATCCATCTGAAGCTGATCCCCGAAGCCGACCCGCGTCTGGTCGAACAGGCCGGCCTCTATGCCGATCGTCTGTCCGCCAATATCGAACTGCCGCGCGACGAGGCCCTGTCGCGACTGGCGCCCCAGAAGAGCTCGGCGGTCATTCGCAAGGCCATGGGTCAGGTCCGGCTCAAGGTCGAGGCGGCCCGGCCGCAAAAGAAGGATCGCGCCAGGCCGCCGAAATTCGCTCCCGCCGGTCAGAGCACCCAGCTGATCGTCGGCGCCGACGGGGCGCCGGACAGCGAAATCCTCGACCGCAGCGCCTCCCTCTATGGCGGCTACGGCCTGAAGCGCGTCTACTATTCCGCCTTCAGTCCTATCCCGGATTCCAGTTCGACCCTGCCCCTCATCAAGCCGCCCCTGATGCGCGAGCATCGCCTCTATCAGGCCGACTGGCTGATGCGCTTCTACGGCTTCTCCGCCCCCGAGATCGCGGGTGTGACGCCGGACGGCATGCTGGACCTGGCCGTCGATCCCAAGCTGGCTTGGGCTCTGGCCCATCGCGACCAGTTCCCGGTGGACGTCAATCGGGCTGATCGGGAGAGGCTGCTGCGAACCCCGGGGCTCGGGGTGAAATCGGTCAATCGCATCCTTCAGGTCCGCCGCTATCGCACCCTCAGGCTCGAGGACGTCGCCCGTCTGTGTCGGGGGATCGACAAGGTCCGCCCGTTCATCACCGCCCTGGACTGGTCGCCCGGCGGCCTGACCGACGCGGCCGATCTGAAGGCGCGGCTGGGGCGCGAGCCGGAGCCGGTTCAGATGACGCTCTTCTGATGGCCGTCGCGACCCTGGCGTCAGAGATCGACTTCGACGGCTGGCGCGCCGCCGCCCGGGATTTTCGCCAGGCCGGCGTCCCTCCCGGCGACGCCGTCTTCCGCGTGGCGGGCGCGGCAGGCCAGGGCGGACTGTTCGATATGGAGACTGCGCCGTCGCCGCCCGCTCCGGCCGCCCCCTTCGCCGTGTCCCGCGCCTTCGTGGATCTGGCCAAGGCGGTGATCCTGCATCGCTCCGAGGACCGGTTCGACCTCCTCTACCGACTGCTGTGGCGACTTCAGGCCGAGCCCGACCTGATGCGGATCGTCTCCGACGCCGAGGTGGCCGACGCCCTCGGCCGGGCCAAGACGGTCAGCCGCGCCGCTCACAAGATGAAGGCCTTCGTCCGCTTCCGTCGCGTCGATGACGCCGAAACCGACCACTGGATCGCCTGGTTCGAACCCGCCCATCGGGTGCTGGAACGCACCGCGCCCTTCTTCGTCGCCCGCTTCACCACCATGCGGTGGTCGATCCTGACGCCCGACGGCGCCGCCTTCTGGGACAGGGAGACGCTCCGCTTCGGCCCGGCGGCGACGCGGGACCAGGCGCCCGCCCACGACGAGGTCGAGGACTTCTGGAAGACCTACTACGCCTCCATCTTCAACCCGGCCCGGCTCAAGGTCGGGATGATGCAGTCGGAAATGCCCAAACGCTACTGGGCCAACCTGCCCGAGGCGGCCCTGATCCCCGAGATGATCGCGGCGGCCGAGACCCGCGCCCGGACGATGGCGGAGACGGTCGGCACCCCGGCCAATCCGCGCATGGCCCGCGCCCACGCCCCCCTGGCCCGCGCCCCCACATCCGACGCCGCGCCTCCGCCCGCGACCGCCGAGGCCCTCCGCGACCAGGTCGAGGGCTGCCGCCGCTGTCCCCTGTGGCGCGACGCGACCCACGGCGTCTGCGGCGAGGGGCCCGAGCGGGCCCGGCTGATGATCGTCGGCGAACAGCCGGGCGATCAGGAAGACCTGGCCGGCCGCCCCTTCGTCGGCCCGGCGGGCCAGGTTCTGGACGCCGCCCTCATGGAGGCCGGGATCGATCGCTCCGACGTCTTCGTCACCAACGCCGTGCGCCACTTCAAGCACGAGGCGAGGGGCAAGCGCCGCCTGCACAAGACGCCGAACGCCGGAGAGGTCCAGGCCTGCCGCTGGTGGCTGGACGCCGAACGGGCCCGCATCCGGCCGGCGGTGGTGCTCGCTCTTGGTGCGACCGCGGCGCACGCCGTCCTGTCGCGAAAGGTCGCCGTGACGCAGGAGAGGGGGCGTCCGATCGCGCTCGAGGACGGGTCGCGCGCCCTGATCACCGTCCACCCCGCCTATCTGCTGCGTTTGCCGGACGCCAAGGCGCGCGAGCGCGAGCGCGACGCCTTCGTGGCCGACCTGAAGGCCGCCAAGGCTATGATTTCGACAGAATCACAACCTTCTGTCGAACCTTGACCGTTCGTCCGCGTTGATCCGTGCCACGCCCTGTCGCGTAATGCGCTGAGCCGTGGGCGATCGGGCCGATCTCGGCTATTGGGGATGCATGACCGCAGCGGATTTCCAGATTGACGACCGGGAGGGCGGCTCCGTTCTGCGCCTGACCGGCGACTGGACGACGACGGGTCTCGGCTCCGGCGCGCGCGATCTGCAGGCGCGTCTGGGCGAGGGTCGGGTCACGGCCTTGGACGTCAGCGAACTCGGCCGGTTCGACACCGCCGGCGCCCTCACTCTGGTTCAGGCGACGACCGAGGCCCTGCCGAAAGACGCCTGGGCGTCCCGTCCCGAGGCCGGCCGGATCTACGCCATGGTCGAGACGCTGGAGCGCCAGAGCGCCCCGCCGCCGCGGCGCCCCGACGCCCTGACGCGAACCTTCGCCAAGATCGGGCGCGGCGTTTTCGACATCGGCCACGAGATGCTGCTGTCGATGGCCTTCCTCGGACGGCTGACGACGGCGACCGGCGGGGCCCTGCGGCGGCCGGGGTCGATCCGCTGGCCCGCCTGGT
The DNA here is from genome assembly GCF_052436175.1 of Brevundimonas sp. GTDB lineage: Bacteria > Pseudomonadota > Alphaproteobacteria > Caulobacterales > Caulobacteraceae > Brevundimonas. The sequence continues at coordinate 106,232 of NZ_JBQVNM010000002.1, read as the reverse complement.
TCAGCCAGGGGGAGCGGGCGGGGCTGGACGCCATGCCGATCGTGGCCGTGACCAACTTCTTCATCGGCGCCGTCATCGCCTTCCTCGGGGCCAACCTCCTGACCCAGTTCGGCGCGGGCGTCTTCACGGTGCAACTGGTCGCGGTGGCGACCCTGCGCGAGCTCGCCGTCCTCATCACCGCCATCCTGCTCGCCGGCCGCTCCGCCTCCTCCTTCGCCGCCGAGATCGGCTCGATGCGAATGAACCAGGAGGTCGACGCCATGCAGGTCATGGGGGTCAACCCCTTCCAGGCCCTGGTCATTCCGCGTCTGGCCGCCATGATCATCATGCTGCCGCTGTTGACCTTCATCGGCATGCTGGCCGGCTTCCTCGGCGGCATGCTGGTCACCTGGAGCCAGCTCTCCTACGGCCCCTCCTTCTTCATCCAGCGGATCAGCGAGGACCCGATGATGGGCACCCATCTGATGGTCGGGATGGTCAAGGCGCCGGTCTTCGCCGTTGTCATCGCCGCCATCGGCTGCCGTCAGGGCATGTCCGTGGCGGGCGATGTCGAAAGCCTCGGACGCCGGGTCACGGCCGCCGTGGTCCAGGCCATCTTCGCCATCATTCTGCTGGACGCCGTCTTCGCGCTGATCTTCCTGGAGCTGAACCTGTGAAGGCCGTCCAGCCCATCAAGACAAAGCGCGGCGCCCCCGTCACGCCGAAGCCCGCTCCGGCGCCGACCGAGGCCCTGATCGAGGTGCGCGGTCTGCTCAGCCAGTTCGGCGACCAGGTCATCCATCAGGATCTCGACCTCGACGTCATGCGCGGCGAGGTTCTGGGCGTCGTCGGCGGCTCCGGCACCGGCAAGACCGTCCTGCTCAACACCATCATCGGCCTGAAGCAGCCCGAGGGCGGTTCCGTCCGCATTTTTGGTCACGACACCTCTGACCTGACCTCGGAACAGGCGGCCGACATCGAGCGCCGCACCGGCGTCCTGTTCCAGCAGGGCGCCCTGTTCTCGTCCCTGACGGTGCTGGAAAACGTCGCCTCGCCCCTGGTCGAGCACACCCACCTGTCGCGCGACACCATCCGCGAACTGGCCGAGATGAAGATCGCCATGGTCGGTCTCAAGCCCGAAAGCCATCACCAAAAGCCGGCCGAACTGTCGGGCGGGATGCGCAAGCGGGTCGGCCTGGCTCGCGCCCTGGCGCTCGATCCCGAGCTGATCTTCCTCGACGAGCCGACGGCGGGTCTCGACCCCATCGGGGCGGCGGCCTTCGACCAGCTGATCCGCGACCTGTCCGACGATCTGGGCCTGACCGTCTTCATGATCACCCACGATCTCGATAGCCTTTACGCCATCTGCGACAAGGTGGCGGTGCTGGCCGACAAACACGTCGTCGAGAAGGCCACCGTTCAGGACCTCGAGCGTTCCGACCATCCCTGGATACGCGAATACTTCCTGGGGCCGCGCGGTCGCGCCGCCACCAAGGCCGCCTGAGGAGGGCGGGATATGGAAAGAGACGCCCACTACGCCGCCGTCGGCATCGCCACCGTCGCCCTCATGCTGGCGCTGGCCGTGTTCACGATCTGGCTGGCCCGCCTGCAGTTCAACAAGGACTACGACGTCTACGACATCGTCTTCTACGGCCCCGTGCGCGGTCTGTCCGAGGGAGGCGAGGTCCACTTCAACGGCATTCGCGTGGGCGAGGTCACCGACCTGAACCTGGACCCCCAGAAGGGCGATCAGGTCATCGCCCGGGTTCGTCTGAACGGCACGACGCCGGTGCGCGTCACCTCGCGCGCCCAGCTGGAGCCCCAGGGCATCACCGGTCTGAACTACATCCAGATCACGGCGGGCGACCCCAACAGCGCTCTGCTGAAATCCCAGTACCCAGACAGCGCCGTGCCCGTGATCCAGAGCCAGCCTTCGCCCATCGCCGAACTGCTCAGCGGCTCGGGAACGGTTCTGGCCCAGACAGTGGATGCCCTGAACCGCATCAACCGGGTCATGTCGGACGACAACATCCGCTCCTTCTCGACCAGCCTGAAAAACATCGAGTCCGTTTCGACCGAGTTTGAAGCGCGCAAGGGCATGCTGAAACAGCTTGAAGAGGCCCTGACCAACGCCAATGCTGCGGTGAAGGAATACGAGGCCCTGGGCGCTGACGCCCGTCGTCTGGTCAACACCGACGGCCGTCAGGCCATCGACAACATCAACAAGGCCACGGGCGACGCCCAGCAGGCCATCGCCTCGATCAACCGCTCGGTCTCGGGTCTGGAACGGCCGCTCGGCGACTTCGCTTCGACCGGCCTGCCGCAGCTGAACCAGACCATCCAGGAACTGAATGAGGCGACCCGCTCGCTGCAGGGCCTGATCGACGAGGTCCGCTCCAGCCCGCGTGACTTCATCAGCCGCCCGCCGACCCGTGAACTGGAGGTCCAGCCGTGATCCGTCGTTTCCTGATCCCCGTCGTCGCGGCGGGCGCCGTGATGGCCCTGGGCGGCTGCGCCCTGCTCAGCACCCCGGATCCGGTCCAGACTTACCGCTTCGGAGGCGGGACGACCCCGGCGGCTGCGGTCGCTCCGTCGCCCGCCCGCACGCCCATAGCCGTGGCCCTGCGGCGAGTCGAACTGCCGGAGGCGTCGCGCGGCGACCGCCTTCTCGGCGTGACGGGAACCGAAGTGTCCTACATCAAGGGCGCCCGCTGGATCTCCTCGGCGGACGTCCTGCTGGACGACAGTCTGCGGGCGGCCTTCTCGGCCCAGCCCGAGCGGATCCGCCTGCTCGGCGGCCGCGACGTCGGCCGGGCCGACCGGGTGCTCAGCCTGGAGGTGACGGCGTTTGAGGCCCGCTACGCGGCTCCGGGCGCCATCCCCGAGGTGGTCATCACCGCGCGGGGCCGGGTCACCACCCTGCCGGCCCGGGCGGTGGTCGAGGACCGGGTGTTCAACATCGTCCAGCCGGCCGGCGCCAACCGGATCTCGTCCATCGTCGAGGCCTTCGACATCGCCGTGCGCGACCTGAACAACCAGGTCGTGGACTGGACCGAGACGGCGACTCCGGCCGGTTGAATCTGCGGCCCGAGCGGGTTCGGCTGGATCAGGCTTGCAGCGCCGGGGCGATCGAATAGGCCGCCTCGGTCTTGCCCGCGACCTCGTCCAGCGTAACGCCCTCGGCCAGTTCGATCAGCTCCAGACCGGCGCCGCCCGGCTTGACGTCGAAAACGGCCAGATCGGTGATGATGCGGCTGACCACGCCCGTGCCGGTCAGGGGCAGGGTGCAGGCCTTCAGCACCTTGGACTGGCCGTGCTTGTTGGCGTGCTCCATCACCACGACCACGCGCTTGACGCCGGCGACCAGGTCCATGGCCCCGCCCATCCCCTTCACCAGCTTGCCGGGGATCATCCAGTTGGCGATGTCGCCGTTCTCGGCCACCTCCATGGCGCCCAGGATCGACAGATTGATGTGTCCGCCCCGGATCATGGCGAAACTGTCGGCCGAGCTAAAATAGCTGCTCTCGGGGATCTCGGTGATCGTCTGCTTGCCGGCGTTGATCAGATCGGCGTCCACGTCCTCGTCGAAGGGGAAGGGACCCATGCCCAGCATCCCATTCTCGGACTGAAGCGTGACTTCCATGCCCTCGGGAATATAGTTGGCGACCAAGGTCGGAATGCCGATGCCCAGGTTCACATAGAAGCCGTCCTGCAGCTCCTGCGCGGCGCGTTCAGCCAGTTGTTCGCGGGTGCGGGGCATCAGACGGCCTCCCTCTGACGGATGGTGCGCTGTTCGATGCGTTTCTCGAACTGGCCGATGAACAGGCGATCCACGTAGACCCCGGGGGTGTGGATGTGGTCGGGGTCCAGTGAGCCCGTCGGGACAATCTCCTCGACCTCGACCAGGGTGACCTTGCCGGCGGTCGCCATCATCGGGTTGAAGTTGCGGGCCGTCTTGCGGAAGACCAGATTGCCGCGCTCGTCGGCCTTCCACGCCTTGACGATGGCCAGGTCGGCGACGAGGCCGGTTTCCATGACGTATTTCCGGCCGTCGAACTCACGCACCTCCTTGCCGTCGGCGACCAGGGTGCCGACGCCGGTGGCGGTGAAGAAGGCGGGGATGCCCGCCCCGCCCGCGCGGATACGCTCGGCCAGGGTGCCCTGGGGGTTGAACTCCAGCTCCAGCTCGCCGGCCAGATACTGGCGCTCGAATTCCTTGTTCTCCCCGACGTAGGACGAAATCATCTTGGCGATCTGGCGCGTCTCCAGAAGCTGGCCCAGGCCGAAGCCGTCCACGCCTGCGTTGTTGGAGATGACCGTCAGACCCTTGACGCCCGAGGCCTTCAGCCCGGCGATCAGGTTTTCAGGGATGCCGCACAGGCCGAAGCCGCCCGACATCACGGTCATGCCGTCAAAGACCACGCCCTCCAGAGCGGCGGCGGCGTCGGCGACTATCTTTCCCATTCGCTTCCCTCGGATTTCATCTAATGATGAATATTGATTGGGGCCCTTCTAGCGGCATCGATCTATAGCGGCAAGTCGCATGGGCGACAGCGCTTTCGTCCGTCATCGCCATCCGACGGTTGGCCCGCTGCGTAACCTCCGGTAGAGGAGCTGCCGCTAACCTGCGCCAAGTCGTCGCACCTCTGGCCGTCTTTTTGCAGGTCGCAGGTCCGTCCTACTCGAGTGTTTCAATATGGCAGCCGCCGCCTCGCCCCTCGTCGTCGATCTGACGCCCGCCGCCGCGCTCGGCCGGGCGGACGCCGACGCCTGGCGGGCGATCCAGGCGGATCAGCCCGTCTTCGCCAGCCCCCTTCTGGGACCGGATTTCGCCATGGCCGTAGGGCGGGTGCGGGAAGACGCGCGCATCGCCGTCTTTCGCCGGAACGGCCGGGCGGTGGGTTTCTTCCCCCACCATCGTCGGCCGGGCGGGTTCGGCCGTCCCATTGGGGCGCCCTTCTCGGACTATCATGCGGTGGTGGCCGAGGCGGACGCCTTCGCGTCCGGCGACAGCGTCCTGGCCCTGTCGGGGCTCAAGGCCTTTCGCCACAGCGGCATGATCGACCCGCACGGCCTGTTCGCCGCGACCGATCAGCGCCACGAGGCCTTCTCGATCGAGCTGAACGGCCCGGCTGACGCCTATCTGGAGGCCTGCCGCGCCGCCAGTCCCAAGAAGTTCAAGAACTATCGCCGGCTGCAGCACCGCCTCGCCGAGATCGGACCCCTGTCGATCCGGTCGGGCGAGGACGCTTCGGTCCTCGACACCCTCCTGCGCTGGAAGAGCGAACAGTTCGTCCGCACCGGCACGCAGGACGTCCTGCGCCCGGCCTGGGTCGGCGCCCTGATGCACGATCTGTTCGAGACCCGCACCGGGGCGATGACCGGCCTGATGCTGACCCTTCACGCGGGCGACCGGCTGGTCGGCGGCCATTTCGGCATCCGCCAGGGCGAGGTCTATCACCCCTGGATCGCCTCCATGGACCCGGACCTGGCGGCCTATTCGCCCGGAAACGCCTTCCTGGATCAGGTCATCCGCGCCATGCCCGACCTGGGCTTGCGGATCTATGATCTCGGCCTCGGCCACGACCACTACAAGCGCCCCTATGTCTCGACCGTGAAGACGGTGTCCGGCGGGCTTCAATCGGCGCCGGGCGGGGCGGGCGCCTTCAGCCGGGCGGGCGACGAGGCCTGGCGCGTGGGCGCCCTTCGCCGGTCCGGCGCGATCGACAAGGTGCGCCGCCGGCTGGATCATATCGCCACCATCGACCCGTCGATCCGGGGGCGAATGCAGGGCCTGATGGAGGCGGTCGCCGCCACGCGCCGCCGCTCCCTGATCGCCGGGGACTGAGATGTCGCCGGCGGTCTCCATCGTCATCCCCACGCGCGGTCGCCCCGGCCCGCTGGCGACGGCCCTGGGCTCGGCTCTGGCCCAGACGGGGGTCGAGGGCGGCTTCGAGGTCGTGGTGGTGGACAACGACGTCTCGCCCACCGCCCGCGACGGCGTCATGGCCTTGTCGGCCGCCACCGCCGTCCTGGTGACTTACATCCACGAAGCCCGCCCCGGCGTGGCTCATGCCCGCAACAGCGGGATCGCCGCCGCCCGCGCCCCCCTGATCGCCTTCCTCGACGACGACGAGGAGGCGCCGCCCCACTGGCTGTCCGCATTGATGAACGTCCAGGCCGCGACCGATGCCGACGTCGTCTTCGGCCCTGTCCGCGGCCGGGCGCCCGAGAGCGTCGGCCGCCATCGCGTCTATCTGGAGCGGTTCTTCTCCCGACTTGGTCCGGATGTATCGGGGCCGATCCCGAACTACTACGGCTGCGGAAACAGCCTGATCCGCCGCGCCGCTTTCCCCGATCCCGCCCAGCCTTTCGACCCCATCCGCAACCTCATCGGCGGTGAGGACGACCTGTTATTCGGCCGGATGCAGGCGGCGGGCGCCCGCTTCGCCTGGGCGGCCGAGGCCTGGGTGCACGAGGACCCCGTCCCGTCACGGCTGAACCTGCGCTATGCGCTCGCCCGCGCCTTCGCCTACGGCCAGGGCCCCAGTTCCCACTGCGCCGCCCAGACCCCGCCGAACTGGCCGGGCGTCATCGGCTGGATGGGGGTCGGCGTCGTCCAGACCGTGATCCACGGCGTCCCGGGTGTCGTCAAATACATCATCGGGGCGCCCGGCGCCGCCGACAGCCTGGACCGCGCCGCGCGGGGACTGGGCAAGACCTTCTGGGGCGGTCCGATGAAGATCGCCTTCTACGGACCCGATTCATCGAGCTACGCGCCATGACCATCATCACCGACTGGACCGCCGAAAAGGCCGCGCGGATGACGCGCGCCAACCTGGCCTTCCAACACAGCCTGCACGAACGGCCGATGTTCGATGACGCAGGCCTGATCTCCCTGCTGGACCGCTATCCGCGCGAGAAACTGGGCGTCTTCACCATGGGTGAGGACCCGGTCGACTGGGGCAGCTGGCGGCGGGGATCTCCCGGCGATCTGTCGGGCGAGCAACTGTTGCGGGCGGCGCAGGAGGGGAGGATCTGGCTCAACCTGCGCCACGCCAACGACTACCTGCCCGAATACGCCGCCCTGGAAGAAGAGATCTTCGCCGAGAAGCGCGACAAGGCGGGCCTTCGCACCTTCAAGCGCGATCTCGGCATGCTGATTTCCTCGGCGAACGCCCAGGTCTTCTATCACCTCGACGTGCCCCTGGTGTCCCTGTGGCAGCTACGCGGCCAGAAGCGGGTCTGGGTCTATCCGGTGGCCGAACCCTGCGTCGGGGCCGAACAGCTGGAGCGGATCGTCCTGCGCGAGACGGCCGAACAGATGGCCTTCGAACCCTCGATGGACGCCGTGGCCGAGGTCTATGACCTGACGCCCGGAAAGATGGTCACCTGGGCCCAGAACGCCCCGCACCGGATCGTCAACGGGCCCATGCTGAACGTGTCGCTGAGCATCGAATTCATGACCCCGGCGGCCCTGATGCGCGCCAACGTCCTCTACGCCAACGGCATGCTGAGAAAGTCCGGCGCCCGTCCCCGCATCCAGACCGCGCCCCATCCGAAGGCCCTGGTCAAGATCGCCTTCGCCCGCGCGGCCAAGGCGGCAGGCGTGTCGAAAACTTTCGAACGCACCCTGCCAGAGACCTTCCGTCTGGAGGCCTGACCGCGGCCCGATCCCGGCTTGACCCCGGTCCTCGTCGCCCCCTAGCTTCCCCGGCCGCGCGTTCTGCGGTGGGGATTTCGGGGCTTTTCGACATGCGTATTCGTTCTCACCGCCGCCCCGCGCCGGCTCTGGTCGCCCTGGCTCTGGCCGTCGGTCTGGCCGGGCCGCAGGTCTTCGTCCCCTCGGCCTGGGCCCAAGCCCCGGCTCAGACGACCGCCGCCGCGCCGGTCTATCAGCAGCCTCCGGCCCCCATCCCCGCCATCCTCGACGCCGCCCCGACGCCCCTGCCCAGCGTCAGCCCGGACCGCAAGACCCTGGCCCTCTTTGAGCGGACCAACCTGCCGCCCATCGCCGAACTGGCCGAGCCCATGCTGCGCCTCGGCGGCTACCGCATCAATCCGCGCAACAACGGCCCGGCCAATAGTCGCGCCTCCTGGCTGACCGGCATCAGCCTTCAGCCGGTCGAGGGCGGCCCGGTGCGTCAGGTCGCCCTGCCCGCCGACGCCCGGTTCCTGTCGCCGTCCTGGTCGCCGGACGGGCGCAGCATCGCCCTGGCCCTGGATCGTCCCACGGGGCTGGAGCTCTGGGTCGTCGACGTCGCCACCGCTCGCGCGCGCAAGCTGACCGAGGCGCGGGTCAACGCCGCCACCGGCGCGGGCGATTCCTGGCTGCCGGACAGTTCGGGCCTGATCGTCCGCCTGACGCCCGCCGATCGCGGCGCCGCTCCGAACACGGACCACGCGCCCACCGGACCGATCGTCGAGGAAAGCCGCGGCCGCACCGCCCCGACCCGCACCTATCAGGACCTGCTGTCCGACGCGGGCGACGAGGCCCTGTTCGACCACTACTTCACCTCCCAGCTGGCGGTCGTGCCCCTGAGCGGCGCGGCGCGGATGATCGGCGCCCCGGGCGTGGTCCTGGGCGCCTCGGCCTCGCCGGACGGGCGCTATCTCCTGCAGACGCGGGTCAAGCGCCCCTACAGCTACAACGTCCCCGCAGCCCTCTTCCCGACCGAGGTGTTCGTCACCGATCTGACCGGCCGCATGGTTCACAGCGTCGCCGACCTGCCTCTGCGCGACGACATTCCCTCGGCCTTCGACGCTGTGGCGACCGGGCCACGCTCGGTCCAGTGGCGCGACGACGCCGATGCGACCCTGGTCTGGGTCGAGGCCCAGGACGGCGGCGACATCCGCCGCGAGGCCGAGGTGCGCGATCGCGTCTTCAGCCTGACCGCCCCCTTCACCGGGACGCCCGCGACCCTGATCGACCTCAAGGAACGCTTCGCCGGCGTGGACTGGGGTGATGCGGACACCGCCATCCTGACCAGCCGCTGGTTCAACACCCGGCACGAGACCCGTTATCTGATCGACCCGTCGAAGCCGGGAACGGGCCGCGTCCTGCTCGAGCGCAACTATCAGGACCGCTACAACGATCCGGGTTCGCCCCTGCTGGAGCCGAACGGCCGGGGCCGCTCCCTGATGCAGTTCATCGACGGCGGTCGCCGCATCCTGACCCAGGGCGCGGGCGCGACGCGTCAGGGCTCCTATCCCTTCCTCGCCGCCATGGACCTGCAGACCGGCCAGAGCGAACGTCTCTGGACCTCCGCGCCCGGCGAATATGAAACCCTTGTCGCCACCCTCGATGACGAGGGCCGTCGCCTGGTCACCCGTCGCGAGACCAAGGTCCTGCCGCCGAACATCCAGATCCGTGATCGGGCGTCCGGCGCCGTGACGCCCCTGACGGCCTTCTCCGATCCGGCCCCGCAACTGGCCAATGTCTCGCGCCGACAGATCACCTACAGCCGCGCCGACGGGGTCCAGCTGTCCGGCACCCTCTATCTGCCGGAGGGCTACGACAAGGACCGCGACGGACCCTTGCCTCTGGTGCTGTGGGCCTCTCCGGCCGAGTTCACCGACGCCGCCGTCGCCGGCCAGGTGGTGGACACCGACAACCGCTTCGTGCGGCCCGGCGGCATCAGCCACCTCTTCCTGCTGACCCAGGGCTATGCCATGCTCGACAACCCGACCATGCCCATCATCGGCAAGGACGGGGCCGAGCCCAACGACACCTACATCGAACAGCTCAAGGCCAACGCCGAGGCGGCGGTCATGGCGGTGGTCGATCTCGGTGTCGCCGACCGCGACCGCATCGCCGTGGGCGGCCACTCCTACGGCGCCTTCATGACCGCCAACCTTCTGGCCCACACCGACCTGTTCCGCACCGGGATCGCGCGGTCGGGCGCCTACAACCGCACCCTGACGCCGTTCGGCTTCCAGTCCGAACAGCGCACCTACTGGGAGGCGCCGGAGACCTACAACGCCATGTCGCCCTTCGCCTTCGCCGACAAGGTCAACGAGCCCATCCTCCTGATCCACGGCCAGGACGACGACAACTCCGGCACCTTCCCGGTCCAGTCGGAGCGTTTCTATGCGGCGCTCAAGGGCAATGGGGCGACCGTCCGCTACGTCGTCCTGCCGCTCGAGGCCCACGGCTATCGCGCCCGCGAATCCGTCGGCCACACCCTCTGGGAGATGACGCGCTGGCTGGACCAGTATGTGAAGACCGCCCCGCCGCGCGGCGGCGCCGCACAATAGGCCGCAGGGGCGGGCCAACCTTCGCCATTGCCAAATCGTCTTCGTTTGTCGAGAGAGCGTCGCCACAATCGGAGGCGGGGATGAGGATCGGGAGGGCAGGGGTTTGGGCCATGGTCGCCGGACTGGCGGCGCCGATCGCCCTGCCGGCCGTCGCTCTGGTCCAGACCGGAGGGCGACTGGACTATCCGGCCGATTTCTTCATGGCCGCCCAGCCCACGACGGCCCTGGACATGATCGCCCGCCTGCCGGGCTTCGTCTTCGATGCGGGCGGCGACGTGCGCGGCCTGTCGGGCGCCCAGGGCAACGTCCTGATCGACGGTCGCCGTCCCGCCAGCAAGTCCGAGGACCTGGAGAGCCTGATCCGGCGCATACCGGCGTCCCAGGTCCTGCGGATCGAGGTCATCCGGGGCGGCGCGCCCGGCATCGACATGCAGGGCCAACCCGTCGTGGCCAACATCGTCCGGCGGCAGGGCGGAACTCTGGAAGGCGCGCTCAGCGCCGGAACCGAGCGGCATGATGACGGCCGCTGGGCCGGCGACCTCGGGCTGGAGCTCAGCCGCAGCCTGCCGGGCGACCGCCGCATCGAGGCCTCGGGCGAACTCTACCGCTACGTCGACGAAGACGCCGGCGACGGCCCGCGCGAGCGGCGCGACCTCTTGGGGGCTCTCATCCGGGCCAGTCAGGCCGACCAGACCGGCGGCGGGGAGGGCGGACGGGTCTCGGCCGCCTGGACCCAGCCTCTGTCGGGCGGAACCCTGTCGGCCAACGGTCTGGTCTCGACCGAAACCTGGGACTGGTCCCTCGACGACCGCCGCACCCACCCCTCGCCCGATCTGTCGCGGGTCATGGAGAACGAGGAGGAGGTCGAGGCCGAACTGGGCGCGAGCTGGGAACGGCCTCTGTCGTCTGGGCGTCTCCAGATCGTCGGCCTGCAACGCTGGGGCGACGAGACCCTGACCTCTTCGTCCGCAGACGCCGATGGCCGCGAACGGTTCGACAGCGAGGAGACGACCGGCGAGAGCATCGGCCGCGTCAGCCTGACCCGCATCCTCTCGCCACGGCTGACGCTGGAAGGCGGGTTGGAGGGCGCCTTCAACTGGCGCGAGGGAAAGGCCGTCGCCGAGGAGGACGGCGTCGAGATCGAACTGCCGTCCTCGGACGTGCGGGTCGAGGAGCGGCGGGCCGAGGTCGCCTTGTCCGCCACCTGGCGTCCGGCCCCGCGCTGGTCGGTCGAGGCGGGCCTGCGGGTCGAGACCTCCGAACTGAGCCAGAGCGGCGAGACCGAGACGGTCCGCGCCCTGACCTACGCCAAGCCGCGCCTCACCACCGTCTGGACCCCGGACGAAGGCAGCGAATGGCGCCTGCGCATCGAACGCGAGGTCGGCCAGCTCGACTTCAGCGACTTCATCACCTCCGCCAGTCTGGACACCGGCCAGGTCTCGGCCGGCAACGCCGATCTCAGGCCCGCCGCCAAATGGGTGGTCGAGGCGGTCTATGAGCGTCGCTTCTGGGGCGAGGGAGCCCTGGCCCTGACCTTGATCAACGAGGCTATCGAGGACGCCATCGACCGCGTGCCGGTGGTCTCGCCGTCGGGCGTGTTCGACGCGCCGGGCAATATCGGCGACGCCGAGCGGCGGGCGGCCCAGGCGCGGTTGACCCTGCCTCTGGGACGGCTCGGCGTCGAGGGCGGCCTGCTCAAGACCTTCGTGGAGGCGGCTCACACGGAGGTGACCGATCCCACCACGGGCGAACGCCGCCGCATGTCCGGCTACGCTCCGTTCGAGGGCGAGGTCGAGTTCAGCCAGGATCTGCCGGCGCGCCGGATGAAATGGGGCGTCTCGGCCTTCTTCGGCTCGCCCTACCGCGAATACCGGTTCGACCAGATCTCCGAAGAGGAAACCGATCCTTGGTGGTCGGCCTTCGCCGAATGGAAGGCGCGGCCCAACCTGGTGCTCAAGTTGCAGGTCGAGAACATCACCGGCCGGGGCTATCGCTTCGATCGGGTGATCCACGACGGCCCCCGCGACGTCTCGCCCGTCGCCGTCGTCGACGCCCGGCGTCAGACCTTCGGCCCCTATGTGGCCCTGCGCCTCAGACGCACCTTCGGTTGATCCGAAAGCGGGTCGGTTCGAGCGCGTTTTCGGCGCTCTGGCGGTAAAACCGTCGTCGAACACCGGGCTTCGACAGAAAAAACGCCTCTGAAGGTCGCCTCGACTGCCGTCGCGCGTTAGAAGCGCCGGAACCGACGCCGCGTCCGAAGGAAGTCCCGCCGTGAACATTCTGCCGCACACCGACCCGACCCCCGCCGACAAGCGCGCGCAACTGATGCTCGACCCCGGCTTCGGCCGCGTGTTCACCGACCATATGGCGACCATCCGCTGGACCACGGCCGACGGCTGGCACGACGCGAAGATCGAGGCCCGCAAGCCCTTCCAGATCGACCCGGCCGCCAGCGTCCTGCACTACGCCCAGGAAATCTTCGAGGGCATGAAGGCCTACAAGGCCGGGAACGGCGTGACCCTGTTCCGTCCACTGGAGAACGCCCGTCGTTTCAATGAATCGGCCGAGCGTCTGGCCATGCCGACGATCCCGGAAGACCTGTTCATCGAGGCCATCGAGGCCCTGGTCCGCACCGACCGCGACTGGATTCCCGAGGGTGAAGGCAGCCTCTATCTGCGTCCCTTCATGATCTCGACCGAGGCCTTCCTCGGGGTGCGTCCGTCCAACGAATACCTGTTCTGCGTCATCGCCTCGCCCGCCGGCGCCTATTTCAAGGGCGGCGCCAAGCCGGTGAAGGTCTGGGTCTCCGACGACTATACCCGCGCGGCCCCCGGCGGCACGGGCGCGGCCAAGTGCGGCGGCAACTACGCCGCCAGCCTGGTGGCCCAGGCCCAGGCCGTGAAGAACGGCTGTGACCAGGTCGTCTTCCTCGACGCCGCCGAGCATCGCTGGGTCGAGGAGCTGGGCGGGATGAACGTCTTCTTCGTCTTCGACGACGGCTCCATGCGCACCCCGCCGCTGGGCACCATCCTGCCCGGCATCACCCGCGCCTCGATCCTGACCCTGGCGCGTGATGCGGGCATCGCCATCGAGGAGGCGCCCTACAGCTTCGACGAATGGAAGGCCGACGCCGCCTCGGGTCGCCTGAAGGAGGTCTTCGCCTGCGGCACCGCCGCCGTCGTCGCCGCCATCGGCGAAATCCGCTTCACCGGCGGGACGCAGCAGATCGGCGACGGCCAGGACGGCCCGGTGACCCGGCGCCTGCGCGCCCAGCTGACCGGCCTGCAGAGGGGAACCGAGGCCGATCCCCACAACTGGCGCCACGCCATCGACATGGGCTGACGCAGGCGCTTACGGCGACCTGAAGGCAGGGGGTCGCCGCCTCGCTTCTCACACCCCAGCCGGCACGTCGCCAGCGCTACATCGGACCGTGAAGTCTCAGTAGGCCGGCGGGGTCTTGGGGCCGGACAGGCTGTTGGGCAGCTCAGGCAGACCCTGCATTCGCCGCAGCATGTCGCGGCTCTCGGCCTGGTTGGCGGCTGTGCTGCGGGGCGAGCGACAGACGCGAACCGGGAACCGCGACCCCGTGACCGGCTCCATGCGACAAACCCGCTCGGGCTGCGCCTCTTCCTCGGCCGTCAGGGGCGTGCGCAGGTTGGCGCCGGCGCTCATCCGGACGCCGTCTTCCGCAGCGGGCGGAGCGGTCGTGCCCGGCAGGGTGTGGGCCTGAAGCAGGGCGGTGGCGAGAAGGACGGTCAGCATGGCGGCGCTCCGATGGGGCTCTGGAGCCCGACTATCGGAGAACCCTGGTCGGCCTGTCAAATCTCGCCGGCCGTAATCGGAACCGGGACTGCGGCGAGCCGTTGACGGAAGCTCTCCAACCCTGCATGGGCGGTCGATGAAACTGCGTGTCCGCTCCGAACTGGTCTATCGCTTCGACCCCCCCACGGACGCCATCTATCTGATCAAGGTCGCCGACTGGCCGGGCCAGACCCTGATCGACGAAACCCTGACCAGCGACCCGACGTTCGACTTCCACGAGGATGTCGATCCCGATTTCGGCGCCCGCACCCTGCGATGCCATCTGGAGGGGGAGGTGGCCCTGACCTACGAAGCCACCGTGGACAACGGCAAGCTTCTGGGTCTGCCGCCGGGCGTCAGCCAGCACGACTGGAACGACCTGCCGGCCGAGGTGCTGATCTACACCCGCCCCAGCCGCTACTGTCCGTCCGACCAGTTCGGCCGCTTCGTCCAGCGCAGCTTCGGCGACACCTCGGGCGGGGCGCGGGTCCTGGCCATCCTCGAGTGGATCCGCGACAACGTCGACTATGAACACGGCGTCTCGGACACCGAGACCACGGCCGCCCGGACCTTCATCGACCGGGCCGGGGTGTGCCGCGACTTCACCCATCTGGGCATCACCCTGTGCCGGGCGTCCGGCATTCCGGCCCGCGCGGTCAGCGCCTACGCCCACGAGCTTCAGCCGCCGGACTTCCACGCCGTGTTCGAGGTCTACCTGGACGGCGGCTGGTGGCTGATCGACCCCACGGGCCTGGCGCCCATCGAGGGTCTGGTGCGCATCGCCAGCGGTCGCGACGCCGCCGACATCGCCTTTCTGACCACCCAGGGGACCTGCGAACTGGTCAGCCAGTCGGTGACCGTGACCCTGGCCTGAGAGGACTCATCCGCCGCCGCGCTCGCGTGCCTTGTAGGCGTCGATGAAGTCGAGCTGGCGCAGCAGCTTGTTGTGCGGGTCCAGCAGGATGTGAGCCCCCGCCCGCGCCGGGAAGCGCGTTGATCCCGACGCCATATCCAGCACCCGCAACCGTCCGTCCACCTCGACCTCGACCGGCATGGGGAAGGTGCCGGCCGTGTCGGCCCAGGCCACCGTCGCCCGGTCGCCCTCGCGCGTCAGAACCAGCCGGGGCAGGGCGGCCTGATAGACATAGGCGGCGAAGAACCAGCCCAGATCACGCCCGGCCTCTTCATTGACGATGCGGATGAAGTCGGGCGTCGTGCGGTAGACCGGCCGGAAATTGCCCGGCCTCGGATCGGCCCGATCGTAGACGAGCCGGGTCAGGCTGCGGAAGAAGGCCTCGTCCCCGATCAGCAGCCTCAGGGAATGGGCGACCAGGGCGCCCTTGTAGTAGAGATCCAGCCCCGGCCCGGTCGCATCCGAATAGACCGTCCCGGAATCCTGCGCCCGCCCCGAGACCAGCGGAAACCGGTTCGACAGCGACTTCCGCATCTCCGCCAGCTCCGCCTCCATGTAGCGGTCGCCGTTCAACCAGCGGGCGTAGAGGGGCTGCATGTAGCTGCCCAGCCCCTCATGCAGCCACATGTCGTCCCAGGTGGCGTTGGTCATCTGGTTGCCGAACCACTCGTGGGCCAGTTCGTGCTGCAGCAGCCAGTCATAGCCCTTGCCGTCCAGCTTGTAGCCATTGCCGTAGGCGTTGATGGTCTGGTGCTCCATGCCCAGGTGCGGCGTCTCCACCACCCCCATCTTCTCGTCGCCGAACGGGAAGGGACCGACGGTCGCCTCGTAGAAGTCCAGCATCTTCGGAAACTCGGCGAACAGGGCCTCGGGCCGTCCAGCCGGCGCGGTCGGCAGATGCCAGAACCGCATCGGCACCACATTGCCGAACCGGCTGCGATAGTCGCCCGACAGTTCCACGTAGGGGCCGATGTTCAGGGCGATCGCATAGGTGTTGGCGTCGCGCGCGGTCCAGTTCCAGGTCGTGGTCCCGTCGCCGTTGTCTGTCTTGCCAAGGAAACGGCCATTGGACGGCGCCGACAGGTCCGAGGGGACGGTGATATGCAGGTCGACGCGCCCCGGCTCGCCCTGCGGATGGTCGATGCAGGGCCAGAACAGGTCGCAGCCCGCGCCCTGAACCGCCGTGGCGATCCAGGGCTTGCCGTCCGGCGTCGTGGACCAGACGAAGCCGCCGTCCCACGGGGCGTTCTTCGCCTGATGCGGCGCCCCGTCATAGACGATCCGGAGGCGCGTCGACTGGCCGGCCTGCAGTTCGCGGCCGAGATCGATCCAGAGACGGCCGTCCTCCTGACGCCAGTCGTCGTCGGCCGACAGTTCGACCCCGTCCACGACGATAGACCGGATGGTGAAGACGCCGTCCAATTCCAGCGGCAGCCAGTGCAGGGTCGCGGTGGCGGTGAAGTCGAGCGTCGCGGCCCCCTCGATCCGCTTCTGGTCGGGCAGGACCCGGATCGACAGATCGGCCCGGTCGAACCGGACCTGCACCTGTTCCGGCGCGCGCTCCGTCCCCGTGGTCAGGGTGAAGGCGCTGCTGGCGGGGGGACAGGCGACGGTCTGCGCAGACGTCGCTTGCGCCGACGCGATCAACAACAGGCTCAAAACTGCAGCGCGGATCAACGACGCCTCCGAAACACCCAGCGTCTGTCTAGCGCGATGCGTCGGCGTCCGAACCGGAAAAATCACCCAGCAGCGCCTGTCTTCCCTGGGGATTGAGGCATCCCCACAGCACCAGGGCGGCGAACAGGGGGGCGATGGTGAAGGTCACATACCGACCGATCACCGCCACCTGCGCCAGAAGCGGGTTCAACGGCTCGGAGGTCACCAGCGTCGCGCCGGCGCTCGACGCCGCCAAGGCCGGGTTCAACATCGGCGCCAACGATCCCCAGGTAAAGACAGCGACCGAGACGACGAACAGGACCGATAACGCCAGCACACCGATCAAGGCCGAAAGCCACAGCCTGGCCGAACGCGGCGGCGCGATCATTAGGGCGGCGAAGAAGGGAAACGACAGCAGAAAGCGCCGTAGTTCTCCGCCTGAGACGGTCAGGGCGAAGTCGCCGCCGCCGACCTGGGTCAGTCCGGTCGCGATGATCCAGCCGCCCTGCGCATTGACCGAAATCTGGCCCGGCAGTCCGAACAGACCCGCGACCACGGCCGCCAGAGGACGCAGGATCGCCGCCATCGCGCCCGCGCCCCAGATCCACCACAGGGGCAAGAGCACGACCAGGGCGACCAGGGCCCAAAGACCGAACCGGCGCCGCTCGCTTTCCTCAGGCGTCGATGCCTTTATTCGATCCAGCAAGCCCGTCATGCTGCGGCCTCCTCGGCCCTGGCCCTGTCCGCATCCGCTCTACGCCCCTGCCAGCGCGCCCAGAACAGGAAGACCAGCAGGCCCTCCAGACCGATCATCGCGTCCCACACATAGATGTGGAAGAACTCGAACACCTCGGCCGACCCGCGCGACAGGTACAACAGGCTGATGATCCGCAGCAGGTTGACGGCCTGCAGGGCGACCACGCCGGCCACGGCGCCGATCAGGCAGTATTTGAACTTCGCCGGGAAGGTGATGATGGCCGCGACCAGCAGGGCGCAGACCTCCACCGCATTGCAGCCCGCCAACACCCGCACGGCCCCCCGCCCGTCCGTGAAGCGCAGGATGTCGCCCACCGCCTCCACCCGCCCGTCGAACGGCGCCAGCAGGATCACGCAGACATGCACCAACCCCTGAGTGAAGGGCTGGACGAACATCTTCGTCGCCCACGGCGTCGCCAGAACGCTGAACAGGCCGAGCGTCACCAGCCCGAACATCAGCAGATACTGGACCGCCGGATTTTTGAGAAACTTCAAGGTAAGCCGCCCCCGACTGCACGAATCCTTTCTTGAGGCCCAAGCGCCGTCGGAGCAAGTGCGGCTTAGTCGCGATCCCGGAGAGACTCGAACCCCCGACGTCGAATGCACAACGGTCCGTATCGCAGTAGAGGTAGCCGAAACTGCTCTGTCCGTCGCGATAAACCATTGGGGCGGTTGATGAATTTGGGCCGACCCAATACCGGCCCCATGAGCTTGGTCACTACGGCGAAGGAAATCGCGGGTGTCCACAAGGGACTCCGAGACATTAGCAGGAGCTGTCGGGAAGCGGGTTTCGACGGCCGTGTCGACGTAGCGGTTCGTCGGCGGGAATCCCCTCTGCGCGCTGGGCGAGGGGCGCAAATCGGGCAGTCTGAATGGGAGTCCCAAGACTGTCGAAAGGCGGATGACGAAGGCTTTGGCCTGGTGCGCCCGCCCAGCTTCGGAAGTAGCCTTCACACCTTTTATCGGTGCGCGAGATTTGGCGTCGGTCGAGGCGGGGGAATGACTTGGCTTTCGAGAAAGCCGGCATGGGTTCTAGGTTCTCGTGGTCGCCAGGAATCGCATCCGATCCTGTTCGGTGCGTTGACGGACCTCCTCCATGGCGGCGGACTCCGTCGCTTCGAGCATGGCTTCGAACAGGCGATGGAAATGCTGCCGCATCGCGTTGCGCGAGGCCTGGGGGTCGCGTTGACGAAGGGCGGCCAGGATTTCCGCATGCTCGTGGGTGCGGGCCTGGCTGTCGTTGTGGCAAACCCGGCCATAGACCTGGCGGACCTGAGGCAGCTCGTTGCGGATCCGCCAGATCAGGGACACGCAGTGTTCTAGGACAGGATTGCCGCCGATCCGTGCGATGGCGAGGTGAAACTCCTGGTCCGCCAGGGCGGCGCTTTCCGCAGATATTCCTTCGGCGGACATAGCCAGGATGAGTTCTTCGAGGGCCAGCAGATCGTCCTCGGTGATGTGCGCCGCCGCCAGGGCGGCGGCCTCCGCCTCGATGATCGCCCGAGCCGCCGTGAGATCGAAAGCGGTGACCTGGGGCAGGGCGGACAAGGCCTGTCCTTGCTGCACGTAGACGCCTGACCCGGTGCGGATGCTGATCCAGCCCTGGGCCTCGAGCGCGATCTCGGCCTCCCGGATGGTGACCCGACTGACGCCCAGCCGCTCGGCAAGATCGCGCTCGCCCGGCAAGCGTGATCCGACCGGATACTCGCCAGACTCGATCATCGCCCGGATCTGGTTCGCAACCGTCTGATAAAGGCGGGGTTCAGCCATCTGGGTGGTCTGTCCTTGTGGTCTGGCGCGTCGCAGCTCGGTGCCACCGCACGGCCCGCCAAGGGCGACGACGGTCGTGGCGCGTATTGGCGGCGACGAAAGGCGGCGTCTTGGCAGACCTCGCAGCCTGATATTGGCGGACCTCTATGTCAACCAATGTCTGGCCATCATGTCGGGGGCTTGCGAGTAAGAGGGACAGCTCTAGCCGCCCGCAAACAACGGACTCACGACAGTTTCAAGGTCCACCCTCGGCACAATGCTGTAGCGCGACCGCCTAAACTGGTTGACCAATTGGTCCGGTAAAAGGTCTGCCTATTGCCGCGAAATAGGTTGACATGATCTCCAGGCCAATCCAGCTTCCTGCCAACGATAAAAATGCCATGGGAGGCGATGATGACGCGGTTGGGACTCGCGAGTTCGCGGGCGAATTCTCACAAGGCCCGAATGACGGTCCTCATGGCCAGCACGGCGATCCTTATCGCCGGGCCCGCCCTGGCCCAGACGGCGCCGACGCAGGAGCCGACTGAGGGAGAGGTCGACCAGGTCGAAGAGATCGTCGTCACCGGCATTCGCGCCTCCCTGCAGAGCGCGCTCTCCCAGAAGCGCAACGCCGACAATCTGGTCGAGGTCATCGAGGCCGAGGACATCGGCAAGCTGCCCGACCAGAACCTGGCCGAGGTGCTGGAGAACGTCACCGGCATCCAGATCACGCGTGAGGCCGGCGTCGGCCGCGGCGTGCAGATCCGGGGCACGGACGCCAACCGGGTCGAAATCAACGGCGTGTCCACGGTCGGCTCAGGATCGGGGCGGTCGGGCATCAGTTTCGACGACCTGGCGGCCTCAATGATCAGTTCCGTCGAGGTGACCAAGGTGTCCGAGGCCGCGACGATCGAAGGCTCGGTCGGCGGCACCATCAATCTCAAGACCATCCGGCCGCTGACCCTGTCAGAGCCGCTCTTCGCCTTCCGCGCCCAGTCCGAATACAGCGACCTGTCCGATACTTTGACGCCGCGATATTCGGGCACCGTCGGCAAACGGTGGGAGACCGGGATCGGCCAGATCGGCCTGGTCGGCAGCTTCAGCTACGCCGAACAGGACGTGGCCGCCTTCCGCCCGCGTGTCGACCGCGACGCCGTGGTGACCCCGACCTCGGGCCGGGCCAGCGCGGAGGCCTTCCCTTTCCTGCGCATCCAGTTCTTCAACCAGGACTATGACAACTTCGAATACGAGACGAAGAACTTCGCGGGATCCGCGGAGTGGAAGCCCAACGACAAGCTGCGCTTCTATTTCGACGCCGTCCTGAACGACCAGGAACGGGCCGAGCAGAGTTCGACGGTCCAGATCTCGACGGTCTCGGACAATGGCGTCGTCGACAACACCGACAACACGGCCTTCGAAACCGTCAACCTGGGCACGGCCAACGGCCCCAACGGCGACATCGACCTCGGCTCGGTGCAGGCGACGGTCGCGGGCATCATCCAGCCCCGGCTGAACGGCAACCTGGCACCCTATCTGCGCACGACCAGCGACACGGGCTCGCGCGTCACCGAAAGCCGGGTCTTCGCCTTCGGTAGCGAATGGAAGGGCGAGCGGCTGTCGCTTCGGGGCGAGGCCTCGATCTCGACGTCGGATTCCGTGTTGCCGAGCTTCAACACGACCCTGGAGTTCGTGAACCCCAACGCCCCCCGGCCGACCGCCGGGGTGACCCTGGCCAATGGCGTGCCGATCGAGTTCGACCTGAGGGGAGACACCCTGCAATTCGGCATCGCTCAGGGCCTGCCCACGACCCCGACGGCGGCGATGCTGCTCGATCCGGCCAACTATCGGCTGCAGCAGGTGGCCCAGTCCCGCAGTCTGAGGGAAAACGAGGAGAAGGCTTTCCGGGTCGATGCCTCCTATGACACCTATGACCTCTTGCCGTTCATCAGTTCGATCGACGCGGGCCTGCGCTGGAACGAGACCAGCGTTCTGAACGACAACGTCACCGGCACGACGGGCTTCACCAACATCAGCACGTCCTTCTTCCGCCCGAGCGGGGACCGGTTCGCCAACCTCCTGATTGCGGGGCCTGACAACTTCAACGCCGCCGACGACCGGCGCCTGTATTTCCCGAACTTCCTCATCATCGACGGCGCACGGGCGTTCCGCGACCCGGCCGGCACCCTTGCGGCGCTCAATGCGGCGATCGCGGCGAGCAACGCCGCCAATGGGTCGAACATCGCCCAGATCGGCGTGCCGACATCACAGGCCAGCGCCTTCTTCGAGATCACCGAAAACACCTCGGCGGCCTATCTGCAGGCCAATTTCGACACCGACGCCCTCGGCGTGCCGGTGCGGGGAAACCTCGGCGTCCGCTATGTGACCACGGATCTGAACTCGGTCGGCAACACGATCGCGACGGGCGGCGTCACCACGCGGGCCGAGAACGAGGCCTCCTATGAATTCTGGCTGCCGCGCTTCAACCTCGTGGTCGAGCCGGCCGAGGATGTGATCATCCGAGGCGGGATCGCGCGCGACATCCGCCGGCCCGACTTCAACAACCTGTCCTCGTCGGTGACCTTCGCGACGAGCGAGAACACGGCGGTGGTGCGCGGCAATCCCGATCTTCAGCCCGAAGCGGTGCTGTCGTTCGACCTCTCGGCCGAATACTATTTCGCGCCCTCGAGCCTGGTGAGCATCGGGGTCTTCCACAAGGTGCGCGACAACCTGTTCGCCAGCGTGACGGAAAGCCCGCCGGACAACGCCGTGGGCGGCGTGGTGAACCGCAGCCGGGACCAGGCCTGCCCGGGCGGCGGCATCTACAACCCGATCGCCATCATCAACCAGAACAACCCGGCGCGCGGGCAGGTGGGGATCTGCGTGCCCCTGACCTCGACCTTCAACGTGGAGGGCGAGACGACCCAGACCGGCGTCGAACTGGCGTTGCAGTATGACCTGTCCCAATGGGAAGACCGGCTGGGCTGGGCCTCCGGCTTCGGCTTCATCGGCAACTTCACCTACCAGGAGACGGGCGGCAATGTGCAGAACTACCGCACCATCGGCCTGACCCGAAACACGACGCGGGATCTCGGCTTCAACCCCCTGCCTCAGGATCTGATCGAGCTGGAGAACCTGTCGAAGTATTCCTACAACGCCACCCTCTACTTCGAGCGGGACGGGCTGAGCGCGCGGATGCGCTACACATGGCGCTCGGACTTCCTCAACACGGAAGCCTTCACCTCGGCCTTTGACGTGCCGCGTGTCAGCGACGACCGGGGTCAGCTGAACGCCAGCGTCAACTACGACATCACCCCCTGGGCCAGCATCGGCATCGAGGCGATCAACCTGACGCGCGAGGACGCCAATGAATACTGCATCAATGACGACGCCCTGCTTTGCTACAACGGCCTGACCGACCGTCGGGTGACCGCGGGCCTGAGCCTCCGGTTCTGATGATCGCTCCGTCTTCATCCCGCACGAGGGCGGCTATGGGAGCCAGGCCGTGAGGCGGGCCGCACGGCCGCCGATCACCGCGCTGACGATCGTGGTCGCCCTGATCGCCGTCGGCTCGGCGGTTCGGGCGGAATCCGCCCTGGTGCGGACCCAGGCGGAGTTCCAGGCGGCGCTCGGT
Organism: Brevundimonas sp.; assembly: GCF_052436175.1. Taxonomy (GTDB): domain Bacteria; phylum Pseudomonadota; class Alphaproteobacteria; order Caulobacterales; family Caulobacteraceae; genus Brevundimonas. The sequence continues at coordinate 83,490 of NZ_JBQVNM010000002.1, read as the reverse complement.
CGCCTGACCCCCGGCGACACCCTGACGCTGGCGGACGGCGAATGGCGCGACTTCGAGATCGACTTCGTCGGTCGCGGCGGCGCGGATCGACCTATCACCCTGACGGCCCAGACGCCGGGCGGGGTGACGATCACCGGCCGCTCCTACCTGAAGATGGCGGGGGAGCACCTGGTGGTGTCAAACCTGGTGTTCCGCGACGGCTGGTCGCCGACGGGCGAGGTGCTGTCGTTCCGCCGGTCGCTGACCGAACGGGCGAACTACAGCCGGATCTCCAGCGTGGTGATCGACGGCTTTTCCAAGCCCGATCGGGCCGTTTCGGACAATTGGGTGGCGATCTACGGCCACGACAACCGCTTCGACCACAACCAGCTGATCGGCAAGACCAACGCCGGGGCGACCCTGGTGGTGGTCCGGGACCCTGAGCAGGGCCTGGTGAACCGCCATCTGATCGACCACAACTTCTTCGGTCGCCGGCCGGTGCTGGGATCGAACGGCGGGGAGACGATCCGCGTCGGAACCAGCCATGCGTCGGATTCGGACTCCCTGACGACCGTCAGCGACAACTGGTTCGAGCACACCGACGGCGAGGTCGAGATCGTTTCGAACAAGTCGGGCGGCAACGTCTATCGGGGCAACGTCTTCTTCGAGGCCCAGGGGGCGATGGTGCTGCGCCACGGCGACGGCAACCTGGTGGAGAACAACGTCTTCATCGGCAATGGCGTCGCCAACACCGGCGGCATCCGGGTGATCAACCGTCGCAACATTGTCCGCAACAATCACATGCAGGACCTGGCCGGGTCGAGCTTCGTCAGCGCCCTGACCCTCATGTACGGCGTGCCGAACTCGCCCCTGAACCGGTATGTCCAGGTCGATGGCGCGGTGATCGAGCATAACACCCTCGTCGACGTGCGCGAGGTCGCGTTCGGCGCCGGCTTGAGCGACGAGCGGTCGGCCCCGCCGATCAACAGTCGTTTCGCCGACAACCTCATCATCAATACGGACGGCCATGACCCCATCCGGGTGCAGGGCGACATGTCCGGCGTCGCCTTCGCCCAGAACCTGCAGTCGCCCCGGGCGACCTCGGCGCTGCCGGGGTTCGAGGCCCGTGACATCGCATTGGAGACGGCCGGTAGGCTGCGCCTTCCTGTCGGCTTGAGCGGCGTCGGCGCGCGGCGCGCGGCCCCGTTCGTGTCGCGCGAGGCGACCGGCGTCAGCTGGTATCCCAAATCCCGGCCGACGCCCGCTCTGGACAGCGGCGCCGTGCGGGTCGTGGAGCCGGGAGAGGATACCCTCGTCCGGGCGATGGCCGAGGCTCAACCGGGCGATCGCCTGGCGCTGCGGCCAGGGCTCTATGTCGTCAACCAGACCCTGTCTCTGGACCGTGCGGTGACTGTGTCGGGGCCTGCCGAGGGCGGTGTGGAGATCCAGTTCTCGCGTCCCAACCTGTTCGACATCGAACGGGGAGGATCGCTCAGGCTCTCGCACGTGACGGTCGCAGGCGATCTGGCCCCCGACGTCGCGGGCGCGGCCGTGATCCGGGCGGGGCAGGGGGCGGCCGGCTATCAACTGATCCTTGAGGATGCGACGTTCCGCGACCTGACCGTCAACCGCAGCTTCAATGTCTTCGCCGCCGGTCCGGGAACACTGGCCGACCGCATCCGCCTGGAGCGGGTCGCCGTCGACAGGGTCTCGGGTTCGGTCGTCGCGGCCCACACCGAGACGGCGGATCTGGGCACATACAATGCGGAGGTGGTTGAGGTGATCGACAGCCGCTTCCGCGACGTCGCCGGACCCGTCATCGACCTCTACCGGGGGGGCACGGACGAGAGCACCTTCGGCCCGCGCCTGACCCTGACCGGTTCGACCTTCGAGCGCACCGGGCGGGGCGATGACGCCGGCGCGGTCAAGCTTTACGGCGTCCAGCGCACCGACATCCGCGACAACCGTTTTCTCGACAGCGGCGCGCCCCGCTTCTTCCGCCGCGTCGGCGATCCCGTTCTCGTCTGGGCGGACAATCGGCTGGAAGGCACGCCCGACCTGATCACCAATGTCACGCCGCTGGAGGCCGCGCCATGAACCCCAAGGTGCTCGTCGCTGTCCTGGCGACCCTGTCGGCGGCCTCGCCCGCGGGGGTGCAGGCCCAGAGCGTCCAGCCTTCCCGCACGGCGACGCACGAGGCCGCCTCGCCCGTGCTGGTCTCGCCCGACGATTGGCGCGCGATGGCCGAGGCCGGCGATCGCTATCCGATGTTCAGCGCCGAGCGGGCGCGGGTGGAGCGCGAGGTCCGGGCGGCGATGGCGGCCGGGATCAATGTCCCCCGACCGCGCGATCTGGGCGGCGGGATCACCCACGAACAGCACAAGGCCAACTACAAGGCCATCGCCGGGGCGGGGGCCCTGTACCGGATGACGGGCGACCGGGCCTATGCCGACTTCGTCCGCGACATTCTGCTGGCCTATGCGGACCTGTATCCGACGCTGTCGGATCACCCGGCAGGCAACTCCCCGGTCAAGGGCCGGCTGTTCTGGCAGGCGCTGAACGACTCGGTCTGGCTGGTCTATTCGGCCCAGGGCTATGACGCGATCCGCGACACCCTGAGCGCGGCCGATCGCCGGCGGATCGACGACGACGTGTTCCGGCGCATGGCTCGCTTCCTGTCCGAGGAGAACGCCCCCTATTTCGACCGCATCCACAACCACGCCACCTGGGCCACCGCCGGGGTGGGCATGACCGGTTATGTGCTGCGCGACCCCGACCTGGTCGATCGGGCCCTGAACGGGACCGCCCACGATGGCCGCGCCGGCTTCCTGCGCCAGATCGATGAACTCTTCTCGCCCGACGGCTACTATGCCGAGGGCCCCTATTATCAACGCTACGCCCTGGCCCCCTTCATCATCTTCGCCCGCGCGATCCAGCAGAACGAGCCGGAACGCGGCATCTTCGCTCGCCGTGACGGGGTGCTGCTGAAGGCCGTCGACGGAGTGATCCAGACCTCCTACGCGGGGCTGCTGTTCCCCATCAACGACGCCATGCCGGACAAGGGGCTGACCTCGGAGGAGATCGTCACAGGGGTCGCCGTCGCCTACGGCCAGACCCAGGATCCCCGTCTGCTGTCGATCGCCCGGCAGCAGGGCCGAACCCTCCTGTCCCCCGACGGTCTGGGGGTCGCCCGCGGTGTGGCGGACGGCCTGGCCCGGCCTTTCGAGTTCCGCTCGATGCAGTTGCGGGACGGGCCGAACGGCGACCTCGGCAACCTCGTCATCCTGCGACAGGGCGGCGAGACCGGTCAGGCCCTGGTGATGAAGAACACCCAGCAGGGCCAGGGTCACGGCCATTTCGACCGGCTGAACTGGCTGTTCTACGACAACGGGTCGGCGGTGGTGACGGACTACGGCGCGGCGCGGTTTCTGAACATCGAAGCCAAGAACGGCGGCGGCTATCTGGACGAAAACGACAGCTGGGCCATGACGACGGTGGCCCACAATGCGCTCGTGGTGAACGAGACCAGCCAGTTCGGCGGCGACTGGCCCACGGGCGAGACACATCCGACCACGCCCCTGCTGTTCGAGGTCGCCGACGACGCCCAGATCGCCTCGGCCCGGCTGGAGGGCGGCCACGACGGCGTCGTCGTCACCCGCACCCAGGCTCTGCTGGAACATCCCGAGCTGACCTACCCCGTCGCGGTCGACCTGCTGCGCGTACGCAGCGCCGCGCCCGCCCGGTTCGACCTGCCGCTGCACTTCAACGGCCACATCATCACCCAGGGGTTCGAGGCTGAAGCGTCGGTGACCACCCGCCCGGTCCTGGGCGCCGCCAACGGCTATCAGCACCTCTGGGTCGATGCCCGATCCGCGCCGGGCGACGAGGCGCGCAGTCTCACCTGGCTGCTCGGCGGACGATTCTACACCTACCGGTTCTCGGCCTCGGCCCCGACGACGGCGATGCTGGTCGAGAGCGGGGCCAATGATCCGCGCTTCAACCTGCGCCGCGAGCAGGCCCTGATCCGGCGCATGGATGGCCAGTCATCCGCCAGTTTCGCGGCGGTTCTGGAGCCCCACGGGGCCTATGACGGCACGGCCGAGACGGTCACCGGCGCAACCGGGCGGATCGTGTCGATCGAGCAGGCGCGCGGCGAGGACGCCGAGGTCGTGATCCTCACCCTCGCCTCCGGCCGGACCCTCGTCCTGGCTGTGGCCGACGACGCCCGGAGCACCGGCCGCCACGCCGTCCGCCACCGCGGACAGACCTATGAATGGACCGGCGCCTGGGCGCGGTTCGACCGGGAGAGCCAGTCATGAAGTCCAAGCTGCGCTGGGTCATCATCGGCCTGATCGCCGTCGCCACGGTCATCAACTACATCGACCGCAATGCGCTGGCGGTGATGTGGCCCGAGATCGCCCCCGAGATCGGGGCGACCAAGGAGGACTACGCCCTGCTGGTGACCCTCTTCATGGTCTTCTACGCCATCGGACAGTTCACCTTCGGCAAGCTGTTCGACAAGATCGGGGTGCGGATGGGGTTTGCGGTGTCGATCGGCGCCTGGTCGATCTCCATCGCCCTGCACGCCCTGGCGAGCTCGATCCTGAGCTTCAGCGTCTTTCGCGCCCTGCTGGGCCTCAGCGAGGCGGGCGCTTGGCCGGGGGCCGTCAAGGCCAATGCGGAGTGGTTTCCGCCCGAGGAGCGCGCCTTCGCCCAGGGCATCTTCAACGCCGGCGCCTCGATCGGGGCCATCGTGTCCGCGCCGCTGATCGCCCTGATGTTCCTGACCATGGGCTGGAAGGGGACCTTCCTTCTGGTCGGCGCGCTCGGCTTCCTGTGGCTGTTGCCCTGGTTCGTGCTCTACCGCGCCAGTCCGCAGCAGACCGCCATGATCGCCGCAGCCGAAAAGGCGCTGGATCGCCCTGCGTCGGATCAGCCCGCCGAACCGACCATCGCCCCCGGCTATGTCCCGACGACCCGCCAGATGCTGACCCATCGCCAGAGCTGGGGCGTCATTCTGACCCGCTTCTTCCTGGATCCGATCTGGTGGCTGTTCGTCTCTTGGCTGCCGATCTATCTGGCCGAGACTTTCGGCTTCGACATCAAGCAGATCGGCATCTTCGCCTGGGTGCCCTATGTCGGGGCCATGGTCGGAAGCCTGTTCGGCGGCTGGCTGTCCGGTCGGCTGATCGGTTCGGGGCGCTCGGTCGACCGGGCGCGAAAGATCTCCATCACCCTCGGCGGCCTCATCATGATGCCCTGCCTGCTGATCGCGCCCCACCTCACCGATCCCACGATCGCCGTCCTGGTCATCGCCGGCATCCTGTTCGGCTTCCAGATCGCGATCGGCAACATCCAGACCATCCCCGGCGACCTGTTCGACGGCCGCTCCGTGGGCTCCCTGGCCGGCATCGGCGGCATGGCGGCCGTGGCCGGAACCCTGATCACGACCTGGCTGGTCCCGGCGATGACCAAGATCTCCTACGGCCCGATCTTCGTGCTCGTGGCCGCCCTGGTGCCCCTGTCTCTCCTCTCCCTGTGGTTCGTCACCGGTCGCATCGCGCCGGTCGAGCCTCGCTCCTCCTCAGATACCCGGAAGGTTCTCTAATGCGCTTGAAAGACAAGGTCGCAATCGTCACGGGCGGCGGTCGTGACATCGGCCGCGAAGTCTCGCTGAAACTGGCCGCCGAGGGCGCGCGGGTCGTGATCAACTTCGCCAATGACGCCGCCAGCGCGGACGAGACCCTGGGACGGGTCCTCGCGGCCGGCGGCCAGGCCCTGGTGCATAGGGCCGACGTATCCACCGGCGCGGGCGCCACGGGGCTGGTCGAGGCGACCCGGGCGGGCTTCGGCGACCGGATCGACATCCTGGTCAATCTGGCGGGCGGGATGGTCCAGCGCCGCCCCCTTGCCGAGATCGACGAAGCCTTCTTCGACCAGGTGATGAACCTGAATCTGCGATCCGCCTTTTTGATGACCCGGGCGACCGTTCCGCACATGACGACGGGTTCCGCCATCGTGAACTTCTCATCCCAGGCGGGACGGGACGGGGGTGGACCCGGCGCCGCCGTCTACGCCACGGCCAAGGGCGCCCTGATCACCTTCACCCGCTCGATGGCCAAGGAGCTGGGCCCCCAGGGCATCCGTGTCAACGCCCTGTGCCCGGGCATGATCAGCACGAGCTTCCACGACACCTTTTCCAAGGACGAGGTCCGCAAGGCGGTCGCGGGCTCCACCCCCCTGCGCCGTGAAGGCCGTCCCGAGGAGGTCGCCGACGCCGTCGCCTTCCTGGTCTCGCAGGAGGCCTCGTTCCTCACAGGGGTCAACCTCGACATCAACGGCGGGCTGCTGTTCTCATGACCCCTGGCCGCTGGCTGGCGCTTGCGGCGATGGCGCTGTCGACCTGGGTCGGCGCTCCGGCGCTGGCCCAATCGACCCCGACCGTCTGGGCGCCCGTCTGGACCGCTTCGGCCGCCCCCGCCCGGTTCGACCTCGCCGACGGCGTGCCCCTCGTCCATAGGGACCAGACCATCCGCCAGGACATCCGTCTGGGCGGGTCGGCGCGCGCGCTGCGGTTTCGGGTGACCAATGAACTGGGCGTCGCGCCGCTGAGACTGAGGGCGATGACCGTGACGCCTGCGGGCGGAGCCGCCGCTCCGGTCACCTTCTCCGGGGACGCCGAGGTGGTGCTGCCTCCCGGCGTCAGCCTCGTGAGCGATTCCCTGGCGATCTCCGCGCCGGCCTTCAGCCGCCTGACGGTCACCCTGCATGTGCCGGACGAGGCCGCGGGCGTCGTGCGGCGCACGCCGATGCGGCTGGGGCCGGGCTCTGCTCCGGTCGGCGACACGGCGCCGCTGGATTATCGCCAGGGTTTCCTGTCGGCCGTCTACGCCGAGCGTGACGCGGCGCCCGCCGTGGTGGTCGCCCTGGGCGATTCAATCACCGAGGGCGCGACCACGACCCGCGGCGCCGACGCGGACTGGCCGTCCCTCCTGGCCGATCGGCTCGAGGCCCTCTGTCCCGGCGGCTTTGTGGTGGTCAACGCCGGGATCAGCGGCAACCAGGTCGTTCGCGACGGCCGCAGTCCCAATGTCCGCGCGCGGCTGGATCGGGATTTGCTGAGCCTCCCGGGTGTGACCCATGTGGTCTGGATTGAGGGGATCAACGACATCCGGCATGACGGCAATCCCATGAACCCCGGCCGCGACCCCGAAGAGGTCATCGCCGCCTATCGCCAGGTCGTCGCCCGCCTGCATCTGCACGGCATCAAGGTCTTCGGGGGCTCTCTCACCCCCTTCGGCGGATCCGAGCGGTTCGACGCACGCTCCGAGGCCTCCCGCCAGGCCATCAACGCCTTCATCCGCACCTCCGGGGTGTTCGATGGCGTGATCGACTTCGACGCCGCCCTGCGCGATCCGAACCAGCCGTCCAGGCTCGTGGCCGGGGCCCACACGGACGATAGGCTTCACCCCAACGACGAGGGGCATCGCCGCATGGCCCAGGCCATCGACCTCGCCCTGTTCGACCCAGAGCGCCGGTCGTGCGGCAGGAGGCATTGAGGGGGGGCGGCCATAGTCAGTCCTCGTCATCCACGCTGAAAGCCGGACCTTCTCCAAGAGGCGCGTGCATCAGCGTGTTTCGCAGGTCTTTCAGCTGGCCGGCTGGGCATCCATTCGATTACGAACACCGTCGGCGCGACCAGACCTGTCTCGTCGTCTGGGCGTCTCGATGTCTGTCAGCCCCGGCTCCAGCAGTCTTCCCGACCCGCTAGGCCTTGGGGTCAACCCTCCAGAGATCCGCATGGGGCAGATGAACCCGGGCGAAACACGGGCGACCGCCTGAAAACCCGTGTGCGCAAAACCTGCGGAACGAGCTTCTGGTCAGGTCTATTTCGTGGGGTTTTGGGAGCTGAATCGGCCGCAGAAAAGGCCTTCTGGGCCGCCCGTGAACTGCCGGCTCGCCGAACGCAAATCTCTGTGTCTGCAAGCCATTGAAATAATGGCGATCCCGGAGGGACTTGAACCCCCGACCTCTGCTTTAGGAAGGCCTCTAGAACCGTTTTGCAGCAGATTTCAGCTTGTGTCTACATGTGCCTAAAACCCAGTAATAGCGGGCTTTTTGGAGTTCAGGCTGTTGCAGTGTTGTGCTACAAGTTTCGTCGTTTTGTGCCCCCGCTGTGCCCCCAGAGCGCGTTCGTGTGCCCCCGACGTGCCCCCAAAACCAGTCCCTTTTTTTCCGATCGGAGCGGCTGTCATGACGAAGGAGATGTTGACCGATCGTCGCGTCTCAGGAGCGCGAGCCGACAAGGGCAAGCGACTCGAACTCTGGGACACCCGTGTGCCGGGCCTATGTCTGCGCGTCACCGACCAGGGGAGCAAGACCTGGATCTATCGCTACCGAGCGGAGGACGGCCGACAGCCTCGCTTCACCATCGGCAAAATGCCCGCGATCTCGTTGAAAGATGCGCGCGACCAGGCGGCCGATCTTGCGAGGGAGGTCGCCAAGGGCGGGGATCCGGCGACAGACCGCAAGACGGCTCGCGCCGCCGCCAGTAATCCGGTGCGGACCTTCAACGATCTCGCCGACCTCTATCAACGGTGCTGCGCGTCCGGCGAATGGATGCCGAAGGGCAAGCGCAAGCGGAAGGTCACGCTCGACAGCGAGGAAGGTGTCCTGCGGCGGAACATCCGTCCCGTCTTCGGCAAGAAGCCTTACGCCGCCATCACCAAGGCTGAGATCAGGTCTCTTTTGCGAGCCATGACTGCACGCAACATCGGCGCCCAGGCCAACAAGACGCACGCCGTCATCCGTCAGGTCTACAACTTCGCCATTGCCGAGGACCTGGTGACCGTCAATCCGACGACGGGCGTCAGCCATCCCGCGACCGTCAACGCGCGTTCGCGCGCCTGGACGGACGCCGAACTCAGGCTGCTCTGGTCGGCGCTCTCAAACTATGGGTGCATCCTCGACAGCCAGGGCAAGCGCATCAACCTCACCGAGATCGTGGCCCTGGCCCTGAAGCTCGCCGCCGTTCTCGGACAGCGTCGCGGCGAGATCATCGGGATGGAAGTGAGCGAACTCGACTTCACCGCGCGGACCTGGACCATTCCGGCGGAGCGCATGAAGGCCAACCGGCCTCATCTTGTGCCGCTGCCGGATGTGGCCATCGCTCTGATCCAGAAGGCGATGGCCGTCACCAACGAGGGGCGAAACAGTCAGTCGAAATACGTCTTCCGAACGACCTGGGAGATCGAACGTCCGATGCAGCCCAGCAGCCTGACGCACGCCATGGCGCGGGTGACGCGCGCCCTGAACATCCCCAACGCCACGGTGCACGACCTGCGCCGTACGATGTCGTCCGCGATGACGAGCGAGCGGCTCAAAATCAGTCCCTTCATCCGGTCGCTGATCCTGGCGCATGCGGCCACGGGGGGAGGGGCCGCCGTCTCGTCGGTGCACTACGACGTGAACGAGTATGTCTCGGAGAAACGCGATGCTCTGGACCGCTGGGCCCGGCTGCTGATGTCGATCGTCGGCGAGTCCCAAGCCGGGTCCATCGTCGCGCCCCCAATACCCCAGAACGCCTGACTGGGCGAGGTCCGGCTCAATTTCGACACGGCTCAACAGTGCAGCGATGTCGTCGGCGACCTTCCGGCCTAGGCCGAGGAGGCATACGACATTTACCAGATTGGGAAATCATTAGCCCCCCGAAGCAACGGAAAGCGGGCGATAAGGCGACGTCTCCATACTGGGCAATTCAGAATGGCCACCGCGGACCAAAGGGGCGCGACAGGTATGGAACAGGTCTTGGTTTCTGCCGTGGAGCCGCCGGTGTCTTCCCCGCTTCAGGGGTTGAGCGCTCCTTTGCTCCGGAGAGCGCTCGACGCCTCGACCATCGTCGTCGTCACGGACGCGGCGGGCATTATTAGAGACTGCAACAAGCGGTTCGTCGATGTCAGCGGTTACAGCCGCGAGGAATTGATCGGGCAGACGCACAGCCTGGTCAATTCCGGCATTCATGACCGTAGTTTCTTCGTCGATCTGTATCGTACGATCGGCAGCGGTCGGATCTGGCGCGGCACAATCTGCAACCGGCGCAAGAACAGGACCCTGTACTGGGTCGATACCACCATTGTTCCCTTTCTCGGTCCCCGTGGCCGTCCGGCCGGCTATATCGCCATCCGATGGGAGGTGACGGACCATGTCCTCGCGGTACAGGAACTGGCCGTGGCGCACGAGGCGGCCAAGCGCGCCGCAGAGGTTCGCGACCGGTTCCTGGCCAACATGAGTCATGAGGTTCGCACCCCGCTCAACGGCATACTGGGCCTGACATCGGCGCTTCTCAGGTCGGGTGTCGAGGCCGACACCCGCAGCCGCCTTGAGCTGATCCTCAGCTCAGGCGAGTCGCTTCGGCGGATCCTCGACGATGTTCTCGACCTGTCGAAAATGCAGGTCGGAGAAATGTCCTTGGTCACTGACCGCTACAATCCGGCGCGCGAAATCTCAGCGGCCGTCAATCTCATACGTGGCGTCGCCGAGGAAAGGGCGTTGCGTCTGTCGATCTCGATCGATCCGACGCTTCCCGGCGAGATCCTGGGCGACGCCGTGCGGGTGCGGCAGATCGTGACCAACCTGATCTCCAACGCGGTGAAGTTCACGACCCATGGAGGGGTCAAGGTACAGATCGTGGTCAGGGGTCCGACGTCGGACCCCTGGCTGAAGGTGCGGGTGCAGGACACGGGTCCGGGTTTTGACCGCAAGGTAGCCGAAACCCTGTTCAAGCCCTTTGTCCAGGCCGACGATTCCCATACCCGTGTCTGTGGCGGCACGGGCCTGGGCCTGGCGATCAGCCGCGAGCTGGCGGAGCTGATGGGCGGGCGTCTCGATTGCCGGGCCAGGCCAGGCTCCGGCGCCGTGTTCGTTCTGTCCCTGCCCATGCATCGAGCGCCTGAAAAGACGGGCGCATCGACGCCGTCCTCGGACACATCCGGCGCTCCGAGCGACAGATCCCTGCGGGTGCTGCTGGTGGAGGATAATCTCGTCAATCAGCAGGTGGTGCTGGCCTTGCTTCAACCCTTCGACATCCAGGTCGAGATCGCGAACAATGGACAGGAAGGGGTGGCCTCGGCGTCAGAGGGCGGTTTCGACCTGATCTTCATGGACATGCAGATGCCGGTCATGGACGGCCTGTGCGCCACGCGCCGCCTCAGGGACAAGGAGAAAGCCGACGGCGCGAAACCCACGCCGATCATCATGCTCACGGCCAATGCCTCCGGTCAGCACCGACTGGACGCACTTCAGGCGGGCGCCGATCTCGTCCTGGCCAAGCCCTTCACCGCAGAACAGCTCCTGAGCGTCGTCTGGGCCTATGGGGACGGCGCTTCGAGCGCGGCGGCCTGACGGGGCCGGACAGGTCGCCTCAGCAGCCGCCCAGGGCGCAGTTCTCGCAGACCCCGGCGCAATGTCGCGGAGGGGTTCGATCAACCAGCTGGCGCAGCAGCTTTTCCAAATAGGCAAGATCCTCAGCTGAGAGATCGCCGAACACGGAGGTGGCGCATCGGTCCAGCGCGTCGCCGCAGGTATTGAGCTGCCGGAGGCCTTCGGCCGAAAGCCTGAGTTGGCGTTGCCGGCGATCTTGCGTGTGAAAATCGCGCTCGATCAGCTTGCGGACCTCAAGGTTGTCCACGAGTTTGGAGACGGCGGGACCTGACAAGCCGAGCGTCCGAATGAGGGCCGATTGAGACAGGCCTCGCCGGCCGCCCTCGGCGATCGCGCGCAAAGCGCGGATTCGATTGTCCTCCAGTCCGCCCCGTCCGTGCCGGACGGCCAGATCGGCATCGCTCAGCAGCTTCAGCAAACGCGGGCCGCTCCACGACGGCTCAGGCAGATTCGTCAGCACGGCGGTCATCGACAGCCAATCCTCAATATGCGGCGCCCCCCTGACACCGGTGTCCACATTACGCCGGTCTCCCATAACTGGAAGTGAATTATTCGTTCCGCATGAAAACGATTCACCGCGCAAATATTTTTCCTGATTAACGAGCCTAAACAACGCTTTATGAAACTGGCCCCAAGGTGTCTCGAGCATCAACCTTCGAGACCTCCATGTCCGACACCACCGCGCTTCAGGACCGCCTGGCCTTCATCGGCCTCGACAATTCCGCAAAGTCGATTCTCGCCGCGTCGCAGCCGGTTATCGAGGCGGCGTTGCCCGCCTCGCTCGACGCCTTCTATGATCAGGTTCGGCGCTTCCCGGACGTCTCCCGCTTCTTCAGCGGCGAAGGTCAGATCGGCGGAGCCAAGAGCGCTCAGGCCCGCCATTGGTCCAGCATCGCCTCCGGTCGCTTTGATTCCGGCTATGTCGAAAGCGTCCAGCGGATCGGGACCACCCATGCCCGGATCGGCCTGGAGCCGCGCTGGTATATCGGGGGATACGCCCTGGTCATGGATGGTCTGGTCCGGGCGATCGTCCGTGATCACGACAAGTCGCGTTCGCGCTTCGGGCGCCGAGATGATGGCGAAGCCCTGGGGGCGACGATCAGCGCGGTGGTCAAGGCGGCCCTGCTCGATATGGACTTTGTCATCTCGATCTATCTCGAGGCGGCGGAAACGGCCCGCCGCGAAGCAGACGCCCGCCGGGAGGCGGCGGAGGCCGAGCAGAAGATGGTCGTCCAGGCTACGGCCGCGGCCCTGGCCCGGCTGGCCGAAGGCGACCTGACGGTACGGATTTCGGAGCCTTTCGCAGGCGACTACGGGAAGCTCAAGACCGACTTCAATCACGCCCTTGAGCGTCTCGGATCGGTGATGTCGGAGATCGCCTCCAACACCGTGGGCATGCGCTCCGGAGCCGGGGAGATCAGTCAGGCGGCCGACGACCTATCACGCCGGACCGAGCAGCAGGCCGCGACCCTGGAGCAGACGGCGGCGGCCCTGGACGAGATCACCGCCACGGTCAGACGCACGGCCGAGGGGGCGTCTCGCGCAGGCGTCGTGGTCGAGGCGGCCCGCGCCGAGGCCGAGACCAGCGGCCAAGTCGTCGAACGGGCCGTCCAGGCGATGGGCGAGATCGAGCGGTCCGCCGATCAGATCAGCCAGATCATCGGGGTCATCGACGAGATCGCCTTCCAGACGAACCTGCTGGCGCTGAACGCCGGTGTCGAGGCTGCCCGCGCCGGAGACGCCGGCCGCGGCTTCGCTGTGGTGGCGTCCGAGGTCCGCGCCTTGGCCCAGCGGTCGGCCGAGGCGGCCAAGGAGATCAAGAGCTTGATCTCCTCCTCGACGGGACAGGTGAAGTCCGGCGTGACGCTGGTGGGCCAGACCGGCGAAGCCCTGACGGCGATTGTGGGCCGGGTTCAAGAGATCACCGGTCTGATGACCGAGATCACCGCCTCCACGCGTGAACAATCGACCGCCCTCGGGGAGATCAACACAGCGGTCAACCAGATGGATCAGGCGACGCAGCAGAACGCGGCGATGGTCGAGCAATCCACGGCCGCCAGCCACAGTCTCACCCAGGAGGCGGAACAGCTGTCGCGGCTTGTCGGGCGGTTCCGCACGGACGCGGACGTCTCAAACTCTCAAAGGCCGGAGCGCCCTCCGGCCAGGCCGGCCGAGAACGCGAGCCTGCGCGAGAGCCACAGCCGAATCGCAGAATTCGCCCGCCGCCACACGCAGCCCCGCTCGTCCGGCGCCTTGGCCTTGCAGTCCACAACCGAACCCCAGTGGGAGGAGTTCTGATGGCGACCCAGCTTGTCCTGCCGTCAAGGCTTGAGGGCGCGGCCTTGTCCGTGCTGCGCGATGATCTGATGTCACGCCGGGGCGACGACCTCGACCTGCTGGCCCAGGACGTCGATCGGATCAATGGACTGGGGCTGGAGCTACTCCTGCGCGCCTTCAACACATGGCGAGAGGAGGGCCATCGGCTTCGTGTCCTGGACCCGTCCACTTGCGTCCTGGCCGCCTTCACGACCGTTCAGCGTCAGGCCGCGCTTGCCGGAGGCATGCTGTGAGCCGAACCATTCTCACGGTCGATGACAGTCGCACCATGCGCGACATGCTGCGCCTGGCGCTCAGCGATGCGAGCTTCACCGTCATCCAGGCGGTCGATGGCGCCCACGGGCTGGAGGTTCTGGAAGGGGCCGAGCCCGACGTCATCATCACCGACATCAACATGCCGAACCTGGACGGCTTCGGGTTCATCGAGCGCGTTCGTCGCTCCGCCCGGCACGCCTCTGTACCCATCCTGGTGCTCACCACCGAGAGCGACCAGGACAAGAAGACCCGGGCGCGCGAAGCCGGGGCCACGGGATGGATCGTCAAACCCTTCGATCCGGTGAAGCTCGTCGACGCCGTGCGACGGGTCGCGGCCTGAGCCCTTCCAATGGATACGATGGACGCCATCCGCACGACTTTCTTCCAAGAGTGCGACGACCTCCTGGCCGAACTGGAATCAGGACTTCTGGCTCTTCAGGACGGCGAGGGCTCAAGCGAGACTGTCAACGCCGTCTTCCGAGCCGTCCACTCGGTGAAAGGCGGCGCCGGAGCCTTCGGGCTGGAGTCTCTGGTGCGGTTCGCCCATGTGTTCGAGACGGTTCTGGACGAGGTGCGCAATGGCCGCCTTGAGCCGGATGGGGACCTGATCGGCGAACTGCTGAGAGCAGCCGATCTGCTCGCCGACCTCGTCGCCGAGGCCAAGGGGGTCTCGGTCGCCGACCCGAGCCGGCTTGAGGCCGTCAGACAAAACCTGCAGGCGGCGATCGGCGAGATGCCCGATGAACCGTCGGTCGAGGCCTGCGTCGACGGTGTGGAGATGCCGGGGTTTTCCCCCCTGACCGTAACGATCGACGCCCCCACCCCGCCCAACGAGATCCGTGTCGAGTTCAGCCCCACGGCCCGTCTCTATCAGTCTGCGAACGACGCCTTGGTCCTCGTGCGGGAGCTCGAACGGCTGGGCAGGGTGATCGTGGAGATCGAGGGCGACGAGGCGGGGCTGGAGAGCTTCGATCTGGCGGCGCCCGGATTGATCTGGCGAGTGACGCTGCTGGACGGCGCGGACCGGACAGCGATCGCCGACGTTTTTGAGTTCGTGGCCGACGACTGCGCACTGGCGATCGAAGAGCCCGGGTCATCCCCGCCCGTGTTCGAGCCCGGCCCGGAGGACGCGCTTCTGGCGGACCTGTTGAAGCTGGCTCGGGAGGCGGATGACGGACTGGATGAGGAGGATGTCTCTGCCGTTCCTCAACACGCCGTGGCGCCGCGGGTCGAAGCCGAGCCTGCCGGAAGCAGTTCAGGCGAAGACTCTCCTGCCGCCCGCGCGCCGGGGTCGGAAGCCCTGGTCCAGACCACCATCCGGGTCGATCTGGAACGCGTCGATCGGCTGATCGATCTGGTGGGAGAACTGGTCATCAATCAGGCGATGCTGGCCCAGCGGGTGTTCGAAGACGGGCTGGCCCGCTCCAGCCAGGTCGCCCTGGGACTGGAAGACCTGGAACAGCTCACCCGCGAAATCCAGGACAGTGTGATGGCCATCCGCGCCCAGCCCGTGAAGTCGGTCTTCCAGCGGATGCCGCGCCTCGTGCGCGAAGTGGCCGCGGCGACCGGCAAACAGGTGCGGCTCGTCACGGACGGCGAGAGCACGGAGGTCGACAAGACGGTCATCGAGCGGCTCGCCGATCCCATCACCCATATGATCCGCAACGCCATCGATCATGGGCTCGAGCGCCCTGAGGACCGGCTGGCGGCCGGGAAGGCGGCGGAAGGCGTGGTCAGGCTTTCGGCGCAGCACCGCTCGGGCCGGATCGTCATCGAGGTTTCGGACGACGGCCGCGGCATCGATCGGCCTCGGGTCCGCAGCCTAGCCGTGGCGCGCGGGATCCTGGCCGAGGACGCTGGTCTCGCCGACGAAGATATCGACAACCTCATTTTCGCCCCGGGCTTTTCGACGGCGCCGGCGGTGTCGGACATCTCCGGGCGAGGCGTCGGGATGGACGTGGTCAAGCGCTCGATTCAGGCCCTCGGGGGGCGGATCGGCATCATGTCGCGGCCGGGCGAGGGCTCGACCTTCACCCTGAGCCTGCCCCTGACCCTGGCCGTCCTGGACGGCATGGTCGTCGGGGTCGGCGGCCACACCCTGGTCGTCCCGATCAATGTCATCGTCGAGACCCTGCGTCCCCATCCTTCGGATCTACGCGCTCTCGGCCCCGAGGCCGTGGTCTTGGCCGTCCGTGGGCGACACGTGCCCATGATCGATCTGGCCCAGGCCTTCGGCTGGAGCGAGGCGGCGGAGGCTGCAGATGAGGGCGTGACCCTCCTCGTAGAGACGGAAGGCGGCGGCCTGACGGGCCTGCGGGTCGACGCCATCCAAGGCCAACGCCAAGTGGTGATCAAGAGCCTCGAGCAGAACTATCGGCAGGTTCCCGGGATCGGCGCCGCCACCATCCTCGGCGACGGCCGCGTCGCCCTGATCCTCGACGTCGACGGGCTGCTGAACGCCAGGCGCCAGCCCTCGCCGTCCTCCCCCCTCCTAGCCCTGGCGAGTTGATCATGACCACGTCCGACCTGACAAACAGCCGCGAACTGATCGCCTTCCGGATCGGCGAACAGGAGTTCTGCGTCGATATCCAGGCCGTGCGGGAAATCCGGGGCTGGACGGCGGCCACGCCTCTTCCGCGGGCTCCTGACTATGTCCAGGGCGTGATCAATCTGCGGGGCACGGTCCTGCCGATCATCGACCTCAGCCGGCGGCTGGGTCTCGGTGCGGCGACGCCCTCGGCCCGTCATGTCATTATCGTCGCGCGCGTCGGACTGCGGACCGTGGGCCTTTTGGTAGAGGGTGTGTCCGACATCCTGACGGTGGCTGACGACGCCATCCAACCGACCCCCGACGTCGCCTTCAGCCAGGTGCGCGCCGCGGTGAAGGGTGTCATTCCGCTCGACGGCCGGATGCTGAGCCTGGTGGCCCTCGATGACGTCTTGCCGGAACTGCAACTGAGCGAGGCGGCATGATGGACGCGCAAGCCTTGCCGGCCGAGACCGCCGGCCGCGAGTTCGCCTTCGAGATGCGGGATTTCCGCGTCATCGCCCGGCTGCTCTACGACACTTCCGGGATACGCTTGTCGGACGCCAAGGCCCCTCTGGTCTATTCACGACTGGGCAAGCGGCTGCGCACCCTCGGCCTCTCGCGCTTCTCCGACTACTGCAAGCGTCTTGAGGGACCGGATGGGGAGGCCGAGCGCGGCGTGCTGCTCAGCGCCCTGACGACCAACGTCACTCGGTTTTTTCGTGAGCCACATCATTTCGAGGCCCTGCGGACACAGTTGCGATCCGGCCTCGTGCAGGCGGCGGCGGTCGGGGGGCGGGTGCGGCTCTGGTCCGCGGGCTGCTCCTTGGGTCATGAACCCTACTCGATGGCGATGTGCGTCCTCGCCGAACTGCCCGACGCGGCCCGCCTCGATATCCGCATTCTCGCCACCGACATCGATCCGATGGTGGTCCAGCGCGCCCGGCAGGGAATCTACACGCGAGACGACGTGGCGCCCGTTCCATCCGATCTCGCCGGGCGGTGGGTCGTGGAAGAGGCTGGTCAGGTCCGAATGCATCCCGCCGTGCGGGAGCTGGTGAGCTTCGGCGAGCTCAACCTCCACGCCGACTGGCCGATGAAGGGGGGCTTCGACGCCATCTTCTGCCGCAACGTGGCGATCTATTTCGACGAACCGACTCAGCAACGCCTCTGGGGGCGGTTCGCCCAGCGCCTGGCGCCCGAGGGGCGCCTCTACATCGGCCACTCCGAGCGGGCCGAGACGCCCGTCCTCCGCTCCGACGGCCTCACCATCTATCGACGAGCCGATGCATGACCGTGCGTGTTCTGATTATCGACGACTCTCCCACCATGCGGGCCTTGATCCGCAACACCCTGTCCCGACGCGCAGACCTCGAGGTGGTGGGGGAGGCGGGGGATCCGCTGGTCGCCCGTTCGCTGATCCGCGAGCGACGGCCCGATGTCCTGACCCTGGATGTCGAGATGCCCAATATGAACGGCCTGGAGTTCCTGGACCGCCTGATGCGCCTGAACCCCCTGCCGGTCGTGATGGTCTCCAGCCTGACCCAGGCGGGGGCCGAGGCGAGCCTCGCGGCGCTCGAACTGGGCGCCGTGGACTGCGTAGGCAAGCCGACACGGGCCGATGAGGGCCTGGATCGCCTGGCGGACATCGTTCATGAGGCCGCCTTCGCCAAGGTCGCCGATCGTGAGATTCGAGAACCTGCTCGTCCCCTCCTGCGGACCGGCCTGACGGCTGCGGGCAAAATCATCGCCCTCGGCGCCTCGACCGGAGGGGTCGAGGCCCTGATCCGGGTCCTCTCCGACTTTCCGGCGGATTGCCCCGCCACCCTGATCACCCAGCACATGCCGGCCAACTTCACCACGAGCTTCGCGGCTCGACTGAACCGGCTGTGCGCCCCAACGGTGTCGGAAGCGTGCGACGGCGATCCCGTCGAGAGGGGCCGCGTCTATCTGGCGCCCGGCGGCGACCGCCATCTCGAGATCGCGCGCGGCAATGGACGCCTGGTCTGCACCCTTCGGTGCGGTCCTCCGGTCAGCGGACACAGGCCTTCGGTCGATGTGCTGTTCCGTTCTGTGGCCGAGGTCGCGGGGCCTGGGAGTCTCGGCGCCCTTCTGACCGGGATGGGGCGAGATGGGGCCGAGGGCCTTCTGGCGATGCGGCAGGCCGGAGCCAGAACCTTCGCCCAGGACGAGCAGAGCTCGGTGGTGTTCGGCATGCCGCGGGCGGCTGCCGAGATCGGCGCGGCGGCCCAGGTCGTCGGTCTCAATCGCATGGCGGCCGCGGTTCTCGGGGTGGGTCCGCACCTTGTCGGAGGGGACGCCTGATGCCCGCCGCCGCTTCGCTCAAGGTCCTGGTCGTGGACGATCAGCAGACCATCCGTTCGCTCGTGCGTGTGGGGCTCAAGGATATCGGCGTCGTCGATATCCGGGAGGCGGTCGATGGGGAGGATGGTCTGCGGCAGGCCCTGTCCCTTCAAACCCATCTGATCATTTCGGACTTCAACATGCCCAAGCTCGACGGCTTGGGGCTGTTGCGGGCCATTCGGTCGGCACCGCAGCTGAAGTCGATCGGCTTCATCATGCTGACGGGACGCGCCGACGGCGATCTGGTTCGGCGCGCCGCCCAGTTCGGCGCCAACAACTTCCTGGTCAAACCCTTCACCGTCGCCAGTCTTCGCCAGAAGATCGAAGACGTTTACGGCGCGCTGACGTGACCGCCGCCCAGGAGGCCCATCGCACCCATGTGGTGCAGGGCGGCTATGCCGTCAGCGGCAGCCCGACGGCCTGTCTGACCACGGTGCTGGGCAGTTGCGTGTCCGCCTGCATCTGGGATCCCGGCGCGGGTCTGGGCGGAATGAACCATTTTCTTCTGCCCTCGGCGCCGGAAGGCTCGATCGCGGACAAGCGGTACGGCGTCCAGGCCATGGAGGTGCTGATCAACGCCCTTCTCTCGCGAGGCGCGCGACGCGACAGCCTCCATGCCAAGGTGTTCGGCGGCGCCCGGATGACACCTGGTCTGGCGGATGTGGGCGCCAAGAACGGCGCCTTCGTACGCCGCTTCCTTCAGGACGAGGGCATCCATCTGGAAAGCGCGTCCCTGGGCGGGGTTCAGGCGCGACGCGTGCAATTCTGGCCTTCCAACGGTCGGGCCCGCCAGCACCTGATCGACGCCGCGGCCTTTGGCGTGGACGACCGCAAGCCTGTGTCCCTCTCTCCCGTCTCTGGCGATCTGGAGCTCTTCTGATGAGCTCATCTCCCTCCCTGCAGGGCCTCTTTGGAGCCCTGGGCGACGAACTCTCGGACTGGGCGAGCGCGTCCGAGCGCCTGGAGGTCGTCATCGGCAATCTGCTGGGCGACCGGTCCCTGTCAGCGGCGGAGATCGAGGCGGTCCAGACCATCGACGGTCTCAGCCAGCACCTGCGTCAGCTCGCCGAGCTCTGTCGGGGGCTTTCGGAGCCGCAGGTCCGGTCCGATCTCTGCCCCGAGGCGCTCGCGGCTTCCCTGCATCGCATGAACCTCGCCGGCCTGTCGGATCGGCTCGCGGGTCGGGCCGGGGGACAGCGTGGCGGCGGGGGGGATGTGGACCTGTGGTGACGTCCGAGCCGCCGCCCACGGGTCCCAGGTTTGATCTTCGGGACGCCCGCGTGATCTGTGCCGACGAGAACCTCCAAGGCCAGGAGATCATCAGCCAGATTCTCATGGGGCTCGGCGTTCAGCACATCGCCAGGGTCCAGTCCGCCGAGGAGTTCAGGGCCGCCCTGACGGAAAAGGCCTTCGACCTCGTCCTCCTGGACGCTGGGCTCTCCGGGAACGGGTTCGCCGAGATCCGCTGGCTCAGGACCTCGCGCCTGGAGCCCAACCGGTTCGCTCCGGTCATCATCCTCGCCAGCCACACGCCCCGGTCCCAGGTGGAGGAGGCGCGTGATTGCGGCGCGAGCTTCGTCGTCGCCAAGCCGCTTTCGCCCTCGATCATTCTGCAGCGGCTGCTGTGGATCGGG
The DNA here is from genome assembly GCF_052436175.1 of Brevundimonas sp. Lineage (GTDB taxonomy): Bacteria > Pseudomonadota > Alphaproteobacteria > Caulobacterales > Caulobacteraceae > Brevundimonas. The sequence goes on along the minus strand of NZ_JBQVNM010000002.1, from coordinate 62,955 downwards.
CGGGCCGGGCGCATCTTCGTCGAGACCGCGGCCTATTCCGGCCCGGACCGGCGCTTCCATAACCAGGGTCTGCCCGACGGAATGGCGGGGCGTCGCAAGGACGACCTGTCCGCCAGCATCGGCGAAGCCGTGGCGCCCAACATGTCCCAGGATGAGATCGACAACATGCTGAAACCTCAGAGGATGGCCCTGTGACCGCCGTGACCTTCCGCAAGGTCGAGTCCCGCCTGGAGTGGATGGTCCGTTGCGGTCGTGGGCTCAGGCCGGGGGAGGCCCTGGCGGCCGCTGCGGCGAACCTGGGAGGACTGAGGGACGACTGCCTGGGAGAGATCGACCGACGTTTGCAGCCCCTGGCCGAATTCGCCCTGCGCGACCCGGCGACGCGCCCAACCCCGGCCGAACTGGATACGCTCGTCGAACACGCCGACGCGGCCCTCACGGCCTGCGGCGCCGTCGACATGCCGCTTCTGGGCCGAGCGCTTGTCATGTTGTGCGCCATGGCCGACGCGATCCGCCAGGCGGACCGTTGGCCTCCGGGCGCGCTGAATCCGGCGATCAACTTCGCCCACCTCATCCGCATCGGGGCGGTGTCGGACGAGGAGGCGCAAACCCTGATGACGGAGCTGGACAAATGCCTGGCGGCCTATGTAGCGGCATCGACGCAAAGTGCGGCCAGCGATCTCGCGCCAGGAATCAGGGCGGAGTAGGGGGCTCATTAGCGCCAATGACGGAGACCTTCCCCGAAGAAGATACGTGACGGTATCCCATCTAGACGCGAGAAATGCACATGCCTCCGAAGGCAAAGGTCACACGTTCGAATCGTGTCGGGTGCGCCACTTTTCTCAGATTTTTCAATGGCTGTCGATGGGGCGCCGTCGTTTTGAGCGCTCCACGACGGCTCGTGGGGCAGCTATGGGGCAGAACCTGCATTAAAGATTTGGTTGCGCGCTGAAATCTGGTGAAACAGCCTGAATAAGGACGGTCACCATTTTTCCTTTGCACAGTTGGCGCTCAAACTTCCGAGCCAGTCGCTGACTGATTTACTTTTAGGTCCGAAGCGCGCCACTTGCGGACATTCGACCACTACCAGGAAGCAGACCTTCGGGTGGTGGCGGATTTGAAGATCGCTTTCGGCCCGTAGAAGACCTAGCGAGCGTCCGTGAACCCGATCACCAAGCCATCCAGGAACCCGTGGGCCGCGTCACCCAGCAAAACTGATGTCGCTAGCGCGCTCAACACAACGATCGCTAAGAGCCTGGGATTTATCGAAAGTCGTTTCATCGCCTGTCTCCACTGCGCCAGGAAGTTATCAAACTTGAAGTCCGCTTCCCACCCGTTGTGACCCTCAGCCGCCCCATCCGACTGACGTTCCAAGGCCCTGTGATGAGCGAAAGAGGTCTAGCTGGGTCACCGCCATCTCTCCAAGGATGACACCCCCACGCCACCATACTCCTGTTGAGAACGAAGTGCGCCAAAAGTAGTCATTCCCAAACGCCGAATGCGCGACACTCAGACAAGCCTCAAGCGTCTGCCCTGAGCCTCGCCTCCGAGGAAGATCAAAACTGCGCCTGACATGATCTGACGGCGTGGCGAGGGGCGCTTGAGCATTTGCGACACCGAAGTCTAGGCTCGCCGCATTCCCTGGAGTTTGTGTCATGTCGGCTCTGCGTCGCCTCGTCCCGGGCCTTGTCGCCAGCGTCCTGATCGGCGGCTCCGCCCTGGCGCTGCAGGGCCGCACCTTCGAGATGCGTCCCGGTCATGGGGTCGCCCAGCAGAATTATCAGTCGATCCCGCTGCCCACGTCCCGGCCCGTCTCGGACTGCCAGGCGCGGTGCGAGGCCGACCGTCGCTGTGACGCCTATACCTGGCAGATGAGCGTGGGGAACACGACCGGGCTCTGTTACCTCTACGCGGGCTCTGTCACACCGGTCGCGGCGCCGACGGTGACCCTGGGCCTGCGCTCGGACTGGATGACGCCCGCCCAGCGCGAGGCGAGTCGCCTGCGGGCGCAGAGAAGCTCCGAGGAGGTGGTCGATCTCTACGCCCCGCGCATTCGCCCCCGCACCTTGTCGACCGAAGAACGCGGCCAGGTGCAGGCTCTGCTGAACGGCGCCCTGACCGACCCCTATCTGACCTGGGACCGGATCGAGCCCTTGATGGCCCTGGCCGAGAGCGGCGACAAGGAGGCGATGCATGCCGTCCTGCGCGCCTTCAAGGGACCGGAACGGAACACGATTAATCGCCACGTCTGGTTCGCGCCCCTGGAATCCTTCGACGGCCTGGCGTCCAGCCGCCTGGCGGCGCGATGGGCCGGCGAATACTGGCGTCGCCACGGCGCGGATCCGATCGCCGCGGCGCAGCTCGCCTCCTGCACCGGCGAGAGTGTCCAGCGTTGCGGGGTCTTCGTCCGGCTTCGGAATGCCCGGGAGCGCACCGCCTTCCTGGACTACGGGCGCAATATCACAAGACGGGCGCCGCGCCTGGACCTGGTGTTCGAGCCGGCCTATCCCGGCGTCGCGGGTCTGCGCGCGCGCTTCGACGAACTGACGGCCCGTCGTCGCGCCGCCCCAAACATGCAGATCGGGCATGGGGCCGACGGCTGGATGGCGGCCTATGCCGCGGTCCACCCCGAGGTGGCCGCGACCCAGCAGGCGACCCTCGATACGGTCGCGGCCGAGGCGGAACGCGTGCGGCTGACGCGCCTGGCCTGGGCGGCCGACGCCCGTGCACGCGCCGAGCGCATGTGGAATGATCTTTGGGGCCGCGCCGATCTGACCAGCCAGCAGCGCAGCACGCTGGAGGTCCTCGCCGTCCAGCTAGGCGACGACTACGTCGTGCGCCTGGCTGGCGTTCAGCCCATTTACGGCGGGGGGGCGGCCGACATTCTGTGCCGTCTCGATCATCCGACCTGCCAATCAAGCCGACGCAACCAGGCGCAGCAGGAGGCGGCGCGGCAGGCGGAGATTCGACAAACCGCCGCCGATGCGGCGGCTCGCCAAAGCGCGGTGGCCGCGGCTATGGGGTCCGGCGTCGGCATGGTGGACGTGCGCCGCTACGACCGCGCCGGCAACTATGTCGGGACGACCACCATGACCCGATCCCAGGCCGAGACCATCGGCGCCCGACCGCAGTAGCGCAGGACGATCAATCGCCCGCGAGACTTCGTACAGATCCGAGCGGGTATATCGCTACGTGCGTCGCCGTAAAATCCACGACGCACTCTTGAGATCATTACGCTACTGGTGAATGTGGGTGCACCGCCTTGTGTGGATCCGCCGACTGTTTTTGAACGTCACGTAGACCGGGTCACGGCTGAAATGCGCCAGCAGCGGACCCTGGCCGGTCGCCAGAAAGCGGACTCTTACGGCAGCATCCGCATCGCCCCGTATTCCCAGCTCCACGGGACGCCTGTCTCCCCCAGCACAGAGCGGATTATCCGGGGGAAACCCGGCTCGGCTCGGACATCGTCGGCAAGGATAACGACGCAGCGACGACCGCGCTCGACGCAGACCCAGGTGTTGCCGACGAAGTCGTCGTGACCGCCCTTGTAGACGCCGGGGCCTTGCGGCCCGTCGAAGCGGATCACGCCGATCCCGGAGGCCAGGCCGGGTCGTTGTTCGCCGGCAGGCAGCTCCGGCTGGAGCGTGGGGAACTGCGACCGCGTGGTGATCGGCGCCTGGGCTCTCACACGCTCGGCCCGGGCGGCGGGGCTGAGGCCGTCGCCCCGCGCGACGCCCGCCGCCAGACGGGCCATGTCTGCAATCGTGGTGTCCATGGACCCGGCCGCACGCGTTTTCGAGCGTTCGTCATGCGGCACGACCTCGCCCTCCAGGGTCCAGCCGTCGGCCAAGTTCTCGGCGAAGTCCGGCCGCCACATCATTGAGGTGCGGGTCATGCCGAAGCGGTCGAAGACACGGCGCTGCATCTCGGCCCCCACGTCCAGTCCCAGGCCCTGCTCCAGCACGAACTGCATCAGGATAATCCCCTCGCCGGAATAGCCGTACCGGGCGCCAGGATCGAAATGGAACTTCAGTTTTCCGTCCGGCTCCAGGAAGCCGAAGTTGGCGAAGCCCGAGCGATGCGTCAGCAGGATGCGCGGCGTGAGCATCCGCCAACGCTCGTCTCCGGCCAGGTCGCTGTAACGGGCGTAACGATCCTCGATCTCGTCGCTGCCGTAGTCGGTCAGCGGGCGCGGCAGGTAGTCGGCGATCGACCGGTCGAGGTCGATCACCCCCTCGTCGACGAGCTGCATGACCATATAGCCGAAAGCCGCCTTGGTCAGGCTGGCGGCGTACATGACGGTGTCGGGAGTCAGCGGGTCCCCGGCCGCGTTGCGATCGCCTTGAGCCTGAACGTCAACCACCTCTCCGTCCGTGACCACAGCCACCGCGATGCCGCGCGCGCCGGTTTCGCGCATGACGCTTTGGACGGTCTCGCGCAGGTTGGGGTCCTCAGCCGACGCCTGCGCCCCAGGGAATAGAACAGTCGCAAGGATGACCGCGGCAACTCCACTACGCATCACTTTTCCCCTGATTGAAGGACCTCGACGATAGCTTCGCCTTTGAGCGCGGCCAGTGAAATTTTGGTCACGCCACACCGGCATCCGCCCGCAAAAGGGCCTCGGCGAACGCGTCCATCGTTCGCTGCGAGATGGCGTTGTTGTTCAGGATGACCACCGCGCCGCGCCCGTCCAGGCGATGGCCCAGTACCGAGCGGTAGCCGTTGGTGTTGCCCGTCTCCCAGGCGGCCCGGACCTCAGCCCCGCCGATGGCCACGGTCCGCATCCGCCCGCCCAGCGCATAGCTGTCCGAAGCGACTTCGACGGTCGTCAGCGCGGTCCGCGAGGTCGGGGACAGGAAGTCGGTGTCATAGACACCGTGTGCGAACCGCAGCAGGTCGGCAGCGGTGCTGTAATAGCCCCCGGCGGCGGCCAGGAAGGGCGGGCGCGGGTTGATCCACTCCACCGGCGGCGACACAGTCCGATAAGACATCGCCTCCGAAGGTGCGACGGGCGTCGTATGCCTCATCCGCAGCGGATCGAGCACCAGCGCCCGCATCGCCTCCCGATAAGGCTGGCCGGTCACGGTTTCGATGATCGCCAGCACGAGGATCCAGTTCGACAGCACATAGTCGAAGCGCGCCCCCGGCTCGAACACCAGGTCGCCGGTGGCGAAGCGGCGGACCGCCTCCCCCGTATCGATCCAGGGCGGCTGCAGCAGGGCCGGTTCGGCCGCCACCGCCGCGCGGAACGGATTGGGCGCCCCGCTGCTGTTCGATAGCAACCGACGCAGGGTCAGCCGCGCCCCGACATCGGCCCTGTAGTCCGGCAGCCAGGTCGTGATCCGGGCGTCAAGCGACAGAGCGCCCTGCTCGACCAGACGCATCACCGCCACCGCCGTCAGCCGTTTGGAGATGGAGGCGATGCCCAGGGGCGTGTCCGTGCGCATGGGAATCCCCTGCGCGATTTGCGCCATTCCGACGGCGCGCGCTGTCCTGATCCGCCCCCCTCGCCCCAAGGCCACGACGCCCTGGAAGTTGTGGTCCCGGACCATGCCGTCCATCACGGCGCCGACGGTTTCCGCATGCCCATCGGCTCGCGCCGCACCCGGCAGTAGCGCCGCCGCAGTTACGGCGCCCGCGCCGGCGCCCCACAGAAACCTCCGGCGGTTCAGCGCGGGAAGCGATGCCTCGATCATGGACTAATCCTCACTTGCCTAAGTCGGTCTGCAACGGCACGGAACGGCCATGTGGTCGCCCCTTCGCTCCCGACAACTATCGATCTCGGCTGGACCCGCGATCGCGCCAACCGGGTTTCGGTGAACGACCATGGGCGTCGGTGAACGCAGCCGCCTGATCGTCCTCGTCCTCGCCGTGGCGGGCCTTGTCGCTTTGTGCGGTCCTCAGATCGCCGCCATGCTGTCGCCAGCGCCCGCCCGAACGCCGACCCAGGTGTGGAGCCTGTGCCCGGCGCCGGACCTCTGCCGCCCCGTCGACGTTTCAAACCTGGCGCTGGACGCCCCGATCAACACCCTGACCACAACCTTCGTCGCCGGCCCCGACGATCATGCCGCCCCCCTGGCCCTGCATATCGCCGCTACCGCCAGCGCCGAGATCCGCTGGAACGGCGCCCTGATCGGGACCAACGGGCAAGTCGGCGCGGACCGCGCCCAGGAGACGCCCGGTCGGTTCAGCGCCCTCGTCGTCATTCCGCAGGACCGGGTCCGCCCCGGCCCGAACCGTGTCGAGGTCCGGCTGTCGGCCCACCACCTCTGGGCGCCCGTGCGGCGGCCGATCCATGACCTGTCGATCGGTCCGTACAGCGACCCGCTGCACGGCACGCTGCGCCATTACCTGCCCACTCTGCTGCTCACCGGCCTGCTGGCGCTGGCCTTCCTCGGCGCCGCAGGCCTCTGGCTTGCCCGCCGTCCGCCTGGCTCGGCGACCTTGACCCTTCTGACCGGCGCGGTGCTGGCCCAGGCCGTGGCCGAAGCGTCCAAGCTGGCCCTGACCTACAGCTATCCGTGGCAGCTGGCCCGGCTCGCCGCCGTCGCCGGTATGGCGGCGGTCGCCGCCTTGGCCCTCGGGCGTCTGGCGCAGGTCTTCGTCCCGGAGCGCCGGCTGCGCTGGGGGCTGACCGCAGCGCTGGTCTTCGCCCTGCTGATCGCCCTGCTCGGCCCGCCCTGGTGGGACGCTAAAGCCCTGTGGTCTTACCGCGCCGGCTGCGCGGCGGCGCTGATCGCCGTCACACTCGGCGCCCTGTCCACCGTCAGGTACGCACAGACAGCCCAGGCTGTCTGCGTCCTCGCCCTGGCCCTGTCGTGGAGCCCCGACTTCCTCGACATAAGCTACTATCTGCTGTTCCTGACCCTGTTCGGCGGACTGGCGGCTTATGCTGTGCTTCGTAGCCGCGCTGCGGCCGTTCGGCCCTCACCCGAGCCTCCACCCGGGCGGAACGAGACCTTGTCCATTCCCGACGGGACGTCCCGCCGTCTTATCCGAGCGGAAGACTTACTGCACGTCCGCGCAGCCGACGATTACAGCCTCGTCACCCTGACGGATGGTCGGGAAGTCCTGTCCACGGCCAACCTCTCCACGCTCACGCAGTTGGCGTCAGCGCATCTGGTGCGCATTCACCGAAGCCACGCGGTCAACCCGGCCTGGATTTCGGCCGTCCACCGATCAGGCAGATCGGGACCGACCGTGGAACTCAAGGACGGCGTCCGCCTGCCCATTGGCCGCGCCTATCGGGCGGCGCTTGATGACGAGCGGATAGCATAGCGCTGGGCACATCGTTCATTGGAGGGTGCCTATCCTCACGTTTCCACGGAAGTCCATGCGTTCGTTCGGGTTTGGGGTTCACAGCCTGAGCGGCGAGGCCACGGCGAGAAGGCTCGTCCTCGCCGCCTGAATTCAACGCTGCATCAGAGTGCTGCGCCGCCTCGCCGATCCCGTTCTGGCGGTTGTCGTCCTCGGCCGGCAGACAGGCGTCACCCTTGATCTTGTCGGACCGACCTGTACGCCGCGCCGGTCTGTCGGCCGCACGGCCCGGAGCGTCTGCGTCGTCGGCCTGATCGACTTTTTGGGTCGTCATGAGACGTTCGGCTCCTCTCAGAGACCCCGCTGGCGTCTCGCGGCGCGATGGCGGACCTGCGGCCCGCGGGGTGCAAGGCGAGCGCGTCGGATGTCCGACCAACCAGTGCGCGCCACCACGCGCTCGACCTTCCGTAATTCGGAGCCCACGGGGCATGGCGGCCTCAGGTCCTGGTCGCGTTTCTCACAGTCTCGGCGACGATCCCTTACCTGACCGAACCTGACACACAGGCACTGTCCCACCCGGCGACCTAGCGGCCAGGGGCGAACCCGCCTACCAAGACTGGAAAAGGACCATTTCTCCCATGCTTCGCAGTCTGTTCATCGCGCTCGCCGGCGGTCTCGCCTTCGGCGCGCCCGCCGCCGCCCAGTCGGCCCTGACGGTCGGCCAACCGGTGGACGGCGTCTTCGGCAAGAGTTCGCCCCGTCTGTCCGACGGGAGCCCCTACGCCTGCTACACCCTTCAGACCGTGCGGGGCCGGTCCTATACCGTGGACCTGCGCTCCTCGGCGTTCGACGCCTATCTGGGCGCGGGGCCCGGCGCCGGCTGCAATGAGGATGACAGCCTGACCGACGATGACGGCGCCGGCGGGACGGACTCGCGGGTGACGATCCCGGGGGACGGGTCCGTATGGCACATTCGTGCGAACACCCTGCAGCCGCGAGAGAGCGGGCCCTACAGGCTGACGGTGACGGGCCCCGTGGAACCGACGCGTGCCCCGCAGACCGCCCCGCAGGCCGTCCCGCGCGCGCCGTCGCGCGCCGGCCAGGCCGGCCTCTCGCTCGGCGGATCCGTCACCGGCGCCCTGACCGACCAGTCGCCCAGGTTGCCCGACGGCAGCGCCTTCCAGTGCTATCCCCTGGCGCTGTCCGCCGGTGGCGAGGTTCGGGCCACCCTGCGCAGTTCGGCCTTCGATACCTATCTGGCCGTCTATTCCGGAGACCGCTGCCAGGGTGCGGCCCTGATGTCGGACGACGACGGCGCGGGCGGCACGGATTCGCAGCTGACCTTCACGGCGACGGGCCGACAGGGGTATTCGCTCGCTGCGAACAGCCTGACCGAAGCCGGGCGGGGACGGTTCACGCTCAGCCTGGAGGCGGCGAACGGTTCGGCCGGCGCGTCCGCCCCTGCGCAATCCGTGTCGTCCGACTACGCGCTGGCTGTGGGATGTCTGGCCAACGCCATGATGCTGATCGCCGACGACCGGCAGAGGGTCGGCGAGGACATGCTGGCCATGCTCGTCGACTCGATGACGGCCTTCCAGGCCAAGGCGGTCGCCGCCAGCTCTCCGACAAAGACCGGGGACGAGGTCATCGACGATGCGCTCCTAGTCGGCGCCGAGACGATGTCCGACCTGACCCATGCCCAGCTGCTTCAGCACCAGAGGGTCTGTGCGACGCGCTGACCCGACGAGCGATCTGGTACAAACGGACAACCCGCGACGTGGCGACGGCGTGCTCGACACGATCAACGCCTTGCGCGGCTGGGCCCGGCGTCCAATCCTCAGACCGACCCTGCGGCGTGCCGGACCCGGGGTGCCGGGGCGGTCATGGCGCCTCTATCGCGTACGACAGGTGTTGGTGCTGGGGGGGCAACGGAAGATGATACGACCCGGGACATAGCCAATCCCGAGCCTCGCCGCCGCATCTGTGAAGGCTCCGAAGCGGTTCTGAGCGTTGACCCGTATGCCGAAGCCGCAGCCCCAGGCCGTATATCCATTGGTCGTCCCCAGCTCTCGCACCGTGTCGGACCCACAGGCCTGACGGACCGCGACGGTATAACTGGGCGTACCGGGCGTCCCGTAGGTGGCCTGCAAGGGGCCGTCGCATCGGAACTCGGTGCGGCTGTTCGGTCGCAGCTGACAGAAGGCGACGGCCTCTGGCCAGGCTACTGGCCGACGGCGCTCGGCTTCGGCGGCTTCCCGATCCCGACGCTCGGCAGCGGCGCGCTGCTCGGCCTCGCGTTCGCGAGCGGCGCGGTCGTCGGCAGCCTGTTGTTCTGACTGCCGGCGGATCGTTTCCTGCCGCGCCCGTTCGGCCTGTTCCTGAGTCGCCCGGGCCTGGGCGGCGTGTCGGTCAGCTTCGGCCTGTCGCTGTTGACGTGCGCTTGTTTCGGCGGCCGCCTCCGCATTCCGCCGCTGGTCCGCCGCCGTGGCGAACTCCGCGTCGCGGCGCGCTTCATACGCCTGGGCTTCGGCGGCGGCGTCCCGGTCGGCCTGGTCCTGCTCTGCACGCAGTCGGGCAGTGGTGGCGCGATAGGCTTCGCGCCGTCGGTCATCCGCCGCCTTGAAATCTCGGGTGACAGGGTCGTTCGGGTCGTTGAGGCGCGCCACCAATTCGACGAGCTGCTGTCGCTCCTGCGCCTGCCGGGCCAGAACCGCTTCGTAGTCCCGGCTCGCCGCGTTGGCGATGCCGGATCCCGGGCCCAGGACATTGGATCCAAGGGCGATCGCGGTGCTGATCTGATCCTGGGTCGCCGTGCCCTCTGACGCCAGGGCGACTCCGACGCCGCCCAGCACGCCGCCGATGAATCCCAGGGTCTCATTGCGATTACGCGCGCGTTCCGCCGCGCGGCTCGCCTGGATGGCGGCATACCGCTCGGCGGAGAAGGGGGTGTCATAGAGCGTGGCGGCGTCCGCTGCACCGAAATGGCGAAACCCGGCCTGGTCCACCACATTCAGTCTCCCGGTGCGACGCGCCACGACATAGTAGGTGTGGGTCGTTCCGGCCGTGCTGCCCAAGGGGGCTTCGACACGTTCAAGCACGCCGTTGCGATGCCAGCGATAGGTCTGGGACCGTGTGTACGACCCATCGACGAATGTGCGTCCGACACGATCGACCAAGGGCCCGAACACCCGTCGTAAGTCGGTGTCGGACAGGGGTTCGCAGTTCGGAATCAGTTCCGCCATCTGGTCGGCGGACGGTCGCTCTTCGGCGTTCCAGCTCGCCAAGAGAAAATAGTCGGCGGGTCTGGCGTTAAGGGTTCGGTGTTCCAGGTGATAGGGCGCGCCGTTCTCGGCGTTGAAGGTCAACTGTGGCGACGCCCCCGAAGATTGGGCGCGCACCCGGGGGCCGAAGAAGCCTTCCTGCGCGATCTTCAGTTCGTACTGGGCTTCGCAGCCCCTTGCTGCAAGCGTCACCCGCGATCCGGGCCGCACTCCGTATGGGTAGTAGACGCCGGCGGCCGTCGTGGCGAAACGTTCCTGAACATTGAAGGATGGAGCGCCTGCGCTGTCGGCCGCATCTGCAATCGCGATTGTACGCGCAGCCGACGCCGGGTTTGCTTCGGCCAGAGAGGACGGGGCTGAAGCGACGACTTGCCGGGTCAGCTTGGCCGATGGGCCCTCCAAAACGGTAACGGTGTAGGTGAAATCGATGGCCCTGTTGCCGAACACACCCCCGTCCATGATCCAGATGAAATATTGCCCGCCATGGCGGACCACATTCTCGAACACGCCGCTTCGCCGCATCCGTGTTCCGACCACCTCCTCATGAGATCCCCAAAAGCCCCTCGGCGTCATGCCATAGATGAAGACGATGAGCTCGCCCGGGTCGGGGGACTGAACCTCCAGGCGCACCTTGTCGCCGGCCTGAAGGTTGAGGATGCGCGTGTATTCGCGACTGTCGGCGACGGACACCGGAGCGCCGAGAGGGACGGGGTCCATGATCATCGTCTGACGCTGGGCCAAGGCCGGGCGCGGGGCGACGAGCAGGCAGAAGACGGCCATCGCGATGACGAGCCCAACACGGTTCAACATTCGACCCCCAAAGCCGTTGCGACAGCGTTCCCGCCCATCGCTCGGACCTGTCGCTTTGACCTAGTTGTCCGTGGGGCGTGACTGTGTCTTCCTCCGTTTGGGGGATGCGCCCTAGGGCGGGGCGACGACACATCGCCCCTACTGTGCCGAGAGGTTAGCGTGATGGGCATCGTCGAACACATCTACGAGGCCTTGCTCGACGACGAGGCCCTGGACGCCCTGCCGCGACACCTGGCCGAGGCTGTCGGCGCCCGCTCGGCGACCTTGCAGACCATCGTGGGTGGCGCTCCTGTGCATGTGGCGACCCATTATTTCAGCGCGCCGATGAACGCCTTTTATGTCGCGAACGACGTCATCGCCCTGGATCCCTGGATCCCGATCGTCAAGGACCATGGCCTGCTCAACAGGGTTGCGGACGCCGACGACTATATCAGCCGAGACGACTTTCGCCGGGGCGCCTTCTACAATGAGTTCTTCCGGCTCTTCGGCGACGACACTGGGGTCAGTCTCGGTGCGGTGATCGAGACCCGGGACGGCTTTGTGGGCCTTGGGTTGCATCGGGCCTTGAGCGCTCCGGGATACGCGCCCGAGGACCGGGCGACCCTGGAGACCGCCTTGCCCCACCTCCGCCGCCTGGCGGAGACCCGGGCGCGCCTGCGCAAGGCGGATGCCGCAGAGCGGGACATCCGGGCCGTGCTGCACGGTCAGTCGTCGGCCATCCTTCTGGTCAACGCCCAGGGCCGTGTCGGCTTCGCAAACCTGGCGGCGGAAGGCCTTCTGGCGTCTCGGGACGGGCTTGAGTCGAGCAGCGGCACGATCCGGATCAGCCACGCGCTGGCCGATCGGCTGAGCCGGGCGCTCGCGTCCGCGGCCACGGGCAAGGGGGGTGACGCTCTCCTCGTCGTGCGCCCCTCCGGTAGGCCCGCCTATCGTCTGGTCGTCACGCCCCATCGCGGCCCCGGCGCCCTGCCTGGTCAGGCCCTTGTGATCATCGAGGACCCGGAACAGGCCGACCCGGGTCTGGCTCAAAATCTACGCCGGCTCTTCGGATTGAGCCCTGCGGAAGCCGATCTGGCCGTGCGCCTGGCCGAGGGCTGGAGCCTCCCGGAAATCGCGGACATGCGAGCCGTCCAGCCCTCGACGGTCCGCAGCCAGATGAACGCCGTCCTGGCCAAGACCGGAAGTCGGCGACAGACCGAACTGGCGACCCTTCTCGCGCGGCTCCCGCGCGTGCGCGACTTCCGAGACTGAAAAAACGCTGCCTGTCCTCGAGGCCGCCATCCACCATTTGGGGGATGCGAGACCCCGACCCCAGACGCTTCAAAGGTTGAAGCAGAGATGGCGTCAGGGGGGCAGCATGCGAACGGTCAATAAAGTGCGGAGGATCATGGCCGCGGGCGTGCTGGCCATGTGCCTGACCCATGCAGGAACGGCCCTGGCGCAGGTTTGGCAGTCAACCCCATCCCTCGGAGCGGGATATCGTGTGGAGACCGCCGGGGCGCCGGACGGCGTCGTCACAGCGCTGTGGATCGACCAGCTCGCCGTCAAGGCGTCACGTTATTCCGGAGCCGGGTGGAACCCGCCGACGGTTCTGCACAATCAGTTCGGCGCCTCGGATATCGCCATCGTCGTCGACGGCGCCGGAACAGTCACAGCGGCATGGACGCCTGGCAACGGCTACCTCGAGGCCGCAAGGTTTTCCGGTGGCGCCTGGACCTCGACTGTCCAGCTGACCGCGCCGGGACAGACCGCGCAGCAGATCGATCTGGTGGCGGATGCGTCCGGCGTGGTCACGGCGGTCTGGCTTCAGGGCCTTGACGCCATTCAAGCCTCTCGCTTCGAAAACGGGTCCTGGAGCCAGCCGGTTACGGTGTCCGGCATCAGCACCCAAAATACATTGCCGCAACTGGCCGTAGACGCCGCCGGAGCGGTGACGGCCATATGGTTCACCTACACCGGCGCTTTTCCGACGTTGACGGGTCGGCTGCGAGCGGCGCGTTTCGTCAACGGATCCTGGTCATCGGCCATCGATGTCTCAACCCCTAACGTAGATTTCGGCTCCGCCGCCGTCGCAGCGGCGCCGGACGGAACCGTGACGGCGATCTGGTCGGCCGGATCCATTCAGTCATCCACGTTCAACGGCGCCGGATGGTCCACGCCGGTCCAGATCGGATCGGGCCGTGGATCCAGCCTTAGCCTGGAGTTCGGGCCGGTCGGTGAAGGGACGGCGATCTGGATAGATCTGGCGAGCCAGCTGTTCGGTGCCCGGCTCGCCAACGGCGTCTGGACCTCTGCAGCAATCTCGGATGTTGCCGCCGCGAGCCAGGCGGACCTGGCGGTGACGCCATCGGGCCAGGCCACCGTCCTCTGGACTTCAGGGGGGCTGCAAGGTCGCCTCTTCTCCTCGCGCTACGTCGCCTCAGATTGGTCGCCGCCTCTCATGGTTGTCGACGCCGGTCGGCCCGTCAGCGGACCGCGCCTAACCACCTCGCCATCTGAGATCCTGACAGCGACCTGGGTCGGGCAAGGGCCGAACCCGTCGATTGAAGCCAGCCGGTTCGATCCCAACTCAGTTCCCCCCCCAGCGACTGTTCCGACGCTGACGGAGTCTGCGATGTTGTTCTTCGCTCTCGCCTTGGCCCTGATCGCCTCTGTAAGCCTTTCGCGTCGAAATCGACGGGCACCGCTCTGAAGGGTGGAAGCCTGGACCGATCAGCCACCTCGACACCTGTCGTCGTGTGACCTGCGAATCCTGAGACGGGCGCGCCCAGGCTACACCTGATCTGTCGTGGGCAATTTGTGCGATGCTTCCGACCGTCGACCAATCGCCCTTCTCACATATGACAGCCATCGGTGGGCTCGGATCAGCGCGCCACCTTATCAGGCCTGTCTCCAGTCCGTCGCCCTTAAGGCGGCGAGCGACACGCTGAACGTCGAGATCAGTCGGCACGGCGATTGTGCGTGGTTGCAGCATGCCGGGCGGGTTACGAGAGGCGCTGCAGTCGACGGCATGACGTCAGAAGCGAGGGCGCCAGTCGCAAGCCGATCTCGACGCCTGGACCGACAGCGTTCACATGCAGGCATCGAACATCTTCGCCCTGTTCAGTCGGCCGCGACCCGGGCTAAAACGCAAACGCGGTCGCCGGGGAACCGCGACGTGCGTTCGGAGCCAGGTCTTGAATATCCTGCAGGCCCATCATTTCGGCGCGCGGCTCCATGAGACCTTCGACCTGTCGCTGGGCGAGACCACCATGCCTCTGGTCCTCGCGGACATCCGGCATGGGACTGCCCAGCGGTTCCCCGGCCAGTTGCGCGATCCCTTCGCCCTGACATTCCGATCCAGTTCCCCGGTGGCTCTGCCCCAGCGGATCTACCGCATGAACAATGAGGCGATGGGGACGCTGGACATCTTCATCGTGCCCATCGGTCGCGACGTCTCGGGCATACTGTATGAGGCCGTGTTCAACTGACCGGTGGCGTCCAGACCATCCGGACGCGGTCCGCGTCGGGCGAGACGGCGGCGGAGAAACCCAGCCGTTCGTAGAGGCGTCGGGCGCCGGTGTTGAACGGCAGGACGTGCAGGATCATGGGCAGGGCCAGCCGCCGGGCGCCGACCTGGGCCTTGCGGATCACGGCGGTTCCGACGCCTTGCCCCTGAAACTCCGTCAGCAGGGCGATATCCACGAGAAGCCGACGTTCGCTGGTGTCATGGAGCCAGACCCGGCCGACAGGCTGGCCGTTGAGCAGAATCAGACTGTGATCCCCGTCGCCGAACTGCATGGCGTAGTGCGCCGCCTGGAAGGCGAACTGACTGTCCAGAAAGGTCTCGATCTGGTCGTCCGCCCAGCCGCTCAGCGCCATCTCGTCGCGGCGCGAGTGGGCGTAGGCGGTTCGCAGAAACGGCGTGTCCGCGGCCTCGACCGGGCGGTAGGTTGGGCGGGCCGTCAGTTGCGGGACGGGTAGATGCCTTCGAGCGCGATGCAATAGTTGAGCGCAAGGTAAGGCTGCTGGTTTTCATGAGCCCCCCCGCCGCCCACGGACGTCAGGGCGGCGGGGCTCAATGTCGTGTTCGAGGCGGGTCGGAAGGCGCGGGTCTGGACGGGCGCCGCCAACCGCGCGCCGTTGGACGGGCCGGCGCTCCGGTCGGCGCCGGGCCCGGTGGCGATTGAGGGGTTCAGATGGACGTGAGCGGGTATCTCGCCGCTGGTGAGGGTGACGGACGCCGCCCCGAACGTCTGGCCTATGACGTAGTTGCCGGCTCCAGGCGACTGGCCCTGGCCGACCGGCACCCGTCCCGCGAGGTTGGGAAGCAGGAACGTCGTCGTTCCGTTCCCGCCATAGGCTATTCCAAGCAGGCTGAACAAGGCGCTGTTCTGGGAGATGGACAGGGAGTCGCCCCTGCAAAAGGCCCACCCCCGCGGATTGAAGTTCAAACCGTAGAGCTGGATTTCACCGATAAAGGGTTCACTCATTTGGGTTCAGTTCCGCGGGGGGAAGATGCCTTCAAGGGCGATGCAATAGTTCAGGCAGAGCCCCGGCATGCGATTTTCATGCGCCTGGCTGCTTCCGGCCACGCCGGTCGCTCCGCTCATCGCAACCGAAGAGCCGGTGGTGCGATAGAGAGTGTCTCCGCTGACGGCGGCGTGGACCACCCCGGAGCCCGGGCTGGTCGTCGTGGCCGCGTTCTGGCTGGCGAGGAGGGCGTGGGAATGGGTCGGCATTTCCGTTGTGATCAGGGTGACGCTTTCCGTGCCCACGATTTCACCCAGTTGGTAGTAACTGAGACCGGGACCCTGACCGGGATGGACGGCCAAACGCCCCCTCAGATCAGGCAGGGCGAAGTTGGTCACGCCATTGCCGCCGTAGGTCGTGCCGAGAATGGCGAACAACGCCTCGTTCGTGTTGATCGGCAAGATCTGGCCCGAGCAGAACGCCCAGCCTGGCGGCGCGAAGTTGAAGCCGAACAGGCGGATTTCGCCGATATAGGGTTCCATGGCGGCGGCTCAGTTCCGTGACGGGAAGAGACCCTCGATAGCGATCACGAAGTTGATCGCCAGACAGGGCTGAATATTGGAATGCGGCAGGCCGTTGCCGGCGACTTGCGTCGTCGTTGCGAGGGTCGCCAGATTGTTCGCGGGCGCATAGATCGAGACATTGCGATCAGCGCGGGCCGGCAGGCCGCCTGCCGGCGATCGTCCGGCGCCCACAGACGTCGTGGCGGGCATCTGGTGTGTATGGGCGCCGATCTGCTGGATGGTCAGGGCGACCGATTCGACACCGCCCGTTTCGCCCAGGACCATCTCATTGGAGGGGTGAGGCGCATTCCATGAGGGCCCGAACCCCACCGGTGTCCGGCTCTGCAGGTTCGGCAGGGCATAGGTCTGCTGCCCGTTCCCGCCATATGTCGTGCCGAGCAGTGAAAACAGGGCGGTGTTCTGGGGGATACTCATGATCTGGCCGTTGCAGAACGCGAAGCCGCGCGGTGCGAAGTTTCCGGCGAAGATGAAGATGTTGCTGAGGTAGCGTTCGCTCATCGCTCTCTAAAATTCCCCACGATGATGCGAAGAACCGCATCCCCCCGCCTATCCATCGCCCCGGAAAGAGAGCGTGTAAACTGGTATTGTGGAGCAGAGCCTCGTCCACGGCAGAATCGTCCACCCCTGTTCGCCGAATGTGGGCTGGCGTCTTTGGCGTTTTCGTTTATCAGATTTTCATGGGGAGGAGCCGCCGATTTTGGGCGGCTCCGGCTGTGGCGGAGGGAGCCGCCATGGCGTGGGGGAATTCAGATGGGCGGTCGCGCGTTTGGTGATGCGGTGCTGAGGGCCGCGTGGAGTCTCGCGCCGTCCGGCCTGGCCGTCTTCGTTCTGGGCTTCGCCCTTCTGGGCGGTCTCATCGCCGCGCCCTCGGCGGCCCAAGCCCAGACCTGCGCCGCCGGCTCGGTGACCTTCACGGCGGTTTCGACCAGCCAGACCCTGAACGCTCAGTCCTGCGACGTCCAGATTCCGCCCGAGAACACCTGGGGCGGATTGTTCGAGACCAGCACCGGCGACGCCTATAGCTATTATGGTCTCGGGGTTGACGATTTCGGCGCCGCCTCCGCCGAAACCTTCGAGACCACCCAGGCCGTCTACAGTTTCAGCGGAAACCTCAGCACCGACGTCTTCACCATCACCCTGGTCTCGCTCAAGGCCGGCGCGACGGTGTCCGACACGATTTCCCTGTTCACCTGCCCGCTGGTGGATTCGGTGAACCTGACCTGTCTGACGACCCGGACCACGACCATTGCGGTCACCCTGCCGGTGCCGCCGGAGATCACCACCACGACCCTGCCGGGCGGCGCCGTCGCGGCGGCCTACAGCCAGACCATCGCAACGACCGGCGGCTCGGCGCCCCTGACCTTCACGGTCCATCTGGGCGACCTGCCTGCGGGCCTCAGCCTGTCGACCGCGGGCGTCCTGTCCGGCACGCCCACCGCGGGCGGCGACTTCCCCGTGACGATCCGCGTCAGCGACGCCAACAGCCGCACCGACGATCAGGCCTATACGCTCAGCATCGCCCCCCCGACCGTCGCCATCCAGACGACGACCCTGCCGACGCCGGCGATCGGCGCCGCCTATTCGCAGACACTGACGGCCTCCGGCGGCACCGCGCCCTATGCCTTCACCACCAGCGACCCCCTGCCGACCGGCCTGACCCTGTCGAGCGCCGGTGTCCTCAGCGGCACGCCAACGGCTTCGGGCACGTTCGCCTTCACGGTGACGGCGGCCGACGCCTCGACGGGGACGGGCCCCTATACGGCGACGCAGGCCTATTCGCTGACCGTCGCGCTTCCGACCCTAAGCCTGTCGCCGGGCAGCCTGCCGGGCGCCACGGTCGCGGCCCCCTACAGCCAGACCCTGACGGCCAACGGCGGCACGCCAGGCTATATCTTCGCCACCAGCGATCCCTTGCCGGCGGGGGTGACCCTGTCGTCCGGCGGTGTGCTCAGCGGCACGCCGACGGCGGGCGGCAGCTTCACCTTCTCTGTGACGGCGACCGATTCGACCACCGGGACCGGGCCCGCGACGGGCTCGCAGGTCTATACCCTGAATGTCGCCGCGCCGACGCTCAGCCTGTCGCCAGGCAGTCTGCCGGGCGCCACGGTGGGAGCGGCCTACTCGCAGTCCGTAACGGCGAACGGCGGCACGTCGCCCTACGCTTACAGCACGACGCCGGGCGATCTGCCCGCCGGGGTCACCCTGTCGCCGACCGGCGTGCTCAGCGGCACGCCGACGGCGGGCGGCAGCTTCGCCTTCACCGTGACGGTGCAAGATTCCTCGACCGGGACAGGCCCCTATTCGACTTCGACCGCCTATACCTTGTCCGTCGCCGCGCCGACGATCACGATCAACCCGACGACCCTGGCGCCCATGCAGGTCGGCGCGCCCTACAGCGCCACGGTGGCGGCGTCCGGCGGCACCTCCGGATATCGTTACTCGGTCACCGGCGGCGCCCTGCCCACCGGCTTGGAACTGTTCGAAACCGGAGAAATCTCGGGCGCCCCCACCAGCGGCGGGAGCTACAACGTCACGATCACGGCGACCGATTCCTCGACCGGCCAAGGCGCCCCCTATGCCGGCAGCCGCGCCTACTCCGGCTCGGTGGCGGCGCCCACCATCACTCTGACCGCGAGCCTGCCCAACGGGACGGCTTATGTGAGCTACAGCACGATGGTGGCCGCATCCGGTGGTGTCGGCCCCTATACCTATGGGGCGACCGGGACCCTGCCGCCCGGCCTGACCCTGGCGACGAACGGCACGCTCAGCGGTACGCCCACCACGCCGGGGTCCTACAGCTTCACCGTCACGGCCACGGACCCGGCGGTGGGCGGGCCCTACTTCGGCTCACAGGCCTACACAGTGAGCATCGCGGCTCCGACCATTGTTCTGCCGCCCACGACGCTGGCCGGTGGATCGGTGAACGCCGTCTACAGCCAGTTGATCGTTCCGGCGTCGGGCGGGCTGGCGCCCTATACCTACGCCCTCGCCAATGGCTCTGTCTTGCCGCCGGGCCTGACGCTTAGCCCGTCAGGCGTGATCTCGGGCACGCCGACCCAGATCGGGACCTACAACTTCACGGTCATGGCCACGGATTCGAGCCCGAGCGGTCCCTACTCGGCGACCCAGACCTACAGCATCACCGTGGCAGAGCAGATCGTTATCGTTCCGACGCTCACCGAGTGGGCGATGATGATGTTGGCGGCGCTGCTGGCGGGCGCCGGCGCCCTGGTCCTCAATCGGCGGCGGGTGGCCCAATGAACCGAATGTCGCGAGAGACCGAGATGAGCCCTTCTCGAAAATCCATGCCCCGTCAGATGAGCCGGCGTGGACTGATTACGGCCGGGGTGGGTCTGGCGACCCTGGGCGGCGCCGTGTCCGGCGCGACCCGGGTCTGGGCTCGGGATGAGGCGAGCCTCGTCGCGCATCAAGGCAAGACGGTCGTCCTGACCGGGCGACTGGTGCCGGGAGACGGCGCAGCCCGGCACTATTTCACCCTGCTGGGAGAGAGCGGCGACCTGCCCGTTCGTATCCTGCCCAAGGATGTCCGGCGGATGACCATCGGGAGGAAGGTTTCCGTCCGCGGCCGTCTCCAGCTCGGCAAGTTCGACGATGCGGTGTCCGGCCGGATCGCCCGCGTTCTGATGACCGCCGCCGAGATCGTCTAGCCCTTCCCGGTGATCGACCGATTTCGCCTCCCGCTGACCTTCGACGTCGCGCCGCTGATCGACGACTTGCGGCGCCTAGGGGACGGCGGCTGGATGCCCCATTTCAACACCGGCTACTACAGCGGCGAGTGGAGCGGCGTGGTCCTTCATGGCCGCGTCGACAGCCGGCCGGATACGCTCTTCACCGGCGTGGGGGAGGGGGACTGGACCTTCACGGCGGCCGCCGACGCCTGTCCGGGAATTCGAGCGGCGCTGGGTCAGTTGCATTGCCCGCTGAAGGCGGTGCGGCTGCTGCGTCTCGCGCCCGGCGCCCATATCCACGAACACCGCGATCATGACCTGGGCTTCGACCGCGGGGAGGCGCGGCTGCATCTGCCGATCCTGACCAATGACGCCGTGTCCTTTCATGTCGCCAATCGTCCGGTCGTCATGGCGCCGGGGGAGCTGTGGTATCTCGATCTGAGCAAGCCCCATCGCGTCCACAACGGCGGCGAGACCAGTCGCGTGCATCTGGTGATCGATGTGGTCATCGACGACTGGCTCCGCGACCATGTGCCCTTTGAAACTCCGGACATCGAAGAGGCGCATGTCATCCGGCTCGTCTCGGAGGTCACGGCCGAGCAGTCCAAAGCCAATTTCAGCCTGTTTCGTCAGAGGGCCGTCGCCGATCCAGCGCTGCACGCTCGTCTGGTCGCAACCTCGGATCGGCAGCTCTTCACCGAGGAAGCGCTCCGTCTCGGCGTCGCCGAAGGCCTCCCGTTCTGGGCTGAAGAGGTCGAGAGGGCGGTATTGGACGGCCGTCAAACCTGGCGCGACGCATGCAGGCCCTGACCGAAGCCCCGGCCCGCTGGTTCCCGTCGATCCTGACGTGGCGTGACGGCGACCAGGCCGACATCGAGTGGATCCATGTCGGGGACGCCCGGTTCGAGGAGGCCTTTGTCGCCGACACACTCGAGAAATGGATGCGACGTCCGGCCAATGCCGCATTTCGACCGCGCACATCCCTCGACGCGCTGATCGACGGGGACGAGGCCGCGCCGGGCGTGGTCCCGTCCGGCCTGATTTTTCATGTCTCCCGCTGCGGCTCGACCTGGTTGACCCGTCTGCTAGGAGGCCACCCCGACACGCTCGTCCTCTCGGAGCCGCCGCTGCTCGACAGGCTGATACGATGCAACGACCAGACGCCAAGGCTGGAACGGGGGTGTCAGATCCGGGCGATCCGGGCCGTGGCCGGCGCGATGGGGAGACCCCGGACAGAGACCCAATCCAAGGTTTTCATCAAGCTGGACGCCTGGCACCTGCTCTATGCCGACCTGATCCTTGAGGCCTTCCCCGAGACGCCCTGGATCATGCTCTATCGCGATCCAGTGGAAGTCCTGGTCAGCCAGTTGCGGCAGCGTGGTCTTCACATGATACCCGGCTATCTGCGCGCCGATCTGATCGGCCCGGACGCGGCGGCTCCCTTGCCGGCCGTGGAGTACGGCGCCCGTGTCCTGGGGGCTTTGTTCGAACGTGGGGCGCGACTGGCGGCCGGCCCCGGGGGTGTGGCGATCGACTACGCCGAGCTGCCGGACGCCTTTGTGACCAAGGCGGCCACGATCTTCGCCCTCGATACGGCGCGCCTTGATGCGACCGAAGAGCGAACCCGGATCGACGCCAAGCGGGGTGGCGTATTTATCCCCGATGCGGCGGCGAAACGGGCCGACGCGACCCCTGAGGTGCGCGAGGCCTGCGATCGCTGGGTCTATCCGTACTTCCACGCCTTGCGTGCGGCGGGATAAAGTCGCGTGGTTTCCCGGCCGCAACCTTTCGCGGCGCGTCGTTCGCTTGGGTCCTGCCTTCGGTAGCCGCGATCCTGACCTTCGGACCCTAAGCTCAAACACGCTCGCCATAACATCAGCCGAAAGGACGCCACGTTGGCGCACGCTGCGGCTGGCTGAGTCCGCCAGGAGTCGAATTCTTCGACTCAGGCCAGACAGTTCGATCCCAACACCGCGCCGCTACCGGCGGATGGTCCGACGTTAAAGGAATGGGGAACCGGGCTACTCGCTCTTGCTTCACCCTGATCGCCTCTCAAAGCCTGTTGCATCGACGGAAGCCGGCGACGCCCTGACGCGTCAGAGTCCAGCCCTTCGGTCTGGCCGATCCTCCCTGTCTCTTCGCCTTGGGACTCTGAAATTGGGATCGCCGCGCAGGGCCTACCGGTCGCAGCGATTTGCGCCCCGCGCCGAATGCTCTAGCGTTCGACCGCCCGGGCGGCCCCCGCGTATGTCCAGGCTTCGGCTAAAGGCGGGGGCGCATGGTTCAACCCTGTTCTCAACGCCCGGCGCACTCCGTCCCGAGCCGGACGAGCGGCCAAACTGCCCTTCTGGGGGCGTCGCCCTTGCCAGGTCGGCGCGGCTGATTCATGCTGGCGAAACGTCGCTCAGCGACGTCGGGGCGTGAGAACCTCGGTTGAGACGAAGCGGACAATCCGGCCAGACGAGACGCGTCGCGCGTCCGTCCCGTCGCGCCCGGCTGTCCGCCCATGCGCCTCGATCCGACGTCCAGACCAGGCGATCCCGCCGGGTCGGCCCCGCAGAGGAAGGCGGATCAGGTGGCGTCTGGCGCCGACAGGTCGAAGCGGTCGCTGGCGCTCCCGGACGGGAGCGACGCCGAGGCGCTGTTCCGCGCCCACAGCCCCTGGCTGCTCCGATCCCTGCGCCGCAAGTTCGGCAGGGAGGTCGCCGACGATCTGTTGCAGGAGACCTATCTGCGCGTGGTGCGTCAGGCCCAGCCGGCCGAGATCCAGTCGCCCAAGGCCTTCCTGCTGCAGGTGGCGCGCAACCTCTTCATCGACGGCTACAAGCGCGACCGGGCGCGCGCCGACTATGAGGTCTCGCTGTTCGCCATCCAGGCCCGTGCCGCTTCGGCCGCACAGGTCGAAACGATCGTCCTCAAGGAGATCATCCTCGCCATGCCGCTGAAGTTGCGCGACGTCTTCGTCCTCAACCGCTTCGGAGGACTGACCAACGCCCAGATCGCCCAGCATCTCGGTGTCTCCGAGAAGACCGTCGAATGGCGAATGACCAAGGCCCTGGCCTGGTGCGCGGCGCAACTGCGGGAGTAGGCGGCGGGCGAGGGTCGTGGCCTCCTTGGGCCGCACGACCGTGCGCATCCACGTCGTCGGTCTGATTGGGGCTTGGCCGCAGAGGCCTTCTCAGGAGACTGCACTTGTTTCGAGCGGCGTGCGGACCTTGGGGCTCCCGGGGTGCGAGGGGCGAGCCTGGCGCTGACAAGCCAACGCGTCCGCCTAGCCGCGCTCGACGTACGGCACTTCTGGCGTGTGTGAGGCGCAGGCGATGACCAAGCCGGCAGCCCGCCCCAGGCCGCGCCGGATCGTCCCTCCCTGCGGCCCGGCGTCGCCGGTCGGCCATCGGGTTGCGCCCGCGCCCGAAGGCGCGTCCTATGGGAGCCAACGCGCCTGAGGGACCAGACATGGGTGAAGGACCGCAGACGGATCATCCCGACAGGGTGAGACGCGCGCTGGAGGACGGCGCCGCCGCCCGCTCGGCCTTGCAGGCCTCCTGGCGACGGTCGATGGCCCTGCATGGCCTGGATCCCGCCGAGCGGGGCCCGGCGGAGACCCTGACGGAAACCCAGCTGCGTGAAGCCCAGCAGGCCATGGAGCCGCTGACCCGCGCCGCCCAAGGGGCTCTGGACCGTCTGTTTTTCGCCGTCGGGGACACCGGGTGCTGCGTGCTCCTGACCAATGCCCAAGGCGTCCCGGTCGACCGTCGCGGCGCCGAGGCGGATGACGAGACCTTTCATCGCTGGGGCCTCTGGGAGGGCGCGGTCTGGTCCGAGGCGGTCGAGGGCACCAACGGCATCGGCACCTGCCTGGCCGAGGGGCGGGCCCTGACCATTCATCGGGATCAGCATTTCCACACGCGTAACATCGGCCTGTCCTGTTCGACCGCGCCGATCCACGATCACAGGGGGCGGCTGGCCGGGGCGCTGGACGTCTCTTCAGCCCGCGCGGACCTCACCGACGGCTTCGTCGCCCTGATCGCCGCCGCGGTCGCCGACGCCGCCCGCGCGATCGAATCCAAGGCCTTTCGGCAGGCCTTCCCGGAGGCGCGCATCGTCCTGGTGGGAGAGCCTGAACGCGGCGCCTCGGCGCTGCTGGCCGTGGACCGTCATGACCTCGTCGTCGGGGCCACGCGCGCGGCGCGTCTCGCCCTGCAGATCGATGACGCCCGCATCGCCGCCCAACTCCCGGCCATCGACGTTCTGGCGCCCTGCCGGGACACCGCCGAGGCCGAGATGGTCGAGGCCGAACGCGGCGTGATCCGCCGGGCCCTGGCCCGCTCGGGCGGCAATGTGTCCGCCGCAGCCCGCGGTCTGGGCGTCAGTCGCGCCACCCTACACCGCAAGCTCAACCGCCTGGGCCTGACCGCGTCGCACTGAACCCGACGAACCTGTCTCATGCCTGCGACAGGTGTGCGTCGCACCATGGCGCGCGCCCCTAGCCGCAGCGACCTGTCCGTCGCCTTGTGTCTCCAACGACGACGCCCCCAACCGGCGCGCCTGGAAACAACGGAGACCGATCATGACCAAGCCCGAATTCGTCCGCGCCGTGACGCCGAAGTTCAAGCCCCGCTATGACAACTTCATCGGCGGGCGATGGGTCGCCCCCGTCGCCGGCCGCTATTTCGAGAACACCTCGCCGGTCAACGGCCGGGTCCTGTGCGAGGTCGCCCAGTCCGACGCCGCCGACGTGGAGCTGGCGCTGGACGCCGCTCACGCCGCCAAAGACGCCTGGGGCAAGACGTCCGTCACCGAGCGGGCCATCCTGTTGAACCGCATCGCCGACCGCATGGAGGCGAATCTCCAGGCCATCGCCGAGGCCGAGACCTGGGAGAACGGCAAGCCGGTCCGCGAGACCCTGGCCGCCGACATCCCCCTGGCCATCGACCACTTCCGCTATTTCGCCGGCTGCATCCGGGCCCAGGAAGGCGGCATCTCCCAACTCGACAACGACACGGTCGCCTATCACTTCCACGAGCCTCTCGGCGTGGTGGGCCAGATCATCCCTTGGAACTTCCCCATCCTGATGGCCGCCTGGAAGCTGGCCCCCGCACTGGCCGCTGGGAACTGCGTGGTCCTCAAGCCCGCCGAACAGACGCCGGCCTCCATCCTGCTGGTCATCGAACTGATCCAGGACCTGATCCCCGCCGGCGTCCTCAACGTCGTCTCCGGGACGGGCAAGGCCGTCGGCGAGCCCCTCGCCACCAACCCGCGCATCGCCAAGATCGCCTTCACCGGCTCCACCGCCGTGGGCCAGAAGATCATGGAGTACGCGACCCAGAACATCATCCCGGTGACGCTGGAGCTCGGCGGCAAGTCGCCGAACATCTTCTTCAAGGACGTCATGGATCACGACGACGCCTTCCTCGACAAGGCGCTCGAAGGCTTCGCCATGTTCGCTCTCAACCAGGGCGAGGTCTGCACCTGTCCCTCGCGCGCCCTGATCCACGAGGACATCTATGAGGCCTTCATGGAGAAGGCGATCGCGCGGGTTGAAGCCATCGTGGCCGGGGATCCCCTCGATCCCGCCACGATGGTCGGGGCCCAGGCCTCCGCGGCCCAGTTGAAAAAGATCCTCGGCTATCTCGACATCGGCCGCGCCGAAGGCGCCGAGGTCCTGACCGGCGGCGACCAGCCTGAGCTCTCCGGCGATCTGGCCGGCGGCTATTACGTCAAGCCGACGATCTTCAAGGGCACGAACGACATGCGGGTCTTCCAGGAAGAGATCTTCGGCCCGGTGCTGTCGGTCACGACCTTCAAGACGCTGGAGGAGGCCATCGCCATCGCCAACGACACCGAATACGGCCTCGGCGCCGGAGTCTGGTCGCGCGACATGAACACCGCCTACCGCGCCGGTCGCGGCATCGAGGCCGGCCGCGTCTGGACCAACTGCTATCACCACTACCCGGCCCACGCGGCCTTCGGCGGATACAAGAAGTCCGGCATCGGCCGCGAGAACCATCGCATGATGCTGGACCACTACCAGCAGACCAAGAACCTGCTGGTCAGCTACAGCCCGGACAGGCTGGGCTTCTTCTGACCTGACTGTCTCCCCGAGCCTCTCGCTCAGGGCAGGACAAGCGCCGGACGACCGCCCGAGATCGGTGCGGTCGTCCATCCCGCCTTTTTCCGCGCCATACGCCTGCACTCGTCGGCCCCAACATGCCGAAGTCGCCCGCCAGAGCAGGGCGAAGGCTGTCTGCCCAACGCCACCGCTGTACGGCCGGTGCAAGAGCTTGGGTCCTCTACCTGCTTGGCCTATCGCGCTCGCGCTATGGGCACCACGTGAAGGAGCCGATCGATCTCGGCGGCGAGGTCGTCCGCGATCGGCAGATGTCGGCGTTCAGCGCTCCAGACCTCATGGAAGCGAGCGACGGCCTGGATGGCCTCATCCCGCGCCAGGGCTTCCGGCAGGCCGGCCCGGGCCGCCAGATAAACCATTTCATCAAGGCTGAACTCGTCCATCCGATTGGTTCGCGCGAACTTCAGCGCCATCCCGTTGTCCGGGATATAGACGGTCGTCGACAGGAGGTCGTAGGCGGGCGAGACCTCCGGCGTGCGGCCGTCGACAAGAGAGCGTAGGCTCGACCGACGCAAGGGCTCGCAGAGGGCTGATGAAATCGGGTGGAACGAGGTGCGACGCCCTGCAAACCCAAGTTCTGCAAAAATTTGCGAAGCGAGCCTCAGCGCAGACGATTTTCCTGCGATTTTGGGGGCAAAATGGGCGCGAGCACGCGCTTTCTGTGCCCCCGGTGTGCCCCCAGCTCGCCGAACGCAAAATTTTGTTTCCGTAAGCCATTGAATTAATGGCGATCCCGGAGGGACTCGAACCCCCGACCTCTGCTTTAGGAAAGCCTTGCTCTATCCGGCTGAGCTACGGGACCGTTGCGGCAGGCTGTAGCGGGATAGGGGCGCTTGCGTAAAGCCGTGAAGCCGACAACAGGCGATTTCACCCATGGGACCGCGTGTACGGGGGACCCGATGGCGGAACGGGTTTGTGGTTAATCGGCGTTAAGATACAATATCTTGTGGGGAACAAATCCCGAATCGGCGCGAGTCGATGATTCGGTCCTGATTCGTTTCGCGCCTGTTCTCCCGGTTTGATGATCACGGTTAACCCCTGAAGTCGGGAACCTGTCGGCCCGTTCCGCCTTATCCCCTTTGAGGCCGAAAAGCGGCGAGGGAGGGACAGATGGCGCGACTGGGTATGGGGATCATGGTCATCCTGTTCTGGACCGGTCTGGCCAATGGGCCGGCGGACGCCTCCGGCGCTCACGACGGTCGCGCCTCCGCCTCGGTCGCCCGGTCGTCGTCGCCCGAGGCGGACGACGCCTTCATCGATCGCTGGCTGGCGGATGTGGCGGCTTGCGAGGCGGGGGAGCAATACCGGTGCGCGCCCGTCCTGAGCTGATCGCCGTCATGCGCTGACGGCGAGTCGGCTCCCGTTCCGCTTGCCGCCCGGCGAATCCGGCCCCACCTTTCATCCATCATGAGCGACCGCCCGACAGGTCAGGCTCCATCCCGCGTCGTCGCGGTTTTAGGGCCCACCAACACCGGCAAGACCCACCTGGCGGTCGAGCGGATGCTGGGCCACGCCTCGGGCATGATCGGCCTGCCGCTGCGTCTGCTGGCGCGGGAGATCTATGAGCGGATCGTCAGACAGCGCGGTCGCGGCGCCGTCGCCTTGATCACGGGCGAGGAGAAGATCATCCCCGAGCGGCCCCACTACGGGGTGTGCACGGTCGAGGCCATGCCGCTGGAGCGGGAGGTCGAGTTTCTGGCGGTGGACGAAATCCAGTTGGTCGCCGACCCCGAGCGCGGCCACGTTTTCACCAGCCGGATGCTGCATGCGCGCGGCCGGTTCGAGACCATGTTCCTGGGCGCCGCCACGATGGCGCCCCTGTTGCGGGGGCTGATCCCCGATCTGGAGATCGTCACCCGCGAGCGGCTGTCGCACCTGTCTTATGCGGGGTCCAAGAAGCTGACCCGCCTGCCGCGCCGTTCGGCCATCGTCGCCTTCTCGACCGAGCAGGTCTATGCCATCGCCGAACTGATCCGCCGCCAGAGGGGTGGGGCGGCGGTGGTCATGGGCTCGCTCAGTCCGCGCACCCGCAACGCCCAAGTCGCCCTGTTCCAGTCGGGCGAGGTCGATTTTCTGGTCGCCACCGACGCCATCGGCATGGGGCTGAACATGGAGGTCGACCACGTCGCCTTCGCAGGCGTCCGCAAGTTCGACGGCCGTCGCACCCGCTGGCTCCACGCTCACGAGATCGGCCAGATCGCCGGTCGCGCCGGACGCCACATCCGCGACGGCACGTTCGGGGTCACGGGCGAGGCCGACGACCTCGATCCCGACCTGGTCGAACAGGTGGTCGAGCACCGGTTCGATCCGGTCGAGGGGGCGGAATGGCGCAACGCCCGGCTGGACTTCGACACCCTGCCGGACCTGCTGCGGTCCCTGACCCAGACGCCGAATGTGCATGGCCTGCGGCTGACGACCCAGGCCCTGGACGAGACCCTTTTGCGCCGGGCCATGCAGGATGAAGAGATCAAGCGCGTCGGCCGATCGCGCGGGACCATCATGCGGCTGTGGGACTGCTGCCAGCTGCCGGACTTCCAGAAGACCACCCTGGACGAGCATGTCCGTCTGTCGCGCGACATCTTCCACGCCCTGACCGGCAAGAAGGGTCGGCTGACCGACGACTGGATGGCGCCCCGTTTCGCCGAACTGGATCGCGACGACGGCCAGATCGACCAGCTCTCGGCGCGGCTGTCGGGCGTGCGGACCCTGTCCTACATCGCCAACCGGCCCGACTGGGTGGAGGGCGCCAAGGCCTGGCGCGAACAGACCCGCGCTCTGGAAGACCGGCTCAGCGACGTCCTGCACGAACGGCTGACCGCCCGTTTCGTCGATCGCAAGACCACGGCCCTGATGCGGTCCCTGAACGACCACGAGCGGACCGAGGCCGAGGTCGCCCCGGACGGCGCCGTCAGCGTGGACGGCGAGATGGTCGGCCGGCTGGACGGGGTTCGGTTCACCGTCGAGGCGGGGGGATCGGCTCTCGCGGACCGAACCCTGAAGACCGCCGCCCTGCGCGCCGTGGGGCCGGAGATCGCCCGGAGGCTCGGCCGTTTGGCGGCCGACGAGGACGCGGCCTTCGCCGTGACGCCCGAGGGCGAGGTGCTTTGGCGCGGCGCCATCGCCGGGCGGATCATCAACGACCAGCCCTTCAGCCCGCGCGTGCGCCTGATCGGCGACCTCGGGCCGCAACCGGCGCGCGACCGCGCCCAGCGGCGGCTGGAGGCCTGGCTGGCCGCCGAGGCGGGCCGGGCCCTGCGCGACCTGAAACGGCTGAAACAGGCCATCGAGAACGGCGGGCTCAAGGGACTGCCGCGCGGCATCGCCTTCCGGTTGCTGGAGGCCGGCGGGGTCATCGACCGGCGCGAAGTCGAGCGCGACCTCGCCGCCCTCAGCCAGGTCGAGCGGCGCACGCTGAAGGCGTTCGCCATCCGGGTCGGCGTCCATTCCGTCTGGCTGCCCGGCGGCCTGAAGCCGCGCGCGCGGACTATGGCCCAGGCCTTCGTCTCCCGGGAGCCCTTCCGGGCGACGGGGGAGGGGTTGGCGATCCAGCCGATCCCGGCACCCTCCGCGCGCGCCCTGTCGGCCTTCGGCCTGCGCGCCGCCGGTCGCTGGACGGTTCCGGTGGAGGCTCTGGAGGTCGCAGCCGAGAAACGCCGGGCGGGCAAGGGACAGCTGTCCGATGCGGCCTTGGCGGAACTCGGCTGGACGGCGGATCAGGCCAGGGCCGTCTTCGGCGCCCTGAAGTCCGTGCGCGCCCAGATGCCCGATCGCGAGGGACAGGCGGCGCGGCCGATCAAGGATTCGCCCTTCGCCCGTCTGGCGGAACTCACCGCAGCGCCGCCCCCATCGCCCGCCCGGCGCAAACGCCCCCGTCGCAAGAAGGCGGCTTCCGCGACGACGGCACGTGACTGAGGCCTGTCGCATCGACGTCTGGCTCTGGCGGGCGCGGTTCGTGAAGACGCGCGGTCTGGCCGCCGATCTGGTCGAACGCGGCGCGGTGCGCCTGACCCATCAGGGCCGCGAGGCCCGCCTCGACAAGCCCAGCCGCAGCGTCCACCCGGGCGACGCCCTGACCTTCGTCATCCACGGCCGGGCGACCTCGGTGCGGGTCGAGGCCTTGGGCGAACGGCGCGGACCCCCGGAGGAGGCCCGCGCCCTCTATTCCGAGATTACTTCCTGAGAACGAACTCGCCCTCGATGTGCAGCTTCACCTCGTCCGACACGGCGGGCAAGGCGTAGTTGATGCCGAACTCCGACCGCTTGATGGTCGCCTCGCCGTCGAACCCGGCCTTGTAGACCCCGCCCATGGACGGGCCGGCCTGATTGAATTCGACCTCGATGGTGACGGGCTTGGTGACGCCGCGCAGGGTCAGGTCGCCGACCACGGTCGCCTCGTTGGCGTCGTCGCTGTCCACGGTCACCGAGCGGGACACGAAGGTCGCCGTCGGGTGGTTGGCGGTGTCGAAGAAGTCGGCCGTCTGGAGGTGGGCCTTCAGCCGGTCGTCGGCCGGATTGACGTCCGTCAGGGGAATGGTGGCCGTCAGGCTGCTGTTGGCCGGGTTGGCCGTGTCCAGCTTCAGCTCGGCCTTCACGTTCACGAACTGGCCGTAATAGGTCGAGAAGCCCAGGTGGTTGACCGACCAGGTGATCTTCCCGTGGCTGGAATCGAGGTCATAGGCGCCGGCGGTCACCTCGGACGGGACCTTGGTCAGGGCGGCCTGGGCCACGACGCCGCCTCCGATCAGCGACAGGGCCAGGGCGCCCGCGACGGACGAACGGACGAGGGTTTTGCGCGACAGCATCAGGGAAGACTCCATGAAAGGGGTAGGGACAGATAACTGCAATTGTCTCAGGTGCAAATGGGGGCGCGACGTGCCGGCCGCCAGTTCTTCTGTCCAACGCATTCAGAAGCGTTCGGTTGACACCGCGCCGCCCCGGGGTCATGTGCGCAACCCGACCTCTCCCAACCGCCAGCGTTCCGCCCCGCCATGACCTACATCGTCACCGACGCCTGCGTGAAATGTAAGTTCATGGACTGCGTCGAGGTCTGCCCCGTCGACTGCTTCTACGAGGGCGAGAACTTCCTGGTCATCGCGCCCGACGAATGCATCGACTGCGGCGTCTGCGAGCCGGAATGCCCCGTGGACGCCATCGTGCCCGACACCGAGGACGAGCCCGACGGCAAGTGGCTGCAGGTCAACGCCGAATACGCCAAGGTCTGGCCCAACATCACCGTCAAGGGCACGCCCCCCGCCGACCGCGAGGACTATGAGCGCGAGACGGGCAAGTTCGAGAAATACTTCAGCCCCAAGCCTGGCAAGGGCTCCTGAAATCCAAAGGCGTCAGGCGCGCCCCAAGCGTCGCCGTAATCCGGCCACAATCGACTTCGTGCGCCGGTTGCGGCGGCTCCCGCGCGGGACGTTTTGAATTTCCGCGTTTTTGTGTTATGTTCTCCACATTGGATCGGGCGGTCCGCACATTCCGTGCGCCGCCCGTGTTTGCGACAGAATCCCGCCCATAGCAGGCGGGATCGGCCAGAGGTTGGGTGATCCGTTTCCGCATTTGACGTCCAGGATTGAATCTCCGACGGCGCGCTCAGCGTTCCGGCGGATGAAAACCTGTTGTCGCTGACTGCGCCTTCGCTTCCCCCGGTCGCTGCGTCCGGGAAAGGAATGACATGACGAACAAGACCGGTCTGGAATTCAAGGTTGGCGACGCTGTCGTCTATCCGGCGCACGGCGTCGGCAAGGTGGCCGCCGTCGAGACCCAGGAAGTCGCGGGCATGTCGCTGGAGGTCTATGTCGTGACCTTCGACCACGAAAAGATGACCCTGCGCGTCCCGACCAAGAAGGCCAAGACGGCGGGTCTGCGTTCGCTCGCGGCTGACGACGTCGTCACCAAGGCCCTGACGACCCTCAAGGGCCGCGCCCGCATCAAGCGCACCATGTGGTCGCGTCGCGCCCAGGAATACGAGGCCAAGATCAACTCCGGCGACCTGATCTCGATCGCCGAGGTGGTCCGCGACCTCTATCGCGCCGACACCCAGCCCGAGCAGTCCTATTCGGAGCGCCAGCTCTATGAATCGGCTCTGGACCGGATGGCCCGCGAAGTCGCCGCCTCCAACCGCATCGACAAGGACGCCGCCCTGGAGCTGCTGGCCAAGTCGCTCAGCGCCAAGAAGGCCGCCGCCCCCGCCGCCGTCGAGGAAGACGCCGAGGCCGAGGCCGCCTGATCCTTTCGAGGTTCAGACTGATCACAAAGAAGGCCCGGGATCGCTCCCGGGCCTTTTTTCTGGCCGGCGCCGGGCGCCCGGAACGGAAGCCCTGCCGGGACATTTGAAAAACAGATCAGGGATTTTTCAGATGTTCGCCGTCGTGCTCGCCACCCTTCTCGTCGCCGACCTGCCCAAGGCCAAGCCCGTCCGGCTTGCGCCCAAGCCGGTGGTCGAGGCGCAGCGCGAGGCCGCGTCCGGCCCCCTGTTGTCCAGCGTCGCCGTCACGGTCGAGTGCACCGCCCGCGCCAGCGGCCGGGTCGAGGACTGCCGCGTCCTGGGCGAGACCCATCCGGGTCTCGGATTCGGCGAAACCGCCGTCGCCCTGATGCAGCGTCGGGCCGTCGCCCCCGCCGCGCACGATGTCCAGTTCGCCCGCACCATCCAGTTCACGCCCTGAACCTCTGGCCCTGGCCGCCTCAATTGGGCGGGGCAGCGGACAGAGCCTCAGAAATATTCGGCGTTGGCCGGGCAGACGGCGTTCAGCCGCCGCGCCGTGATGGTGGCCGGAATATAGGGGGTGCCGCGCGCCAGCTGGGCCCCGCCGCTGAAGCGGAAGCTTTCCTGCTGATAGGTCCCGTTCAGCCGCACATTGACGCGGCGGCCCTTCTTGTCCTGGCAAACGCCCTCGAACCGGGCGTTGCCGCCCCCGACCTGACGCGTGGGGTAGGTGCAGGTCCAGCGGCGCGTCGACAGGCCGCCGAAGAAGCGGTTGATTTCGCTGGGGCGCACGCAGCGCTGCTCGGTGTCCCGGTTGCCCAGAACGCTGGTGGTGTATTCCCAGTAGCCGGGCAGGACGGGCTGAGCCGAGGCCGTCTGGCGGGCTCCAGCCGGTGCGGCGAGCATGACCAGGCCGAGGGCGGCGGGCGCGGCGATGAGGGCGAAGCGGGGAAGGCGGGTCATCTTGTGTCTCTACAGTCCGGTCAGTCCGGTTATGGCTTCAGTATGTGGCGGGATTTGAACGACGGCTGAACGGGCGGCATGGCGTCTCCAAACCGTGACGGCACGGGCGATCCCGCCTTGACGCCGGAGGGGACTCTCGACTATACGGCCCCCTCTCGCGCGGGATCACGTCCCGCGCGTCTCCATTTCATGCGTCCGCTACGCCGTGGACCGCCTCGAGGATAGTCACATGTCGCGTCGTTGCGAACTGACGGGTATCGGCCCGATCGTCGGCCACCACGTCAGCCACTCGAACATCAAGACCAAGCGCCGCTTCCTGCCGTCGCTGAAGAAGGTCAAGCTGGCTTCGGAAGCCCTGGGTCAGACCTACACCCTGCGCATCTCCAACGCCGCCCTGCGCACCCTCGACTACAAGGGTGGCCTGGACGCCTATATCGTCAAGGCTGGCGACGAGCAGCTGTCGGCCGCCGCCCAGAAGATCAAGCGTCAGGTCAAGGCCAAGCTGGCCGAGCAAGCCGCCGCCTGAGCCTTCGGGACAGATCGGATTTGAAAAGGCCGGGGGAAACCCCGGCCTTTTTCCATGATCGGTGGGGGTGATTAGTGGGTAGTGATTAGTGGGTAGAGATTAGGTGGCCAGCGGCGGCTCAGAAAAAACCAATCACTGCTCACTACCCACTAATCACTCTCTACCGCCACTTCGACCCTTCGCCGTGCTTGCCGATGCTGGCCCATTCGGGCGGGGCGGCCTTGTGGACGTATTGCTCGGCCACCAGCCAGCCCTTGAACGGCCGGAGCACGCCCATGCACAGGGCGGCGATCAGGGGGAAGGTGATCAGCAGATGCACCCAGACCGGCGGGTGGACGGTGAACTCGAAGGCCATGAAGGCGATCATCCCGACCACCCCCACGCCCGACATGACGAAGAAAGCCGGGCCGTCGGCCGGCTCGGCGAAACCGTAGTCCAGGCCGCACGCCGGGCAGCTTTCGCGGATGGTCAGATAGCCCTTCAGCAACGGACCCTCGCCGCAACGCGGGCAGCGGCAGCGAATGCCGGTGGAAAGGGTGCTGAGCGGCGGATAGACGGTCGGCTCGGTCATGGGGGCTCCTGTGGCGTCGGTGTCCGCCTCATGAGCCCCAAATGCAAGAGGTGTCAGGTCGCAGCCTTGGCCTCAGCCCGCTGGGCGATCCGCCGTCCAGATGAAGACGAAGTTGCGGTGTTCCGCCCAGGTCTGTCCCTCGACCTTGTTTCCATCCAGACAGGCGGCGGTGTGGTAGGGACCGGCCCCGTCCGTGGTGCGGAAGGCGACGCACAGCCGGCCGTGCTGCGCCTTCCACCGTCCGGCCAGGATCTCGCTGTCGTAGAAGTCGCCGGTCACCGTGCCGTCCGCCGCCAGAACCAGGTTCATGGGCTTGCGATAGGGCTGGGCCGGATCGACGCTGAGATCGACGCTCCAGGCCCCTGACAGGGCCGCCGGCGCGGGCGCCGCAGTTTGGGCCGAGGGCGCGGGCTGGGCCTGCAGCAGCAGCATCAGCGGCAGGGCGGTCAGGGCGGTGATCATCGCGGCTCCAGTGCAGGCAGGGTCGGCGCGCGGCCATTAACGACGTTGAAACGACGCGCGGTCCAGTGTGGATGTCGATGGCAGGCGCATCCTCGAGAAAATCACTCGCGAGGACCACTGTGGCGCTGGGCGCCATGGGGGTGGCGGCGCTCGCGCCCCTGGTCGAGGCCGTTCCGGCCCTGGCCCAGGAGGCGGCCCGCTCCAGCGAGCCTCTCAGCGTCAATATCGGGGCCAACGACGGCTTCACCCGTATCGAATTCGGCGGCGTCGTCGGGGCCCGCGCCCGCGTCCGCCGTGAAGGCCAGGCGGTCATCGTCCGCATCGGCACCACCGCCGCCCCCGACGTGAGCCGCCTGAAAAACGACCCTCCGCCCGGCGTGGACAAGGTCGAGACCCGCGCGGTCGCCGGCGGCACCGAACTGGTCGTGACGCTCAAGCCCGATGCCGACGCCCGCAGCGGGATGGCCGACGGCGCGGTCTGGGTGAACCTCTATGCCCCGGGCAAGACCCCGGACGCCCCGGCCCGTTCGGCCGTGCCGGCGGGCGGGGTGGTGCCGGTCACGGTCGCCGCAGACGCCGACAAGGCGGTGCTGAGCTTCCAGTGGGGCGCGCCGGTCGGCGCCGCCGTCTTCCGTCGCGGCGAGGCCGTCTGGATCATTTTCGATTCCGCCGCCCGTCTCTCCCTGCCCAAGAGCCGCGCCGCCCTCGGACCGGCCGGCGACGCCCGCTGGGCCGTGGGACCGGACTATACGGTGGTGCGCGTCACCGCGCGTGAGCGCCTGGCCGTCTCGGCCGAGGGCCACGGCGCTGAATGGACCGTCACCATAGGCGGCCAGCCCGTTCCGTCGTCCACCGAAGTCATCGTCGATCGCGACGACACGGCCCAGGCGTCCCTCGTCGGCCAGATGGCCGGGGCGACGCGGGCCATCTGGCTGACCGATCCCATGGCGGGCGACCGCTTCGCCGCCGTGACGGCCCTGGCCCCGGGCAAGGGTTACGGCTCCGAACGCCGCACCATCGACGCCACCCTCCTGCCCACCGCCCAGGGCATGGCGGTCGAGACGGCGGCCGACGACCTGACGATCCGCACCGAGGGCGATCGCGTCATCATCAGCCGCCCGCGCGGCCTGACCCTGTCGGCCCCCTCCGCCACGCTCGAAGCGGCCCAGGATGATCATTCCGCGCCGCGCAAGGCCGCCTATCCCGCCCTGATCCTGGCCCAGTGGGCCGATGTCGGCCACGACGGCTTCGCGGCCCGCCATCGCGCCCTCCAGACGGCCGCGACCGAAGAAACCATCACCGCCAGCGACGACCCCCGCACCCCGATCGAGGCGCGCATGGCCTATGCCCGCTTCCTGGTGGCCTCGGGCCTGGAGTTCGAGGCCATCGGCGTGCTGAACGCCATGGTCATGAAGACGCCCAGCCTTCAGGGCGAGCCCGAGCTGCGCGGCCTGCGCGGCGCCGCCCGCGCCGCCATCGGCCGTAACGCAGAGGCCGAGGCCGACTTCTCCGCCGGCGCCCTGGCCGGCGATCCCTCGATGAAGATCTGGCAGGGCTATCTGGCCAGCCAGCGCGGCGACTGGGAGACCGCGCGCAAGGCTTTCGCCGCCGGCGCCGCCGCCATCGACCAGTTCCCCCAGGTCTGGCGCGCCCGCTTCGGCGCCGCCCACGCCCTGGCGGCGGTCGAGATGGGCGACCTCAGCGCCGCCGAAGCCCTTCTGGCCTACAGCTTCAGCCAGAACGCCCCGGCCGAGGACCAGCTGACCGCCCGCCTGGTCCAGGCCAAGCTGTTCGAGCTTCAGGGCCAGAGCGACCGCGCCCTGGCCGTCTATCAGGCCGTCGCCCGCGCGCCGCTTGACGGCATCGCCACGCCCGCCAAGCTCGGCGCGGTCAAGCTCCAGCTCGCCAAGGGCCAGCTCAAGCCCGACGCCGCCGCCGCCGAGCTGGAACAGCTCAAATGGCGCTGGCGCGGCGACGCGACCGAACTGGCCGTCATCCGGACCCTGGGCGACCTCTACCTGTCCCAGGGCCGCTATCGCGAGGCGCTTGAGGCCCTGCGCCGCGCGGGCAAGCGGATGGGCAATCTGCCGGGCGCCGCCGAGATCCAGACCGACCTGTCCGACGCCTTCCGCGCCCTGTTCCTGCAGGGCGCCGCCGACGGCCTGCAGCCGGTTCAGGCCCTGGCCCTGTTCTTCGACTTCCGCGAAATGACCCCGGTCGGCGCCGACGGCGACGAGATGGTGCGGCGACTGGCGCGGCGCCTGATCGACGTCGATCTGCTGGATCAGGCGGCTGAACTGCTCAAGCACCAGGCCGAGAGCCGTCTCGAAGGCGTGGCCAAGGCCCAGGTCTCGACCGATCTGGCCACCGTCTATCTGATGGACCGCCAGCCCGAAAAGGCGCTCCAGGCCCTCTGGTCCTCGCGCACCACCCTCTTGCCCACCGCCATGAACAGCGAGCGTCGGGCTCTGGAGGCGCGGGCCCTGATGGAGCTGGGCCGCTACGATCACGCCCTGGAGACGCTGGACAAGGACGTCAGCCCCGAGGCCCAGGACGTGCGCGCCGAAATCTTCTGGAAGCAGCAGAACTGGCCCGCCGCCGCCCGCCTCTACGAACAGCGGATGGGTGAACGCTACAAGGACACCGCCACCCCCCTGTCGGCGGACGAGGAGAACCGCGTCATCCGCGCGGGCGTCGGCTATTCGCTCGGCCAGGACGCGGCGGCCCTGGGCCGTCTCTCGCGCAACTACCGGCCCTTCATCGACAAGGCCCGCTCGGCCGCCGCGATGCGGGTGGCGCTCGACACGGCAAGCGGCGAGGGGATCGGCGGCCAGGATCTGGCGAGCCTCACCGCCCGCGTGGACACCTTCGCCGGCTGGGTCCAGACCATGAAGGCCGACTTCCGCAAACAGACGGGCGCGGGCTGAACCTCTCCTGAAACGCAAACGGGCGGAAACGGCTGAACCGTTTCCGCCCGCGCATCACGCCGGTGAGGCGTGAGAAACGCTTACTTGTTGACCGCGTCCTTGAGGGGCTTGGACACGCGGAAGCGCACGGCCTTGGAGGCGGCGATCTTGATCGTCGCGCCCGTGGCCGGGTTGCGGCCCTCGCGCTCGGCGCGGGCGGCGGTGTCGAAGACGCCCAGGTTCGAGATACGAACGTCACCGCCGCCGATCAGCGACGCGTGGATGTTCTTGACGATGGCTTCCAGAACGCGGCCGGCGTCGGCCTGCGAGACGCCCGCGTCCTTGGCGACGGCGGCGATCAGTTCAGCTTGAGTGGTCATATGGGTCGTTTCCAAAAACTCGCCCGATTCCGGGCGAAGACCGGAGGATCAACCAGCTTTTCGGGGGGCAATGCAAGCGCTGGATCGCCGGAAAGCCCCACAGGGCGGGGTTTCAGCCCGTTCCGGGCGGGGTCTGGAAGCCCTGAACCAGGCTTCCGGCGACCAGTCTCCAGCCGTCCACCAGCACGAAGAAGATCAGCTTGAACGGCAGGGAAACCACCACCGGCGGCAGCATCATCATACCCATGGACATGAGCACCGAGGCGACCACCAGATCGATCACAAGAAACGGAACGAAAAGGAGAAATCCGATCGTAAAGGCCGTCTTCAACTCGCTGATCATGAAGGCCGGGGTGACCACGCGCAGAGGCAGGTCCTGACGGTCCGCGGGGACCTCGATTCTGGACAGTCGGGTGAACAGGGCCAGGTCCCCTGAGTCCACCTGGGCCAGCATGAAAGTTTTCACAGGTTCGGACGCCTGATCGAACGCCTGAGGCAGTTCCATCTGCTGATCCATCAGCGGACGGATGCCCGAATCATAGGCGTCCTGCCAGGTCGGGGCCATGACGATGGCCGACAGGAACATCGACAGGGCGATCAGGACGGCGTTCGGCGGCGACTGCTGCATGCCCAGGGCGGTCCGCAGAAGGGACAGCACCACCACGATCCGCACGAAGCTGGTGGTCATGATGACGATGGACGGCGCCAGGGACAGGACCGTCATCAGCCCGACGAGCTGCACCACCCTCTGGGTCAGGCCCGCGCCGGTGCCGAGATCGACATTGATGGCCGCGCCGGACCCCTGGGCGGCCTGAACCGCCTCCTGGGCCAGGGCCGACAGGGGCCAGACCAGACAGACCAGGGTGGTGATCAGCGACAGGAGGGCCGCGCGCTTCAACTCATCGCGCGTCGGCATGCCGAACCACGATGTCTCCCTCCCCTTCATGGGGAGGGACGATCGCGAAGCGATCCGGGTGGGGATGTCCGAGGCCTTGCCCCGCTTCCTGTCTTCCCCACCCTGGCCTGCGCTACGCTTCGGCCGTCCCTCCCCATGAAGGGGAGGGAGAGAGATCAGACGTTTCACTTGCCGGCTCCGGGCTGGCGCGGCTCGATCAGTTCACGCCCCTCGCCCAGCAGGATCAGCCGCTCCTCGTCGTCGACCCGGACCAGGACCAGACGGCGGGCGGGGTCCAGCACCAGGGTCTCCACCACCTTAAGGCGACGTTCGCCGCGCTCGGCGTTCAGCCGCGCCATGAGCTGGGGCGCGTAGCGACGCGCCGCCCAAGCGACCAGACCGATCAGGCCCAGAACGAAGGCCAGGCCGAAGATCGCGCGTGCGAGATCGAGGAAATTCATGCGTCGGCCGCCCCGTGAACTGCCCGCACAGTCGGATGAACGTGGTTAACGCCGCGTTGAGATAAGACCTCATTAACCATGCAGGCGGCATTTTCTGCCTATCGACCGCCAGGTCATCCGCCGGAGTTGCGCCGTGGGCTATACGGACCTGCCGCTGCTGAACCAGATCAAGGGCCGCCTGGCCTGGTTGGACGACCGCCAGCGCGTGGTGGCCCAGAACGTGGCCAACGCCGACACGCCCGGCTACGCGGCCCGCGACCTGAAGACCCCGACCGATTTCGCCGCCGCCCTTCGGGCCGGGGGC
This sequence comes from Brevundimonas sp., assembly GCF_052436175.1. Lineage (GTDB taxonomy): Bacteria > Pseudomonadota > Alphaproteobacteria > Caulobacterales > Caulobacteraceae > Brevundimonas. Next base: position 23,073 of record NZ_JBQVNM010000002.1, on the reverse strand, counting down.
GGGCTGCAGGTGACGCGCACCAACGCCATGCACATCGCCCCGGCCAATGCGAACGTCGCTCGGTTCTCGAGCCAGAACGCGCCGGATTCCGAGACCACCCTCGACGGCAACTCGGTGGTGGTCGAGGAGCAGATGCTCAAGATGGCCGAGAGCCGCATGGCCTATGACGCCGCGATCAGCCTGTATCAGAAGTCGATGACCATGCTGCGCATGGCCGCCAAGAAGCCCGGCGTCTGAAGGAGGCTGAGCCATGACCGACCCCGTTCCGCCCCGAAACACCGCCATGTCCGTGGCCGCCGGCGCCCTGAGGGCCCAGCAGTCGCGCATGCGGATCATCGCCGAGAACATCGCCAATGCCCAGTCGACGGCCGAGACGCCCGGCGGGGCGCCCTATCGCCGCCAGATCCCGGTCTTCGAGGCGCGCAACGTCGACGGCGCGACCGGGGTGGTGCTCGCCGAGGTGCGGCCTGACCAGAGCGACTTCAAGCGCGACTATGATCCGTCGCATCCGGCGGCCGACGCCAACGGCTATGTCCTGCGGCCCAATGTCGACACCCTGGTCGAGGCCATGGACATGCGCGAGGCACAGCGCGCCTACGAAGCCAATCTGAACGTCATCGAGACGGCGCGTTCGATGGAAATGCGCACCCTCGACATCCTGAAGCGCTGAGCCGGAGCTAGGTCATGAACCCCTTGATGGCGGCCAAGGCCTATGCGGCGGTCCAGGGCGGCGGCATGCCGACCGGCGCATCTGCCCCGACTGCGGCGCCCGGCTTCGGCGAACTGCTCCAGAACGTCATGGGCGACATGACCCAGGCGACCAAGGCGGCGGAGACCCAGATGGCCCAGAACGTGCGCGGTCAGGGCAGTCTGATCGACGTGGTCACCGCCGTCTCCAGCGCCGAGGCCCAGCTGGAAACCGTCATCGCCGTGCGCGATCAGGTGATCTCGGCCTATCAGGAAATCATGCGGATGCCGATCTGAGGCGAACCGTCGGTCCGAGCGCGCGTTTCCTGCCTCGAACAGGGAGATCGCCATGCTCGCCGACAAAGCCTCGTCCGCCATCGTCGCCGTCAGCGACCTGGACCGCGCCCGGACCTTCTACGAACAGACCCTCGGCCTGACGGTTCAGGACGACGGCATGGGGGTGCTGGTGTTCCGCACCGGAGACACCAGCCTGGTCGTCTATCCGTCCGACGAGGCCGGGACCAACCGGGCCAACGCCGTGGTCTGGGGCGTCGGCGACGAGCTGGAGGCCATCGTCGCGGACCTGACCGGCAAGGGCGTCGTGTTCGAACACTACGATCTGCCCGACACAAACTTCGCCGACGGGATCCACCGGTCCGGCGACTTCCGCATGGCCTGGTTCAAGGATCCGGACGGCAACATCCTGCACCTGAACAGCGCGGACTAGCCTTCTATCGATACGACTGCACCACGCTCGGCCGGAGCCGAGCGGCGACGGCGCGACTTGAGCCAGCCCTTGATCCGCTCCTGCATCGGCTGGTCGATGACCGTGTGGAACAGCCAGGCGAAGGCGAAGGCCGCGATCACGCCCAGCGCCCACAGACCCCATTGCACCCCGACCGGCAGGGCGAAGCGGGCGATCAGCACATTGACCACCCCGAACCAGACGATGCGCACCGGCTCATTGGTGATGAACATCGAGAACGACATGACCGACAGCCGCTCGACCAACTTGGACGGCTTCACGACCGGGATCGCGCCCGCCGCTAGAATGATGAGGCTGATGAAGGTCAGGGAGACCAGGGCGTGCTTGTCGAAATACTGGACGAAGGCCAGGGCCAGGGCGGCGCCGACGCCGACCCATCCGGCCAGCTTCGGATGGATCCAGACCCGCTCGGTGAAGGCGGCCAGACCCATGCCGAGGAGGAACAGGGGCAGGGCGCGGATGAAGCCGTACTTCATCGGCATCTGATAGACCGGGAAGTCCAGCAGTGCCCAGGTCAGGGCGTTGGCGAGGAAATAGAGGCCGACGACGGCGATCAGGGCCGTCCAGGGACCGATCTTCTTCAGCCCGCGCAGGATCCACGGGAAGGCCAGATAGCAGCCCACCAGGCCGGACACCGACCAGCTGGGCGCGTTCCAGCCCAGACCGCCATGAACGCCGAAGGCCTGGGTCAGGGTCAGTTGCGCCGGCAGCTGGTCCCAGGCGAACCACTCCGGATTGCGCGGCGCGAAGCCCAGGGCGCCGGCCCCGAGGACGAAGGCCACCAGACCCAGCCCCATCATCAAATGAGCCGGATAGACGCGCAGGAACCGCTTGGCGAAGAATTCGCCGGCGCCCAGGCGCCCGTCGCCGACTGAGCGGCCATAGACCCGCATCAGCACATAGCCGCTGTCGATCAGGAAGAAGTTGGTCAGCAGGAAACCGCCGCGCTCGAACACCGGATTGATCAGCTCGGCCAGGGGCACGGGGCCCGCGGCCTGGAAGTGGTGCAGGATGATCAGCGAGGCCACGATGAAACGCAGGGCGTCCAGCCATCCGCCGCGGGAGATGGGCGGTGTCTCATTTCGGGTCGAAATCGCGGTCCAGGCCATCGCAAGGCTCCTTCGGAACCCTGCGCCGCAAAGAGCGGGCCGGAACCTCAGGTGGGGTCGCTTCGCCTCGGCGCGAAGGGCCGCATCCATTGCGACAGGACCCACTTCTCGCCCCGCGTCGGCGGCAGGCCCGCATGGCGGCTCAGGGGATCGGCGCGGCCGTCGGGGGTGACGTTGGCCCAAAGGATCGCATCCCCCTTTCGCCCGCGCAGCTTCAGGTCCGGCGCCGAGAACGCCGTCTCGCCGCCGTCGTGGTCGTCGTCCAGCCAGACCAGACAGGTGGCGATCCTCTGGCCGCGCCGGGCCAGGTCGTCGCGGTGGCCTGGGGTGGCGGGGTCGAGGAAGTCGACGTGCCAGTCGAACTGCTGGCCGGGGGTGTAGCGCAGCACCTGGCTGGCCTCGAACCCGGCGACCGGCAGGCCCGCCAGCCGCGCGATCCGTTCGCGCAACAACACCAGCACCATGTCGGTCTGGCTCAGGTCGAAGGCGTGGGCGGTGTTGGACCGGATCTCCTCGATCCGCCCCTCGCCGGTGTCGAGATCATAGACGCGCGCCGGCGCCAGATGCGGCCGGGCTCGGTCCATCAGCCAGTCGCAGACGGCGGGCGAGACGAAGCCGTCGCAGAGCAGAACATGGGGCCGCTCGCTGACCAGGCGCGGCAGAGGCGGCCCCAGCCAGGACGCCAGACCGCCGGGCTGGGCGTTCAGAAGGCTCAGACTATCCGTCGCCAGATCGTGGCCCAGATCAGCCGCCTGCCCCAGCCGCCGCATCGCTTCCGGGAAATCGTGCGGACGCCCCAGACCGATCCCGGCCAGAAGCGCCGCGCGATGCGCCGCCTCGCCGTCGCCGGCCTCGGCCAGACGGTCGAGCACCACCGGATCCCATCCGGGGTCGGCGCCGCTCTCCGGGCCGGGCGTCACCCGCGGATCACTTGCGCCGCGTCAGGCTGAGGAACTCCTCCCGCGTCCGGGGGTCGTCCTTGAACAGGCCCAGCAGGCTGGAGGTGGTCAGGGTCGTGCCCGGCGCATTGACCCCGCGCAGGGTCATGCAGGAATGCTCGGCCTCGATCACCACCCCCACGCCGTGGGGACGCAGGACCTCGTGGATGGCGTTGGCGATCTCGGCGGTCATCTTCTCCTGGATCTGCAGGCGGCGGGCGAAACCGCGCACGACGCGCGCCAGCTTGGAGATGCCCACGACCCGGTCGGTCGGCAGATAGGCGACATGGGCCACGCCCACGACCGGCAGCATGTGATGCTCGCAGAAGGAGACGAAACGGATGTCCTTCAGCACCACCATCTGGTCATAGCCGCCGACCTCCTCGAAGGTCCTTGCCAGATATTGGCGGGGTTCGACCTCGTAGCCGGCGAACAGCTCCTTGTAGCTGCGCGCCACCCGGGCCGGGGTGTCCAGCAGCCCCTCCCGGTCGGGATCGTCCCCCGCCCACTGGATCAGGGTGCGAACAGCGGCCTCGGCCTCGGCGGCGGAGACTCCATGGGGGGCGTCGGGATGCGAAGGGTCGGTCATGCGCAGGGATATAGACGCGGCGAGCGGTGAGGGGGAGGGGGGCGGTTTGCGGCGGACGGCCGAAGACGGCTCACGACCATCGCCGAACTCGCGAACGACTGGTTCCGGGACCAGCTTCCATAGTGGACGAGCTGCCTAGCGCCGCAAACTATCGGCCAGTCGTTGGGTCTGGCGCGGGAGCGAGCTCGGAGATTGTCAACAAATGGCGATCGTGTAATGGGCGTTTTCGTTCGGGGGAACGAGCTTTGATCACAATCTCTGCAAGACTAGGACGCCTGCACGCCGTGGTCGCCGCATCGTTGCTCGGGGTGGTGTCGATGTCCGGCGTGCTAGCCGCGCCTGCGCGCGCCCAGACCTGTGCGCCGATCAGTACGGCAGCGTGCGGGTCTGTAGAAGTGGCCACCAGCGCTCCCTACCGTCTCGACTTCTCGGGCCCGGCCGGCGGACTTTCCGGCACCGGCTTCACAGCGGTACTGGCTCCTTCCCAGAATCGCTATCCGGCCGTGCCGTCGGATCCCGACGTTCCGGGTTACGAACCTGCACTCATCAACGTCGCAGGGGGTATCCTGACCCTGACCACGACACGCGGGTCGCTGTTCCAGACCCAGAACGAGAACGCCGCGAACAATAGCCAGGTCAACGCGCTGGCGGTGGGATTCGACGCCACCAGTCCACGCATCGTTCGGGTCCGGTTGCTCAACCCCGCATTTTCGGACACCGCGAACGGAGAGCACGCCGGGCTTTGGTTCGGACTGGACGAGGACAACTATGTCCGGCTGGCGGTCATCAACCGCACCGGCGCGGGTCTGGGTACGATCGAGCTTCGACGCGAAGTGGCTGGCGCGAGCTTCACGAACGCCACCAACGTCGCGACGGCGAACCTTGCCGGACTGAGCGGGTCGATCGTTACTCTTGAACTCCTGCTGGATCCCGCGAACGCCCGAGTGTGGGGGCGCTACGTCAGCACGAATGGCGAGGCAGGCGTCCTCGGACCCTTGAGCGTTCCATCCTCCTTCTTCAGCGGCGGCCTGTTGCCGGACGGCTCAACAGGCCCTCTCAGTCTCGCCGGCATCCTGACCAGCAGCCGGTTCAACACGGTCACGCCCGCTCTGCCTTTTCAGTTCGATGATTTTGCGCTCGAACCACCCGGCGCAGCGCCTGTCGCAGTCGCTGACGAGATATCGGTTCTCAGCGGCGGCGCGTCCTCGGCATTGGTCGGCGGTCAAACCACCCTGTTGGCCAACGACACAGACAGCGACGGGGACAGTCTGAGCGCCAGTCTGGTCTCCGGGCCGTCTCACGGCGTCCTGACCCTCAACGCTGACGGCACCTTTAGCTATGTGAACAACGGTGGCTTGGCCACGACCGACAGCTTCACCTATCGTGTCAATGACGGCCTGCTGGATTCCGATCCCCAGACCGTCAGCATCGTCATCACCCCCGTCTGCGGCGGTATCGGGATCGGGGCCTGTAGCGCGCTGCCGGTGACCGTCTCCACAACCCGCACCCTGACTTTCAGCGGCGGCGCCGGCGGCTTGGCCGATACCGGGTTCACAATCGTTCAGCGGCCTTCCGTGAACAGATACCCCGCCACGCCGAGCCTGCCGTCCGTGCCAGGCTACGAGCCGAGCCTCATCACAGTCTCGGGCGGACTGCTGACCTTGACCTCTACGCGAGGCAGCTTTTTTCAAACCCCGGCCCAGAACGCGGCCAACAACACTCAAGTGAACGCACTGGCTCTTCCGTTCAGGGTTGGTTCGGAGAGCTTGAGCATTGGGGTCGATGTGGTGCGACCGGTTCTTCGAGACACAGCAAACGGCGAGGCGGCTGGCCTGTGGTTTGGCTTGGGAGAAGATGATTACATCCGACTGGCGGTCCTCAACCGCAACGGAGCAGACCTCGGTCAGATTGAGCTCCGGCGTGAAGTTGGCGGTGTCAGCTCAACGGCTTCGGATCTGCAACTCGCCGACGTGACGGCTTTGTCGTCTTCCGTCATCAAACTCGAGCTACGCATCGACCCGGTGAGCCGCGCCGTTTCAGGCGTCTACACGTCAACGTCGGGCGAGAGCGGCATACTCGGTCCGCTGCCCGTGCCGGCCTCCTTTATAAACGGCACCTTGTTGGCGGATGGCGTGACGGGTCCCGTCAGTTTCGGAGGCGTATTCGCCACAGGCCGATTCAACACTGTCAGCACGCCGATCTTCTCATTCGACAACTTCACCGTCGGGCCGCTGGCGAATACCGCTCCGGTCGCCTCCGGAGATCTTTTGGCGGTAGCTGTGGCCGGCGGCGCGCAGACCGCTCTGGTCGGCGGGGCGTCAAGCGTTCTGGCCAACGACGTTGACAATGAGGGAGACGCCCTGACCGCAGTTCTGGTCTCGGGACCTTCAAATGGCGTGGTGACATTGAACTCCGACGGCACATTCACCTACACCCACGATGGGGGAACCAGTGAGAGCGACAGTTTCACCTATCGTGCATCCGACGGTTTCCTGTCCTCATCCGACGCCACGGTGACCATCGTGATCGGCGACACCGAGGGGCCAAGGGTGGTCGCCGTCACCGCGCCGCCGAACGGCGATTATGCCGTGGGCGATCAGCTTGAGTTCTCCGTCAGGTTTGATGAGGCGGTCACCGTCGATCAGACCGGCGGATCTCCCCGGTTGGTTCTGACGCTCGACAGTGGCGTCACGTACGCCGCCTACGTTGCGGGAAGCGGCTCCGACACGCTCATCTTTCGCCTGACTGTCGGGCCGACGGATCTGGACCAGGACGGCCCGGTGCTGGCCTCGACCATCGACCTGAACGGGGCCGTTCTATCCGATCGACTTGAAAATCCCGCCGATCCAACCTTGAACAACACGGCCCCGCTTTCAGGCGTCCGCATCGGAAGTCCAGCGACGCCGCCTGCCACGGTGCCGACGATGAGCGACCTGGCTCTAGTCCTTTTCGGGCTTGTTCTGGCTGGCGGCGCCGCCCTTTATCTCAAGCGGCGTCAAGCTGCCGTTTAGGCGTAAGGTGGCCTCTTCGATGGCTTCGTTGGCGAAAGCGGAGCTTTCAAAGTGTCTGCCACGGTTAACGGACGCCCAACGCGCCCACTTCGTGACCGCATTCGCGAGGTCGGCCCTGCGGCGATGGGCGGATGACCGCTTCCCACCCGTAGCTGTCACTAGCGACGTCACCTATCCGCCCATTCTGATCGCCCGCCAGCCCAAACCGTAACCCCCCGTTAACCACGCTCCCGGCATTTTCTGCCCGGTGTTTCAGTGGGGTTTTCGATGAACGGCGCGGAAGTTCTGGATGTGGGTCGCGACGCCATCTGGTTAACGGTCCAGCTGTGCGCGCCGGTCCTGCTGGTCGGTCTGGTCGTCGGGGTCGGCATCGGCCTGTTCCAGGCCCTGACCCAGATCCAGGAACAGACCCTGGTCTATGCCCCCAAGATCATCGCCATCTTCGTCTCCCTGCTGCTGTTCCTGCCGCTGATGGGGGCGCTGCTGGGCGGGTTCATGAGGACCATCGCGGCCCGCATCGCGGGCATGTAGCGAACCGGGATGGAGCCCTACGCCACCGCCGATCAGGTCTGGGCCGGCGGGCTGATCTTCGCCCGCATCGGGGCCATGCTGCTGACGCTTCCGGGCATCGGCGAGGCCTATGTGCCGCCGCGAATCCGCCTGTCGCTCGCTCTGCTGATCTCCCTGGTGCTGTGGCCGGTCGTCGCGCCTGGCCTGCCGCCCCTGCCGGCGACGATCGGAGGCATGGCGGGCTGGGTGATCCGCGAGGCCGTGACCGGGCTGATGGTCGGCTACATGCTGCGCATCTTCATGGCGTCCCTGGCGACGGCGGGCGAGATCGTCTCCCTGCAGACCACCCTCAGCTTCGCCCAGACCGCCAACCCGCTTCAGGCCCAGCCCGGCACGACCATCGCCTCCTTCCTGATGCTGTTCGGCACGGTGATGATCTTCGCCACCAATACCCACCACCTGTTCCTGGCCGGTCTGGTGGGATCCTATGAGGCCATCGCCCCGATGAAGCCCCTGATCCTCGGCGACTTCGCCCAGATGGCGGTCAGGACTGTGGCGGACAGCTTCACCTTGGGGGTCCAGCTGGCGGCGCCTGTGATCGTCTTCGCCCTGATCTTCAACCTGGCCTCGGGACTGGTGGCGCGCGTCATGCCGTCCTTCCAGGTCTTCTTCGCCGCCGCCCCGCTCAGCGTCATCCTGGGCCTGTCGGTCTTCGCCCTGTCGCTCGGCGTGCTGGGCACGGTCTTCATCGACCGCTATCGCGCCCTGGCGCGGGTGTTCGCGGGAGGCGCCGGTGGCTGAAGGCGCCGATCCCGAGTCCAAAACCGAAGAGGCCTCCCCGAGGAAACTCGAGGAGGCCCGCCGCAAGGGCGATGTCGCCAAGTCCCAGGACGTCGGCCAGACCCTGAGCCTGATGGGCGCCTCGGCCGTGCTGCTGGTCGGCGGCGGCTGGTTCTGCGGCCGGATGGCCGAGGAGCTGCTGCCCTTCATCGCCCAGCCGCACGAAATGATGGGCGGGCTGGAGGCCGGAGCCGGGGTCGAGATCGGGGTCCGAGCCCTGTGGGCGGCGGCGCCCTTCCTCGGCGCGGTGATGATCGCGACCATCGTCGGCGGGGTCGGCGGCAATATCGGACAGGTCGGGGGCCTGGTCTTCTCGGCCGAGAAGCTGAAGCCCAAGTGGGAGACGCTGAACCCCATGGCCGGGTTCAAGCGGATCTTCGGCCCCGACGGCCTGATGCATTTCGCCCAGACCCTCATCAAGCTCATCGCCGTGGGCGTGATCTGCTGGTTCGTGCTCAAGCCCCATGCGCGCGAGATGGAAAACCTGGCGGCCATGAGCCCCATGGCCATCCTGCCCCTGACGCGGGACCTGGCCGTGGCCCTGCTGGCCGCCACCCTGGTCTTCATGGGGTTCACCGCCGGCGGCGACTTCATCTGGCAGAAGCTGCGCTTCGCCAAGCGGATGCGGATGACCAAGGAGGAGATGAAGGAGGACTTCAAACAGTCCGAAGGCGACCCCCACATCAAGGCCAAGCTGCGCCAGATCCGCATGCAGCGCAGTCGCCAGCGGATGATGGCCAATGTGCCCAAGGCCACCGTCATCGTCACCAACCCGACCCACTATTCCGTGGCCCTCCGCTACGAGCCGGATCAGGGCGACGCCGCCCCCATCTGCCTGGCCAAGGGGGTGGACGCGGTCGCCCTGCGCATCCGCGAGGTGGCGCGCGAGAACGACGTGCCGATCGTCGAGAACGTCCCCCTGGCCCGCGCCCTCTACGCCGCCGTCGACATCGACGAGACCATCCCGCGCGAACATTTCGAGGCCGCCGCCAAGGTCATCGGCTTCGTCATGCAGAAGCGGAAGAAGCGCGGGTTCAGCTAGAGGCCGTCGGCCGGGTCATCGCCGGACAGGCTGGCCGGGATGTCGCGAGCGCCACGCAGCACGCGCCAGACGTCGATCTGCCCTTCGTTGTCGGTGTGGAAAACGAGATAGGGGAAACCGCCGACCCGCCGCATGCGCAAGCCGCCCAGGCCCAGCGCGTGGCCATAGTGGGGCGACCCCGAGCCCGGATAGGCCTGAATGTCGAGGAGGGTGTCGGCAAGCGCGTCACCGAACTTCGTCGCGATGTGTACGCCCGCCTCGAACAGATAAAAATCCACGGCGGCGTCCATGTCGAGCGCCGCGATCGGTCGGACCTCGAACCTTCCGGATGTCACTCCGACAGCAACCCGCGCGCGCGACGCCGCAACCGATCAAGGAACTCGGGCGTCACGGGCTGGGACGGCCCGGAACGCGGCCCCTCCAGCAAGAGCTCCCGCAAGGCCTCGCGGTCCAGATCGCGGCGGATCAGGTCGCGCACATATTCGCTGGACGAGCCATAGCCGCGAGCCTCGACCTGCTCATCGACCGAAGCCCTCAAAGCATCCGGAATGGAAATATTCATCGTGGCCATGAGGCTCAGTCTAGGCCGATGGCAAAAAATGGCAAGCTGGACGCCTGTGACGCGAATTCCTGTTTTGCGACTATGATCGGCCTCTTGATTCGCCGTGAGGTCGCATGACCGCCGTCCATCACAGTTCGCTGCGCCGCGCCTTCGATCCCCTGTTGATCCTGATGTGCCTGGGCTTCGCCGTGGTCGTCGCCGCCCTGGCCTGGCCGGCGTTCCGGGCCGGGCCCATGACCACGCCGGGGTTGATGCTGCTGGTGACCGTGGCCGCCGTGGCCCTGATCGGCCTCTTCGCCTTCGGCCGTGTCGATGCGCGTCGACCCGCCGGCGACGTGGCGCTCGAGATGCTGGAGGCCATGGCCGAGCCGGCGGCCCTGGTCTGGGCGGGCGGGCAGGTGCTGGCCTTCAACGCCGCCTGGGTCCAGCGCAACGGGGCCACGGCGACCCTGCCCAAGGGCCGGTCGGCCCAGGCCCTCTACATGGCCTTCGCCCAGGCGCGTAAGGGCGCGGAGGGGCGGGCCATCGTCATGCTCGGAGACCGCGAGGTCGAGGTGCTGATCGGCCAGGCCGGAGAGGGGCGCTTTCTGGTGCGTCAGGCGCCCGAGGCGGCCCTGACCTCTCCGGCCGTCCAGGTGGCCAGCCGGGTCGTCGCCGACAATGGCGAAGGGCGCGCCATGGCGGCCGGCGCCCCGTTCGGTTCGGCCGTGATCGCCGGCGCGGACCTGTTCGCGGGCCATGCCGAAGAGGCCAATCCCGCCCTGTCCGTCCTGACCGGGCCCAACGCCGCGCGCGATGCGGGCTTCGGTCATCTGTTCGATCCGGCCAGCGTGGCCGAGGCCAGAAAGGCGCTGGAGGCGGGCTCCAGCGGCCCGATCGACCTCGTTCCCCGGGCCTTTCCTGACCGGATGCTGCACCTCTACGTCGCGCCCGAGGGCGAGCGGCGGCGGGTCTGGCTGTTCGACGTCTCGACCCAGAAGTCGATGGAGCTCCAGCTCTCCCAGGCCCAGAAGATGCAGGCCGTGGGCCAGCTGGCCGGGGGCGTCGCCCACGACTTCAACAACCTGCTGACCGCCATCCAGATGCAGCTGTCGGGCCTGCTGGAACGGCATCCGGTCGGCGATCCCTCCTATGAAGGGCTGAACGAGATCCGCCAGACGGCCATCCGCGCCGCCGACCTGGTGCGCAAGCTGCTGGCCTTCTCACGCAAGTCGACCGTCCGGCGCGAGCGGCTGGATCTGGGTGAACTGGTCAGCGAGTTCACCGTCCTGCTGCGCCGGCTGCTGCGCGAGGATGTGCGGCTGGAAACAGACTACGGCCGCGACCTTCCGGTGGTCCTGGCCGACAAGAGCCAGCTGGAGACGGCGGTGATGAACCTGGCCGTCAACGCCCGCGACGCCATGCGCGGCGTGGTCGAACCGGGGGCCGGGGTGGTCACCATCAAGACCCGCCGCCTGACGCGCGACGAGGCCCGCACGCTGGGCTGGCGCCAGGCTCCCGAGGGCGACAGCGCCCTGATCGAGGTTTCGGACACCGGACCGGGCGTGCCGCCCGAACTGCTCGACAAGATCTTCGAACCCTTCTTCACTACCAAGGCGGTGAACGAGGGCACCGGCATGGGTCTGGCCACCGTCTACGGCATCGCCCAGCAGGCGGGGGGCCATATCTCGGTCGCGAATCTGCCGGGCGCCGGTTCCAGGAATCTTGGCGCCGCCTTCCGCATCTTCCTGCCCGCCGCCACCGCTGCGGAGCTGGTCGAGGTCGCCCCCGTCGTGGCCAAGGTCAAGGCTGCCCCGCGCGACCTGTCCGGCGCCGGCCGCATCCTGTTCGTCGAGGACGAGGCCTCGGTCCGCGTCATCGCCGCCAAGCTGCTGCGCCAGCGCGGCTATGAGGTCATCGAGGCCGAGGACGGGGAACAGGCGCTGGAACTGGCCGAGGAGTGGGCGGGCCAGATCGACATGCTGATCTCCGACGTCATCATGCCGGGCCTCGACGGCCCCTCCCTGCTGAAGAAGGCGCGTCAGTATCTGGGCGACGCCCCGGTCATGTTCATCTCGGGCTATGCCGAGAGCGACTTCTCCGACCTGTTGCAGGACGAGGTCGGGGTCTCCTTCCTGCCCAAGCCCCTGGACATCAAGACCCTGGCCGAACGGGTCAAGCAGGAGCTGCACCGCGAGGCCGACGCGGTCGAAGACGCCTAGATCAGGGTATTGCCAAGGGCGGGCGGCGGGTCTCAAGTCCCCGGCTTCAACAGTCCGGGTTCCGTCATGATCGATCGTCGCCGCTTCCTCCAGACCGCCGCCGCGACGGCCGCCGCCCTGACGGCGGCGCCCGCCTTCGCCCAGACCGGATCGAGCGCGGCCGCCGACGCCCTGGTGGCGCGGATCGGGGAGGAGGCGGTGGACGTCAACCCCCTGCTGGCCACCAACCTCGGCCTCGACAACGGCGCCCGCGCCGGACTGAAGGCGAAGCTGGCGCCCGCCGGCCTGTCGGCCCGCGCCGAGGCCATCGCCCGCAACGACCGCTGGCTGGCCGAGATACGAGCCATCGACGCCTCCACCCTGACGGGCCAGAGCGCCGCCAGCTTCGATGTGGTGCGGTTCCAGGCCGAGGCCCTCGATGCGGCCAAGGGCTTCGGCTACGGCGATTTCGGCTTCGTGGACGCCAGCGCCTATCCGATCCAGCCCTATACGATCAGCCAGCTGACCGGCGCCTATCAGTCGGTTCCCGACATCCTCGACACCCAGCATTCCATCGAAACGGCCGACGACGCCGAGGCCTATCTGTCGCGCCTGTCGGCCCTCGCCGAGGTCATCGACCAGCAGGTCGAGGCCGGCCGGGCCGATGGGGCCAAGGGCGTGATCCCGCCCGACTTCATCGTCGCCAAGGCCCTGGTCCAGATGGCCGCCCTGCGCGGCGTCCCGGCGGCCGAGGCGGGCCTGACCACCAGCGTCGCGCGCCGCGCCGCCGATAAGGGTCTGGCCGGAGACTGGGCCGCCCGCGCCGAGACCATCGTCTCCCGCGAGATCTATCCGGCGCTCGACCGCCAGATCGCCCTGTTCGAGGGTTGGAAGGGCCGCGCAACCTCCGACGCGGGCGTCTGGGCCAAGCCCGACGGCGCGGCCTACTACGCCGCCGATCTACGGCTGATGACGACGACGGAGTTGGGGCCGGACGAGATCCACCAGATGGGGCTGGACCAGTCGCGCGACATCCTGGCCCGGATGGACGCCATCCTGAAGGCCCAGGGCATGACCGAGGGCTCGGTCGGCGCCCGGATGTCGGCGCTCGGCAAGGACCCGCGCCAGCTCTATCCGAACACCGAGGCGGGCAAGGCGCGGATTCTGACGGACCTGAACGCCCAGATCGTCGCCATGCAGGCGCGACTGCCCGAATACTTCGGCCGTCTGCCCAAATCAGGCGTCGAGGTTCGCCGCGTCCCCGTCGCCATCGAGGCGGGCGCCCCCGGCGGCTATGCCGTGTCCCCGTCGCTCGACGGCTCGCGGCCCGGCGCCTACTACATCAACCTGCGCGACACGGCCGAGTGGCCGAAATGGTCCCTGCCGACCCTGACCTGGCACGAGGCCATCCCGGGCCATCATTTCCAGGGCGCGCTGGCGGTCGAGAACACCGGCCTGCCCCTGATCTCCAAGGCCCTCTTCTTCAGCGCCCACGGCGAGGGCTGGGCCCTGTACGCCGAGCAACTGGCGGACGAGATGGGGGTCTATGCGACCGATCCGTTCGGCGAACTGGGCTATCTCCAGTCCCTGCTGTTTCGCGCCTCGCGGCTGGTCGCGGACACCGGCCTGCATCACAAGCGCTGGAGCCGCGAACAGGCCATCCGCTACATGGTCGAGACCGGCGGCGACGAGGAGACCTCCATCGCCTCTGAGGTCGAACGCTACTGCGTCTGGCCGGGTCAGGCGTGCAGCTACAAGATCGGCCACACCGAATGGGTGCGGCTGCGCGAGGGAGCCAAGGCCGCCCTGGGCGACCGTTTCGACATCCGCGCCTTCCACGACGCCGCGCTCGGCGTCGGCGGTGTTCCGATCGAGACGCTGCAGATCGTGGTGGCGGACTGGGTGGCGAGCCGGCGCGCGTGATCGAAAGCTGACATCGAATTCACTTGCGGAGCGGCGGGGCGAGCGATCCAGTGTCGCCCTGCACGCTTGGGGAGCCTGAAATGATCGACCGTCGCCGCCTTCTGTTCACCGCCGCCGCCGGCGCGGCTCTGTCGGCCTCGGGCCAGGTCCTGGCCCAGACAGCGGCTGAGGCTGGCGCCGCCACGGCCGCCGCTCCGACCGGGCCGGCCGGCCAGCTGTCGACCCTGATGGACGCCATCTTCCAGAAGATGGTCATGACCTCGCCGGAGACCCTGACCAGCCTCGGCATGGACAAGGGACCGGGTGCGGCGATGAAGGCGAAGCTTGACGACCGGTCCCAGGCCAAGATCGACGCCGACAAGGCCGATTTCCGCGCCTCGATGGCCCAGCTGGCGGCCATCGACCGCAAGGCCCTGACGGGCGCCTCGGCCGTCCACTACGACACGCTGAAATACTTCGGCGATACGGTGGTGAGCGGCTACGACTTCCCCTACGGCGGCGGCTTCTTCCCCTCGCCCTATACGGTCAGCCAGCTGGGCGGCGCCTATCAGGGCATTCCCGACTTCCTGGACAGCCAGCATTCGATCGAGACGAAGGACGACGCCGACGCCTATCTGTCGCGCCTGACCGCCTTCGGCACGGCGCTCGATCAGGAAACCGAGCGGATGAAGGCCGACTTCGCCGCCGGCGCCGTGCCGCCCGACTTCATCATCGCCAAGACCCTGACCCAGATGGGCGCCATCACCGGCACGCCCGTCGACCAGCTGACCCTGGTCAGCTCCATCGTCCGCCGGACGGGCGAGAAGGGTCTGGAGGGCGACTGGGGCGCGAAGGCCACCGGCATCGTCGAGACCGTCGTCCTGCCCGCCCTGAACCGTCAGGCCGACGCCCTGAAGGCGGTCCAGCCCACGGCCGTTCACGACGGCGGCGTCTGGCGCCTGCCCGAGGGCGAAGCCTACTACAACTTCGGCATCCGCTACTTCACCACCACCAACATGACCGGTGATGAGGTCCACGAGATGGGCCTGGCCCAGCTGGCCGAACTGTCGGCCCGCGCCGACACGATCCTCAAGGCCCAGGGCATGACCCAGGGGACTGTGGGCGCCCGGATCGCCGCCATGGGCAAGGACCAGCGCTTCATCTACCCCAACACCGACGAGGCCAAGGAGGGTCTGCTCAAGGATCTGAACGCCCAGATCGTGGCCATGGAGGCCCGGCTGCCCGAATACTTCGGACGCCTTCCGAAATCGCCCGTCGAGGTCCGCCGCGTGCCCAAGGCCATCGAGGCCGGCGCCCCCGGCGGCTACTACCAGAGCCCGGCCCTGGATGGGTCGCGTCCGGGCGCCTACTACATCAACCTGCGCGACACGGCCGAGTGGCCGAAATGGACCCTGCCGACCCTCAGCTATCACGAGGCGACGCCCGGGCATCACCACCAGATCGCCTTGCAGCAGGAGAACGACAACACCCCCATGCTGATGAAGGTGATGGGCTTCTCGGCCTATTCCGAAGGCTGGGGTCTGTATGCCGAGCAACTGGCGGACGAGATGGGCGCCTATGAAGGCGATCCCTGGGGCCAGATCGGCTATCTGCAGTCGCTGATGTTCCGTGCGACCCGTCTGGTCGTCGATTCCGGCCTGCACCACAAGCGATGGAGCCGCGAGCAGGCCATCACCTTCATGGTCGACGCCATCGGCGATCAGGAGAGCTCGGTCACGACCGAGATCGAACGCTACTGCGTCTGGCCGGGCCAGGCCGCCAGCTACAAGGTCGGCCACACCACCATCGTCGACATCCGCGATGGGGCGAAGCGGCGGCTGGGGTCGAAGTTCGACATCAGAAGCTTCCACGACACCCTTCTGGGCGTCGGCGGCGTGCCGCTGGAGGTGCTGCGCGGCGTGATGACCGACTGGGAGCGCGCCCAGGCCTGATCGTCCGGGTGCGACCTTTCGACCGAAGACGCGGCCCCAACGGCAGGACACTGTAACGGGGCTGATGTGAGGGGCGGGCGGTTGCCCGCGAGGAGACCGCCATGATCGACCGCCGCCGCCTGTTGATGACCGCCGCCGCCACGGCGGTGGTCGCCCCGTCTCTCGCACCCGGCATCGCCCTGGCGAGCGAGGCCGATGCACGGCTGAACGCCCTGCTGGACGGCTGGTTCGAGGCGGATATCGACGAGAGCCCCGAGCGCGCCACCAATCTCGGCCTGGATCGCGGCGCCCGGGCGGGCCTGTCGTCGAAGCTCAGCGAGGCGGGCCCGGAGGCCATCCGCAAGGACCGCGACAAGGCGGTAAGCCGCTGGGCCGAGCTTCGGGACTTCGACCAGACCGGGCTCAGCGAGGCGGGCGCCCTGAACTACGCCGTCGCCGCCTTCGGGCGCGAGACCTCGGCTGAGACGGCCCGCTTCGCCTATGGCTCAGGTCCGGGGCGGCCGTCGCCCTATGTCGTGACCCAGCTGTCGGGCGCCTATTTCGAGACGCCGGACTTCCTGGACAACCAGCACCGGGTCGAGGACGCGGCGGGCGCTGACGCCTTCCTGTCCCGACTGGAGGCCTTCGCGGGGGTGCTGGACGGAGAGACGGAGAAGGTGCGCGAGGACGCGGGCCTCGGCGTCATTCCGCCGGACTTCATCATCGACCGGATGCTGCCCCAGATCCGCACCCTGCGCGACACCAACGCCGCCGACCTGGCCATGGTGAAGTCGCTGGCGCGCAAGGCCGCCGCCCTGAACCTAACCGGCTACGACGCCCGCGCCGCCGCCATCGTGGACGGCAAGGTCAAGCCGGCCCTCGCCCGCCAGATCGAGGCCCTGGAGGCGATCCGGCCCCGGGCGGTCCATGACGCCGGCGCCTGGCGCCTGCCGGAGGGCGAGGCCTTCTACGCCAACGGGCTGAAATCCAACACGACCACCACCCTCACGGCGAAGGAAATCCACGCCCTGGGCCGTGAACAGGTGGCCGAGATCAGCGCCGAGATCGATACGATCCTGAAGGGGCAGGGCTATACCCAGGGCACGGTCGGCGAACGGGTTCAGGCCCTGAACAAGGACCCCGCCCAGCTCTTCCCCAATACCGATGCGGGCAAGGAAGAGCTGCTGGCCTGGCTGAACGAACAGGTCGCGGCGCTGGAGCCGAAACTGCCGCAGGTCTTCGGCCGCCTGCCGAAATCCCATGTCGAGATCCGCCGGGTCCCGGTGTCGATCCAGTCGGGCGCGCCGGGCGGCTACTATCAGGGGCCCCCGCTGGATGGGTCGCGGCCCGGCGCCTACTACATCAACCTGCGCGACAGCGGGAACTGGCCGCGCTTCGCCCTGCCCACCCTGACCTATCACGAGGCCTCGCCCGGGCATCACCTGCAGGTCGCCCTGCAGCGCGAGTCCGGCGAACTGCCGCAATGGCGCCGGGCTGGCGGTTTCTCGGCCTACAACGAGGGCTGGGCCCTCTACGCCGAGGCGGTGGCGGCCAATGATCTCGACGCCTATGCGGGCGATCCTCTGGGGCGGGTCGGCTTCCTGATGTCCTATCTGTTCCGCGCGGTGCGTCTGGTCGTCGATACCGGCCTGCACTCCGAACGCTGGAGCCGCGAACAGGCGGTCGAATACATGGCGGCCTCGGGCGCCAAGCCGCTGGACGCCTCCAACAGCGAGATCAACCGCTACACCGTCTGGCCGGGTCAGGCCTGCTCCTACAAGGTCGGCCACACCGTCATCGCCCGCTTGCGCAAGGAGGCCGAGGCCAAGCCCGGCTTCGACCTCCGCGCCTTCCACGACAGGGTTCTGGAGAGCGGCTCTCTGCCGCTGGCCGTGCTCGAGGCGCGGATGAAGGCCTAACCGGCCCTCTGCTCAGCCAGCCGGGCCTCGGCGGCGCGGATGGCGGGATCTCCTGCTGCGGACGCTACCAACCAGTCGCGGAAGCGGGCGATCTTGGGTGAGCGCCTGCGGTCGGCCGGCCAGGCGATCCAGTAGCCGGGGCTGAGCTCGACCAGGTCGGGGAAGGGCTGAACCAGCATCCCGGCGGCGATCTCGCGCGCATAGAGGATGGGGGAGGCGAGGGCGACGCCCTGACCGCCCAGGGCCGCCGCCACCTCCAGGGCCTGGAAGTCGGCGCGCAGGCGAACCGAGGGATGGCCGACTTCGGCGACCCCGGCGGCGGCGAACCAGACGGCCCATTCCTTCTCGTCGCCGATGCGTGGCGCCGCGATCAGGCGCGACGGCCCGGTCAGGTCCAGAGACGCCGCCAGCGCCGGGGTGCACAGGGGGGTGAAAACCCCGGGCATCAGCCGCGCCGCCTCCAACCCCGGCCAGTCGCCGGTTCCAGCCCGGATGCCGACGTCGAAATTGTCCCGCTCCAGATCGAGCAGCTGGCTGGAGGTGTCCACCCGCACCGCCAGACCGGCGTTGGCCACCTGAAAGGCGCCGAGCCGCGGCGCCAGCCACTGACTGGCCAGGGTCGCCAGGGTGGTGATCGACAGCACGCCCTGATCGGCCTCGGTCAGGTCGGCGAAGGCGCGGCGCAGCAGCAGCATGGCCTCGGTGGCGGCGCGCGCCAGCCGTTCCCCGGGCTCGGTCAGGGCCACCTCGCGCGGCAGACGGCGGAACAGGCTGAGGCTGAGCTTGGTCTCCAGCGCCTTGATCTGCCAGCTCACCGCCGCCTGGGTCATGCCCAGTTCGGCGGCGGCCCGGGTGAAGCTCTTCAGACGCGCCGCCGCCTCGAATACCCGGATCGAGGACAGGGGGACGCCGGCCAGGGGATCGTTCGCTCGTGGATCGGACATAAGCCTGCCTTGTGTATCGATCCGATCATCTGGTTTGCGGCCCGTCTTCGTCAAGCCCATTCTCCGGTCATCGAAACCGACCAGCACAGGAGGCTGTCATGGAAGAAGCACACCGCATTCATAAGGACGTCGCATGGGGCTGGATGAGCCTTCTGCCGCCGCTCATCCGCGCGGCCCGCGCCGCCATCATCGCCTCCCTGCCGCCGCGCGACCGGGTGGTGACGCCCTGGAGCCTGCGCGCGCCGCACGACTGGTCGGCCTGAGGCCGCGCCCGCCTCAGGCCGTCTGGCCGTCGGTCCTGCGCAAGGCGTTGTGGATGGCCGTGGCGGCGACGGCGGCCTCGGCGTTGGCGACGGCGATCTGGTTCAGGCCCCGCACCACATCCCCGGCGGCGTAAAGGCCGGGGACGCTGGTCAGCTGGTGGGAATCGACGATCAGTCGCCCGTCCTCGCCGGTACGGGCGCTCAGCCGCTCGGCAAGAGACGCGTTCGGCGACGTGCCCAGAGCCGAATAGACCAGATCGAACGCCGCCTTTTCTCCACCCCAGCAGAGGGCCGTGACCCGGTCGCCTTCCAGCTCGACGTTGTCGATAGGGGTCTCGACCAGGGCGATGCCGAGCCGGGTCAGGGCGTCGCGCTCGGTCAGGTCGCCCGGCGGTCCGACGTGGATCAGGGTGACGCGGTCGGAGTAGGTGCGCAGGAAGGCGGCCTCGCGCACGCCCATGTCGTCCTTGCCGATGACGGCTACGGCCTTGTCTTGCGCCTCATAGCCGTCGCAGATCGGGCAGATGCGGACGAGGGCGCGCTGGACGGCGCGCTCGACCCCGGGCAGGTCCGGATGATGGTCCACGACGCCGCTCGCGAGCAGCACGGCCCTGACCTGCAGATCCCGGCCGTTCAGCGAGGCGACGAAGCCGCCTTCCACGGCGCGCAGGGTCTCGACGCACCCGGCCTCGATCACGGCGCCGTATTCCTCGGACTGTTCGCGCAGGCGGCTGACGATATGGGGGCCGCTGATGCCGGCGGGGAAGCCCGGCATATTGTGACTGAGCGGGATCCAGTCGGCGCGGGTCTCGCCCCCGTCGGCGACCAAGACGTGGCGCAGGTAGCGGCCGAGATAGGTCGCGGCCGTCAGGCCCGCGGGCCCGGCGCCGACGATCAGGACTTCGGGATCGACCCGACTATTCACGGCGGGTGCGCCAGGTGGTCGGCCAGCGGTCGGCGTTGGCGCCCCAGCATTCGCCCATCACGCTCTCCTCGCTGAGGACGAAGGCGCGGCCGGTCCAGGTCCAGGTCGAGGCGACGCCGCAGTCGCCGACGCCTCGTCCTCTGGCGAACTGACCGAGGGTGCGGGTCGTCGGATCGTATTCGCTGTTGACCAGTTCCTCATCGGCCTCGCCCGCTGCGCCGCGCAAAACCAACGGTCGGGGGGCGGAACCGTTCGGGCCTGTCAGGAAATACCGGGTGGTGAAATTGTAGGCTCCCGAGCCGCACGCCACCCCCCAGAGTTCTGTGCGCTCATCCAGTCGCGCGCGGGACAATCCTTCCTCGAACGAGACTGGGTTCCAAGCCTCCCGACAGGCGGCGACATCCGCCCGGGCAGCGAGACCTGCGGACATGGACGGGGCTATCTCAAGATTCGCCTGGGTGACGGCGGCTCCGGCCGAAACCCGGGGCAGGGGCGGGGCGGGGGGCACGGCTGTGGCGGGGCGCGCGCCCTTGCGAACGAGGGCAGTCACCGTGTCGAGCCGACCCTGACGTTCGTCGATCCACAACAGGGCTGCGGCGGCGCCGTTGAGGTTCATCGCCTGTGTCTCGCCCGCCGCGCCCAGCGTCATGGACCGCCCGACGACGAGAGCGGCGACGGCCGCGGCCGGGTCGGACAGCGCGACATCCTGGTCGCCCGGCCGCCAGCGCTCTACCGGCAAGGTTTGACCGTCGATCGACACCTTGACCGCCGCCTGGCCGAACTCTCCGCTACCGGGCCAGAAGCCGGTCATGACGTCAGGCCGGGCCTCCGGGCCGGGCGGCATGTGCACACGCACCCAACCCGTGGCGCCCTCTTGGGCCGCCGGTCCGAAGGCCATGCAGTCGTTGCCGTTGTCGCAGACGGCGAACCAGTCGCGGAAAGTCTTCGTCTCCGACGGCATTGCGGCGGGTCGGGCGGCGGCCTGGCCTGAGGCGGTTGCGGACCCGGCGCGGTTTGCGGGCTCAGCCTCGCGCTTCCCTTTCCCGGCGTCAGGGCTACAGGCGCCCAGCACCATGACGCCACTCATGAGGGCGTATCGCAGGGTCCGGCGTACGGCGATGGGCATTCTGTGGAGCCTCCGGCGATCCATAAGTGAGTCAGGCGTGGATACTGTGCCCGGGGCCGGAGCCTCGCAAGCGCCGGGGGTCAGGGCGTATTGGTCGTCGTCTCGTGCTCGGACAGGACGCGCTCCATGAGTTCGACGTCGATCAGGGCCGGAACCTCGCAGAAGGCGATGATCCATCTCTGGATCAGGGCAGCCTCGACGTCATCGTTCATTGGGTCGGCACTCGTTACGCACACTGGACCCGATCAACGCCCCGGAGGGTGCGGATGTTCGCTCGCCGCAGGATGACTTTTTCGAGGCAGGCTTAACGGCCCGCCTTTTGAAGCGCCTCGGGACGATGGATGGCCCGGGCGCCGGTCTTGTCGCTTTCGACCAGGTATTCGGGATCGTCGGGCGAGGCGGCCACGTGATGGCCCTTGATGTCGGTGGGATGGGTCACCTTGCGCACCACCTTTCCGGTGCTCTTGCCCCGACTGTGAGCCCATCTCACCTTGTCTCCGGGCTTGAAGGTCTTGTCGGTCATCCGTCTGCTCCGTTCGGCCACAGCCGATCAGCGGTCGTCGGGGCCAGGAGTTCCGGACCCGGCCGCGGCTTTGTCGCCCTCAGGGTTTGCGTCGGGGCAAGGCGCCGCTATACCCCGGCCCATCATCCTTCCCGACAATCACAAGCGGACCGAACCCATGGCCAAGATCAAGGTCGCCAACCCCATCGTCGATATCGACGGCGACGAAATGACCCGCATCATCTGGCAGTGGATCAAGGACAAGCTGGTCTTCCCGTTCGTCGACGTCGAGCTGGACTACTACGACCTGGGCATGGAGCACCGCGACGCCACCGACGACCAGGTGACGATCGACGCCGCCCACGCCATCCAGAAGCACGGCGTCGGCGTCAAATGCGCCACCATCACCCCTGACGAGGCGCGCGTCGCCGAGTTCGGCCTGAAGAAGATGTGGAAGTCGCCGAACGGCACCATCCGCAACATCCTGGGCGGCGTGGTCTTCCGCGAGCCGATCATCTGCCAGAACGTGCCGCGCCGGGTGCCCGGCTGGACCCAGCCGATCGTCGTCGGTCGTCACGCTTTCGGCGACCAGTACAAGGCCACCGACTTCCTCATGCCCGGCAAGGGCACCCTGTCGATCAAGTTCGTCGGCGACGACGGCGAGGTCATCGAGCATGAGGTCTTCAAGTCGCCCGGCGCCGGCGTCGCCATGGGCATGTACAACCTCGACGACTCGATCCGCGACTTCGCCCACTCCTCGTTCGGCTATGGCCTGAAGCGCAACTACCCGGTCTATCTGTCGACCAAGAACACGATCATGAAATACTATGACGGCCGCTTCAAGGACATCTTCCAGGAGGTGTTCGACGCCGAATACGCCGACAAGTTCAAGGCCGCCGGCCTGACCTATGAGCACCGCCTGATCGACGACATGGTGGCCGCGGCCATCAAGTGGTCGGGCGGCTTCGTCTGGGCGTGCAAGAACTACGACGGCGACGTGCAATCCGACGTCGTCGCCCAGGGCTTCGGCTCGCTGGGCCTGATGACCTCGGTCCTGATGACCCCGGACGGCAAGGTGCTGGAAACGGAAGCCGCCCACGGCACCGTGACCCGCCACTATCGCCAGCACCAGAAGGGCGAGGCCACCTCGACCAACTCGATCGCCTCGATCTTCGCCTGGACCCAGGGCTTCAAGCACCGCGCCAAGCTGGACGACAACGCCGAGCTGGCCCGCTTCGCCGAGACGCTGGAGAAGGTCGTGGTCGACACCGTCGAGGCCGGCTTCATGACCAAGGATCTGGCGCTTCTGGTTGGCGACCAGCAGGGC
>NZ_JBQVNM010000001.1:0-140060 GCF_052436175.1 Brevundimonas sp. | reverse complement strand
GGGCGGAAAGTCCCGCCTGCAGGAGCGACTGGACAAACAGTCCCAGCGCGACACCTCCACCGTCCGCAAGACCATGCTGGCCTCGGCCGTCGCCGTCGCCGTTGTCGGCGGGGTTTATACGACAGGTCGTCTGACGGACGTCGACGTCTTCTCCGTGCCTGATCTTCAGCGCGTTCTGGGCCTCGGATCTCCGGCCGGTCCCGCGCCGTCGGCGGCCGGCGAGGCCGGGGCGGTGGACGAGACCCTCGCCGCCGTCGCCCTGGCGCCCACGACCGCATCGCCCGAAGCCCAGTCCCTGTTCGACAAGGCGATCACCCAGATCGACGCCGGCGACAAGGCCGGGGTGGACACCCTGACCCAGGCCGCCAACCTCGGCCTGCCCGTCGCCCAGCTGAAGCTGGCGGACCTCTACCAGACGGGGACCGGCGGCGCCGCCCGCAACCTGACCGAAGCCCGCACCTGGACCCGCCGCGCGGCGGAATCCGGCGATCCGCGCGGCATGCACGCTTACGGCATGTATCTGTTCGACGCCGTGGGCGGCCCCAAGAACCGTCCCGAGGCCCTGAACTGGCTGCTGAAGGCCGCCGATCGCGGTCTGGTCGACAGCCAGTTCAACGTCGCCAAGATCTACGAGACCGGTGACGAGGGCATCGCCGCCAATCCCGCCGACGCGCTGAAGTGGTATCTGATCGCCGCCCGGGCCGGAGACCAGCAGGCCCGCGCCGCCGCCGACCGTCTCTCGGCCAAGGTTCCCGCCGCCGGACGCCAGGCCGCCCGCGACGCCGCCAACGCCTTCGCCGTCGAACCGGCGGGCGCCTGATCCAGCCTTTTGACGCCTGTTCGGCGCAAGGGGTGGCCGGGGCGACGGGCCTTGGCTAAGACCTGATTTCGCCGCCTGCGGCCCGTTTTTGTCTCCAGCCGAAGGCGCGTCCTTTGGATATCTATCTGCCGATCGCCGAGGTTTCGGTGAACTGGCCGTTCCTGGTTCTGCTGGGCGCGCTGGTCGGCTTTGTGTCCGGACTGTTCGGCATCGGCGGCGGCTTCCTGATGGCCCCGGTCCTGGTCTTCCTCGGCATCCCCCCGACGGTGGCCGTCGCCAGCCAGGCCAGCCACGTCGTGGCCTCCTCCACCTCCGGCGTCATCCGCTACTCGGGCCAGGGCGCCGTCGATTTCCGCATGGGCGGGATCATGGCCCTGGGCGGCGCCCTGGGCGCCCTGGGCGGGGTCGAACTGTTCCGCTATCTGCGCCTATTGGGTCAGGCCGATCTGGTCGTCGCCCTCTCCTACCTCGTCTTCCTCGGCTCCATCGGTTCGATGATGCTTTACGAGAGCCTGACCGAAATCCTGCGCCGCCATCGCGGAGAGCCCGCGCCGCACAAGGACCGGCGTCGCCCCCTCTTCCTCTACGGCCTGCCGTTCCGCATGCGCTTTCCCAAATCGGGGCTCTACATCAGCGCCATCCCGCCCTTGGCGCTCGGGATCTTCGCGGGCGTCCTATCGGCCATCATGGGGGTTGGCGGCGGCTTCATCCTGGTCCCGGCCATGCTCTATGTCCTCAGGATGCGAGCGGGCGTCGTCGTCGGCACCAGCCTGTTCCAGATCATCATCACCACGGCCATCACCACCATCCTTCAGGCGGGACGCAACCAGACGGTCGATATCGTCCTGTCCTCCCTTCTTCTGTTCGGGGGCGTGGTGGGGGCCCAGGTCGGGGCCCGGTTCGCCGGGCGGTTCCGCGCCGAGGAGCTTCGCGCCGCCCTCGGCCTGATTGTCCTCCTGGTCGGGATGCAGATGGGGCTGGAGCTATTCGTCCGCCCCAGCGAGATCTTCCTCATCGCCCCGGGCGTGGCCGACTGATGGTCCAGGCCCTTCCTCCTCCGCCGCCGGCCATCGAGGCGCCCGCCCCCGATCGCGCGGCCGCCACCCTGACGGACCTGCGCGTCGCCGCTGCCCTGACGGACGCCCAGGTGCGGGTTGATTCCAGCTTCAGCGGCGCCGCGATCGTCCTCTACGGCGCGGTCTTCAACCCTACGCCCGAGCCCGCCGATGTCGTGGTCGTGGTGCGCGGGCCCGACGCCCCGGTGCGTCTGGTCAAGAAGACCCGCAACATGGGCGTCTGGCTGAACAGCCGTCCGGTCCTGTTCGAGGGGGCGCCGGGCTTTTACATGACCGCCTCGACCCGGCCGTTGAACCAGATCGCCGACTTCGGTCAGCTGCGCCGCCTGGGCCTCGGGGTCGATCATCTGCGCATCGCCGCGCCGGAGGAGAGCCAGGTCGTCAACCGCTATGGCGTCCGCGACGTGGTGATCAGCCGGCTGGGCGACGACTATGTCGACTGGCGCCGCGCCGTCATCCGGCTGAAGGAGGCCGCGGCCCTCTATGACACCGACCCCCAAGGCGTCAGCTTCGTCGATCAGGGCCTGTTCCGCGCCGAGGTGAAACTGCCCGCCGTGGCCCCGACCGGCCAGTATTTCGCCGAGGTCTGGCTGTTCCAGGAGGGCGAACCCCGCTCGGTCTCCAACCTGACCCTGACCGTCGAAAAGGTCGGGGTCGAGCGCGACATCTATGAGTTCGCCCACCGCAGCCCCTGGCTCTACGGCCTGCTGTGCGTGGTCCTGGCGGCCGTCACCGGCTATGCGGCCTCCTGGGTGTTCCGCCGCCGGTAAGCCAGCCGGAGCCGGCGAAGATGGTAAACGGTTGAAATTCAGACGGTCATTTCAAGCCCGCAACTATTCGTTCAGACTTTCGCCCTAGTGCTGCGACATCCTGTCACAGGGTCGGGCATGCACTCCCGTTCGACCCGGCGTCCCTGAGGATGCGGCCTGGTGGCGGAGTGGATACGCGGTGGGCCCGAAAGCCCGCAAACCCTCCGTTCGACTCGGAGGCCAGGCCTCCAGGACGTTTCAGGCGGCGCGCCGGTCAGCGCGCAGCGGCCGCCAGCCTCACCAGCTTGCCGTCGGTCTCGTCGGTGATCGCCCAGATCGCGCCGTCCGGCCCCACCGCCACATCGCGGATCCGCTCGCCCAGATCGGTCAGCAGCCGCTCTTCGCCGACGACGCGATCGTTCTCGATCACCAGTCGGGCGATGTGTTTTTCCTTCAGGCCCGCGACGAGGAGATTGCCGTTCCAGCCGGGGAACATGGCCCCGGAGTAGACCGTCATCCCGCCCGGCGCGATGACCGGGTCCCAGTAGTAGGTCGGTTGCTCGGTGCCCTCTTTCGCCGTCGCCCCCGCATTGATCGGACCTCCGGCGTATTCGACGCCGTAGGCCGCGTCCGGCCAGCCATAGTTCAGGCCTGCCCGATCCAGGTTCAGCTCGTCGCCGCCGCGCGTCCCGTGCTCGATCGTCCAGACCTTGCCGTCCGGGGCGACCGCCACGCCCTGGACGTTGCGATGTCCCAGGCTCCAGATTTCCGGCAGGGCGCCCGCGCGGCCGACGAAGGGGTTGTCCTGCGGAACCGAGCCGTCGGCGTTGATGCGGATCACCTTGCCCATGTGGGAGCCCAGGTCCTGGGCCTGGGGCCGCATCGGCTTGTCGGACCGCTCGCCCAAGGTCAGGAACAGCTTGCCGTCGGGCGCGAAGGCCAGGGCGCCGCCGAAATGCTTGTCCCCGTCATAGACCGGCAGGGCGCGGAAGATCACCTTCACCTGCTCCAGCCGCGTCCCGTCGTCCGACAGGCGGCCGCTGGCGATGGATGTGGCGTTGCCGCCCTCGCGCGGTTCCGAATAGGCCCAGAACACCATCCGGTCCGTCGCGAAGCCGGGGCTGATCGCCACGTCGAGCAATCCGCCCTGACCGCGCGCCGCCACGGCCGGCAGGCCGACGATCGGTTCGCCCTTGGCGCCGTCGGCGCCGATGATCCGCATCCGGCCCGGCCGCTCGGTCACCAGCCAGCGCCCGTCGGGCAGCAGGGCCAGGCCCCAGGGGTGGTCGAGGCCGGAGGCGACCACCGTCCGGGTCATGGCCATCTCGGTCTTCACGCCCGGCGCTCGCGTCTGTCCGGCAAAGGCCGGGGTCTGGCCGGTCCCGTTGGCGGGTCGGGTCTCCAGCGCCCCCGCCGAACCGGCGCCCTCGCTCTGCCCGCTGGCGCCGCAGGCCGAGGCCAGGATCAGGGCGGCCGATGCAGCGCCGACGAAGCCGATGCGTTGGGTCAGGGTCATGGGAGGTCTCCGGTCTGGCGCGAGGCGGAATGGGGACGAAAATCACAGGTCGAACGGTCACAGACCCTGGCCGTTCCGTCCCTGCGCCACAAGGTCTCGGCTCGCCCCCTGCGGACCGCCCGACGACGCGACCGAACGGCGGCCTTGAACCGCATCGGCGTCCACTATATAGCGACCCCTCTCGCGCGTGCGGGCGGCGTTTTGACGCCCCCTCAGGTTGGGTAGCTCAGATGGTTAGAGCGGTGGATTCATAACCCACAGGTCGGCGGTTCGATCCCGCCTCCAACCACCACGCGCGCGAGATTATCCCTTTAAAATCAGCCACATACGAAATCGGATCGCCTGATCGATTGTTGTGCGCAAAGGGAAAAATCGGGAACATCCGGGACTTTCCGGCGCAAAAGTCCCGGAATAGTCCCGGACGACGTTCCCTCTCCGTTCTCAATTTCCTTGCTCGCGAATCCGGTTCGCGCTTATGCCGCCGCGATGGGCCACAACCCGAAATACCGACAGTGGACGGTCGAGAGTTGGCGCGGCTTCGCGCCGACCGTGAGCGACATGCACCGCTACCAATGGGCGACCTACGCCATGTGTCAGAGGTGCGCGCTGGAGATCGACGTCAACCTGCCGCTGCTGATCCGGACCAAGGGCCGGGACTATTCGCTATGGGGCCGGACGACCAGTTGCCGGCGGCGCTTCTGTGGGGGCCGGATGTGGTTCTTCACTCACCCTCATCGGGCGGAGGGGTGGTTCATGATGGAGGCGGCCAAGCGGCCGGTCACACCGCCGGACACCGCCTGACGCGCGCGGCGTATCGCAAATTTTGTGTATGGCTACACATTTCTGTTGCACCCCTTGCGGCCGTGTGTATAGATACACACATGAAAAGCGCGGACGTGATAAAGGCTCTGAAGGCCAACGGATGGGAACAAGTCCGGCAGCGCGGATCGCACTGCCAGTTCCGTCATCCGGGCAGCACAAATCTGGTGACGGTCCCCCACCCTAAGCGGGACTTACCCATAGGAACCCTACGTTCCATAGAGAAAGCCAGCGGCCTCACCTTCAGGTGAGGCCCAGAGGAGATCACATGGCAAAGCAACAGTATATCGCCGTACTCGAGCGCGGCTTGAATGACAGCTTCGGTGCCTTCTTTCCCGACCTGCCCGGTTGTGTCAGTTCGGGCAGGTCGGCCGAAGAGGCGATGATCGGCGCGGAAGAGGCCTTGGCGCTTCACGTCGAGGGCATGGTGGAGGATGGCTTGCCCCTCCCTCCACCGTCATCCATGCATGCGTTCGGAGCCAGCGACTTTGAGGGCGCGGACGTGGTGTCGCTGTTCATCGTGGACGTCGACGTCAAGGCCGCGCCCAGGGAAGCGCCCACGCGGATCAATGTTTCGCTTCTCCCATCCCTGATTGCCCGTGTGGATGCGGCGGCCGACCGTGAGGGGCTCACGCGATCCGCCCTGCTTTCAGTCGCCGCGCGACAGTGGCTGAATGCGAACCAGACCCGGGCCAAATCCTGAAACGACAAAGGCCCGCCCCGGCGAACCGGAGCGGGCCTTCGGATGGCGTCTGACGCGCTGATCGCGCCAGTTCCTGATGACAGGGCTTCGGGACCGATCACCCGACCTGCACACAGGCTATCGCGGATTACGCCGCCTTAAAGGACGGGTTTGATAGCCCTAGCCCGGCCGGGGCGGACCGCAGGCCAGTCGAGCAATCGCCGCTCGGTCCCAACCCTCCCGCGCCCAGTCCCGCGCCTCGGCGTCGCTGGTCAGGTGATCGCGCACGGCCTCGACCTCTTCCGGCGTGACCGGCAGAATGACCGACCCGCGAACCGGCGGCTCCGGCTTCAGCGGGGCGCACAGGCGGGGATCGACCGCCACAGGCGCGGGCTGGACAACGGGCTCAACCGGGAGGCTGGAGCGCCCGTTGCAACTCGCCAGGATCAGCGAGGCGGCGATCAGGGCAGCGCCCCGCAGCGTCAGGAACGACTTCATATCTCGGCTCCATGGTGATGATGCGCTCGATGGCGCGGGTTGAACGACGGGCCTCGGCGACGCGGGCGTCACATCTGGCGGCGTCGGCGGTGACAGCGGCTCGGGCGGTGGCGGTTTCGTCCCTCCGGACGGCCTCGGCGGCCCTGAACGACTTCATCCAACCCCGCGCGTGGCGCTCCCACTCCTTGGCCGACAGCTTCAGGTCGTCGCGCTGACGCTCCAGTCGGCCGATCTCAGCAGCCGGGCCGATGATCGGCGTGAACGTCCAGACGAATGCGCCGACGGAGCCCGCCAGCGCCCAGGGCGCAGCTGCGCGCGCGAGCGAAATGAACGGGTTCATCTCACGCCTCGTTCGTGGACAGGGCGCCGGTCGCGGCGAGACGGCGCTTGATGACGCCCGCAGGTTCGGCGAACCGCCACTTCGGTCGGCGCACGGCGATCAGCCTAGACCGGGCGATGCGCGTGATGGTTACGGCGTCCGACTGGTTGCCGCCCAGGACGTGGATGGCCGCCGCATCCTCGCCGACATAAATCCCGACATGGCCGCCGCCGTCGCGGCTGAACACGACGATGTCGCCCAGCGCCGCATCGTCTTCCTCGACCTTACGGCCGAAGTTCGCCCAGTTGCGCGCCCACAGCGGCCCGCCGACGACATCCCATCCGGCGCGCTTGACCACGACAGCCGCGAACAGACCGCACCAGGCCGTGGCGTCGTTCGGATAGGTCTTCTCCAGCCCGACCTCTTTCGCCCAGGCCATGATCTGGGCGTTGTTCGCAGGGCCGGGCGTCTCGGTCACACCATAGAGGGCGCGCGCCTCGACTAGGACGCGCGACAAGCCTTGCACCTGGTCGAGCCAGGCGTAGGCCGCAGGAAGCGGCTTCATGGGATATCTCCAGATTGTCAGGTGAAACCCGCCAAAAACTGGCGGTCGGTGCGCCGGAAAGTGGCGGATCAGCCGCCGGAAACCGGCGGGATGCGCACGGCGTGCGCCTGTGTCAGGATCGGGCCATGAAGCGGCCTCGCGATCCTCTTGAGCCCTGGTTGATCGCCGCCGCCGTCGCGGTCGGACTCCTGTCGCTCGTCCTGTCGGTCGTCGTCGTCATCGACCGGATCGAGGCGGGCTAGTCGAACGGCCAGTCGTCATCGTCGTCTGTGACCGCCATCCAGAGGGACGGCCCATGCGTCGCGATGACGTGAACCGCGATCCCGACCACGAACAGCAGGTCGCCGAGGCCCGGCGGCTGGTCCAGAAAGCGCGCGGGACCGGCCCAGACCAGGCCCGCACCCGTCAGGCACAGCCCCACCCGCTGC
Source organism: Brevundimonas sp. (assembly GCF_052436175.1). GTDB lineage: Bacteria > Pseudomonadota > Alphaproteobacteria > Caulobacterales > Caulobacteraceae > Brevundimonas. The sequence goes on along the minus strand of NZ_JBQVNM010000001.1, from coordinate 132,588 downwards.
ATCCGGGAAATAGCGCCGCCCCAGCCCAGCACGCCCTTCAGGACGACGGTCGCCACGATGGCCAGGGCGACGATGGCGGACAGCAGGACGATCATGACGCGTCTCCCGCGCCAGAGCCGCCGGTGATGATGACGTTCCCGATCTGGATGCGCACCAGCTTCAACGGATCGCGGCTGTATTTGGCCAGGGCCTGCGCCAGACCGGACAGCAGGATCATGCCGAAGGCGCCGCAGGCGAAGCCGATCACCGCCACCGCCGAGATCGGCAGGTCACCCCAGCGCCAGAGCAGCCGGGCGATATCGACCAGGAAGGGGGCGACCCACATGGCGGCGGCCAAGCCGACGCCGGCCGACAGCAGCTTGCCCCGGATCGTCAGCCGCTCGCCGAACGCCATCGACAGGACGGCCCCGCCGAAGACCGGGGCATAGGGCGCCAGATGGCGCAGCAGTTCGCTAGCGCCGCCGTGAGGCTGCGGTGTGTCGGCCATCCGGCCCTCCTATCGATGATGGATTGGCGAATCCGGTTCGCCAGTGTCAGATTTCTATCCAGCCCGGTCCCACATGGAACGGGTCAGGCGGCCCGCAGTCTGTCCCCTATACACACAGCGGGCCGCCGCCTTCGGTGGCGCTTTAGGCAGAGGCCTCGGGCAGTTGGAATGTCTGCCGGAAAATGCGGTCCATGGACCCGAGGTGCTGCTCCAGCTGTTTCACCGTGCTCGGAAGCTCGGGGAAGAACAGGGGGCGGCCGTCGTATTGCAGATCAGACATGGCGTTCACCCGGGCGCGCCAGGTGGCCATATCGGTCAGAAGGTTGAGGACTTCGGCCTGCATGGCCTCGTGCGAGTTGGCCGGAGCCGGAGTGGAAGTGGAAGGCATGGTCAGTCTCCTTGGTTGGGGGGGGTGGTTACGCGAGCCGCGAAGGGCTCAGGCGTTGGGCTTGTTCGAAAACACCGTGCCGCTGACGGTCCAGGTGGCCACGGTGAGGCCGGTCGTGACGTTGAAGAGCGTCACGGTGCAGTTGGCGGTGGCGCGGTAGGCGCCCCAGGACTGCATGTCCACGTTGAGATCGACCGTATCGCCGTTGACGAAAGTGCCGGAGACGGTCCCGCTCGGGTTGCCGATCCATTCGATGCCGCCGAGGCTGCTGCCGTTCTTGATTAGGTAGAGCCCGGCGGCGTTCATCTGGCCGTTGCCGCCCTGCGACGAGATGCTGGCCCGCAGGGTGATGGTCTGGTTGATGCCGGAAATGGCGCGGGAGCCGGCGGTGCGGCCGTCGTAGTTCGATGTGGTGGTGAAGCTCGAACCGCTCCAGCTGATGCTGTCGGGCGTGTAGTCGGCCGGGGCCGTGCTGCCGTCCGTGTCCACGTCCCAGGAGATGGTGAAGGTGTCGATGGGCGTGGTGGTCGAGACGCTGTCGTTATAGACCGAGACGGTGCAGCCGCCGGTGCGGCGTCCGGCGGCGGCCGACACGACGTAGCCTCCGAAGAAGAAGGATTGGCCGTTCGTCGCCGTCCATGTGATCTGATTGTTGAGGGCGATGCCCGTGCTTCCGATGTTCCCGGAGCCGCTCCGATAGAGCTGGAGTTCCGTATACATCGTGTTCGCGGGGTGACCCGAGAAGGCCGTGATCTTGGCCCTCAGGTTGATGGTCTGGTTGATGCCGGAGATGGTCTTGTAGGCCCCGCCGTCGGTCGCGAAGGTCAGTCCGTCTTCCGTCGTCGGACCCATGGAGACATTGCCCCAGTTGACCGCGTCGGGGACGTAGTCGGCTGGGGCGGTCGAGTTGTCGCTGTCCACGGTATGGGTGAAGGTGATCGATCCCATCGACGCGCCCGTGGTGACGTTCGTCAGGGCGACGGTGACCGATCCGCTCTTGGTCCCGCTGTCGGTGTTGGCGTCGGTGTTGATGCCGATGGCCTGGCCGTTGGTGAAGGTCTTTTCGACCGATTGCCCCACGGTCCAGCCTAGCTTGAAGTCGTAGGTGCCGTTGTTATTCCACATGTAGAGGCCGCGCAGGTTCGTCGCGATGTTACCCGTGACGGCGGTGATCGTGGCCCGAATGGTGATCGTGGTGTTGATGCCGCTGACCGTCTTGTAGCCGGTCGAGAGGTTCTGATACTCGCTCGCGGTCGAGCCGCTGACGTTGGTCCAGGTGATCGCGTCCGGGGTCGCATCGACATAGGTCGAGTTGTCGCTGTCCACGGTGATCGAGTTGGACCAGGTCGAGATGACGTCGCCGTTGGACTGATCGGTCAGGGTCAGGGTGAACGACCCACTGCGCGTCCCGTCCCCGGTGCTGGCATCGGCATAGACGCCCACCACGTCGCCGTTGGCGACGCTGATTTCAACCGTGCGGCCATTGGCCCAGGACGCGACCGGCGTCGGCGTGCCGTTCTTGTAGAGGTAGAGGCCGTTGGTCACGACGTTGCCGGTCAGGCCGGTCATCGTCAGGCGGATCGTGCGCGGACTACCGGACACGATGCCGGAGATGGTCCGGTCCGGAATGGCCGTGCCGAAATACTCGGCGGTCGAGGACCGCACCTGGTTCGCCGTCGTCCACTTCGCGATCCGGTTATAGTCGTCGTCGGTGTCGATGTTGAACGTGTAGGTGCTGGTCGAGACCGTCGGTGTCCCCGCCGCCGTTCGGTTCGACACCGTGATCGTGTAGGAGCCCGACTGGGCGCCCTGGAAAGTCTGGGCGTCAGTCCAGACGCGAAGGGTGTCCCCTGCCGCCACCGTCACCTCGACGTAGCTGGTGGTCGAACCGAAGATGGTCAAGTTGCCGACAGGCGACCCGTTCTTCTCCACATACATGCCGATGGCGCTGAGATTGCCGGTGAAGCCGCTCGGGGCGATCCGGAGAACGACGGGGATCGTCGGTCCGGCGATGGTCTGGGTGGGGATGTCTCCGAAACCGAAATAGTTGGACGTCGTGGTCGCCGTGCGGTTGGGCCAGGTCCAGGCGGTCACGCTGTTCGAGTAGGCCGCGACGACGTGGCTGAAGGTGATGTTGGCCGAATAGCCGAAGGCGCCGTTGGCGTCGGTCACCTTCGCTCGCCAGACGGCCGACTTCGTGGAGCCGGCGGCCTGGGCGGCGCTGGTGGTGGAGAAGGTCAGCCCATCGGTCGCCCCGTTGGCCGCCACGTCGGTCGATCCGCTCAAGCGCTCCCAGAGGATGGTGTAGGGCGCAACGCCGCCGACGACGTTGATCGTCACCGTCGGCGTCGTCGTGGTTACTGACGCGGCCCCGCCGCCGCTCACTGATCGTTCCGTCGCGTTCTGACCCACTTGGACCGGTGAGGGGCCTCCCGAGCCGGGGGACGGGAAGTGGGTGACGTCCACGACCGTGAAGCGGGTTTGCCCCTTTGTGCTGAAGGTCAGAGACACCGCGGAGTTGGCCCCGGTCCGGTAGCTGGCGGCCTTCCCCTGGCCGAAGAACAGGGTGCTGGACCCGTCCATTCGGCCGCCCATAGCCTCGTAGTAGTCCTCGCAGGTGGTGAAGGGGTAGTTGGCGTCCCACGCCAGATCGTCGGTGTATCGCTCCTGCATCAAGCCCGGCGTGGACTGGACAAGCGCCCAGCGGCGACCCGAGGGCGGAGTGGCGGACGCAAGGTCTTCCATACCCCCGCCCGAATAGGCGAAGTCGATGCCCGGGCGCAGGACCGTGTAGTCCCCCACGACGATGAAGGGCCACGCGGCCAGGTCGAAGGTGAGGTTGCCGAGATCATCCCACGACCGCATCACGGCCGCCGTGCTTTCCTTCAGGGACTGCGACGGGATGTCGAAGCTCCACCAGTTCACGGTGGGCTGAGACGACGACTGCGCCTTCAGGTAGAAGGTCGTGTTCGAGCCCGAGCGCACGGTGTTGTAGATCGTGGTCAGGGCGCTGGCCTCCAGGGCCAGCACCGGATAGGCGCCGGACACGGTGACGCTGCCCGTCCACACAGGAAGAAGCCCGCCGCCTGACCCGCCGGAGAGGGTCACCTGACCGTAGTTTGACAGGCCCATCGAGTAGCCGCCGATGTTCGTCAGCTGCAGCTTTCCGTCGGGCTTCCAGACCCGGAATGCGCTCTCACCCATCAGCCGGCCGCCAGTCCGTAGACGATGCGATGCGACACGGCCGCGCCCCCTTGGAAGCTCCACACCAGTCGGCGACCGCTGTAGTCGAAGGTCAGATGCGGCGGCGCGCTCGACCCGCCCGAGATCGGCAGCACTGCGATGATCATCGGCAGGGCCGCGTCGAACATCGGGTCGTAGTAGGAGCCGTCGGCGGTCCCCGTATCGATGGCGGCCGTCATCAGCACGGTCGAACTGTCGGGGCCGAGCTTCAGGTTGCCCGCCGTGTCGTAGATCCAGAAGCCCTGCTGACTCATGCGATCACGCCGAACTCGACGGCCTTCTGACCGTTCGCGTGATAGACCTTCCAGGTGCCGCTGGAGAACTCGGTGCGCGCGCCGGACGACGACGACGGCATCAGGCGGAACTTGTCCGTCCTGATGTCGAAGGTGGTGGTCGCTCCATTGTTGGTGGAGGTGTAGCCGGTGATGTAGCCGTTGACGTCGGACTGGATGCCAAAGATCGCCTTGGACCGATTGTTGGCCTCGCTCGCGATGCTCTGGGCCGTCGTGATGCGCGTGTCGAACCCATCGACCTGGACCTGCAGAGCGGCGACGACAGAGGCTCCTGCCTTCAGATTCAGGCCGTCGGTGTAGGCGTTGATGATCTGGGTGAACCGGGCCGACAGCGAGGCCTGTCCGCCGCGTGCGTTGGCGATCTCAGACTGGACCGACGACATGGCGCTGGCCGACGCATATTGGTTTGGCAGGTCAGCCAGGGTCGTGGTGTGGTTCGACACCGTCGAGGCCAGCGATCCATAGTTCATGTCGAGGCTGTCGATCCGCGACACCTGCGTCGCCAGGGCGCTGGTGCTGGCCTTCAGAGCCAGCCCATCCGTCGTCGCCGTTCGCATGGCCGACAGCTGTGCGTTCAGGTTCGCCGAGCCGTTGCGGGCGGCCTGAACCTCGGCCTTCAGAGTGTTGTATTCCCAGAGGTCGACCTTCAGCGCGTCGCCATCGACCAGGATTTGATAAAGCTGGTTGAAGCGGCCGTTCAGCGAACCGGTCCCGCCTCTTCCGGCGACTACTTCAGCCTGCAGGGCGTTGAAGTCGGTGGCGCTGGCCTTCAGAGCCAGGCCGTCCGTGGTCGCCGTCCGCATGGTCTGCAGCTGGGCGTTCAGGTTCGCCGATCCGTTGCGGGCGGCCGTCAGTTCGCTCTGGATATTGCTGACGGCGCTGGCCGACCCGTATTGGTTCGGCAGATCGGCGAGGGTTGTCGTGTGGTTCGCCACCGTCGAGGACAGGGCACCGACCGTGCCGTTCAGGCTGTCGATCCGCGAGACCTGGAAGTTGAAGTCCGACGTGCTGACCTTCCCGGCCAGGCCGTCTGCCGTCGTCGTCCGCATGGTCTGCAACTGGGCGTTCAGGTTCGCCGAGCCGTTCCGCGCCGCGACGACTTCAGACTGCAGAGCCGTGAAGGCCGACGCCGCCGTATATTGCGACGGCAGGTTGGCCAGGGTCGTCGTGTGGTTGGCCACCGTCGAGGACAGAGACCCATAGTTGAGGTCCAGGCTGTCGATCCGGGAGACCTGCGTCGCCAGCGCCGAGGTGCTGACCTTCCCGGCGAGACCGTCCGTGGTCGCCGTCCGCATCACCTGCAGCTGGGCGTTCAGGTTGGCCGAGCCGTTGCGGGCCGCGTTGATCTCGCTCTGGAGGCTGTTGACCGTCGCCGCCGACGCATACTGGTTCGGGAAGTCGACAACCGTCGTCTCCAGCAAGCCCACGCGGGTCGAGACGTTGTCGATCCGGTTGATCTGGAAGTTCAGCTGCGCCGTGCTGGCCTTGCCGTCCACGACCGTGATCAGCGCGTTCAGACCCGATTGAATGCCGTCGGCCTTGTCGTCCACCGCGTCGATGGCGTTCTGGAGCGAACCCTGGGCGCTATTGAAATCGGCCTCGGCCTGCTCAATCGCCGCCTGCAAGGTCGATTGCGCATCCGCGATGTTCTGGTTCGCGGCGTCAATCGCAGCGGTGAAGTCGATCTGCGCTTGCGCCAGGGCGTCCTGCGCCGCCTGGATCGCGGCGTTCAGGGCTGCAGTGGCCTCTGTGACCTTGTCGGTGACGATCCCTTCCACAACGGCGGGATCGATTTCGACCGGAAAGGACATGCCCGGCGTCGTCACCGGCCCGCTCAGCAGCCGCTCCGACAGGCCCTCGTTCGCCGTCCGATACTGGATCGATAGATAGACCTTGGCCCCCGGCTGAATCCCGTTGATGGCCACGGACCCGGTGACCGCCCGGCCCTCATAGGCGGGCGACCACGCCAGCAACTCCGGCTCTTCCACATCCTCGATCGGCAGGGGCGGATCGCCCTCGGCCGGAGCCCATTCGATCACCACGACCTCGGCGCGCGGGTTGTCGGGCGTCACCTCCACATCAATGATGGGAATCTGGACGCCGTCCTCGCCCGGCAGGCGGGGGATGATGACCACTTCTTCTTCCGTGGGCGGGTTCAGAACCGGCCGCGCCGATAGCGACGGTGTCGGCGGCGGGCTGGCCGTCCGGCCCAGCGCCCAATCCACCTTGCCTTCGGTCTCCGAAACGAAGGTCAGCCAGACCGTGTCCGTGGCGGGGTCGTAGTCCCGCGTCAGGCACAGCATGGTCATGCCGTCCAGCAACAGGCCGGGTTCGTCGATGTCGAACGCCTCGCCGGGTTCGATGTCCCGGCAATAGGGCTTCAGGGGCCAGCGACCGCCGATTCCCTCGCGCGTGTGCGCCAGATCCAGCGCCGCCAGTTCGGCCGCCTGTTTCGCGGACGGCACATAGGGATAGTCGCGCGCGTCGGACGCCTCGCGGCCGTCTTCGTCCAGATAGACCGATGACGACACCGGCCCTGCCGGGACCAGCTGCCAGCCGTGGGCCTCGCTCAGATAGCGCGGCGTGATCGTGTTCAGTCGGTTCAGGACATTGGCGGCCGTGTCGAGTTCGATGGCCCCGGCGGTGTCGCCCGCCCGGATCGTCATGACCGGCACCTTGGCCACACCGCGCGTCACGCACGACACCAGTCCGGCCCGACGGCTGATGACCGCCCCCGCCGACTGGAGCATGGCCGCACGGACCTCGCTCTTGTTCTGGTCGGATCGCGGATAGGCGGCGATTTTCCAGTCGTTGGCGTCGGCCACGTTGGCCGCCTCGATATAGGCCGCCCAGTCGATCCCGGCCGAAGACACGCCCAGGCCGCCGACGACCTTGCCGTTTTCGCGCAGGCCCAGGCACCAGTTCAGGTCGGCGATGGCGCCGTTCTTGATCGTCGGCCAGGTCGTGCGGTCATTCAGCCGCACCGGCCCGTCGCCGCCGGGATAGGTGCTGTCAAACCGGGGGTCGTAACCGGCGATCCCCTCCATCACCGTCAGGGGGTCGGGCTCGCCCTGTTCGAAGGCCGAGAACTTGGAGTCCCGTCTCAGCGTCCAGTGGAAGGCCGCCTTGCCCGACAGCTTGTGCTGCCACGTCCATTCCGGCAGGGACCAGCCGCCCAGGCTGGAGGGCGAGGACAGGGCGAAGACCTCCGGCTGCTGGCCCAGTTGGCGCCGCATCCACATCTTTTCGCCCTTGTAGGGCGCGCTGGTCGCGGTCTGTGTGGGGTCCGCCGGCCAGGTATCGCCCGCCCATGTGACCGCCTCCTTGTCGGCGGTGAAGTCCAGGAAGCCGCCGATGGGTCCGGCTCCGGACAGGATGGTGACGATCCCCTTGTATTCGGTGTCCTTGCCGTAGGTGTTTTTGTAGACGAGGTTTCCGCCCGCCCCGATCCGCTCCCCGATGGCGAAGGGAATGCCCGCGTTCGGATCGGCCACCCACTCACCCGGAGCCGTTGACCCGACACCGGGCTTGGCCAGGACGCCCGCGATGGCGCTCATGGCCACCGACCCGGCGACGTTCACCGCGATCACGGCGGCCGTCTGGGCCAGGGTGGCGTTCCCGGCCGCGACGGCGGCGCCCGCCTTGATGATATAGGCCGAGGCAGCCTTGACGACGGCCCATGCGGCGGCGGCCATCTCAGCCATGGGCGACGCCTCCGGTCAGGGGGGCGACGCGCCAGGCGACATGCGGCAGGGTAAGGTCGGGCGAACCGACGCCGCACACCCCGTCCGGCCCAAACGCCAGGGTCCGGCGCGCGCCGGCCGAATGCACGACCGACAGACTGAACCGGAACGCTCCGCTGTCCCGACCCGGACCCGCCACGATGTCGCCGGGCCATGTCATGGCCGGGGCCACGCGAACCAGATTCGTCGCGTCCATCGCCTCGACCAGATCGGCAAAGCCCAGATCACGCAGGGCCTTGGCCGCCGCCAGTTCCGAGCGATAACTCAACCCCTTCAGCAGGGGCGTGGCTACCCCCAGCGACCGCATCGAATGGGCGGCCAGCCGGACGCAATCGCGCGACCGCCAGTCCAGGGCCTTGCCCTCGAACCGGGCCTTGCAGGCGCGAAGGGCGCGCTCGCGCCGGACCATCTCCGGCTTCACGCCAGCACCGTCAGATCGGAGCCGCTGAAGCCGCCGCCGTTGCCGGTTCCCCCGAACCCGCCGCCGCCATAGCTGACGGCGGGCTTTCTCAGCCGCCAATAGTCTTTCTCGGCCACGCCCGTGACGTGGTCCATGCCGAGTTCGCCGGGCCAGCAGGCCTTGTGGAACGCCGGGCTCAGCCGCCGTTCATCGTTCGGCTCCAGCGCCCGCGCCTCTTCGGTAATCAGCTCCAGGCGCACCGCACGGCGGCTCTCGTCGGCCACCACGACGCCGTAGTTCAGTTCGCCGCGAAACAGCGTCTCGACCCCAAGCGTCGCGCCCGTCGCCGTGTCCACCGCGCCCTGTCGGATCAGCACGGGCGAGCCCTGCGCTTTCGGGCTGACCAGCATCGCGAGGGCCGCGTCATCAGCCGTCAGCAGGATCAGGCTCGCGGACGACGCCTGTGTATCCATGCCGTCCGACAGGGTTCCGACACTATCCAGCGTCCCGAACCGCGCGTCGCGGCCGGTGAAGGCCTCGCCGTCGATAAGGGCCTGACCGCCGTTCAGAAGACGCACGACATAGGTTTCGCCGCCCACGTCCGGCAGTTCCATCCGCACGGCCGTGAACGTCCGCGCCGGCCCCGCCAGCGCGTTCTTCAGAGCGACATCCATGAACTCTACTCCCGCTCTTCCAGCCGGAATGCGAAGCCCGTCAGCACCCGCTCGCCGAACTGGCGAAGGCGGGGCGCCGAGATCATTTCGGTGAAGCCTTCGATCACCGGGTCTTTCAGGATCACGGCGGCGTTGTTCGCCGGGCTTCGCCGGATCATGGGCCAGATCGGCAGAGCGACCAGACCGCCGACCGGGACCGTCACGGGCGCGGTCACCTCATAGAGGTAGTGCTGACCGGCGATGACCAGGTTCAGCTTTTTGTTCTTCCGGATCAGGACGCCGGGCTCCAGACCCTTCAGGCCGATCGTCGTCCCCGCCTGACCTGCGCCATTGACCTGAACCGTCGCGCCATAGGTCGGGGTATCGTCGGCTTCGATCACCTTCATCACCACGGGCGTCAGCCGCCCGCGACGGATGTCGGTTTCCAGATCCCCGCCACAGGCGCTGGCGTCCATGGTCGGCGTCGTCACCGTCACGGCCCAGCGGTCGCCCGTCCGGCCCATCGGCTGGATCGGCCCGCCCCAGGCGGGGCGCAGGACGCCGCCGGCCGCGACTTCCGCGAACTCATATTCGGCCTGCCGAGGCAGGACCGGGAGAAGGATCGCCATGTCGCCCCCGACCTATCGCCGCGTCCGCAGCTGCGCCCGGCGGTTGCTCACCGCCTGCGCCGCTGCCACGTCCCCGACCGCCCCGGCTCGCGCCATCTCCGCCATCGGCTGGGCCGTGTCGGCTGCCAACTGGACGAAGCTGTCGCGGTCCGGAACCACGATCACCCGATGCTCGACAACGCCGCCGCGAACCAGATTCGCGCCCTGACCCGACGCGGCCTGGGCGGCGGTCACGACCCGACCGCTGACGCCCGGCACGAAGTATTCGCTGTTCGGCGTGTTCTCATTGATCCGGTAGGCGCGGCCCGCCGTCACCGGCCCACCCGACGCCCGCCCGCCGCCGAAGACGGCCTTGACCCCCTTGGCGATGGACCCCAGCAGGTTCCCGCCCTCGCCGGTGCCGATCTGCTTGAACACCGTCGTCAGCAGGTCTTCCAGGCCGTTGAAGGCGGCGTCGCGGAACTTCTGACCCGCCGCCGAGGCCCAGTCGTCCGCCGCCAGCACATCCACGAAGTGGCGCGCCGCGACCCGCGAGGCGTCTTCGATCTGGTCGGCGGCCTCGCGCCCGTCCCGCGCGCCGTCCACCCGCATCTGTTCGGCGACGGCCAGCCCTGCGCCCGCCAGCCCGAACCGCTCGACATATTCAGCGATACGCTGGCGAAGCTCGGCTTCGCGCTCCAGCTTCTTGATGGTCGCCGGGTCGCCCTGGACGCGGGCGAGGTCCAGTTCAAGGTCATACTGACGCTGCGTCCAGTCCAGCGCCCGGCGCTTCAGGTCGGCCTCGAGTTCCGACCACTCGCGGCGCCGTTCGGCCAGCCGCTCCCGATCCTCTTCGATGTCCTTGGCCTGGTTTTCCGCCGCGACCATCTGCAGCGCGCGCATGGCCGCATCGGAATATCCGGCCTCGCGATAGCGTTCGGTCAGTTCGACCAGACGCTGCCGCTCCTCCTCCATTTCGATGGCGCGCTTGTCGCCCGTGGCACGCGCGGCGGCCATCCGCTCTTCCAGGTCCAGCCGAGCGCGAAGGTCGGCGATGCGGTCAGCGCTTCCCTTGCCGCCGCCCGAGCCCGCGTCAGTCGTCGCAGCGCCGCCGGCGGCCAGCGACCGAGGATTCTCGATCTCCTCCATTGCGCCTTTGAGGCGTTCATAGGCTTGGATAGCGGTATCGGCCTCGGCCCTCGCCCGACCCGCTAGCGTGATTGCGGCGCGGGCATTGGAACTCGCCCCTGCGGCAAGCGCAGCCGTGGCGTTGGTCGGATTGCGGAACGAGGCTTGCCGCGCGGCACCGGAATCCTCGATCGCGTTGTCGGCTCTCTGGCGAGCCGATACAGCCTCATCGATCTGCCTTTGCGCCTCGACCTTGGCGTCATTGATGCGCGCGAGGGTGACCGCGCGCAGCGCCGCAGCCTTCTTTTCAAGTTCGGCCCGCTCCTCTTTCGATGCGTCGCGGGCAGACAGGACGGCCTTCCTGTAGTCCTCAAGCGCGTTGTCGGCCTTGCCAACTACCTGATCCAGAGCCCGCGCGGCGACAGCAGTCGTGTTGTATCGGCTAGCGAGCAAATAGAGGCCCGCCGCCAAAGCCGCCACCAGCGTCACGACCAGACCGACCGGGTTTGCGGCCATGGCCATGTTCAGCGCCACCTGCGCCCGTGTCGCGCCCGTCATACTCGCCGTCATGGCAATGTTGAACCCGGTCAGGCGCGCGGCTGAAATGCCTGCGGCAATCTGCCCGGCGGCCGCTTGGGAGAGCGACAGGACGTAGGCTCCGCCGATGACAGCAGCGAGCGTGGTGACGATGGGGACGACGGTGTCCAGGTTCTGGGCCAGAGCATCAATCGCACCGGCAACCCGCTGCGACGCCGAAAGGCTGGCGTCGGTTTGGCCGATGTATCGACCGAACGCATTGTCCAGAGACTGGAGCGCTTGGCCGATAGTTTTCGGTAGGTCGGCCGCACGTTTTTCGATCTCCGGAAGCCCCTTCATCAGGGCGGCGAAGAACTCCTGCGACGTAACCTTGCCGTCGCGGACCGCCTTCGCCATTGCGTTGACGTTCCCGGCGTATTTTGCCGATCCAGCCGCCGCCGCCTGCAATATGATCGGGGTGCCCTCTAGAAGGCTGTTCAGTTCTTCGGCCCGAACAATGCCGCCACCCAGCGCCTGCCCCAGCTGCAACAGGGGACCGGAAGCCGCTTGGGCCGAGACGCCCTGAACACGCAGCGCGGCCGAGACCCCATCCGTCAACCGAATGATTTGTTCGTCGGTCGCCCCGAGCGACTTTTTCGACAGAGCCGCACGTTGATACAGTTGCGCGACGGCATCAACGGCAACCCCGTTGCGCTCCGCCGCCGCATAGAGAGCGTTTTCCACGCGCGCCAGCGCTTCGCCCTCAAGACCGGCCGCCTTCAACCTGTTCTGCAGCCCGGTATAGGCGTCGGCATATTTGGTCACCTGCGCCGCCGTGAAGAGCCCGGCGAGGATGCCGGACAGGCCCGCGACTTCCCTCCGGAAAGCGTCACCGACCGGCTGGAACATCGTGCGAGACATGGCCGTCGTGTCGCGCTTGATGGCCGTCAACGCCTTCCGCGTCTCGGCCTGCGAGCCGTAGATCGAACGGTTGATTTTCTTCATCTGGGCGTCGAACTGGGCGGCGTTCGCCTCGACCCTGACGAGCAACCTCTCGATTTCGTCGGACATGTGCAGCCCCCAAAGAAAAAGGGCCGCCGAAGCGACCCCAACCACGTCCAGATAGAGCAGCGCTCTATCACCTCATTCGAACAGGCTTTCCGGCAAGCATGTGATCGACCCGTAGCCGGTCGCCTCATTATAGGTGCCCGCCGCCGTGGCGCTGCGCTTTCGGTCTTCCCGGCGGCCTTCACATTCAGCCTTCGTGAGATTGCCGGCGAGCACCAACTCATCGTTGCCGACAGCATGCACCAGCCTGTAGCGCTCCGCCTTGCTCGACGGAGGGGGCCCGCAAGACCCGATCAAAACCGCCGCCGCCGCGATAACTAAACCACGCATCGATCTCTCCCGATTCAGCGCGCGAGCCTGTCACGCGCCGCCGGAAGTTCCAAGATCGGCCTCTCGCGCGGCCTGGGCGATCCGCCGGAACTCGTCATCGCTGACGGCGCCCGACTTGTCTTCGATGCCCTGCGCGTGTCGCCAGCCCCGATGGGCCGCCATCAGCTGCCAGAGGGAGGACCGCCCGACGTCTTCTGGCGAGAAGCCGATTTGTGCCCCGGCCGCGTAGAGGCTGCCGAACCGGATTTTTCGGCGCGGGAGGGGCCTTTCGCCCGCGCCGTCACTCCCCCCGGCGGCTGATCCCGGTCTTCCTCCGGCGCGCCCACGATAGACGCCCCGAGGACGTTCAAGGCCAGGGTTTTCAGATCCAGCAGATAGCCTTCGGCGGCATACCGATTGACCAGCGCCAGGGCCATGACGGGCTCGATTCCCCCGCGCACCAGGCCGATGCGCAGGGTCTCCCGGATGTCCCTGACCCGCCACCGGCCTTCGCTGATCCGCTGATAGAGTTCCTCCGGCCCGGCGTCGCATTTCTCGTCCAGTTCCTCCAGCCCGGCGATGTCCAGGCGGAAGGTATAGACGCCGTCGCCGAACGGGGCCGTGACCCTGGCGCTTCGGCTCACGGGGTGTCGTCCGTGATTTCCGGATCGTCAGCCTGGACGAGGGTGATCGACGCCGTGGCGAACTCTTTGCTCTGGCCGGTCACCGTGAACTCCGAGACGATGTATTGGCCCGCCACGCGCCACACGCCGGCCTGCCGCACCCGAACGTCCACGATCTTGCCCCGGCGCTGGAGCCAGGCCAGAACCGAGTCTGAGTGCAGTTTGCCGTCACCGCTGATCGTGCTGTCGGTGCTGTCCACACGGCGCACGACCTTGTCCGGCTTCGACGGATCGGTGCAGTTCGGAATCGTCTGTTCCGAGGTGTTCGTGGTCAGGCTCAGAGCGCGCGAGCCGTTGATGATGCAGTCATGGGCGAAGACCTGCGGGTCCGCGTCGTTGCCGATCTGGACGAGGATGGCCTCGCCCGAAACGACATTCACATAAGCGTCCGTCATCGTGACGTCCTTTTCAGTTTTCAGGGTTAGCGATCACCGGCGAACCGGATTCGTTTGCCGGGCCTCAGACCGTCGGCGACAGGGTGTAGCGAACGCGGGCCTTCACTTCGGATGTAGCGCCGTCCAGTCCGGTCATGGTGTCCAGGCCCAGGCCCTTCACGGTGACGACCCGAAACCCCGCGACGGCGAACTTCGCGGTCAGGCAGGCCCAGAGCGCGCCCGCTAGGCGTTTCGCCTCACCCGTCCCGTTCGCCCGCGACCATCCATTGACCTGAACATCGACCTCGACCCCGACCGGGCATGACCCGTCGATGTCCGCCAACTCGAAACGCCCGAGCGTCGTGTAGGGGAAGTCCACGCTCGGCTTTCCGTCCGACGCCGTCGGCGCGCGATCATAGATGCGGACGCCGACAATCCCCGTCAGGTCAGACGACGCGACCTGCGCTGCGATGATCGCCTTATGCAAGGCGTCCAGCGCCTCGATCACAGCCCGGCTTCCTTTCGGATCGCGCGGCGGGCCGCGCCGGCAAGCTTGCGCTTGACCCGCTTCGCGCTGGCGCGAACGACAGGATAGAACGACGGCGACGCCTGAACTTCGGTGCCGTCGGCGGCCATGTGGCCCAGTTCGACCCGCGCCGCCTTCGGTCGCCCTTCCGCATCCTTGGCGTCGGAAATGACCACATAGGAGATGTCGCCCAACCGACCATCCTCGACATGGATATGGTCGCGGACATGCTCGCCGTCGTCCGGCTCAGGATCATAGGGCGCGATCCGACGCATCTGGGCGGCCATGTCCTCCGCCTGCATGAAGGCTTCCTGCCCCACGGCCTTGCGGACGGCGGGCGTCATGCGGCTGAAACGCCGCATCAGGCGCTGCGCACCCTTTGAGTATTCGTCAGTCATCCGCCGCCCCCGACCTCAGCTGGAGGAACAGCCACGCCCCCGACCCATCCATGTCGGCGGGCCCGAAAACGATGGCGAAGGTCTGGTCCGTCTGGCGCGCGTTGACGACGCGGTCGCCCGTGTTCAGGCCCCGCGTCTCGCTGTCGTTCCGGACCCACAGATCCCATGAAGCGTTTCCGGCGATCCGGTCGCCCTGGACGCTCTCCCCGCCCCGCGTCGGCGTCAGGCTGGCCGACCGCTCGACATTGAGGCTCTGCCATTCGAACTGCGCGACACCATGGTCGTCCGGCGCGCCCTCCCGGCGCCGCTCGAACCGCACCTTCTGGCGCAGGTCCGCGCCCGACTTAGGCTGGGGCATTGACCGACGTCCGACGCGGCGGAGCCGCGACAGCGACCGCCCGTTCAGCCTTAATCGCGGCCCGCCCGCATTCGGCCTTCACCCGATAGACCCCGTCGCCTGCTTCGCCGCCGGTCGGGCGATAGTGCAGCGTCACGCGATTATTCCGCGAAGGCGTGTAGTCATGGGCCTGCGTGAACTTCACCCACATCAGCTGACCTCCGGCGAATCCGGTTCGCTGGTCCATCGGCGCAGCGACCACAGCAGTCGATCCGCCGCGTCATCATCGGCAGCCCGCACGGCAGGATCGAACAGCGCGCCGACCTTCAGCATCACGGCGACCGCCACCATCGGCGGCGGGTCGCCTTCCCAAGTGTAGAAGGCACCGATGTCGCCGCTGACCGCCGCGATATAGGCGTCGATCAGGTCGTCATGATCGGCGGTCTCTACGCGCAGATGACGCTTGACGTCATCCCGTTCGGCCAGCGGCTCCATTGGTCAGGCTTTCGGCTGCGCCGCGATCCAGGCCTTGGCGGCGTCTTCGTCCGCCAGGTCCGGGGCCACGACCTTGTCGCCCTGATAGACGGCCCACTTGCCGTCCGTCTCGCGAGCCTCGAACGGGGCCGACGGCGCAGTCTTTTCGCCCTTGACCGCCTTCGCTTTCAGCGGTTCGGCGATCTTACGCTCGACCAGATCGGCTTCGGTTTCGGCATCGAAGCCGGCGACGTCGCCGATGTTGTAAAGTGCCCCCAAGGCATGGGCGGCGATGAACTTCACGGTCATGGTTGACCTCCAGACAGGCGAAAGGGCGACCGTGGCCGCCCTTTCGCAGTTTCAGATTGAGAGAGGGGGCTTAGGCGCCCCAGGTGACCTTCTGGAGCATGGCGAACGCCGCGTCGTGACGCAGGCCCGTGTCATGTTCCTCGATCACGCGGATCAGGGTCTCATCGTTCTGGAACGCAGACCGGGTCACCCCGTCTTCGACATAGGAGGCCTCCGTCGAAGCCGCCAGCGTGACGTTGTAGGTGTCGCCGATCAGGAACTGGGCGAAGTCGCCGAAGTAGATTTCGGACTCGTTCGTGCCGACGCCCAGGTTGTCGGGGACCGACGTCGTCATGCCGATGGGATAGCCATGCAGCACCCCGTTCGCGACCGACGGATAGACGATGTTGCCGTTGCCGTCGCGAAGCTCTTCCAGGAAGGTCTTCACGCGGGGGCTCATGATCCAGCCGCAGTTCGACATCGGGACGTTGGCGTTCAGGACTTTCAGCCGCACCCGACGCAGGTCATCAGACACGGTCGCGAGGGCCTGACCCGCCTGGGCGTCGATCTTGTTGCCCGCCAGCATCAGGGCGATCAGACCCTTCGGCGAGGTCGCGGAACCGGCTCCCCGGATGAACTGCTGATCTTCCTTCACGGCGACGGATTCCAGCAGGTCGTCGCGAACCAGGCTGTCCACACCGATGCCGGAGTGGCGCAGCAGTTCGTTCGTGATGGGAACGATGGCGGCCAGCTTTTTCGCCGCCATGCTGACCTCGCCGAAGGTCGGGTTGGTCGCCGGAATCGGGGCGCGCTCGCCGACATAGGCCGCTTGCGTGGAGCCCGTCTTCTTGCGCATGGTCAGGTTGCCGCTGGCCATCGGCACAGAGCGAGCGCCCAGCTGACGGATGACGACACGCGGGCGCAGCAGTTCGATGAAGTCCCGGCTGTAGGTCTTTTCGACCAGGAAGCCGCCCTTCACGTCCGTGGATTGCTCCATGTTCGCGACGATCTGCCCCATCTCGCTGCCCCAGATGCTTTCGGCATGGGCGGCGGCGGCGCGCTGGTCCATGCCGGCGGCGGCGAGGGACGTCGTGATCCGGGCGAAGGCGATGCCCGGTTCCATTTTCTCGGCCACCCGAGGTTCGGCCTTCGGCGAGGGCTGCCCGCCCGAGGGCGTCAGCGCCGTCACCGGCAGGGCCGACGACGACTTGAGGCGCAGGAGTTCTTCCTCGCGCTTGATCGAGGCCTCCAGTCCGTCGGCCTCCGTCTTGAACGCCTCGAACTGGGCCAGTTCATCGGCGGCCAGATCGCGACCGCCGTCATCGGCGGCTGCCTGCAACAGCCCGTCCATGTTTGCCAGGACGGCCGCCAGGGCTTGCTTGAGCGCGGTGATGCGCATGTTCAGCTCCGTGGGTTAAAGGAGACGCGCGCGACGTTGCGCGACGTCCAGGGAAAGCGCCGCGGCCGTCCGCCGTGGCGTGGCCGGAGACCGACGGACGGCGAGCCGGGACAGGGTCGCTTCGAGGCCGTCAGCCTCGATCCGATCCACCATTCCGGCCGCCTTGGCCTGTTCACCGGTTTTCAGTCCGCCACGCCCGAAGTCAGACTTCACGGTGGCGATGGAGACGCCGCGCCCTTTGGCGACGGCGGCGAAGAAGACGCTTTCGATCTGGTCGAGCATCGGGCGATACGTCGCCCGGCCTTCCTCAGTCGTCAGGTCAGGGCGCTTGTCGGGCGCGTTCGAACTGGTGATGTCCACGCCGCGCTGACCCTGCGCGTCGGGCGCTTCCTGCACCTTGGAAGACATGGCCACGCCGAGCGAGCCGACGACGCCGGTCGGGTCCATGCTGATGCCGCCAGCCGCCGAGGCCGCGATCCAGTAGCCGGCCGAGGCGCATTGTCCCGACACGTGAACGCTGATCGGCTTGGCCGAGGTCGAGATCAGGCGGGCAAACTCGTGGACGCCGGCCACAGCGCCGCCCGGCGTGTCCATGACCAGCAGGATGTGACGGACATTGTCGTTCGCCTGAAGCGCCCTCAAGTCGACAGCCGCCTGATCCAGCGCCGTCGCCCCTGCGCCCGACGGACTGATAAGCGCCGCGCGCGGGAGGATCGGCCCCATGATCGGCAGACAGCCCACGCCGTCGCGCAGGGTGGCGCTGCGCGTCCCCTCGGCCCGCGAGCCCATGACAGCCAGGGCTTCCATATGCCGCTCGGCGTGACCGTCGTCCCGGATCGCGTCCAGGGCGGGGTTCTGGATCATGCGGGCGGCGATGCCCTCAATGGCCTCCAGATAACCGGGAAGGATCGCCCACGGCTGTCCGTGGATCGCCGCAAGAATACGATGGGGCATCAGTCTTCGTCCTCTGGTGCGGGTGCGGGCGTGGGCTTCGGCTGAGATGGCTCGGCGCTTTCAAGGGTCGAACCCGAGCCCATGCGGTATTCATCGCCGCCGTCGCGCTTGTTGCGGTTCTCCATCACCCGCGCCTCGTTCGGGCTCAGGATGCCCTTGTCGATGCCGATGCCGTAGGCTTCGAACCTCGACTTGATGTCGCCCTTCAGCAGGGCCTCGGGCAGGAACTCGAAATAGTGGCCCGGCTCCGCGAAGGCGTGGGTCGCCGCCGCCGCGACACGGCTGTAGTGCGGCGACATCGAGTAGAGAATGAACTCCAGGCTCTGGTGATCGATGTTCGAAAACGTCGCGCGGCTCAGTTCGAACAGCAGGTGCGGCGGCACCCCCCACATCCGCGCCATATCGAGGACGTTGAAGGTCCGGCTTTCGATATGCTGCGACGCCTTGTTGTCGTGCTGCAGGAACTTGACGTCCATTTCCTGATCGACCACGGCGACGTCGCCCGCACTCTTCGTGCCGGAAAAGCGGGCCTTCCAGTCCGCTCGGATTTTCGCCTTGTCCTCCGGCGCGACCTTCCCCTTTGCCGCCAGGACAGTTGAAGGCTGGGCGTTGTTTTCCCAGAACCGCGCCGCGAACCCTGCCGTGGCCACACCTGCATTGATGGCGTCCTGCATGAACTGG
Source organism: Brevundimonas sp. (assembly GCF_052436175.1). Classification (GTDB taxonomy): domain Bacteria; phylum Pseudomonadota; class Alphaproteobacteria; order Caulobacterales; family Caulobacteraceae; genus Brevundimonas. The sequence goes on along the minus strand of NZ_JBQVNM010000001.1, from coordinate 113,638 downwards.
ACGCGGTCTAGGCCCCCGATCCCATCACGGCTGAACCCCGGCACATACCAGACGTCCGCGCGGGTCAGGCGCTCCCGCGACCCGTCAGGCAGATTGACATCGAAAAACAGTTCGTGGCCGTCAGTGCGATCCCATTGCTGGCTAACCGCCGCGCCGTAAGGGTCCAACCGAGACAGAGCCGTGGTCTGATACAGCGCGTCACGGTGCTGGAATGCCAGAAACTTGCCCGCCAACAGCAGATCGCCCAGCAGGACTTCCTTGAACTGGAAATCCGATTGGATGCCGTTCGGGCGGTCCCGGAACATCTTGTAGAGGGGCGACCCGGTGGCCCGTTCTTTGCCGTCGTCGTCCAGACGGCGGTAGTAGATCATCGGCGTAAGAGCGAAGACGCCCGTCAGGATTTCCAAGGCCCGCCACGCGGCGGGCAGGGTCAGGACCGATTTTTCAGACACGGGCGCTGATCGACCGCCGCGACCTAGCAGCGCCGTAACCGAAAAACCGGTCGGATCGGTCAAGGTGTCACTTGCAGGCTCACTGGCCGATACCGCCGGAGAGGAGGTGTCGGCCATGATCCAGCTACGAAGCGCCGAACGAAAACCCATGTTCAGATCCCCGTATATTCGTGGGTGTCGTCCTCAACCTCGCCTGCGAAGGCCAAGCCGACGGCCATGACGCCGACAACGATCCCGTCGATTTTCTCGCCCGACTTTTTCTTGGCCGGCGCGAAGTTCATGTTCTCGTCGAACCGGACGACCACGTTCCCGGCCATCCACCGCAGCATCGGGTTCCCGCCGTGGTCGAGTTGTTCAGCATAGACCAGGCGTTCAAACTGTTTCGCCGGCTCGCCGAGCGTCGGGATGCCCTGCCGCATCTCGACAAACAGGTCTGGATCAGCCCCCGCCTTTTGAAGGTCGCCGACCAGCTTGCGGGCATTCCACGGGTCGTAGCCGATCAGCTGGACGTCGTAGTCCGACAACGCGTCCTCGATCGCCAACTTGACTGCGTCCTGATCGACGTAGTCGCCGTCAGTCGTCTCCAGGGCGCCGAGGTCGCGGAACTGGTCATATCCAACGCGGTCGTCGCGAACCCGATTCGCGAGCGTCACTTCCGGCACCCAGAACCGGCAGATCAGTTTCCACTTCTCCCCGTCCTCTTCAGGCGGAAACAGCAGGCCCAGCGCCGTGACGTCCTGCGTGGACGACACGTCTAGGGCAATGAAACATTTGCGGCCCAGCAGTTCCGCCGGAAGGCGTCGCCACCCTTCCTTGTCGGCAGCGCAAGCGTCCCAACGCTTGATGTTCAGCCAGCGGACTAGACTGTCCACCCACTGGTTCAGGTGGTAGCGCCGGAAGTGCGCCTCCGCCCTCGGATTGTCCTTCGCCATCGCCGCTTCGCGGCGGAGGAAGGCCACGGTCGGCGACAGGCCTATCGACGGATTGGCCTTCCGCCAGACCTTTTCGTCCTGCCAGTCGTCGTCCGGATCGGCGGCAAACACGACGATCAGCGTCGTCGGGTCGATGATCCGGCCATCCCGAATGGCGAGGCTTTCCTCCCACTGGTCGAAGCCGACCTTCTGATCTTTCAGACCAGCCGTCGAGGCATAGGCCCCCAACGGCTCAAGCCGCGCGCCCGTCCCCTGCCGTAGCGTCGTCTTGAGTTCTAGGCTGACCCATTCGTGGATTTCGTCGCCGAGGATTACCGTCGGCGACCGCCCGTGCTTGCCCTCCGCCTTGCCGGTCAGCAGTTCGAACAGCGCCCTGATCTGGGGCACATAGATCGACTTCTTGAACGACGTGACCTTTCGCGACAGCGACGGCGAAAAGGCGATCATCGCCTTCATCTTGTCGAAGACGATTTTTGCCTGCTTCTCATCGCGCGCGAAGACGAAACCCTGACCGGCGACCGGCCCTTCGAGGATGAAGAACAGCAGGCCCAACGCCGACAGAAACTCGCTCTTGCCGTTCTTGCGCGGCACCCACAGGCGGAGTTCCTGAAACAGCCGGACATGCTCGACGCGCGGCAGGCCGGTGATTTCGTCCAGCACCTCGACCGGGTGTTTCCACCCCATCAAAAGCCGGACGATGATTTCCTGCCAGGTGTTCAACCTGAACGGCTTCCCGGCGAAGCGGTCCTCCGTCAGCCGAAAGACCTTCGGCCAGGTCGCCACCGCCGCATCCGCCTTTGCATGGTCAAACCATGCGTCGGTGACCTGTTCTGATCGCCGCCAGGCGATCAGCGCCCAGTCATAGGTCGGGTCGGCCTCCACCGCCGCCAACCAGGGCGGCAGCGGACCCGCCTCGGCCATGTCAGTTCGGTCGCGGCGGCGGGGCCGAGTTCAATCGGCCCAGCATCCCGATGGGATCATCCTCAGACGCCGGTGGCGGTTCCGCCGGGGCTTCGTCCCCATCACCGCGCGGCGGCGTCTGACCGAATAGCCCGCCGAGGCCAGCGCCCGCCTGTTCCTTGAACAGCGAGTAGCGATCCCGAGGCGTCAGGCCGAACTTTTCGGCCAGTTTGAGCACCACGTCCAAGGCCCGTTCGCGGATGGCGACGGCGGGCCGGGTGCGCTCCATGTAACCGCCCGCGACCGTGGCCACGCGTTGGCTATAGCCCTTCGCCAGAACCTCTTCGTTCGCCGCCACCCACTCGCCGGCATAGACGCAGAACTGCGCGAAAATGAACCGATCCTCTTCGGTCAGGCGGCCGGTGGCGACCAGCGTCGGCGCGAGATCGCGCCAGATGCGCAGGGCCGGAGCCGACCGGGCATCCAGGAAGACCGGCGCCGCCATGGCTTCACCCGACGCGGCCGGAGCCGCCGCCAGCTGTTCGGCCAGCGCCGCCGCCTGTTCCAACTGGCGATCCGTCTTCGACTTCCGCTTGCCCGGATAGCCCCTCGCCTTTTCGTCCGCTGCCGAGGCGGCGCGTCTGCCACGAGCCATGCGCGCCCCCTAAAAAAAACTTCCGCCGATTTCTGCGGAGATGTTCACGGTGTTAGGACGCCGGTCCCGACGCGAAACGTCCTAGAGGTTGACCCACCCCCCCCCCTGGGGGAGGTGGTCCCGGCTGTGACTGCCTTCATCGGCTCCGGTCCATTGCCCGTGCGCCCCGATGTTGACGATTGCTCGCAGGTCAGTCGGATACGCCCTCGGCCGGGGCAGGACGCGTTGGGAATGGGCGCAGGGCAGGTCAGAGGGGCGGCAGGCCGAGGCGGATCGCCAAGGCGTCGAGGGCTGCCTTCCCCTTTCGTTCGATGCGCTGCTTGAAGCCGACGTGGCAGTCGTCACAGCTGCTGATCCAGTAGGTCTTGATCCAGAACACGCCTTCGAACCGGCGGTGCGGGTAGAGGTGGTCAGTCAGGGTCGCGGCCCGATACTCGCCGATCAGCAGGCAGTAGCGACAGAGCGGGTCGTTCCGAACATGACCCTTGGACGCCAAGTCCCACGCCCGGCTGTAACCCCGCTCGCGCGCCGATCCCCGACGCTGGTCGGCTTCCCGGTTCTGCTGCTGTCGTGACTGCTGTGCGGCGGGCCTGAACACGCGGGGCCGGGTCACCATGCCGGACCCTCCAGATACACGAAGCCCGCCTCGACAGATGCCGGGGCGGGCTTTCGACGCAGTTCGTGCCTTGAACCAAAGATGCTGTTATCAGCCCCGCTCTGTCAAGCGTCCCTCGAAACACGATCCACAAGCAGCTTGAGAGCGGCCGTCAGGGCCTTGGCCATCCTGTCCCGCCGCCGGGCTGAGGTGGTGATGCTGGCGATGCTGCGACCCTCGCCAGCGACCAGCCGAAGAGCGTTTAGGCCATCCGCCCCGATCTGGACGCTGACCATGGCTTCCCACTCGCGGACGTTCTGGATCAGCGCCATACGCCGCTGGGTGTAACGCGCTTCCAGAAAGCCGCTCCGAACCGCCCCGGATTGTTCGCCGTCCGGCAGGCTAGACCGAAGCGACGCCGCCGCCATCTCATACCGATCCCTGAACCGCAGGCCGATGGCCAGCAGCCTGTCGCTCTCCAGACGCGCCGCCAGGTCACGCCGCATCTCGCCTTCATCCGAGCGCGGGCGGAACGCCCCGCGTTCATGCAGCAGCTTAAGCCCATCCCTCTCGCGCAACCGACGCCCGACCTGACCACGCTCCCGCTCGACCACGGGCGCGCCCTCATCGGCCCGCAGGGCGTCAAGCGCCTCGGCCTCCCCAAGGCGCAGGCCGTCCTGACGCTTGGCCAGCGCCGCCATCCGTTCCGCCTCGACCTTGTGACGCAGGCCGAACGCCTTGCCCATGTCGGCCCGCGCCGCTTTCCGTTCCGCCGCCGAGGCCCGCTTTGCGCGCCGTTCGGCCGGGGTCGCCGCATCGGCTCCCCTATCGAGAACGGCGCGCGCCGCCGCCTCCAGGGCGTCCGCTTCCTTCAGGGACTTGGCCTGCGCCTTCGTCGGCGCGGCCAGGGTCTGGCCGTCGTTCAGGGTCCGGATGCGGACCCGATCCAGCTTGGCGCGCCGACGGGCGGCCACGTCGCCCTCGCGCCGCAGGGCTTCCCGGTCCAGGCGGGCCTGACCTTCCTCGACCGTCAGGCCCGACGCGACCAGGGCGAGCGCCCGGCGGAACGGCCCGAGGTCCATGGCCAAGCCCTTGGCCACTTCGATCTCTTCTTTCTTGATCTGGATATTCATTTTGAAAAACCGAAGGAGGGGAACGATGGAAGCGAAGGCAGGGCGAACGGACGGACGGACGATGCATGCGTTCACGCGCCTCGCGCCCGCACCACGCCCGCATAGCCGTCAGGTCGGCGGGATTGTCCGCACTGTCCGTTCTGTCCGCCGGGCCAGCGGTGGCGAGGGTTTGCGGGCCGGACATTCGCCGGACGGACGGACAGTCACCGCCCGTTCCGACCGCCCGCGCCCCCTTCCGGAGGTCAGGCGATTGTCCGTCTGTCCGTTAATGTCCGTTCGCCCGGCGGCAGGCGCGGTCATCCGAACGGGCTCTCTTCGTCGTCCATGCCCGCGCGCCACAGGGCGTCCGGGTCCATGGGCGGGCTGTCGTCCGCATCCGCCGACGAATGGCCCGCCGGGGCGCGCGCCGCGTCCGTCACGCCCTCTTCGGCAAGCTCGGCCACGGTCTTCAGCCGGATCGGCCCTCGGAACTTCAGTCCGGCGGTGTTCTTCCCGGCCACGCCGATCTGACGGTCCCGCAAGGCGTCACCGAACGACCGCACCGACATCGGCTTCTCAAAGCCCTGGTCCTCGAACCACTTCTTGAAATCGGCATAGAGGACGCCCGACAGTTCCTTGTGGCCTATGGCGTCGTTGCCCGACACGCATCGCTCCCTCAGCCAGTCGCCGAACGGGGACGACGACCGCCTGAACTCTTCGACCACGGCCTTGAGGGTCTCGGGCATGTTCAGCCCGCCTTTCTCCAACCAGTCGCCGACGCCCTCGACCAGCCAGTTCAGCACCCCCGGCAGTTCGCCGTCCCTGATCTTGTCGGGCAACAGCCGGTCCACCTGATCCAGCGGCACCTGATGCCGGAACTGGGGCGTCAGGACGCGTCGCCAGATCCCGTCGTCGTCGCCGCGCGCCACAGGGAACGAGTTGCACTCGAACGTCATGTGGCCGCGCGGTCGGAAGTTGAACGGCTTCCCATGCAGGTCGCGCGCGACGATGGGCGCGCCGCCCGTCCAGGCTTTCAGCAGGCCTTCGTTCAGCTTCGCGCCGCGCGGCGGTTCCGACAGCACCACGAACCGGGTGTCTCCGGACAAGGCGACCAGGTCGGGGCTGGCGTCCGATCCCGACCGCATGCCGCCCTCCAGGAAGGTCGCGGGCGCACAGGCCCAGCCGTAGGAGCCCAGGGCCTCGCGACAGGCGTCCAGCAACGTCGATTTGCCGTCCCGGCCCCTCCCCTGCGTCAGGGTGAAGGCCTGTTCCTCCGTCCGGCCCGTCGATGAATACCCGCACCAGCGATGGAAGAACTCGCGCTCCAGCTGGCCCGAATCCTCCCCCGCCCCCGGCTTCACCTCCCCGTCCGGCAGACTGTCCATCAGCACCCCCTTGAACAGGGGCGCCGTCGCCGCCGGGTCGAAATCCACGGCCGCCATCCGCGTGATCCGGTCGGCTGGATCGTGGGGCCACAACCGGGTCGTGAACCGCCGCCCCGGCTCACCGCGCGGGTCGAACCGCATTTTCAGCGTCCCGTTGCGACAGTTGATGGCCAGCAGGTCGCGGTCGAACACTTCGATCCGCACCGTCAGATACGATTGGGCCTGTTTCAGCATGGCCGAGGTCTTGCCGGCCGAGCCGCAGTCGTCCGCGAACTTGTAGAAATCCTTCGACGTCACGCCCCGCGCCGTGAACGCGCTCGCCGCCGCCTTGATCTCGCGCGCCGTGCGGTGGGCCAGCTTCCGCGCTTCGTCCTCCCCGCACTCGCGGTCCCAGAACTTGCCGTTGAAACCGATCCAGCCGAGGCCCAGCAACCACAACAGGCGGCAATGGGTGGTGTCCACGTCGCCGTCGTCATCGATCGATCCTCCGCCCAGCAGGATCAGCCGCATGGCGTTGCCGAAATCGTTCATGTCAAACGACGCCAGCCGGTCGGCCGACGGCGCGGTGGGCTTTTCCCGCGTCCGCGCAGCAAAGGGATTGTCCGTCTGTCCGTCGCTCACCCTGAAATCCTCTTGCTGTGGAAACCGGCCCCGGCGTGGGGCCTCAAAATGCGAATCCGGTTCGCGCCGCCGCCCCGGTTCTCGACCGGTCGCCGCCACGCCTGTTCGGCCAGCGCGCCACAGAAATCGGCCGCCGCCTCCCCGGTCAGTTCGACCCGCTGCGTCCCGCCCGCGAACTTCCGCGCCCGCACCTCCGGCGGCGTCAGGTCGCCGCGCACGGCCAGGAAGACCGAGGCCATGCCCGTCATCATCCAGGGCGGGCGTTCCGGATCGGCGGCGGGCGTCGTCGGATTGATCCGGCCATAGGCGTCGCCCATCGCCCCGCCGCAGAAGGCGGACAAGGTCGGCGTCACCGCCACCGTCATCATGTCGTCCGTCTCGGCCAGGTCGGCGGCCAGCGCCCACGCGTCCTGCATGTCGATGGCGACCAGCACCGACGATCCGTCACCACCCGGCACCACCCACGCCCGTCCGGCCGGATCGCCGACGAAGTGGGTGAACCGCTCCGCCCCCAGGTTCTTAGGCCCTCCGGCCAGCGGGATGACGCCCAGCGCCGAGGGCGGGCCCTCGACCTCGCCCGGCAGGTCCAGCCGCACCAGCAGGCCCGGCCCGCGATGACCGTGATCGCTCAACGGCGCATCGGCGTGGGCGCGACATCGCGCCAGGGCGAACGTCGCCCACGGGCCCTGGTGCGCCAGCTGACGCAGCTTCAACCATGCCCGCACCATGCCGACATCGGCCGACTGCCCCTCGGCCCAAAGCCCAGCCGCATCCGTCGCCGTTCCGGTCACAGGTCTGGCTACCACCCGAACGGGCTCGCGAAGGCGATTGTCGTCACTGACCCGCCGGGGCGAACCCCCATCCCGCCCGGCGGGCGATCGGGGCCGCGTCGCGCCCCAATCCATCGCCCGTTCGACCTGACGCGCCACTTGGGCGGACGTCCCCATCGACGGCACATGCACCTCGCCCGCCGCCTTCAGCGCCGAAACCGCATAGGCCTCGTCAATCTCGCCGCCGGCCACCAGCTGGCCGATGGAACAGGCTTCGGCATAAAGGGTCGTGTCCCGGCTCCCGACCCGCGCCGAGATGATCGTGGCGCAGGCCCGATCCAGCGCCGCCTCGCCATAGGCCGAGGCCCGGCCCTGGACCCGGACGCGCGGCTCCGCCCGCTTCGGCGTGACGTCGGCTTCCTTCGGCTCCCTCGGCTTGACCAGGTCGATCAACCACGCGGGCGCGGGCGCGAAATCCATCTCCCACGGCGCATGGCCGGGCAACCAGCGATAGACCCAGCCGGGCGCGATCCCCTTTTTGGCGTCGCCCGGATGGATGCTCGGCGCGACGACGATGTAGCCGCCCTCCCCGCGCACATCGACCGGGGCCTTGCTCAGGCCCGACCGGTTGCCCAGACCCGCTGCCTGCGCCGCCTCGCACCAGGCGAAGCACCGGTGACGGCCCCGCGCCGTCTGCTGCTCCACGGTCTCCGGCAGGGGGCTGTTCTCGGCTTCCCGCGCGGCGACCCACGCCGCCGCATCCGGCCCGTCTTCGTCCAGCACCCAAAACCCCGCCGGGGCTCCAGTCGCAATCGCCACGTTCGCCGACGGCCCGGCCGCCACCGGCCGCAGCAGCCATTCATCCGACTTACCGGGGTTCTTTTCCCGCAGTTCCTCAATCGGCTTTAGCGGCAGATAGGCCCGCCCCGACCAGCGCTCCTGCGCCAGGTCCGGATCGCGGGACGCCGTCACCTTCCAGGACGTCCGGCCATAGGGCGTCTTCATCCGGGGCCTCAGAGGAAACACCGCGATCCCCAGACCCGCCAGCCGCACGGCGGCCTCCATCATGGGCGTCGTCATTCGTCACCCATGATGATGTCGGTTCCCGGCGCGCCCTCGGCGATCCGGTTCATGGCCATGACCGCATATTCCGGGTTCAGTTCGATCAGGACCGCGTCCAGCCCACGCCGCGCGGCGACCAGCGCCGTCGTCCCCGACCCGCCGAAGGGGTCCAGCACCACCCCCCCTTCCGGACAGCTGGCCGCGATCAGGGGCTCGATCAGCGCCTCGGGGAAGGTCGCGAAATGCGCCCCCTTGAACCCCTTCGGCGCAACCTCGATCGCTACGGGCGTATCGTCCGCGCTGGCGATCAGCCCGCGCAGGTTTTCCACGCTGCTGTAGAAAGGATCGGTGTTGCGATAGCCCCGGTGCGGCAGCACCGCGCCCGCGATCACACCCTCATAGGACGCGTTCGACCGAATGCCGCCGCTGCGGTCTGGAGCCATTTTCGGGGTCGAGAAAACGGCCTTCATCGGCCGATCCGACCGCGACCCTCCGTTGGCCCTCAAGCTCCCGATCTGGGCGGCCAAGTCCTGACTGACCCGCGCGTTCGTCCGTTCGCTGGCGGGCTGCAACACCGCGTCCCGGTCATAGTGATAGCGCCGCGCCTTGGTGAACATGCCGACCCATTCCAGGGCGTTGCCTGGGCGGTCCCGGATCGACTCGGGCAGAGGGTTTGGCTTGATCCACGGTAGGATGGACCGGACCCACCATCCGTCTTCCTGCAGCGCGATGAACAGCCGCTGCGGAACCATGCACAGATCCTTCGCCTTGAGCGTTCCGCCAGCCACGACCTTGCCAGTCTGCGGCACACCGCGCTCTGACGCCTGACCCTCACCGTTCGACTTCCGCCCGGCGCGCTTGGCCATTGTGTCGGCCGAGCGCCACGCAGGGTCATAGATCGGCCCGACCGTGCTGAAAGGCTTGTCGCGGAACGTCCGGTCGTCGCCGCCCGCCGCCTTCGTATCGGCCGCGCTGCGCCCGTTCGGCGTGGTGGCGTAGCAATCCCCATAGTTGAGCCAAAGCGTCCCGCTCGGCTTCAGCACCCGCCGCACCAGCCGGAACACCTCGACCATGGCGTCCAGATGTGCGCCGAGCGTCGGCTCCAGCCCGATCTGGCCGTCCACTCCATAGTCGCGCAGCCCCCAGTAGGGCGGCGAGGTCACCACCACATCGACCGAGTCCGGCTCCATGGCCGCCAGCCGCTCGCACACGTCGCCGATCAGGATGCGGACGGTCATGGGCGCACCGTGATATGCGTCGCGCCTATGAACCCGGCCAACACAACCATGCAGACGCCCACCGCTTCAACCGAACCCCCCGAATGGTTTCCAGTGCTGGAGGCCAACCAAGGCGCGATCAGCCTCGCAGCCCTCGTCATCGCCCTGGTCTTCGCCATAATCGAACATCGGCGTGCCAACCGCGCGGCCGAGGACCGGCGGGACGAGTTTCGCAAAGCGGCGATGGCCGTCTGCGACGACATGCTTCCGATTGTGGCGGGCGACCTGTCGAACAAGTCCCGGCTTAACGGCCAGGTGCTGGACGATCTGATGCGCGCGCCGCCGCCCGCCCCCGCGCTGATCCGCGCGGTCCGCGAACTCCGGACGCAGCTAACCGGGTGGGAGATTTCCGGCGCCCTGCAAATGATCGCGCCCGGCGCAGCTGAAGCACGGACAGCCGACATCGGTCGCCTTAAGAAGGCGATAAAGGACGCGTGAATGACGGGGCTCCCACTCATCGGATCACCCGCGCCAGGGTGATCGGATCGACCACCCCGTCATCGCTGCTGACGATCTCGCGTTCGTCGTCTTCACGCTCGGCCGCACATGCGTCGCCGTCGTCCAGCCAGTCGACACCGGCCGCCACAAGGCGCTCGACCAGCCGTCGCATCCCGGCGCAATGCGGACAGGGTTCAGCGACGGACATAGGCCACCCGCATCGCCACTTCCCGCTCGAGCCGTTCGGGCGACGGACGCCCCAGGCACAGCAGGTCGAACTCTTCCAGCACGGCTTCCACCGCCTCGGCCCGCGTCATGGCGCGACCCGCGCTTGACAGCCCGCCAGGGCTGCATGGCCCTCGGCTCGGCTCGGCTCGGGAGGGACTGGCGAACCGGATTCGTCACTGGACGGCCTCCGCGCCCGTGCGCTCACGCCGATGGCGAGCCCTCGCCGCTATGAGGTTGCTCCGCCCGGCGGCCGTCGCCTCTTCGCTTGACGCGACGATCCAGGGCGCGCCGAAGCGCTGTTCCATGGCCGTCAGGCCCATCGCCATCGCGGGCGGCAGAACCGTCACCCGGCCGGCCTCGACAGCCTCCCGAATGATCCGCTCTTCGTGCGCCGTCAGCGCCGCGCGTTCATAGATCCGGAGCGACCGGGACCGGGGCGCGAAGGTCTCAATCCGATAGAGGGGCGTCTTCACCCGTCAGCCCTCCGCATAGGGATGGCGGTAACCGCCCGCCGGACTCTCGACCGGCGCACTGGGCGCGGGTGACGACGCGGCGGTCATCAGCCCGTCCACGAACCCGGCAAGGCCAAGCAGCGACGCTGTCAGCTGGTCCCGCTGCGCATCGTCCGGCGTCCGCGCCCACGACAGGGCGACCGTCGCCAGGGCGTGACAGACCAGCCCGCCCGGATAGGCCGCCGCCGGGGTCCAGGTGTTGCGCGCGCCCGACGCCAGATTGGCCAGAGCATGGCGGCGCGGCGCGGCAGGATCGGCGACGGCGGCATGGATGTCCTGAATGAGGGCGACCCAGCGCCAGCGGTCCTGGGCGTAGTTCGGCGCGGGGGTGACGGCGCGCTTCATTGGACTGCGCCTACAAGGTCGGCGGCAGATTGGCTCAGGCGCGACGGATACCAGTCAGCGGGCCCTATCTCTCCGTTCGTGTAGGCATGGACGCTTTCGATGACGCCGCGCGGCGGCGTGACGTGCATCGGATCGCCGAACGGTAGGCAGTAGCGGCGGATTTGCTCCCGCCCGACACCGCAAATGCTGGTGATGTCGCCATACACAAGGCCGCGTTCATGCAGCCAGACGGCGAGGCGCGGGCGCTCAACGGGGGGCGGGGCTTTGGCTTTCGGGTCCATGGGGCTTTCCCAGAATCAACGACCCGACCCGAAACATACTGATTTGGAGTGGTATGCAATCCTAAAAAGTGCTTTTTACAACATTCCATGTTGGCGCTCGCATCATACCGGCCCGGCGTGGCTTCTCAGGGCATGCCCCAGAAGACCACTCCGCCCGCCAAGCTCACAGAGCAACAGGCGTTGGGCCAAGCCCTTCGCCGCTTGCGGAAACGCGCCGACCTGACGCAGGAACAGGCCGCCGACGCCTACGGTGTGGTCGTCCAGTCGTGGCGTCGATACGAATGGGGGCAACGCGATCTGTCGTTCGACCAGCTGGGCAAGCTGGCCGAGGCTGTAGGCAGCGACCGCGACGAACTCATCCGGATGCGCACTGAGATACTGGGCGGCGTTTCGCCGAGAGAACCCGCGTCGGCGCCGAGCGCCACCGTCCTGCCATTCCCTGGCCGCGCCGCCAATGACGAAGGCCTGCCTATCCGAGACAAGGTCAGGGCGGGCCAGTGGCGCGAAGCTGACGACACCGACCAGAGCGAGCCCCGCTACTTCCCCGCGATCCGAGATCCCCGCTTCCCCGGCGCAGATCAGTGGATGTCCGAGGTCGAGGGCGACAGCGTCAATATGCTCGGCATCCACTCTGGAGACCTGGTCCATTGCGTTGACTGCATCGCCATCAACTACAGCCCCGAAACCGGCGACCTGGTCGAGGTCGAACGCCTTCGCTTCGGTGGCTCCGAACGCGAACTGACCATCAAGCAGATCGAGGTCACAGCCGACGGCATTTTGCTTTGGCCGCGATCCACGAATCCCAAGTGGCAGGAACCGCTTGTCCTGACAGACGGAGCCCGTGACGGGGAAGAAATCGAGGTCCGTATCCGGGCCAAGGTCTTGTCAGCCACTCGCCGGTTCTAAAAACACTCCGTTGCGGAGTGTTTTATTTGTTGACAATCGCTCCAAATAGGTGCGCTTTGCATCCCGTCGCCCGCGTCGGGTGATCGCGCCGACCCGCACGGCGCGCGGATGCCGTGAGCGTATCAGTCTGATCGGCACTCCAGCCCGGCGCGGGCGCACCCTTTCAACGGGAGCGCCCCATGTCCGCGTCGGCTTCGAACGTCATTCCCTTTCCGTCCTCCGACGACAACGTCGTCGCCGACCTGCTGCTGCAGTTGGAACAGGCCCCGCCCTGCGCCCGCATCGATGTGGCGGTCGTGTCCGGCCGCTGGCCCGTCCATCTCTGCCTGGACGAACGGGTCGTGATGCTGACCCTCGCCCAGGCCCGCACCGCGGCCGACTGTCTCTGGCATGAAAACGCCTTACCCGGCTGTCTCGGCCTCTCCGCCGCCCTTCACGACGCCGCCCTTCGCGCCCAGATCGGCGCGCCTCCCGAGCCGGTCCCCGCGACGGTCGTCCTGCCGACCCCCGGCCGCACCGCCTCCCGGACCATGGCCGTCTTCGCCGTTGGTCTGGCCTTCGGACTGATCCTCCCGGCCTTCCTCTGGGTGGTCGGCTGATGGCCGCCCGCCGCAAGTCCGGAGCCGACACGGCCGACGAGCGCGCCTATGTCACCCGCGCCGAGGCCGAGGCGGCGACCGCCGCCGCCGAATGGTCGCCGCCGCCCGGCGCGATCCGATCTGTCTGCGTCCACCTGACGCCTTTCGTCTGGGGCTGCGAAGACCTGCCGAGCGACGCCCACGGCCGCTGGCGTTATCTAACCTGGCGCAATCCGCGTCAGGTCATGATCGCCGTCCTGCGCCGCATCCAGCGCACCCCGACACAGGTCGCCCTGCGCTGGTCCGACGGTCTGGCCGGCGTCGAAGTTCACGACGGCGCCCACGCCCCCGCGCCCGGCTGCGAAACCTTGCTGGCCATCGTCTTCGACGTCCCGCCCGCTGATCTGGCCGAGGCCCTCGACAGCCTGCGCCCGGCGTCGAACGTGGTCCATCTGGCGGACCGTCGCGGCGTCGGGTCGGGAGGTCCAGATCGGCCGACGACCGCCGCGCAGCAAGAAGGCGCGGCCTAGTGGTCTCGAAGCCGCCGTCCGACACCGTGGCCAACTGGCGCACATGGGTCGCCCGCGCCATCGCGCGCGGCCCCGCCGAGGCCGCCCGCTGCGCCCGCTTTCTGGACGCCCTGCCGTCCACCCACCCCGGTCTCAAGGGCGTTCCGCCCGACCTTCGCGCCGAATGGTCCGACGACCTCTGGCGCGCCTCTCGCGCCACAGGAGCCTGACCATGGCCTTCGAACTCAACCCCGTGGCGGTCACCGCCGCGCCCCTCCTGCGCGCCATCCAGTCCGGCGGCTGGACCACCATGGCCGACCTGGCCAATCTCGCGGGTCGTCACCCCAACCACATGTCGCGAGACCTCGGCGCGCTGGAGCGCGCGGGACTTGTGACCCGCGATCCCCTGGCGCTGACGCCCGACGCCATCGACCAGCTGGCCGCCCTCGATCGCGCCGCCGACGCCTCGGCCGGCGGCGAACTTCTCCCCGGTGAAATGCTCCTGACCCACGGTCAGATGAAGCCCAACCCCGACAACCCCCGCTCTGATTTCGAGAGCGACGAAGCGGTCGAAAAGATCAACGAACTGCGCGCCTCCATCGTGGCGCGTGGCCTCAAGCAAAACTTGATCGTCAAGCCGGAACCCGACCACGACGGCCTCTGGATCGTCACCGACGGCAATCGCCGCTGGCATGGCGTCCAGCAGGCCATCTGGGATGGCGACTGGCCCGAGGATCGACCCATCCGCGTCGTCCGCGACGCGCCGGGCGAGATGGAGGCCCTGCTCACCGCCGTCGTCGCCAACATGCAGCGCGAGCCCATGCACCCCTTGGACGAAGCTCGGGCCTTCGCCACCCTTCGCGACCAGTTCATGATGTCCACGGCCGACATCTCTCGCGAGACCGGCAAACAGCCTCGCGTGATCCAGCTGCGCCTGAAGCTGCTGTCCCTGTCCGATGACGACATGGACCGCATGCGGCTGCCGTCGGACCACCCTGACCACCTGACCTACAAGGCCGCGACCCTACAGCTGGCCACGCCCCGCGACCCGCCCATGGGCGGCGGCCATCCGACGCTGTCGCAAGCCCTTCAGGAGTTCGGCACGGCCACCCTGACGCACCGCGAACCGGATTCGCCGCACGGCGGCGTCGGGTCGGCCGATCTCGCAGGGTCGGCGAGCGCCGCCCTGCAACCGGCTGCGCCTGAGAAATCCTTTGGCGAACGCCTGACCGACCGCGAAGCCCTGATGCTGGTCGAGATAGCCGACAAGATCGCCCGCGACCCCGCCACGGCCGAGGGCCTGGACGACTACACCCGCGTCCAGAACGCCCCGCCTGACGCCACGTCCAACGCCCTGCTGGCCCGGTCCATCATCGGCTATCGCAAACTGGGCGCCGCCGCCTACGTCCGCATTCTCAAAGCCTCATCCGGGGCGGGCGCATGGTTGACGGAAATCGGCTTCGACGCCCATCCGTCCGACGTCCTGTTTGAGATGCGCGCCCGCGTCCTTGGCCACGACCGCGCCACGGCGATGGCGCCCCTGATCGACTACGCCACGCCTTGGCTCAACCCCGAGAGCGAACAAGCGACGGCCGCCGCACAGCCTGCCCCCGCCGCCCCGCTCGCGCCTGAACCCGAACAGCCAGAGCTGATCGAAACGACGGACGAAGAACGCGCTCAGCGCGCCGCCATCGAACGCGAACGCGCCGCCGTCGCCCGCGACCAGGTCGTGGTGGATCGCTTGGCCGAAGACGCGATGGAGGCCCTGGCCAAGGCGCGGCGCGACGGCCGGACGGACTGGACCAACGTGCAGTTCCCATCGCCGAACTATGGCCTGTCGGATGTCGCCGACGCCATCTTTGCAGCCCTCTCCGTGGGCGATGCGCCAGGCGCTGCCGCCTGCCTCGCCGTCCTGATCCATCGGGGCGGCGCGATGGGCGCGGCCAGCGTTCTGGCCACCCAGACCGTGCCCCGCACGGAAAACGTCATGACACGCGCCCGCACCGATAAGCGCGCCCAGGCCTTCCAACCCGATCCGGAGTGCGACCGTCAACCCGATCCCGTTGAAGCCTTTGTCGAGGCCGAACCCGAGGACGGCGACGACACCGCCTACGATGACAAGGAGGTCGTCCGTAAGCCCGGCGAACCGGCCGTGCCGATCCGCAAATCCATCACGTCCGACCACATCGTCTGCCTGGAGGACGGCCGGAAGTTCAAGAGCCTCAAGCGCCACCTGCGGACGAAATACAACCTCTCGCCCGAAGAGTATCGCGCGCGCTGGGCGCTGCCCGCCGACTATCCGATGGTCGCCCCCAACTACGCCAAGGCCCGCGCCGAACTGGCGATGCGCATGGGCCTCGGATCGACGGAGGCCGGGTGATGCGCCCGCCCTGGTCGGAGGCGGCCGTCCTGCTGTCCGCTCACAACTTCACCCCACCCCCGCCGGACGGCTCGCGCCGCCGCAACTTCTGGGGCCTCAAGCCCATGCCTCGCCAACCCTTCGCCCTGTTCAAGAAGGCTGACGCCTCGGATGCCAACCCGAGCGAGTTCGCCACCCTCGCCCAGCTGGCCGCGCGCATCGAACGCAAGCGCGCCGACCGCGCGATCCAACTGGAGGAAGTCGAGAACTTGGAATTTCAGGGCGACAGACGCCTGCATGTCGGCGTCCAGGTCTGGGCCCTCGACATGGCCAATGAGAAGGACGAACTGATCGGCCTCGCATGGCTCGACGGCAAGGGCCGCTCTCCCCTGGACGCCGCCCTGCGACGCGTCCGCGCCCACCACGACCGGAGGGCTGCGGCATGACGAACGCCACCCTCGCCGAGGTCCAGGCGCTCACCCCCAAGACCCTCGGGGGGATCAAGAGCGTTGCCAAGAGCCTTAAGCGCCTCACCGCGCAGAAGCACACCGCATGCCTGGACATCGCCGCGCGGCAAGGCGGGTTCGCCAACTGGGGCGACGCCCTTAACCGAATGTCGAAAGAACGGCCATGAACGACCCAGCCGCCCGCGCGCCCATCGTCCACGAACTGCGCACATGGATCGAGCCTTACGATGCCATCGCGGCTGGCCTGAAGCCGTGGGAACTGCGCTTTGACGACCGGGACTTTCAGGTTGGCGACACTCTACGCCTTCGCCGTTTCGACCATGTCGCGGAGACCTACACCGGCGAACAGATGGAACGCCGTGTCGTCTGGATCATGCGCAACCCGGCCTTCGGAACGCAGCGCGGCTTCGTCATCATGACACTGGCGGTCACTGAACCGCCAGCGTGGCGATGCTTCCACTGCAACGAGACGTTCACGTCGGAATGGCGCGCCCGTCAGCATTTCGGCGCTAACGAGGACGCGGAACCCGCCTGCATTATCGCTGGTGCGGACGGCGGCTTGTTGGAGGCCATGCGTCGGGCTGAAGCCAGCGCCGCCGAGGCTTGGGGCCTGATCCTCTCGGAAAGCACCGAGGCCGCCAAGGCTTACATGTCGCTAGTCGGGCGCCACGCCGAACAGAACCGCGCCGCCGAACAGGCCGGGTATGATCGGGGCATCGCCGATGCCAAAGCCCACCCCGAAACAATCGGCCTGAGGCCCGCCGCCTCACCTGCCCAGCCCGATCTGGCGCGCGACGCCATCCGCAGCGTGGTTCACGAGGCTTGGCAACTTCTTGACGACACCGAGACCGGAGCCGATGGCGCGGTGACCGTCGATCAGGAGCGCTTTGCCGCCTTGGGTGAGGCAATGGCCGCGCTGGAGGCCATGACCCCCGACAGCGAAGGCCCGTTCTGGGGCGGGTTTCCGGTCACCTATTTCTGGCCCTCCGGGAGCGCCGCCTGATGCCGGATGCTCGGTTCTATTGCGCCTACTGCGACGACGTCGCCGATGCCGCGACCTGCCCGAAGTGTGGACACCAAACCCGCTCCATGACCCCCGATAACTTGCCGAAGGAGTGGCTGGCCCAATGACCACCACCCTCAACCCCACCGGCCGCCGCGCCCGCGTCCTGCGCGCGACGCAGGGCGGCGCAACGCTTAGCGACATCGTCCGCCGCACGGCGGACGCGTCCATGATGTCGGCCGACCGCCGCAAGTCGTCGGCTTTCCGGCTGAAGACCACCAGCGCCCTGCGCCGGTTGAAGGCTGACGGCCTGGTCGGACGCGCGCCGTTCGGCTGGATTCCGACCGCCGCCGGCATGGTCGAAATCGACCGGATGGAAGGCCGAGGATGACCTTCGACAAAGACCGATATTTGGAGAGCAGAGGATACCTCCGCTGTTCCTTCGACTTCAGCGACGGCGAGGAATGCCTCGGGTGTGACCGGACGCCACCTGACGGGTCGCCTCAATACTGGGTCAGCACAAGCTATGAGGTCGTCGAAGGCGACTACTATTGCCGCCGCTGCGCGTATGATCGAGCCACAGGACGTTACTGGCTCAGGGCCGGGCCGTGCTTTCGCCGAAATCGCCCGATGCACGGTGCTGGCTGGGCATACCTTCATGGCATGAAGGACTGGGAACAACGCCTCTGGGGAGGCTGTCATTGACCCCCCTCGGCCCCGCCACCGAAGCCCGCATCATGGCCGCGTTCGCCAACGCCTGCGTCCTGACGGCCGAGGCGACGGCGGCCCTTTTGGGGCTTAGCCCCAAGACCCTGACCGCCCTGACGAACGACGGGGCCATCCGCGCCGTCCCGCGCGGGAAGACGCGCGGCTATATCGAAGTCGACATCCGCGCCTATCTGACGGAGAGTGCGGCCCCATGTCGATCTACAAGCCGAAAAAGAGCCCCTACTGGGCCTACGACTTCCAGATCCGTGGTCGTCGGTTTCATGGATCGACGGGCGTTGAAACGAAAAGAGCGGCCGAGCGCATAGAGCGCGACCTGCGGGTCAAGGCGGCCGAAGGGACGCTGGACGACGCCTCCCGCATCACCCTGGACGACGCCGCCGCGCGGTGGATGGATGAAGTCGGCCGCGATCTGAAAGACATCGATCGGCTGGAGGCGCGGATAGAGCGCGCCCTGATCTGCATTGGCCCCCACACCCCAATCTGCGACATCACCGCCGACATCATGGCCAAGGCCATGACCAAGCGCCGCAAGCAGGGCTACACCAAGTCGCCGAAAAAGGGCGCAACGGTCTATTACCCCTCGGCCTCGACCGTGAACCGAGACCTGATCGACGCCGTCCGGCCGATCCTGAACCGCGCCGTCAAGACGTGGGGCGCACGCCTCCCGGCCATCGACTGGGACGACCTTCGCCTTGCAGAGCCCAAGCCCAAGCCGCGCGAGTTCGCAGGCGACCAGTTCGACCTGGTCCTGAACGAGGTGCGCCCCCACTGGCATGACCTGATCCGGTTCGCCCGCCGCTACGGCTGTCGCCTCTCGGAACTGTTCTTCGGCCTGGACGACATCGACGTGGCCGACGTCAACGCCGCCCGCGTCAATCTCCGCGAACGCAAGGGGGACGATGACCACATCATCCCCATCCTGCCCGAGGACGCGGCCATGCTCGCCGCCCGCATGGGGCGCGCCCGCGCCGCCAGGATCGACACCGTCTGGTTCCGCGAACTCAAGCCGCTGAAGTTCGGACAGCCCCGCGTCCGCGCCCTCACCTACAACGGCGCGGCCATCGCCCTCCGGCGGGCCATGACCCGGTCGGGCCTGCGCCAGAGCCGGGGCATGAAGGGCGCTCACGCCCTGCGCCACGACGCGGCGATGAAGACCCTGCGCCACTCGAAAAACCTGCGCATCGCGCAAAAGCTGCTGGGCCACGCGGACCTCAAGTCCACCCTCGTCTATGCCCACGCCATGGAAGACGACGTCCGGGACGCCCTGCTCGCCATGCACCGGAATAGTCCCGGACTATCGGAACCGGCATCCGAGATTGCGGAGGCAGATCAGCCGCTTAAAGGGACCGGCACGGAGGGTTCATAACCCACAGGTCGGCGGTTCGATCCCGCCTCCAACCACCACGCGGGGGCTTCACGAACGTCAGGACGCCGTTCTTCGGCAGGCTCGCTGCCGGGCGATTCCCTTCAGGAAACCGCGCCGCACCAGTCCGGCGCGGATCGCAGCCTGGACCTCGCGGTCATGGGCCGCCGCGCCCGACAGACGCCGCACCCAGGATCGCAGGGGGATGAAGTCCGTGGCCGTATCCCGCACCACGTCCAGAGCCAGATTCCCGGCCTGCTCTCCGGTTCCGGCCGCGGGCTGGGCCTGATCGACGTCCGGTCCCAGGGCCTCGTCCAGGTCGTCGATCTGGGCGATCACGGCCGCGCATCGGCGCAGGCCGTCAACGGCATAGGGCGCCCGGCGGGCCGAGATCAGCACCTCAGGCACCTCCTGACGACGCAGGTTCAGATCATCCAGGGGCGCCGTCGCCGCCTGACCCACCCCCGCCGCGAAAGTCTGGCCGCCCTGGGCCGCCTGCTCACGATTGACCTGCACGCCTGACAGACCCGGAACGGAGGCGCAGGCGCCCAAACCGAGCAGCCCCACGGCCATGACGGACAGGACGGTGTGGAGGCGAGCGGTCTTCATGGCGCATTCCGGTAAGCGTGACTGTAACCGCACATCAGCGCACGGAGCGCCGTCCGGTTCCCGTCCTGCCCTCGACCGTGCAGAGACCTACGCGCTGCGACTTTCTCGTCAGGCCGGCTCGGCGAGCGCCAGGGCGCCCTCCCGTTCCGCCTCGGCCCGCGCCACGGTCGAGGGCGCGATGCGCACGAACCGCGTCAGGCTGTCGGCCCAGTTCGAGACCAAGCGCCGCGCCAGGGGTGAGCCGGTCGCCGCCGCATGGGCCTGGACCAGAGCCAGCAGCCGCTCCCCCGCCGCCTCGGTCAGGGGGACGATCTCGGCCATGTCGCCGTTCAGGGCCAGTTTCACCCGCGCCTCGTCGGCCAGGACGAACAGCTCTCCGCCCGACATGCCCGCCGCCAGATTCCAGCCCGTCGGACCCAGAACCACGACACGGCCGCCGGTCATGTATTCGCAGCCGTGGGCGCCCAGGCCCTCGACCACGGCCTCGGCGCCGGAGTTTCGCACGGCGAACCGCTCGCCGCCCGAGCCTGCCACGAACAGCCGGCCCGAGGTGGCGCCGTACAGGGTCGTATTGCCCACCATGGGCTGGTGTTCGCGCCAGTCGACCGGCTTGACCACGATCTCGGCGCCCGACAGCCCCTTGCCGACATAGTCGTTGGCCTCGCCGGTCAGCTCCAGCTTCAGCCCCTTGGCCGCGAAGGCCCCGAAGGACTGGCCCGCCGATCCGGTCAGCTTCAGCGTCAGCACCCCCGCCGGACCCGTGGGGCCCCAGCGCCGGACGATGGCCGAGGACACGCCCGCCCCGATGGTCCGCATCACGTTGGAGATCGGATAGCTGAGCTCCGAGGTCTGGCCCCGGTCGAGGAAGGCCCAGGCGTCGTTCAGAACCCGCGCGTCCAGGGTTTCGGGCACCTCCGCCCGGCCCTTCTCGGCCCAAAGCTTCTTCTCCGGCGCCTCGACGCGAACCAGCAGGGGGTTCAGGTCCAGATCGTCCAGATGCGCCCCGCCGCGCCGCACCTGGCGCAGAAGGTCCGTCCGGCCGACGATCTCGTCCAGGGTCCGCGCGCCCAGCATGGCCAGGTATTCGCGCACCTCCTCGGCGATGAAGCTGAACAGGTTGACCACCTTGTCGGCCGTGCCCGTGAACTTCTCGCGCAGGCGCGGATCCTGCGAACAGACCCCCACCGGACAGGTGTTGGAATGGCACTGACGCACCATCAGACAACCCATGGCGATCAGGCTGGCGGTGCCGATGTTGAACTCCTCGGCGCCCAGGATGGCGGCGATGATGATGTCCCGTCCCGTCCGCATGCCGCCGTCCGCGCGGACCACGACGTGGCTGCGCAGATTGTTCAGGCTGAGCACCTGATGGGTCTCGGCCAGGCCGATCTCCCAAGGCAGGCCCGCGTGCTTGATCGACGACTGCGGGCTGGCGCCCGTGCCGCCGTTGTGCCCGGCGATCAGGATGGCGTCGGCCTTGGCCTTGGCCACCCCGGACGCGATCGCTCCGATGCCCGACGCCGAGACCAGCTTCACCGTGACGCGGCAGTCGGGGTTGATCGACTTCAGGTCGTAGATGAGCTGGGCCAGGTCCTCGATGGAATAGATGTCGTGGTGGGGCGGCGGGCTGATCAGCGTCGTGCCCGGCACCGCGTGGCGCATCTTGCCGATGAATTCCGTGACCTTGAACCCGGGCAGTTGGCCGCCCTCGCCGGGCTTGGCGCCCTGGGCCACCTTGATCTCGATCTCGCGGCACTGGTTCAGATATTCGGCGGTGACGCCGAACCGGCCCGAGGCGATCTGCTTGACCGCCGAGTTCATGTTGTCGCCGTCCGGACGCGTGGCGTAACGCTCCGGATCCTCGCCGCCCTCGCCCGAGACGGATCGGGCGCCGATCCGGTTCATGGCGACGTTCAGAACCCCGTGCGCCTCAGGCGACAGCGCCCCCAGCGACATGCCGGGCGTCAGGAAGCGCTTGCGGATATCCGAGACGCTTTCGACCTCGTAGACGGGCACCGGCGTCAGCCCCTCGCGCCAGTCCAGCAGGTCGCGCGGCGCATTGTCCGGCTGAGCCGCGATCGCCGCCGAATACTGCTTGAAGCGCCTGTAGTCGCCGCGATTGCAGGCGTCCTGCAGCAGGTGGATGGTGCGCGCATCATGGGCGTGGCTTTCGCCGCCGGTCCGGATGCGGAAGAAGCCGCCGATCGAGGGCACGGGCGTCGCCTCGATCCAGGCCGCCTGATGCCGGCGCAGCGACGCCTGCTCCAGCCCGGCCATGCCGATGCCCGAAATCCGGCACGGCGCGCCGGGGAAGAACTCCGCCGACAGGGCCCGGCTCAGGCCCAGCACCTCGAACTCGCAGCCGCCACGATAGGCGGAGATGACACTGATCCCCTTTCTCGCCAGGGTCTTCAGCAGCCCGGCCTCGATCCCGGCCTTGTAGTTCAGACAGGCGTCGCGCAGCGACAGGCCCGGATAGGCGCCCCGGTCCATCCGCTCTTGGAACATCTCCTGGGCCAGCCAGGCGTTGACCGCCGTGGCGCCGACCCCGACCAGAACCGCGAACCCGTGCGGGTCCAGGGCCTCGGCCGAGCGCACAACGATGGAGACGAAGGACCGCAGCCCCTTGTCCGTCAGCCGTCCGTGCACCGCCGCCGTGGCCAGGATCATCGGGGTGGACAACCGCGTCTCGGACGCCCGCTCATCGGTCAGGACGATCAGGCTGGAGCCGCCGCGCGCCGCCGCCTCGGCCTCGTCGCGGATGCGGTCGATGGCGGCCCTCAGCGAGGCGCCCGACAGGGCGCCTTCCACGGGCAGGGCGTAGGAGCAGTCGATGGTCGCGGTGGACCCGGCGCCGACCACGTCCAGCATCCGCTCGTACATGCCGGTAGTCAGGACCGGGCTGTCCAGCACGAAAACATTGGTCTGGGCCTCTTCCTCGGCCAAGATGTTGCCGAGGTTCTTGAACCGGGTCTTCAGGCTCATCGCCCCGGCTTCCCGCAGGGGGTCGATGGGCGGGTTGGTCACCTGCGAGAAGTTCTGGCGGAAATAGTGGGCCAGCGGTCGCGGCAGGGCCGACAGCACCGCGGGCGGCGTGTCGTCCCCCATGGAGCCGACCGCCTCCTTGCCGTCGGTGACGAGCGGGTCCAGCAGCATCTCCAGGTCTTCGCGGCTGTAACCGGCGGCGATCTGGCGGCGCGTCAGGGCCTCGCCCGTCGCTGCGCGCGGCTCGGGTCCTGGGCCGATCACCGGCTCCAGATCGACCATATTGTCCAGCCAGTCGGCGTAGGGATGGGCGGCGGCCAGGGCGTCGATCGCCTCGGCCTCGTCTAGCAGGGTCCCGGTCTTCAGATCGGCGACGATCATCCGCCCCGGCCCGATCGGCAGCCGCCGGGCGATCCGCGCCTCCGGCACCCCGGCCAGACCGGCCTCCGACCCCGCCAGCAGCAGGCCGTCATGGGTGGTCATGGCGCGCAGGGGACGCAGGCCGTTCCGGTCCTTGCCGCAGACGATGTAGCGGCCGTCGGTGGCGCAGATCGCGGCCGGACCGTCCCACGGCTCCATCACCGCGTTGCAATAGGCATAGAGGGCCTGATGCTCCCGCTTCATCAGCCCGGCGTCCTTGGACCAGGCTTCGGGGATCAGCAGGGCCTTGGCCATCGGCGCGGGCCGACCGGCCCGAACCAGAACCTCGAACACATTGTCCAGGGCCGCAGAGTCCGAACCGCCCGGCTGGACCACCGGCTTGACCTCGCCGTCACGATCCCCGAACGCCTGGGCGGCCATGCGGATCTCATGGCTCTTCATCCAGTTCAGGTTGCCCTTCAGCGTGTTGATCTCGCCGTTGTGGGCCAGCATCCGGAACGGCTGGGCCAGCCGCCATTCGGGGAAGGTGTTGGTCGAATAGCGCTGGTGGAAGATGGCGTAGGCCGCCTCGAACGTCGGATCCAGCAGGTCGGGATAGAGCTGGTCCAGCAGTTCGGCCCGCACCATGCCCTTGTAGATCAGCGACCGGGCCGACAGCGAACAGATGTAGAAGCCCGGGATGGCCTCGGCCTGGACGGCGTTCTCTATGCGGCGACGGCACAGATAGAGTTCGCGCTCCAGCGCCTCGCCGTCCTCGTCCCCCGCCAAATGCGCGGGTGTCGCCAGCATGATCTGCTCGATCTCCGGCCGGGTCGCCCCGGCCTTGGTCCCGACCACCGACAGGTCGATCGGCGTCTGGCGCCAGCCATAGATATAGAATCCGGCGCGCAACACCTCGGTTTCGACGATGGCGCGAGCCCGGTCCTGGGCGCCCAGATCGGTGCGCGGCAGGAAGATCTGACCGATGGCGATGGGCCCGGCCCGCAGGGTCTGACCGATGACCCGCACCTGTTCGGCGAAGAAGCCCTGGGGCGCCTCGACCATCAGGCCGGCGCCGTCGCCCGACAGGCCGTCGGGATCGACCGCACCCCGGTGGGCGACGTTCTTCAGCGACTTGACCGCCAGTTCCACCACCTCGCGACGCGGCTTGCCGTCGATGGCGCAGACCATGCCCACGCCGCAGGCGTCTTTCTCCGACGAAGCCTCATAGGCGCCGGCCTCGATCAGCCTTTGCCGATCCGTCTGATATTGTTCCAGCCAGGTCATGCGGCCTGTTCCTCGGTACGCGTACGCAGATAGCGGTCAATCTCGGCGGCGGCGTCCTGGCCGTCGCGGACGGCCCAGACGACGAGGGAGGCGCCGCGCACGGCGTCCCCGGCGGCGAACACCCCGTCCAGACTGGTGGCGAAGCCGGACGCGGCGGTCTGGTTCGTGACGACCGTGCCCCATTCCGTCAGGGCCAGTTCGGGATGGTGTTCGGCGAAGGCTTCGGGCTCGAAGCCCAGCGCCTCGATCACCAGATCGGCCGACAGGTCGAAGTCGCCGCCCGGAACGGGAATGATCTCGCGCCGCTTGCCGAACTCGGGCTCCGACAGGGCCATGCGCGCGGCGCGGACCGAGCTGATCGATCCTTCGCGCGACATCAGGGCCTTGGGCGCGCCCAGCCATTCGAAGACCACGCCTTCTTCCTCGGCGTTCTGCACCTCGCGGGCCGAACCGGGCATGTTGGCCTTGTCGCGGCGATAGAGGCAGACGACCGATTCCGCGCCCTGACGGACGGCGGTGCGGACGCAGTCCATCGCCGTATCACCGCCACCGACGACCACGACGCGGCGACCCTTCGCGTGCGTCCAGTCCTGACCCTCGGCGTCGCCCAGATCGCGGCGGTTCTGCTGGATCAGATAGTCGAGCGCCGGCAGGGTGTCGCCCGGCCCCGCGCCCGGAACCGACAGGGCCCGCGCCCTGTAGACCCCCATGGCCAGCAGGACGGCGTCATGCCGTTCACGCAACTCCTCCACCGTCACATCCTTGCCGACCTCGCAGCCGGTCACGAACTCGACTCCGCCCTCGGCCAGACGGTCGAGGCGGCGCTGGACGATCCGCTTCTCCAGCTTGAAGCCGGGAATGCCATACATCAGCAGGCCGCCCGCACGGTCGTGCCGGTCGTAGACGGTGACCTGATAGCCGGCCGAGCGCAGCCGGTCCGCCGCCGCCATCCCGGCCGGACCGGCCCCGACGATCCCGACGGACT
Source organism: Brevundimonas sp. (assembly GCF_052436175.1). GTDB lineage: Bacteria > Pseudomonadota > Alphaproteobacteria > Caulobacterales > Caulobacteraceae > Brevundimonas. The sequence continues at coordinate 87,933 of NZ_JBQVNM010000001.1, read as the reverse complement.
GGCCGCGCTCGTGCAGGGGCCGGATCGGCTCGACCCAGCCGTTGTCGAAGGCGGTGTCGGCGATGAAGGCCTCGACCGAACCGATGGTCACCGCTTCCCAGCCCGAGACGTTCAGGGTGCAGGCGCCCTCGCACAGCCGGTCCTGCGGGCAGATGCGGCCGCAAATTTCGGGCATGGTCGAGGTTTCCGACGACGCCTTCCAGGCCTCGCGCAGCTCGTCCTCGGCGGCCAGGTTCAGCCAGTCGGGGATATTGTTCTGCAGCGGACAGGCGTCCTGACAGAAGGGCACGCCGCAGGACGTGCAGCGCCCGGCTTGGACCTCCACATTGGCCGCCGTCGGCTTGACGATGATCTCGCCGAAATCCTGCACGCGTTTCTCCGCCGCCGCCTTGGGCAGGCGACGAGGTTGCACGACGAAGCCCTTCGCGGGCGTGGATCCGGTCTTTTGCATGTGCGGCATAAAGCCCAATCGGGGCTTTTCGGCAAATGGTTTCCGATAAAGGCGTGTTTCAGCTCGTCGTGCGCAATTAAAATCTCGCGTCGTGTGACATCGCGATCATTTCATCTCATCCCGCGAAGAACCGATCTGCGGGTCGTTCGCCGCCGCACCCCAAACATTGCCAAAAGTTAAGGCCGGACGCCTTTGCCCCACGTCGGCTTGTCGTTACGCAGGTCTCGCGGTCACAGGATCGCCATGTTCAATCGAGGTCTCCATGCGTTCGTCCGCCCGTCGACTGGCACTTCTGGGAGGCGTCGCCGCCTCCGTCCTGCTCGCCGCTCCCGCCTTTGCCCAGGACGCCGTCGTCGCGTCGGGCGTGGCCGCCGCCCCGGCCGCCATCGCCTCCGCCCCGGCCCAGGCGCGCGGCGAACGCCTCGCCCCCCTGCCCGACATCGACATTCCGTTCACGAAGTTCGTCCTGCCCAACGGCCTGACCCTGATCGTGCACGAGGACCACAAGACGCCCGTCGTCGCCGTCAACATCTGGTACCACGTCGGCTCCAAGAACGAGCCGACCGCCCGCTCCGGCTTCGCCCACCTGTTCGAACACCTGATGTTCAACGGGTCGGAGAACTATAACAACGACTTCTTCAAGGGCACCGAACTGCTGGGCGCCACCGACCAGAACGGCACCACCAACACCGACCGCACCAACTATTTCCAGAACGTCCCGACCTCGGCCCTGGATTCCATGCTCTGGCTGGAAAGCGACCGGATGGGCCACCTCGTCGGCGCCATCGACCAGGCCCGCCTCGATGAGCAGCGCGGCGTTGTTCAGAACGAGAAGCGCCAGGGCGAGAACCAGCCCTATGGCCGCGTCTGGGATGCGATCACCCACGCCACCTATCCCGCCGACCACCCCTATGGCCACACCGTCATTGGTTCGATGGACGACCTGAACGCGGCCGACCTCGACACCGTCAAGAACTTCTTCCGCGACTATTACGGCGCCGCCAACGCGACCATCGTCCTGGCCGGCGACATCACGCCCGAAGAGGCCCGGGCCAAGGTCGAGAAATACTTCGGCGACATTCCCTCGGGTCCGCCCGTGACCCACGCCGAATCCATGATCGCCAAGATGACCGGCGCCCAGACCGAGACCATGTACGACCGCGTCGGTCAGCCGCGCATGTACAAGGTCTGGAACACGCCCGAGGCCGGCGCCCCCGACAGCGACTACCTCGGCCTGCTGGCCCAGGCCCTGACCTCGGGTCGCAACTCGCGCCTCTACAAGCGCCTGGTCTTCGACGAGCAGATCGCCACCCAGGTCGCCGCCTTCCAGTCCGAGGGCGAGATCGGCAGCCAGTTCCTGGTCATGGTCACCGCCAAGCCCGGCCAGGACATGGCCCGCATCGAGGCCATCGTCGATGAGGAGATGGCCAAGCTGCTGAAGGACGGCCCGACGGCTGAGGAGCTGGAACGCGCCCGCACCAATGTCGGCGCCGGTCTGGTGCGCGGTCTGGAGCGGATCGGCGGCTTCGGCGGCAAGTCGGACCTGCTGGCCGAGAGCCAGGTCTTCCACGGCGATCCCGCCGCCTGGAAAACCAGCTACGAGCGCCTGTTGGCCGCCACTCCGGCCAATGTCACGGCCGCCGGCCGCGCCTGGTTGACGGACGGCTCCTACCGCCTGAACGTCCTGCCCTTCGGCGACTACACCACGGCCGCTTCCACCGTCGACCGCAAGGCCGGGGTGCCGACGCCAGGCGAGGTGCCCGCCGCCGTCTTCCCGCAGGTCCAGCACGCCACCCTATCCAACGGGCTGAAGGTCGTCCTGGCCTCCCGCTCGGGCGTCCCGACCGTCAACATGAACCTGATCGTCGGCGCGGGCTCGGCCACCGACGCCTCGGGCAAGCTGGGCCTGGCCCAACTGGCGCCCCAGGTCATGACCAACGGCACCGACGAGCTGGACGCTCTGGAAATCAGCGACCGTCTGCAACTGCTGGGCGCCACCCTCGGCGCCGGTTCGGCGGCCGACTACACCTCGGTCTCCATGTCGGCCCTGTCGTCGCGCCTCGCGCCGTCGCTGGCCCTCTATGCCGACGTCATCCAGAACCCGGCCTTCCGTCCCGAGGACTTCAACCGCGCCAAGGCCCTTCAGATCGCCGGCATCCAGCAGTCGAACCGCACCCCGGGCGCCGTGGCCAACCGCGTTCTGGCGTCGAGCGTCTTCGGCGCCGACAACCCCTACGGCCGCCCCACCTCGGGCACCGAGACGACCGTCGCGACCCTGACGCCCGCCGACGCCGAGGCCTTCCACGCGGCCTGGTTCCGCCCGGACAACGCCACCCTGGTGGTCGTCGGTGATGTCACCCTGGCCGATCTGACGGCCCAGCTGGAACGCGCCTTGGCGAACTGGAAGGCGCCGTCCTCGGCCCTGCCCGCCAAACCCGAGCGCCCGGTCCCGGCCGCCGACGCCGCCCCGCGCGTCCTCGTCGTCAACCGCCCGGGCCCGCAGGCCACCATCGTCGCCGGCCGCATCACCACACCGTTCGATGCCGCGACCGAGGCCGAACAGGACGTGTTCAACACGGCCCTGGGCGGCGCCTTCACCAGCCGCATCAACATGAACCTGCGCGAGGACAAGCACTGGTCCTACGGCGCCGGTTCGGGCGTGCGCACCGGCATCGGCCCGCGCATGTTCTCGGTCTCGGCCGGGGTCCAGTCGGACAAGACCGTCGAGAGCGTCGGCGAGCTGCGCAAGGAGCTGACCGAAGTCACCGGCCGTCGTCCGATGACCGAGGCCGAGCTCAACGCGGTCAAGGCCAACATCATCCAGGGCATGGCCGGCGGCTGGGAAACCAACGGCGCGGTCATGGGCGAACTGACCCGGATGGTCGTCTACGGCGTGCCGGAGAACTACTACGAGACCTATGCCGCCAACGTGCGCGCCACCACCACGGCCGACGCCGCCACGGCGGCCCGCACCGTGGTCGGCTCTGGCCCGACGACCTGGGTCGTGGTCGGCGACGCCGCCGCCATCACCGACAAGCTGAAGGGGCTGAACCTCGGCGAGGTCGTGGTCGTCGACAACTACGGCAACCCGGTCCAGTAGGACCGGCTTACCGCCGATATGACACAGGCCCGGGAGCGATCCCGGGCCTTTCTTGTTGTCTCCCTCCCCTTGATGGGGAGGGACGGGCGAGGCGCAGCGCAGCCCAGGGTGGGGAAGTGCAAAGTCACTGCGCGTCCCGGACTTCCCCACCCGGATCGCTACGCGATCGTCCCTCCCTATGAAGGGGAGGGAGAACGGGATCAGCCTTGTTCAACCCAGCCGCCCGCCAAGGCCTTGAACAGGGCGATCTGATAGGTGGTGACCAGGGCGTCCGACGAGGCCAGGGCCGCATCCGCCGACGCCAGGGTCCGTTCGGCGTCCAGCACCGCCAGGAAGCTGTCCGCGCCCGCGTTGAAGCGCAGCCGCGACAGCTGGGCCGCCCGCGCCGCCTCGTCCCGCGCCTCGGTCAGGGCCGTGCGGCGGTCCAGCTCGTTGGCGTAGGCCGACAGGGCTGTCTCGGTCTCCTGAAGCGCCGTCAGCACCGTCTGGTCGAAGGTGGCCAGGGCCGCCTCCGACAGGGCGCCGGTCTGGGCGATGCGGGCCCGCGCCACGGCGATGTTGGGGAAGGACCAGGAGATCAGCGGGCCGAAGCTGAAACGGATATTGCCGTCATCCGACAGCTCCCCCGCCTCCAGCGCCGTCGAGCCGATCGAACCGCCCAGGCTGATGGTCGGGAACAGGGACGCCGTCGCGACATTCACCCGCGCGGCCGCGGCGGCCAGATTGCGCTCGGCCTGACGCACGTCGGGACGACGGGCCAGAAGCGCCGCGCCGTCGCCGACCGGGATCGGCTGGCTGAGTTGCGGCGGACGCGCGCACCGACGCGCGGCTTCCGAGGCCTCCGCCGGGGTGCGCCCGGTCAGTGTGGACAGGCGGAACAAGGCCGCGTCGCGCTGGGCCGTCAGGCTGGGCAGGCTGGCCCGGGTCGAGGCCAGGGCCGAACGGGCCCGCGCCACGTCCAGACCGGTGCCCGCCCCGCCGTCCAGCAGGGTCTGCGTCAGCCGAGCCGTGTCGGCCTGCAACTCGATGGTCCGCTCAGCGACGGAGATCTGGGCATTGGCCGAACAGGCGTCGGCATAGGCCCGCGTCGTCTCGGCCGCGACCGTGACACGGACGATGTCCAGGGCGGCGGCGGCGGCGTCCGCATCGGCGCGGGCGGCCCGGATCGCTGACCCGACCCGACCGAACAGGTCGATCTCATAGGAGACGTCCAGCCCGGCGGAATAGGTATCGACCTCGTCCTGAGTCGCGCCGTTGGAGCCCGGCACGGTCGAGGCCGAGGCCCGGCTGCGCTGGGCCGAGGCCGACAGGTTGGTCGTCGGCAAACGTCCCGCCCGGCTTTCGGACAGGGAGGCCCGCACGGCCCGGAGGTTGGCGTCCGCCGCCTCGAGTTCGTTGTTCTCGGCGAAGGCCTGACCGATCAGTTGGTCGAGGACCGGGTCGTTGTAGAGCCTCCACCAGTCGTCGCGTGCGGCGGCGGTGGTGACCGCGCCGGACGTAGCGGCAGAAGCCGCCCCGACCAGCGCGCCGGTTCCGGCCGTCGGCAGGACCGGTTCGGGCGCTTTCGGCCCGACGGCGCAGGCCGACAGGAGGGCGGCGGCCGAAACCACCGTCACGAGGGAGAGATTACGAACGGACATCAGGCGTCTCCCGTCCGGACCGCGGGGGCGAGCCCGTCGTCGGCCGACGAAAAGGTGGTGGGCGCGGGCGGGGTCTTCTTGGGCTCATGCGGAATGCGCGAGGCCAGGCCGCGGCAGATTACATAGAAGACCGGCGTGAAGATCAGTCCGAAGACCGTCACCCCGATCATGCCGAAGAAGACGGCGGCCCCCAGCGAACGCCGCATCTCGGCGCCGGGCCCTTCGGCCAGGACCAGAGGCAGCACGCCCAGGATGAAGGCGAAGGAGGTCATCAGGATCGGACGCAGACGGGTGCGCGCGGCCTGAACGGCGGCGTCCCAGCGATTAAGCCCCTGTTCCTCCTCGCCCTGTTTGGCGAACTCGACGATCAGGATGGCGTTCTTCGCGGCTAGGGCCACCAGCACCACCAGCCCGACCTGGACCAGGATGTTGTTGTCCAGCCCCAGGGCGTTGACCCCCAGCATGGCCGCCAGCACGCACATCGGCACGATCAGGATGACCGCCAGAGGCAGGGTGAAGGCCTCGTATTGTGCGGCCAGCACCAGGAAGACCAGCAGCACCGACATGGCGAAGATGATCCCTGCACCGCCGGACGCCGACTTCTCCTGCAGCGCCAGACCGGTCCATTCATAGGAGAAGCCCTGCGGCAGGACCTGGCCCGCCATCTGCTCCATACCCGCGATGGCCTGACCCGACGACACCCCGGGCGCCCCCTGCCCCTGCAATTCCGCTGCGGGGAAGAGGTTGTAGCGCACCACCCGCGCCGGACCGGAATCCTGGCGCAGATTGGCCACCGAACCGATGGGCACCATGGCGCCGGTGCTGGAGGGCACCTTCAGATTGGCGATGTCGGCCATGTCGTCGCGATAGGCGGGCTCGGCCTGGGCGGTTACCCGGAAGGTGCGGCCCAAGAGGTTGAAGTCGTTGATGTAGGACGACCCCAGATAGATGCCGAGGGTGTCGAACACCGCCGAAGGCTGGACCCCCATCATCAGGGCCCGGTCACGATCGACATCGGCCGCGATGCGAGGCGATCCGGTGTTGTAGATCGAGAACACCTGCTGGAACTCGGTCGGCTTCTGCGCGGCCGCCCCCATCATGGCGAAGGTGGCCCCTTCCAGCGCCTTATAGCCGGCGCCGGAACGGTCCTGGATCATCATGTTGAAGCCGTTGCCGTTGCCCAGACCCTGAACGGCAGGCGGGGCGATGACGAAGATGGAGGCGTCCTCGATGCCGCCGGTGGCCTGGGTGATGGCCCCGGCCAGAGCCGTGGCCGCCTGTTCCTTGGTGCGGTCCTCGAAGGCGTCCAGCCGCACGAACAGGGTTGCGGCGTTGGAGCCGAACGAGAAGCTGGAGCCGTCCAGGCCCGCGAAGGCCACGGTGCCGTCGACGCCCTCGGTCTTCTGGATGATCTCGCGGGCGCGCTGCATGACCGCGTCCGTCCGTTCCAGAGAGGCGCCGGCCGGAAGCTGGACGACGCCGATCAGGAAGCCCTGATCCTGTTCAGGGATGAAGCCTGCGGGGGTATCCACCAGGCGCCAGGCCGTCATGGCCAGCAGTCCGGCATAGACCACCAGCATCAGCACCACGAGGCGCACCAGCTTGGCGGTCAGACGACCATAGCGGTCCGACAGCCAGTCGAAGCCTTCGTTGAACTTGCGTCCGGCCCAGCCGACGTAGTGGAAGGCGGTCCCGATGGGGCCCTTCTTGCGGGCGTGCTCATCGTGTTCTTTGTGCGGCTTCAGCAGCAGGGCGGCCATGGCCGGGGACAGGGTCAGGGAGACGAACAGGGAGATCACCGCCGCCGCCGCGATGGTCACGGCGAACTGGCGATAGAAGATGCCCGGAATGCCCGGCACGAACATGGTCGGCACGAACACGGCCACCAGCACCAGACCGATGGCGATCAGGGCGCCCGACACCTCCTGCATGGACCTGTAGGCGGCTTCGCGGGGACTGAGCCCCTCGCGGATGTAGCGTTCGACGTTCTCCACCACGACGATGGCGTCATCGACCACGATGCCCACGGCCAGAACCAGGGCGAACAGCGACAGGGAGTTGATCGAATAGCCGAGCGCCAGCTGGACCGCGAAGGTGCCGACCAGGGCGATCGGGATGGCCACGATGGGAATGATGGCCGCGCGCCAGGTCTGCAGGAAGACCATGACGACCAGAACCACCAGGAAGATGGCCTCGACCAGGGTGTGCTGAACCGACTCCACCGAGGCGGCGACGAACTCGGTCGGATTGTAGGGGACCGAGATCGCCATGCCCGGGGGCAGTTCGGCCTTGATCGCCTCGACCTCGGCCAGAACCCGCTCGGCGGTGCCGAGGGCGTTGGCGCCGGGCTGTTGCACGATGGCGATGCCGACGCCGCGCTGGCCGTCGAAATAGCCGCGAATGCCATAGTCCTGGGCGCCCAGCTCCACGCGGGCGATGTCGCCCACGCGGGTGACCCGACCCTCGGCGTCGGTCTTGATGACGACCTGGGCGAACTGTTGGGGATCCGTCAGACGGCCCTGGACCTGGACAGGCTGGGCGAAGGCGGCCGAGTTGGTGGCGAAGGGCGGCTGGCCGATCGAACCGGCCGCGGCCTGGACGTTTTGGGCCTGGAGGGCGGCCACGATCTGGCTGGCCGAGAGGCCGCGCGCTGCGGCCTTGGCCGGGTCGATCCAGATCCGCATGGCGTAGTTGCCGCCGCCGAAGACGTTGACCGTCCCCACCCCGTCGATCCGCAGCAGGCGGTCGCGCAGGGTCGAGGTGGCGTAGTTGCCGACATAGTCGTTATCCAGCTGCCCGCCCGGAGAGGTCAGGCCCAGGATCATCAGGAAGCCGGTCTCGGCCTTGTTGACCGTGACCCCCACCTGCCGCACGGCGGCGGGCAGGCGCGGTTCGGCCAGGGCGACGCGGTTCTGGACCAGCACCTGGGCCGAATCCAGATCCGTGCCCGGCTGGAAGGTGACGGTGATCGCCACCGCCCCGTCCGAAGTCGAGGACGAGGTGATGTAGAGCATCCCCTCCACCCCGTTGACTTCCTGCTCGATCGGCGCGGCGACGGTCTCGGCCAGGGTCTCGGCCGAGGCGCCCGCATAGGCGGTGTTGATGGTGATCGTGGGCGGGGCGATCTCCGGATACTGCGACAGGGGCAGCAGCGGATAGGCGAACACCCCGATCAGGGTGATGAACACCGCCAGCACGGCCGCGAAGATCGGCCGGTCAATGAAGAAACGAGAGATGTTCATGGGTTCAGTCGCCGCTGCTCAGGGCGCCGGCCGAGGTCGCGGTCGCCGCGGGCGTGGAATAGGTGACGGGCGCGCTGGCCGGCTGCGGCGTGCGGGTGATGGTGCCGTTGACGGGCTTCACCTTCTGGCCGGGCATCTGCACGCGCTGCGCGCCATTGATGATGATGCGGTCCCGGGCCGTGACGCCCGAGCGGATCACGCGCAGACCGTCGACGAGCGGCCCGAGCTCCACCGCCTTGGGCGTGACCGTGCCGTCGGCGGCGACGACCGAGACCGTCCGGCGTGGGCCGTCGGTGCCGATGGCCGAATCGGGGACCAGCAGGGCGTCATAGGCGCCGGCGCCGGCGACGCGAGCCTGACCGAACATGCCGGGCTTCAGGAAGCCGTCGCCGTTCGGCACCACAGCGCGCAGACGGATCGTGCCCGAGGCGCTGTCGATGGCGTTGTCGGTGAAGTCGAGGGTCGCCGTCCGGGTGAAGTCGCTCTCGTCCTGCAGACGGATGCGGACGGGCGCGGCGGCGCCGGCGCGGACCTGACGCTGATACTTCAGCAGGGTCGCTTCCGACCCTTCGAAGACGAAGTAGATCGGCGCAGACGAAACGATGGTGGTCAGGACGTCGCCGGCCGAGGAGCCGCCGCCGACCAGGTTGCCCGGATCGACGCGGCGATCCGAAACCCGGCCCGAAACCGGGGCGGTGACGCGGGTGAACTCCAGATCCAGCTGGCGTGCGCGAACCGAGGCCTGGGCCGCGGCGACATTGGCCTCGGCGGTTTTCAGGGCGCCGGTGTTGGCGTCGACCTCGGCCTGACTGACCGCCTGCGAGGCCAGCAGACCCTGCGAACGGGTCAGGTTGGCGCGGGCCAGGGTCACCTGGGCCTCGGCCTGGGCCAGAGCCGCGCGGGCCGAGGCCAGCTGGGCCTGGGCCGGACGCGGGTCCAGGGTGAACAGCAGCTGGCCGCGCGAGACGAAATCGCCGTCACGGAAGTGGACCGACTGGACATAGCCGCCGACGCGGGCGCGGACGTCCACGCTCTGGGTCGCCTCGAACCGGCCGGTGAAGTCGTCCCAGTCGACGACCCGCTCGGCCAGGGGACTGGCCACCGTGACTGGAGGCGCCGGCGGCGGACCCTGGGCCTCGCCCTTGCCGGAACAGCCGTAGAGACCGCCCACCACGACGGCGGACAGAACGAGGGTCTTCAGCCTGCGCATGCGGGCGTCTCCAGAATCGGGAATTGCATTTCGACCTGCGCGGACGGGGAGGACACGCGCAGGTCAACGATTGATGACATGAACCCGGCCGTGACGCTTGTCAACAGGCGATGACATAGCCATAAGGGGCGTGGGGGAATTATTGGAGTACCAAGGCCTATGCTGGCGCCCTGCCAAAGACCGCGCAACGCGGCGGCGACACGGGAAGCGATTCTCAAGGCGGCGAACCGTCGATTTTCGGCCGAGAGCTATGATCAGGTCGGCATGCGCGACGTGGCGCGCGACGTCGGCGTCGATCCGGCCCTGATCTCCCGCTACTTCGGATCCAAGGAGGATCTGTTCGTCTCGGTGCTCGAGGACTGCGGCAACGGCTCGTCCATCACCGAAGGCCCGCGCGAGACCTTCGGCGAGCGCATCGCCCACGACCTGGTCTACGGGCCCAAGAAGGAGGGCAAGCTGGAGTGGCTGCTCATCATGCTGCGCTCCATCGCCTCGCCCAAGGCCGCCGAGATCGTTCAGCGCAACAGCCGCGAGCGCTTCTACCAACCCTTCACCGACTGGGTCGGAGGCCCTGACGCCGAGATCAAGGCCCGTCTGGCCGGCGGCATGATGATGGGGCTGGCGATCAGCCGCGACATCACCGGCGGCTTCGGCATGACGCCGGAACAGTGCGACCAGATGTGCAAACGCTTGGCGGCCACGCTTCAGTCCCTGATCGACGACTGACCGGTTCGGCCATTGACTTCAAAAAGGCGTTGATGATGCGTGAATCCATCATTTAGGCGGGTGAAATTTCCCGCAACGCAGCATCGAACAAGATTATCACCTGATTTGGCGTCATTTTAGGTTTTCTATTGCATCATTTGGTGTAAAAACCCCGGCTGGTTGGAATATTTATCCGTCCGGGCGCTTGTGCGGCTCCGAGCCTTGGGTCTATATGCCCGGGCAATCAGGAGCGGGCCGTGCCGCAAGCCTATCGTCATAACCACCGGAAGCCGTCGGCCGTCGCCGTCGCGGCGGTCCGCGAGCGAAGCCCGGCGGCGCCCGTCGCGGCCCGGACCACCCTTATTGTCAGCGTACTTCTCACCCTCCTCGCCCAGGCGGGATGGATGCCGCTGACCTGACAAACACCCCAGGTTCGAACGCACCCACCCGCTCCCCTCCGGAAGCGGGTTTTTTCTTGCACCCGAAATCCAGCCTCCCCCGACCGATCTGAAGAGCCTCAATAGTGACCGACGAAGCGTCCCCATCCTCGAACGATCCCGGCCCGGCCAATCGCCGCAGCCGCACGATCACCGCCGGCCCGAACCGGGCGGCGGCGCGCTCTTATTTGCGCGCGGCGGGGATGCAGGACGCGGATTTCGACAAGCCCATGATCGGCATCGTCAACACCTGGTCGACCGTCACCCCCTGCAACATGCATCTGGACCGTCTGGCCAAGGACGTGCGGGCGGGCATCGTTGCGGCGGGCGGCTGGCCGGTCGACTTCAACACCATCGTCGTCACCGACGGCATCTCCATGGGCTCGCCGGGCATGAAGGCCTCGCTGATCTCGCGTGAGGTCGTGGCCGATTCGATCGAGCTGGCGATCGAGGGCCACCAGCTGGACGGCGTCGTCTGCATCGTCGGCTGCGACAAGACCATCCCCGCCGCAGCCATGGCCCTGGCCCGGATGGATATTCCCGGCCTGGTCTATTACGGCGGCACCATCCTGCCCGGCGTCCTGCCCACGGCCCAGGGCGACAGGGAGGTCTCGGTTCAGGAGGTCTTCGAGGCCATCGGCGCCCACTCGGCCGGAACCCTGGACGACGCCGGTCTGAAGGCGGTCGAGAGCGCGGTCTGCCCCGGCGCCGGCGCCTGCGGCGGCCAGTTCACCGCCAACACCATGGCCATGGCCCTGTCGGTCATGGGCATCTCCCCCATGGGCGCCAATGACGTCCCCGCCGTCGATCCGGCCAAGGGCGCGGAAGGGCTGCGCTGCGGCCGCCTGATCGTCGAACGCACCCTGGCCGGCGACAACGCCCGGAAATACATCACCCGCGACAGCCTGAAGAACGCCGCCGTCGCCGTCTCGGCCTCGGGCGGCTCGACCAACGCCGTGATGCACCTGACCGCCATCGCGGCCGAGGCGGGCGTCGATTTCGGCGTCGAGGACTGCCATCAGGCCTGTGTCGAGGCGCCGGTCATCTGCGACCTGAAGCCCGGCGGCCGCTTCCTGGCCTCGCATCTCTATGCCTCCGGCGGCACCCGTCTGGTCACCCAGCGCATGGCCGAGGCGGGCAAGATCGTCGACGCCCCCACCGTCACCGGCCGCAGCCTGTTCGCCGAAGCCGCCGAGGCCGAGGAGGCCCCCGGCCAGATCGTCGTCACGACCTTCGACGCCCCGGTCATGGCGCGCGGCTCCTACGCCGTCATCTACGGCGATGTGGCGCCCGAAGGCGCCGTCATCAAGCTGACCGGCCACAAGGTCGATCGCTTCGAGGGCCCGGCCTGCGTCTTCGATTCCGAGGAGGACGCCTTCCACGCCGTTCAGGACGGCTCCGTCGGCGAAGGCGACGTCATCATCATCCGCTACGAAGGCCCGAAAGGCGGCCCCGGCATGCGCGAGATGCTGCAGGTCACCGCCGCCCTGAAGGGCCGCAAGATCGAGAACGTCGCCCTGCTGACCGACGGCCGCTTCTCGGGCGCCTCCTATGGCTTCGTCGCCGGCCACGTTTCTCCGGAAGCAGCGGCGGGCGGCCCCGTCGCCCTGATCCGCGACGGCGACCGCATCACCATCGACGTCACCAACCGCCGCATCGACGTGGACGCCGATCTGGCCGCCCGTCGCCCCGGCCATGTGGCCCCGGCGCTGAAGCCGGCCACGGGCGTCTTCGCCAAATACCGCGCCTCGGTGGCTTCCGCCGCCCAGGGCGCCGTCACCATCCCCAACCCTCCCCCGGCCCAGACCCCTGCGTCTGTCGCCGCCAAAGCTCACGAGAAGGCCTGACCCATGCAGATCTACACCAATGACGACATCCGTCCCGGCGCCATCGCCGGCCAGCGCATCGCCATCATCGGCTATGGGTCGCAGGGCCGGGCCCACGCCCAGAACCTGCGCGACTCCGGCCACGACGTCGTCGCCGGCGTCCGCGAGGGCGGCAAGGGCTGGAAGCACGCCCAGGCCGATGGCATCCCGACCGCCGAGCCGGCCGAAGCCGTCAAGGGCGCCGACATCATCGCCATCCTGACGCCCGACATGGCCCAAGCTGAGGTCTACAAGACCGTCATCGAACCCAACGCCAAACAGGGCTCGGCCCTGCTGTTCGCCCACGGCTTCTCGATCATCTATGGCCGCATCGTCCCGCGCGAGGACATGGACGTCATCCTGGTCGCCCCCAAGGGCCCCGGCGACCTGGTCCGCCGCGAGTTCCAGCGCGGCCGTGGCGTCCCCAGCCTGTTCGCCATCGAAAAGGACGTCACCGGCAAGGCCCGCGACCGGGCCATGGGCTATGCGAAAGGCAACGGCGGCGCGACCGGCGGCCTCTTGGAAACCTCTTTCCGCGAAGAGACCGAGACCGATCTGTTCGGCGAACAGGCCGTCCTGTGCGGCGGGGCCAAGGAACTGGTCATCTCGGGCTTCAACACCCTGGTCGACGCCGGCTACCAGCCCGAGATCGCCTATTTCGAATGCCTGCACGAGCTGAAGCTGATCGTGGACCTCTTCTACGAAGGCGGCATCACCAAGATGAACGAGTTCATCTCCGAGACCGCCAAATGGGGCTCGGTCGTCTCCGGCCCGCGCGTCATCAACAACGAAACCCGTGCCCGCATGAAGGATATCCTGACGGAGATCCAGGACGGCACCTTCGCCCGCGAATGGATCGCCGAGAACGAAGCCGGCAAGGGCGCCTATGACGCACTGGTCAAGGCCGACAGCGACCAGCCCATCGAGGCCGTCGGCGCCTCCCTGCGCGAACGGATGGCCTGGCTGCAGGCTCCGAAATCCGAAGCCGCCTGAGCCCGGATCGAACCAGAGCAAGCATGATGAGCGCCGCCGCCACCGCATTGAAACCCGCCGCCGAAGCCGCCGCCCGTTCGGGCGCGCGTCTGGTGGTCTCCACGCTTGAAAAGCTGGGGGTCGAGGTGCTGTTCGGTTACCCCGGCGGCGCCATCATGCCGATCTACGACGCCCTGGCCGGGTCGTCGCTGCGCCATTACCTGTGCCGCCATGAACAGGGCGCGGCTTTCGCCGCCGACAGCTACGCCCGCGTCTCGGGCAAGGTCGGGGTCTGCATGGCCACCTCGGGCCCCGGCGCCACCAACCTGGTCACCGGCATCGCCAACGCCATGCTGGACTCGGTGCCCATGGTCTGCATCACCGGCAATGTCGCCCAGGGCGTCATGGGGATGGACGCCTTCCAGGAGGTCGACATCCTGGGCGTCACCCTGCCGATCGTGAAACACTCCTATCTGGTCCGCCGCGCGTCCGATATTCCGGCCGTCATCGAGGAGGCCTTCCACCTGGCCCGCTCGGGCCGTCCGGGTCCGGTCCTGATCGACCTGCCCAAGGACGTCCAGTTCGAGCTGACGACCGAGGTCCGCGCCTTCCACGTCCCCAACGATCAGGTCGTCGCCGACAGCGCGATCATCGCCGAGGCCGAGGCCGCCATCCGCGCGGCGAAAAAGCCCGTCCTCTACATCGGCGGCGGCGCCAAGATCTCGGGCGCCGTCGAGGCCGTGCGCGACTTCGCCCGCATCACCGGCATCCCCCAGGTCTCGACCCTGAACGCCCTGGGCACCATCCCGTCGGGTCAGGACAACTACCTGGGCATGCTGGGCATGCACGGCACCCCGGCCTCCAACGAGGCGGTTCAGGAGAGCGACCTGCTGATCGTCGTCGGCGCCCGGTTCGACGACCGCGCCACCGGCAAGCTGGCCGAGTTCGCCCCCCACGCCGGCGTCATCCATTTCGATATCGACCCGTCCGAGATCGGCAAGCTGCGTCCGGTGGCGGTCGGCGTCGCCGGCGACCTGAAGCCCAATCTGGAGGCCCTGAACCGCCGCCTGGCGCAGGGCGCCCCGATCGAGGTCTCGGACTGGGCCGACCGCTGGCGCGCCCGCACGGCGGCGACGACCGTCAGCTACGACGCCCCCGGCGACAAGGTCTACGCCCCCGCCCTGCTGAACCAGCTGTCGAAGATGGCCGGGCCGAACTTCATCGCCGCCTGCGACGTCGGCCAGCATCAGCTGTGGGTCGCCCAGCACTGTGACTTCGCCCGGCCCGAGGCCCACATCACCTCAGGCGGTCTGGGCTCGATGGGCTTCGGCCTGCCCGCGGGCATCGGCGCCAAGCTGGCCGAGCCCGACGCCTGCGTCGTCACCGTCACCGGCGACGGCGGGGTGATGATGAACATCCAGGAGCTGGCCACAGTCAACCGCTTCGGGATCCCGCTGAAGATCATCATCCTGGACAACTCGCGTCTGGGCATGGTCCGCCAGTGGCAGGAGTTCTTCTTCGAGCGGAACTTCTCCGAGGTCGATCTGTCGGACAACCCCGACTTCGTGAAGGTCGCCGAGGCCTTCGGCATCGAGGCCTTCCGGATCGACCGCCGCGATCAGGTCACCCCCGGTCTGGAGCGGCTGCTGAACACCCCCGGGCCGATCCTCGCCCATGTGATCATCGACCCCGCCGAAAACGTCTGGCCGCTTGTGCCGCCGGGCAAGAACAACGCCGAAATGATGCACGCCGCCACCCACGAAGGAGACCTGTGATGACCGACACCGTCCACATCCTGATCGACCGGGCCGACGGCTCGCTTCAGCGTCTGATCGGCCTGGTGGAACGTCGCGGCTTCCACATCGACGGCATCGACATGGGCGACGAGGGCGCGCTGCGCCGCATCTCGCTGAAGGTGCGCGGCCATGACGTCGGCCGTTCGATCGACAATCTGGGCCTGCAGATCGACCGCCTGGTCGGGGCGCGCCGGATCTCGAACGACGCCGCCTTTCGCTCCGAGGCCGCCTGATGAGTGACGGCGTATCGGACAAACCCCGTCCGAAAACCCTCTATGAAAAGGTCTGGGAACGTCACCTCGCGGTGGACGAGACCGAGGCCACGCCCGCCGTTCTCTATATCGACCTGCATCTGGTCCATGAGGTCACCAGCCCCCAGGCCTTCAGCGAGATCGAGGCGCGGGGCCTGAAGGTCCGCCGCCCCGACCGCACCTTCGCCACCCTGGACCACTCGACCCCCACCCTGCCCGCGATCGACGGCGAGCGCCCCTATGTCTCGGCCGAGGCGAAGAACCAGGTCGCGACCCTGGAGGCCAACTGCGCCCGCCACGGCGTCGAGCTGGCCGGCTGGGGCTCGGACCAGCGCGGCGTCGTCCACGTCATGGGGCCGGAGCAGGGCCTGACCCAGCCGGGCATGACCGTGGTCTGCGGCGACAGCCACACCGCCACGCATGGAGCCTTCGGGGCCCTGGCCTTCGGCATCGGCACGTCCGAAGTCGGCCATGTGCTGGCAACCCAATGCCTGTTGCAGCGCCGGGCGAAGACCCTGCGCGTGACCGTCGACGGACAGCTTCAGCCCGGCGTTTCCGGCAAGGACGTCGCCCTGGCCGTCATCGCCGCGATCGGCTTCGGCGGCGGCACCGGCCATGTCATCGAATACGCCGGCGAGGCCGTCCGTTCGCTCGACATTGAAGGGCGGATGACCCTGTGCAACATGTCCATCGAGGCGGGCGCCCGGGCGGGCATGATCGCGCCGGACGAAAAGACCGTCGAATGGCTGCGCGGCCGCCGCTATGTGCCGCAAGGCGCGGCCTACGAGGCCGCCGCCGCCGACTGGCTGACCCTGGCCACCGATCCCGGCGCCGTCTTCGACACCGAGGTCCGGCTGGACGGCGCGGCCATCCGACCCATGGCCACCTGGGGCACCACGCCCGACGCGGGCGCCCCGATCGGCGAGGCCGTGCCCCAGCCGCAGAGCGACAACGACCGCAAGGCCCTGGCCTATATGGGCTTCACGCCCGGCGAGGCGACGACGACACAGCCGGTGGACGTCGTCTTCATCGGCTCCTGCACCAACGGCCGCCTGCCCGACCTGCGCGCCGCCGCCGAGGTGCTGCGCGGCCGCCGGGTCAAGCCGGGCGTGCGGATGCTGGTCGTCCCGGGCTCGGAAGCCGTCCGCCGCGACGCTGAGGCCGAAGGTCTGGATCAGGTCTTCATCGCCGCCGGGGCCGAATGGCGCCTGCCCGGCTGCTCCATGTGCATCGCCATGAACGGCGACGTCGTCGGGCCGGGCCAGCTGGCCGTCTCGACCTCCAACCGCAATTTCGAGGGCCGTCAGGGCAAGGGCGCCCGCACCATCCTGGCCAGCCCCGCCACGGCCGCCGCCTCGGCGGTCGCCGGCGTCCTGACCGACCCGCGCGTCTTCCTGAAGGAGGCGGCCCATGTCTGATACCGCCCACCCCGAACCGTTCACGGTCCTGACCTCAAAGACCGTAATCCTGAGCCAGTCGAACATCGACACCGACCAGATCATCCCGGCCCGCTTCCTGACCACCACCACCCGCGACGGGCTGGGCAAGGCGGCCTTCTACGACTGGCGCTATGAGGCCGACGGCTCGGTCAAGCCCGAGGCCATCCTGAACCGCATCGACCCGACCGAGCACCGCATCCTGCTGGCCGGGCGCAACTTCGGCTGCGGCTCGTCGCGCGAGCACGCCCCCTGGGCCTTGGCCGACTACGGCTTCCGCGCCGTGATCTCGACCGAGATCGCCGACATCTTCACCTCCAACGCCCTCAAGAACGGCGTCCTGCCCATCGTGGTGGATCAGGCCGTCTGGGAGGACCTCGCCGCCCAGCCCGACCAGCCCGTGACCGTGGACCTGGAGGCTAACGAGATCCGGCGCGGCAACGCCCACCCGGTCCCGTTCAAGGTCGAGGCTTTCGCCCGCCAATGTCTGCTGGACGGCGTGGACACGCTCGGCTGGCTGCAATCCAAACTGCCTGACATCGAAGCCTTCGAGGCTTCCAGAGAATCGGAACCCGCCTGATGGTCGATCCCCGCACCTACAACATCGTCCTGCTGCCCGGCGACGGCGTCGGCCCGGAGGTCACCTCGGCGGCCAAGTCGGTGCTCCAGTGCATCGGGGATTTCTACGGCCATCGGTTCGAGTTTTCCGAACACCTGATCGGCGGCGCCGGCATCGACGCGGTGGGCGATCCCCTGCCGCCCGAAACCACCGAGGCCTGTCTGGCCGCCGACGCCGTTCTGCTCGGCGCGGTGGGCGGGCCCAAATGGGACGGCGGCGCCCGTCGCCCTGAGGAGGGCTTGCTGTCGATCCGCAAGGCCATGGGCTTGTTCGCCAACCTGCGCCCCCTGCAGGTCTCGCCGGTTCTGGCCCACCGTTCGCCGCTGAAGAAGGAGATCGTCGAGGGCGTCGATCTGATCGTCTTCCGCGAACTGACCGGCGGCGTCTATTTCGGCGACAAGGGCCGCAAGGAGGACGGCTCGGCCTATGACGTCTGTTCCTATTCGGTCGAGGAGATCGAGCGCATCGCCCGCGCCGGGTTCAAGACCGCCCTGCAGCGCCGCGGCAAGGTGGTTTCGGTCGACAAGGCCAACGTCATGGAAACCAGCCGCCTGTGGCGCGAGGTCGTGACCCGCATCCACGCCGAGGAGTTCCCGCAGGTCGAGCTGAAGCACGCCCTGGTCGATTCCATGGCCATGCACCTGATCCAGAAACCGCGCGACTATGACGTCATCCTGACCGAGAACATGTTCGGCGACATCCTGTCGGATGAAATCTCGGTGCTGGGCGGCTCCATCGGCCTGTTGCCGTCGGCGTCTCTGGGGTCGGGCGGCCCGGGCCTGTTCGAGCCGATCCACGGTTCGGCGCCCGACATCGCCGGTCAGGACCTGGCCAATCCGGCGGGCGCCATCCTGTCGGCCGCCATGCTGCTGCGCCACGGCCTGGGTTTGGACGATGAAGCCTCGTCGATCGAGGCCGCCGTCGCCGCCGTCCTGGCCGCCGGCGCCACAACCGCCGACCTGGGCGGGGAACTGGGCACGCGTGCGGCCGCAGGCGCCATCATCGACGCCATCCGCGCCATCCACTGGGCGGCGGCGCATCGCGTGCAGATGCACTGGGGCTAAAGCCCCCTCCTCATCGGAATCGGCATGCCTCCTACTGGGGGTGTGGCGCCGGACTGCGGCCGCGAGGACACGATTTTTGCGCGAAAGGCCAAGCTTTTCATCGCGCCGTGATTTTGCGCTCGCGAAAATGTGATTTTATCCAGAGATCACGGATTCCGGTCATTAATGCCTTAAGACCTTGGTCATGAAGGCAACAGAGGCATGAAAATTGCGCCGTTCCCGGTGCAGACCCCTTGCATATCGCAAAAGCGTGATGGCTAGTTCGCATCTGCGAGATCGCATGAGGGGATAACATGTCACAGCTAATGAAACGCGTAACACCACGAGCGGGGGCTCTTGGCGCTCTGGCGCTCGGCGCGCTGACCGCAGGCCTTATGGTCGCCGGCGCAGCCTCGGCCCAGGACGCGGCTCCGGCCCTGCTCGGCCACCAGGCCGCCTTGGAGCTCGACGCCGCCGGCACGGCCTGGCTCGGCACCTCCACCGCCCTGGTCCTGCTGATGACCCTGCCGGGTCTGGCCCTCTTCTACGGCGGCATGGTCCGCCGCAAGAACGTCATCGCCACCATCACCCAGTCGGTCGGCGTCTTCGCCGTCGTGTCTTTGGTCTGGTTCATCGCCGGCTACTCCATCGCCTTCGGCAAGAACCCCTCCGAGGGGCTCCAGCCCTACGTCGGCAGCCTGGAGATGCTCTTCCTCAACGGCGTGAACCTGCAGACGGCCAACAGCCTGCTGCCGGGCATCCCCGAGTTCCTGTTCATCTCCTTCCAGATGACCTTCGCCATCATCACCCCGGCCCTGATCACCGGCGCCTTCGCCGAGCGGTTCAAGTATTCGGCCCTGCTGCTGTTCACGGCCCTGTGGTCCTTGCTGGTCTATGCGCCGATCTGTCACTGGGTCTGGGGCGGCGGCTTCCTCGGCTCGGCGGGCGTGCTCGACTTCGCCGGCGGCGCGGTCGTTCAC
The DNA here is from genome assembly GCF_052436175.1 of Brevundimonas sp. Taxonomy (GTDB): domain Bacteria; phylum Pseudomonadota; class Alphaproteobacteria; order Caulobacterales; family Caulobacteraceae; genus Brevundimonas. The sequence continues at coordinate 68,186 of NZ_JBQVNM010000001.1, read as the reverse complement.
GTCAACTCGGGCGTCGCGGGCCTGGTCTGCGCCCTCGTCCTCGGCCGTCGCAAGGGTTACGGCACCGACGCCATCACGGCCCACAACCCCGTCCTGACCATGATCGGCGCCTCCCTGCTGCTGGTCGGCTGGATCGGGTTCAACGCCGGTTCGGCGGGCGCCGCCAATGAATTGATGGGCGTGGCCCTGCTCAACACCGTCCTGGCCGCCGCCGCCGCCGCCCTGACCTGGAAGCTGATCGAGGTCATCGAGAAGAAGAAGGTCTCCCTGATCGGCATGCTGTCCGGCATCGTCGCCGGTCTGGTCGCCATCACCCCGGCCGCCGGCTTCGTCGATCCCAAGGGCGCCGTCCTGATCGGCCTGATCGCCGGCCCGGTCTGCTACGCCTCCTCGGTCTGGATCAAGAAGCTGCTGCGCTACGACGACAGCCTGGACGCCTTCGGCATCCACGGCGCGGGCGGCCTGATCGGCGCCCTGCTGACCGGCGTCTTCGCCACCACGGCGATCAACAGCCTGTCCGAAGGCGCCAACATCGGCGCCCAGGCCATCGGCCTGATCTGGACCATCGTCTACAGCGCCGTCGGCACCCTGGTGATCCTGATGATCTGCAAGTTCACCACCGGCCTGCGCGTGTCGGAGGCGGAAGAGGCCGAAGGTCTCGACACCGTCCTGCACGGCGAAGCCCTCGACCACTCATGACCCACCACCGCCGGGCGCGTCTCCTCCCTCGCGCCCGGCGTCTCTCTCCCACCACCCACAAAAACAATCATCGGGGACATCCAATGAAACTCACCACCGCCTGCGCGGCCGCCGCCCTGGCCCTCGGCCTCTCCGCCGCCGCCTCGGCCGCCTCGGCTCAGGACGTCGACGTCAGCCTCAACGCCGCCGTCACCTCCGACTATGTCTTCCGCGGCTTCAGCCAGAGCTCAGAGAACGCCGCCATCCAGGGCGGCGTCGACGTGACCATCGGCAGCTTCTACGCCGGCGCCTGGGCCTCGACCGTGGACTTCGGCGACAACACCAATGCCGAAATCGACGTCTACGGCGGCTTCCGGGGCGAGGCCGCCGGCTGGGCCTGGGACGGCGGCATCGTCTTCTACGGATACGCGCCCGGCGCGAACTCCGACTATGACTATGTGGAGCTGAAAGGCGCCGTCTCGCGCGCCATCGGCCCGGTCACGGCCGGCGCCGCCGTCTACTTCTCGCCCGACTTCTTCGGCGTGGACGACGAGGCGACCTATTATGAGGTCAACGCCGCCTTCACCCCGATCGAGAAGCTCAGCGTTTCGGGCGCCGTCGGTCAGCAGCTGCTGAACGTCTCGGACGACTATGTGACCTGGAACCTCGGCGCGACCTACGCTCTGGACGACGGCCTCGGCCTGGACGTCCGTTATCACGACACGGATATTGACGGCGTGCCGGGCGCCGCCGACCGGTTCGTCGTGACCCTCAAGGCCACCTTCTAGGGCCAGATACTGTTTCGGCGCCGTTCCTCCCGGATCGGCGCCGACTTCAAGGAAACGCCGCCCGTGGTGTGAGACACGGGCGGCGTTTTCAATTCCGGTCGGGCGAGGCGATCAGCCGCCGTAGCCGCGCCCGCCGCCGCCGAAGCCGCCGCGCGACACCACTGTGGTCCGGCTCTGCACCCGACTCGGCGCCTGACGGGTCGCCGGGACGTCGTCACGTCCCCGGGCCACGGTCCGGCCGGTGCGGTAGTCCCGGCCCAGATAGCCGCCGTAGCCGTTGGAGTACTGGCCGTCGCGATCGCGATACAGGGGACCGCCGCCACGATAGCCGCCGCCGTTCAGCATCTGGCCGATGATGAAGCCGGTCAGCAGGGGGGTGAAGAAGGAGCCGCCGCCGTTTCCGTTGCTGTTCGGCTGGCACTGGGACGGACCCCACTGGCCTTCGCACTCTTCCCGCGTCGCATAGCGGGGCGCGGTCTTTTCGGCCTCGGCGCGGGCGTTGGCGTAGCCGGCGTCGCATTCCGCGTCGGGAATGTCGTTGGCCGTCTTGCACTCGTCCAGCGAGGTATAGGCCAGGGAGGGCGGGGCCTCGGGGGCGGCCACCTGGGGCGAGCCGCAGGCGGACATCGAAAAGGCGGCCGTGGCCATCAGTCCCGTGACGTGCAGGACGCGCGATCGCTTCATCCGTCGCATCGTCGTCGATTGCGGCAGGTCGGCGGCGGACGTTTTCGGCTTGGTGTCGGTCATCGGATCAGGCCGTCATGCAGGCGGCGTTCAACAGGCCGGCGCAGATCGAGATCGCCCCCAGATAGAGAGCCGGCGCCATCTCGCCCGCCTCGATCCGCGTCTTCAGATCCCGCAGCAGCAATCGGCTGACCACCAGGAAGACCAGAATCTGGATGCCGCCGGCCAGCAGGGCCCAGGCCGCGAACTCCGCCAGGGTCACCGCCGCCGCCGTGTTCCCGGCCCGGATCAGAGTGTGCTCGTGATAGGGGGTGATCCACTGATAGATCAGCTTGAAGGCGATGGTGAAGGCGCCCGCCGCCGCGAAGGCGATCAGGAAGGCCGTGGCCCCGTGCTGAAATCCGTCCAGATCGAACATTCTCGTCTCCTCCCCTGCGCCTCGACGCGGACTGTAGTGAACGCCCTCAGGCGCTGAACTCGGCCATTTCCAGCGGAATGCCGACCATGATCTCGTGCGTCGTCTCGCCCGTCTTCCCGGAGGCGTCCTGCGGCTGCATCTCCAGCGCCAGCATCAGCTCGCGCCCGCCCGCCAGATCCCGCGCATAGAGCATGCAGGTCTGGAAAATCTTCGACCAGGGCATCGTCGCGGCCCGGTCGTCCCAGACCGTCTCCCACAGAGTGACCGGCGGCTGGACCGCGTCGCTCTCGGCGAACCAGTAGCGCGGATAGTCGGGCAGCTCCTCGGCCGCGCCGTGGAACACCGGGTCCGACAGCCGGTCGCGCCAGATGCGCCGCTCCCGCTCGCCGGGCGGATAGGCCGAGGTCCAGGGCACGAACAGGCTGAAGTCATAGCTCTCGCGCCCCTCGGCGTCGTCGCTCATGGCCTGCAGCATGACATGGTCGTCGGTATAGAAACGATGCACATGCTGGCCGCTGTCGAGCGCGATCGATCCCTGGGCCGAGATGTTCAATACGTCGCGATCCAGGCTGAACACCGTCTCCTCGCCCAGCCGGCGCCAGGCCAGCGGATCCAGCGACACGGTGCGGCCGATGGTGATGTTGCGCACCTCCGCCAGCCGGTTGGCCGCCGGGGCCGGGTCGTTGCCACCAAACAGACGCTTGAACATGGCCCTTATCTAGCCCTTGCCCGCGTGGTGCGCGAGCCGCCGTCCGCAATATGTCGCATCCTGCGCATAGGCTGAACTTCACACGCCGCTTGCAGGCGGTCAAGAGTTCATGTTACGCGTTACATGTAACATGGCGCAGGACGACGACATCCCGCCTTCTCCCGGCTCGGACCGTATCCGGGCCTGGCGAAAGGCCCGCCGCGAGGCCGGCATGGTCAAGCTCGAGCTCTGGGTGCCCCAGGCCGTGCGCGACGATGTCCGCGCCGCCGTCCGCGCCATCGTCACCGACTCGACGCGCGGACCCACACTTGCCGCCCGCCCGCGCCGCCCCACTTCACAAGCCATCACCCCCGGAGAGACCCATCAGATGGACGCCGTGATCGAAACCCCCTGGACCGTGCCCGCCATTCGCGACGCGCTGGACGCCTCGAGCCTGACGCGGGAAGGCGAACTGACCCTGCGCGTAATCGAAGGCGCCGATCCCGTCCTGTTGGCGACCATGCACGAATACGGCGACCTGCCCATCTATCTGTCTGTGGGCGGCGCCCAGATCGTCTGTTCGGTCCTGCTCTGGCCGGTGGCCGAGCAGGCCGACCCGGCCGCCTTCAATGAGTTCCTGCTCAAGGCCCAGCGGGTCGTGCCCCTGTCCAACTTCGCCATCACCACCGTCGGCGATCAGGACGTCTATGAGCTGATGGGCGAGCTCTCGTCCAAGACGACCCTCCAGACTATTCTCATCGAACTGCGGACCCTGGCCGAGAACGCCATCGAGGCCACCGCCCTTCGTGAAACCTTCGCCGCCTGATCGGAGACCTCAGACATGTCCATGCTCGCCAAACTCTCCGCCCTGTTCCGCGGCACCGCCCATGAGGCCGGCCAGTCCCTGGTCGACGCCAATGCGCTGAAGATCCTCGATCAGGAAATCCGCGACGCCGACACCGCCCAGGGCAAGGCCCGCGACGACCTCGCCGGCCTGGTCGCCCGCCGTCGCATGGCGGAAAACGAGATGCAGAGCTTCGGCGACCAGATCGCCAAATATGAATCCTCGGCCCGCTCGGCCCTGTCCCAGGGCAAGACCGATCTGGCTCGCGAGGTCGCCCAGCGCATCGCCGAGCTGGAGACCGAGATCGGCACGCGCGGCCCGCTGATCGAGGGCATGAAACAGGCCGAGGCCCGCCTGCGTCAGGCCATCGCCGCCACCGACCAGAAGATCGAGACGCTCAAGCGCGAGGTCGACATCGTCAAGGTCAACGATTCCGTCCAGCGCGCCCAGACCTCGGTCGCCCTCCAGTCCCAGGGCGCTCATTCCCGCATCGGCTCCGCCGCCGACAGCCTTGCCCGCATCAAGCAGAAACAGGCCGTGCAGGAAGAGAAGCTGCGCGTCGGTCAGGAACTCGAGGACCGTCGCACCGGCGCCGACCTCGACGCCAAGCTCAAGGAGGCCGGCATCCTGCCCGGTCATTCCTCCGCCGACGACATCCTGGCCCGCCTCTCGGCGCCGAACACCACCATCGTCGCCCCGCAGATCGAACAGAAGTCCGCCGACAAGGACCCGGCGTAAGGCCACTCGTATTCTTCCCCCGTTGGGGGAGGTGGCGCGGCGCTTCTTTAGCGCCGTGACGGAGGGGGCCTGATCCAGACACGGCGTGCGCGGTTGGCCCCCTCCACCGCTACGCGGTCCCCCTCCCCCGGTGGGGGAGGAATGTAGGCGACCATGGAACGCATCACCCTCGACCCTCGCCCCGACTGGAACGAAACCGCCGAACGCCTCGGCTTCACCTGGCGCCATGTCTCCGGCGAGGTTTACTGGGACGAGACCGCCGCCTACGCCTTCACCCTTGAGGAGATCGAGGAGGGTGTCGAGGCGCCGACCGCCGAGCTTCAGGACCTCTGCCTGGCGCTCGTCGATGAGGTGGTCCAGTCCGAACGGCTGATGGAGACGCTCGAAATCCCCGAGCCCATGCGCGACTATGTGGCCGACAGCTGGAAGCGGAACGACCCCAGCCTCTACGGCCGGTTCGACCTCGCCTATGACGGCGCCCAGGAGGGATCGCGCGGTCCGGCCAAGCTCTACGAATACAACGCCGACACCCCCACCAGCGTCTATGAGACCGGCGCCTTCCAGTGGCTGTGGCTCGAGCAACAGATCGCCGCGGGCGTCCTGCCGCCCGACGCCGACCAGTTCAACAGCCTGCACGAGGCCCTGGTCGAGCGGTTCCGCGCCATCTTCCCGGCCAGTGAGGCCGGCGAGCGCGGCTTCGTCCACTTCTCGTCCGACCCGGACTTCGTCGAAGACCGCCAGACCGTCCGCTATCTGGAAGACCTGGCCCAGCAGGCCGGGCTCGATCCCCAGTTCGTGGCCCTCGCCGACATCGGGCTGAACGCCGACGGCCGGTTCGTGGATCACGAGAACTTCCTCATCAACGCCCTTTTCAAACTCTATCCGTGGGAAGAGATGCTGCGCGACGACTATGCCCGGCCCCTGCCCGACGCCGGGGTCACGGTCCTGGAGCCGGCGTGGAAATCGATCCTGTCCAACAAGGGGATCCTGCCCCTGCTGTGGGAGCGTCACGCGGGCCATCCCAACCTGCTGGAAACCTATTTCGACGACGACCCGGCCGCCGCCGCCCTCGGCGCCTCCTACGTTCGCAAGCCCCTGTTCTCGCGCGAGGGGGCCAACGTCGAGCTGACCCTGGACGGCGCGGCCCAGCCCGTCCTCGACGGCGGCTACGGCGGGGGCCGCCACATCCGTCAGGCCCTGCACGCCCCGGCGGTGTTCGGCGGCAACCACGTCATCATCGGTTCCTGGCTGGTCGGGAACGAACCGGCGGGCATCGGCCTGCGCGAGGATTCTGGGCCCATCACCCTCAACACCTCACGCTTTGTGCCGCACTTCATCCACGGCTGACCCAGGCCAAATGGCTGGGCGAAATCTGAGCCGCGTCGGACGACGATCGTCGCGACCGATTTCGCCTGAGGTGCGGCTTTTCGTCGGGCGGCGGATTGCCAGTCTGGCGTAACCGGTTACATTCCGACTAGAAGTTCGTCATGATGATCGCCTCGACCGCCGCCATGACCTATGCAGTCCCCCAGATGTCTCGCCGGTCCGCCATGTCCAAGCTCGCCACCCTCGCCGCCCTTGGGGCCGGACTGTTCTCGGTCCCGTCGAAAGCGAAGGCCCAGACCCAGGGACCGACCCCGCCTGCGGGCCTAGATCACGCCGGCCACATCGAATGGCTGATCGGCCAGATGACCCTGGTGGAGAAGGCAGGCCAGCTGAACCTGCTGGGCGATCCGTTCCGCTTCCGGCCCCAGAACGTCAATCCGCTGGACGGTCAGGGCGACCCCGCGCGCGTCACCCGGATGATCCGCTCCGGCGAGGTCGGCGCCCTGTTCAACGGCGTCGGCGCCGAGGCCGGTCGTCGTGTCCAGCGCATCGCGGTCGAGGAAACCCGGCTGAAGATCCCGCTGCTTTTCGCGGCCGACATCATCCACGGCCTCTACACCGTCTTCCCGGTGCCCTTGGCCGAGGCCGCCGCCTTCGACGCCGACCTGGCCCGCCGCACCGCCCGCGCCGCCGCGCTTGAGGGCGCCGTTTCCGGCATCCACCAGAACTACGCCCCCATGATCGACGTGGCCCGTGACCAGCGCTGGGGCCGGGTGGTCGAGGGCGCGGGCGAGGACGTCCTGCTCAACCAGATCCTGGCCGAGGCCCGGGTGCGCGGCATCCAGGGCGACCACGGCCTGAACCATCCCGACGCCCTCGTCGCCACGCCCAAGCATTTCATCGCCTATTCGGCGGCCCAGGGCGGGATGGACTACAACACTACCGACATGTCCGAGGCGACCCTGCGGGGCGTCTTCCTGCCGCCGTTCCAGACGGCGCTGGACGCTGGGGCGATGTCGGTGATGAGCGCCTTCAACGACCTGAACGGCGTGCCCACCTCCGGCAATCATCACATGCTGACCGAGGTCCTGCGCGGCGAGATGGGCTTCGCCGGCTTCGTCGTCTCCGACTATACGTCCGAACAGGAGCTGATCGCCCACGGCTTCGCCGAGGACGGCCGTGACGCCGCCCGGATCGCCATGCTGGCGGGCGTGGACATGAGCATGGTCTCGGGCCTCTACCTCCAGCACCTGCCGGGTCTGGTCGAAAGCGGCGCCGTCCCCCTCGCCCGGCTCGACGAGGCCGTGCGCCGCGTCCTGACCGTCAAGGCCGCACTCGGCCTTTTCGACGATCCCTATCGCGGCATGGACCCGGTGCGGGAAAAGGCCGTCTGCGGCTCCCGCGCCCACTACGACCTCGCCCGTGAGGCCGGCGCCAAGTCCATCGTCCTCTTGAAGAACGACGGCGACCTCCTGCCGCTGAAGCGAGAGGGCCAGAAGATCGCCCTCATCGGTCCCTTCGCCGACGACGTCGACAATGTCTTCGGCCCCTGGACCATCTGGGGCGACGAGAAGCACCGCATCTCGCTGGAGACCGGCTTCCGCGCCGCCATGGCCGATCCGCAAGGGCTCAGCATCACGCGCGGCTCCGACATCGAGGGCCCGCTGTCGGGCGGCATCGACGCGGCGGTCGCAGCCGCCGAACGCGCCGACATCGTCGTCCTGGCCATCGGCGAGGGCTCGCGCATGTCGGGCGAGGCCCAGTCCCGCACCGAGATCACCCTGCCCGCCGCCCAGCAGGCCCTGGTCGAGGCCGTCGCCGCGACCGGCAAGCCCGTCGTCATCCTGCTGCGCAACGGCCGGGCCCTGGAGCTGTCCGGCGCCGTCAAGGACGCCCCGGCCATCGTCGTCACCTGGTTTCTCGGCTCGGAAATGGGCCACAGCGTCGCCGACGTCCTGTTCGGCTCCCATTCGCCGTCCGGTCGCCTGCCGGTCAGCTTCCCGCACAAATCGGGCCAGCAGCCCTTCACCTACGACCACAAGACTACGGGCCGCCCCGCCGATCCGAACAAGGCGGTCGAGGAATATACGGCCCGCTATCGCGAGACGACCAACACCGCCCTCTATCCCTTCGGCCACGGCCTGACCTACGGCCGGATCGCCTATTCGGCCCCGACCCTGTCGTCGGACGTCATGCCGTGGAACGAGGCGATCGAGGTCTCGGTCAACATCACCAATGCCGGGTCCGTCGATGTCGTCGAGACGGTCCAGCTCTATATTCGCGACCGGGTCGCCAGCCTGACCCAGCCGGGCCAGCGCCTGCGCGATTTCCGCAAGGTCCCGATCAAGGCGGGCGAAACCGTCACGGTCAGCTTCGGTCTGAAACGCAGCCAGCTGGAGTTCATCGGCTCGGCCGGAACGCCCACCGTCGAACCGGGCGCCTTCGACCTCTGGCTGACCCCCTCGGCCCAGACCGGAACGCCGGTGCGGTTCACCCTGGCGCGATAGGCGGCTGGTTCTGCGGTCTGATCTCGATCGCCGCATCCCCGTCGCAATTCCTCTGCTAAACCTGCGGCATGAACGCCCTTCGTGACGTCTTCATCACCGGGACCGGCGCCTTCCTGCCCGGTGCGCCTATCGGGGCCGAGGCGATGGAGGACCATATCGGCCGCATCCATGGCCGGGCCTCCGCCGTCGGCCGCCGGACCCTGCGCTGGAACGGCATCGAAACCCGCCACTACGCCCTCGACGCCGAGGGAGTCCCGCTGCACTCCAACGCCTCCATGACCGCCCGGGCGGTGGAGGCGGCGCTCGAAGCCGCGGGCCTGGCGGCCGGCGACCTCGATCACCTGGCCACCGCCACGACCCAGGGCGACTACCTCGTTCCGGGTCACGCCGCCGCCGTTCACGCCGAACTGGCCTGCGGCCCCCTCTCCATCGCCAGCCACCAGTCGGTCTGCGGCTCGGCCCTGACGGCGGCCAGGGACGCCTGGCTGAACGTCCGCGCCGGAGAGGCCGGTGTCGCCGCCGCCTCGGGCGGGGAGTTCTCCTCCCGCTGGTTCCGGCCCGGCTTCTACGAGGGCACGGCCCTGGTCGACGCCAAGGGCCGCTTGCGGATGGAGGCCGACTTCCTCCGCTTCACCCTGTCCGACGGCGCCGGGGCGGTGGTGATGGAGCCCAAGCCTCGCCCGGACGGCCTTTCGTTACGGGTCGAGTGGATCGACATGACCTCGCTCGCGGGCCGGTTCGACCCCTGCATGTGGGCTGGCTCCACCTTCGCCGACCGAGCGGACATGAAGAGCGCCTGGAGCCACGCCGGCCCCATCGCCGCCCACGCCTCGGGCGCCGTCGCACTGGTGCAGGATTTCGACCTCCTCAAGATCGTCATCCGCGCCTGGATCGGCGTCTGGATGGAAAAGGTCGATCAGGGCCGGATCGACCCAGCCCGTGTCGATCATCTGCTCTGCCACTACTCGGCCCGTTCCCTGCGTCAGGAAATCGTCTCGATCCTGGAGACGACCCGGGCCATGATCCCGGAGACGAAATGGTTCTCAAATCTGGCGACCGTCGGCAACATCGGCTCGGCCTCGATCTGGGTCATGCTGGATGAGTTCATCAAGAGCGGGCGGGCGAAACGCGGCGAGCGCATCCTGTTGGTCGTCCCCGAAAGCGGCCGCGCCATGATCGGCTTCATGATGCTGGAGGTGGTGTGATGACCCCCGAGACCGAAACCGCCGTCGCGGACGTGCTGCGAAAGCTGACGGTCGTCTTCACCGACTTCGAACAGCGGCTGGAGGCGACGCCCCTGATCCGCAAGCTGACACGCGGTCGCTTCGAGCTGGCCGACTATCACGCCTTCCTCATCAACCTGCGGCAACAGGTGAAGGACGGCGCCCTGTGGATGAGCCGCGCGGCCTCCAACATCGGCGAGGACCATCTCGAACTCCGCTCGACCCTGATGCGCCATGCGGTGACCGAACACCGCGACTTCCGCCTGCTGGAGGCCGACTTCGTCGCGGCCGGCGGCGACCTGCACGACATCCGCAGCGCGCCCAAGAACATCGGGTCGGAGGCCCTGTCGGCCTGGATGTTCCATCAGGCGTCCCAGCCCGACCCCTTCGGCCTGCTGGGCGCCATGTTCGTCATCGAGGGACTGGGCTCGATCAAGGCCGCGCCCTGGGGCCGTCTGGTGAAGGAGCGGCTGAACCTGCCCGATGAAGCCGTCCGCTTCCTCCTCTATCACGGCGAGAACGACGCCGAGCACATGGAGGAGTTCCGCGAGATGCTGGCCATGGTCCTGCCCGACGAGGTCATCGCCGAGCGCATCGTCACCACCGCCCGCGTCACCGCCCGCCTCTATGCGCTGCAGATCGAGGAGGTCACGGCGTGACGTCCCGTCTGTCCCCGGCCGCCGATCCCTTCGACGCCGCGCGCCACGACCCGCGCGACCCCGACCCTTGGCTGGCTCTCTATCTCGACCACAGCCTGCCCATCGACGAGGACGCCAAGCGGGCCCTTCTCCTCGGCGCCCGGTCCTGGTCGCGCCGCTGGCTGTTTCCGGTCGCCCGGCCGCTGGTCATGCTGTTCTTCTGCCTGGTGAAGGTCTTGCGCGCGGTCTCGCCCAACCACCCCAATCTGAACGGCCTGCTGCACCGGACCATCCACTGGGGCCTGCGCACCTTCGCCACGCCGGAAGCCAACACCGTCATCCTGCGCCATTTCCACGTCGGGTCGGAGCTGACCGCCTTCGTGCGGGTGAACTCGGGCGTGGCCGACCGGGTGCCGTCGCGGCCGTTGCGCCCGACCCGGCTGAAGGACATCGAGGCCAACCTCTTCCTCGAACACGACCTGAACATCTTCAACTTCATCATCGAGTTGAACGCGGCCCTGCGCGCCGAAGGCCGGGAGCTGACGCCGCCGGCCGAGATCGACTTCTCCATGATCTCCGACGAATTCCCGGCTTTCGAGACCTTCCCGCGCAAGGCGCTGAACCGGATCGACGTCCAGACGGCGGTTGAGTTCTACACCCCGATCTACGCCCTGATGCTGCCGCGCGACGACTTCGTGCGGGCGTCCAACTCGCTGCAGCTGGACGAGGTCATGGCCATCTACATCGGCCGGATCATCGGCTCGGACTACCACATGAGCTTCGTCAAGAACGGCCATCCCCTGGTCGCCCTCTCGACCTTGCAGGCGGGCTACCGGCTGATGATGCACGGTCTGGATTCCGAGGCCATGCATGGCTGGCTGCGGGTCCTGAAACACCGTCAGGCGGCGGGCCTGCCGCTCGATCCGCGCAACACGGTGGGCGCCGCCCTCGGTTAGCCGCCCCATCCAGTCGCCCCTTGTAAGCGCGCCGGACCTCCGTCTAATCGGACCATGGCCGACATCCCCGCTTCCGACCCGACCGCCCCAACTCCGAGCGGTTGGCGCTTCTGGATCGACCGGGGCGGCACCTTCACCGACATCGTGGCGCGCGATCCGGCCGGAGAGGTCAGGACGGCCAAGCTCCTGTCCAACAATCCCGAGCAATACGCCGACGCCGCCGTCGAGGGCGTGCGACGCCTGACCGGGGCCGGCCCCGGCCCCCTGCCCCCCGGCCTGGTTCAGGAGGTGCGCATGGGCACCACCGTCGCCACCAACGCCCTTCTGGAGCGCAAGGGCGAGCCGACCCTTCTGGCCATCACCTCGGGCTTCGCCGACGCCCTGAGGATCGGCTGGCAGAGCCGCCCCGAACTCTTCGCCCGCTGCGTGCGTCCCATTCCGCCCCTGCACGGCGCGGTCATAGAGATCGAGGAACGTCTGGGCGTCGAGGGCGAGGTCGTCCGCCCGCTCGACGAGGAGAAAACGCGCGCCGATCTTCAAACCGCCTTCGACCGGGGCTACCGCGCCCTGGCCGTGGTGCTGATGCACGGCTGGCGTTTCCCGGATCACGAGCGGCGTGTCGCCGCCCTCGCCGTCGAGATCGGCTTCCCCCAGGTCTCTGTCAGCCATGAGGTCGCCGGTCTCATCAAGCTGATAGGGCGCGGCGACACCACGGTCGCCGACGCCTACCTCTCGCCCGTGCTGCGCGCCTATGTCGACCGGGTCGGCGCCGATCTGGGCGAGGCGACCCCGCTCCTGTTCATGCAGTCCAACGGCGGCCTGACCGCCGCCGACGTTTTCCGGGGCAAGGACGCCATCCTGTCCGGCCCGGCCGGGGGCGTCGTCGGCATGGCGGCCACCGCCCGCGACGCCGGTTTCGACCATGTCATCGGCTTCGACATGGGCGGCACCTCGACCGACGTCTCCCACTATGCGGGCGAATACGAACGCACCTCTGACAGCGTGGTGGCAGGCGTCCGGCTGCGCGCGCCCATGCTGGCCATCGAGACGGTGGCGGCGGGCGGAGGGTCCATCTGCCGCTTCGACGGATCGCGCCTGAGGGTCGGTCCCGAAAGCGCGGGCGCCGTGCCGGGTCCGGCCGCCTATCGACGCGGCGGCCCCCTGACAGTGACCGACTGCAACGTCCGCCTGGGCAAGCTGAGCCCGGACCACTTCCCCCCGGTCTTCGGCCCCAACGCCGACCAGCCGCTGGACGCAGATGCCGTCCACGCCGCCTTCGACGCCCTGGCGGAACAGGTCGCGGCCGCCACCGGCCGCCCCGCCGACCCGCTCGACCTGGCCGAGGGCTTCATCGCCATCGCCGTCCAGCACATGGCCGAGGCGATCAAGACCATCTCCATCCAGCGCGGCCACGACGTGACCCGCCATGTGCTGAACGCCTTTGGCGGCGCCGGGGGCCAGCACGCCTGCCTTGTCGCCGACGCTCTGGGCATGACAACGGTGATGCTGCACCCGCTGGCGGGCGTCCTGTCCGCCTACGGCATGGGTCTGGCCGATGTCCGGGCCGTGCGTCAGGAAACCGTCTCCGCGCCGCTGGAGGACGCGCCCGTCGGCGCCTTGATCGACCGGATCGAGGCCCTGACCCAGGCCGCCCTGGCCGACCTCAGCGGACAGGGACCGGGCGACGTCGTCTCCACCGTCGCCCGCGCCGAGATCAAATACGCCGGGTCCGACACCACCCTGACCGTCCCCTTCGGCACGGCCGAGGCCATGCGCCGCGATTTCCGGACCCTCCACCGCCAGAGATTCGGCTTTGTCGCCGAACAAGGCCTGATCGTAGACACGCTTCAGGTCGAGGCCATCGCCTCTCCGTCCGGCGGCGCACAGGCGTCCTCGACCGCCGCAGCCTCTCCCTTCGCGCCCGACCCGGTCGGCCGCCAGTCCGTCCGCATGGGCGGCGCCGACCACGACGCCCCGGTCTTCCGCCGCGAAGCCCTGTCGCCCGGCGCCCGCATCGACGGCCCTGCCCTGATCTTCGAGGGCGTCGGGGCCGTCTCGGTCGAACCCGGCTGGCGCGCCGAAATCGCCGCCTCCGACACCCTGATCCTGACCCGGGTCCAGCCCCTCGCCCCGCGCAAGGCGGTCGGGACGGAAGCCGACCCCATCCTGCTGGAGGTCTTCAACGCCCGCTTCATGGCCGCCGCCGAACAGATGGGCGAGGCCCTGCGCGCCACCGCCTATTCGGTCAACATCACGGAGCGGCTGGACTTCTCCTGCGCCGTCTTCGACGCCTCCGGCGCCCTGATCGCCAACGCCCCGCACATCCCCGTCCATCTGGGCTCGATGGGCGAGAGCATCGCGGCGGTGGTCCGATCGCGTGGAGATGCGCGCGACGGCCGGGGCCTCCGACGTGGCGACGTCTATATGCTCAACGCCCCCTACAACGGCGGCACCCACCTGCCCGACAACACCGTCATCCGGCCGGTCTTCCTTGACGCAGCCGACGACAGCCCCGCCTTCTTCGTCGCCGCGCGCGGACACCACGCCGACGTCGGCGGCCTGACCCCCGGCTCCATGCCCGCCACCTCTCGCACGGTCGCGGACGAGGGCGTCCTGATCGACGACGTGCTTCTGGTCGATGAAGGCCGACTGCTGGAGGAGGAGACCCGCGCCCTGTTCGCCTCGGGTCGATACCCGGCCCGCAACATCGACATGAACCTGGCCGACCTTAAGGCCCAGGTCGCCGCCTGCACGCGCGGCGCCGACGAACTCCACGCCATGGTCGCCGAGTTCGGCCGTCCGGTGGTCGAGGCCTATATGGGCCACGTCCAGTCCAACGCCGAGGAGGCCGTGCGTCGCGCGATCTCGGCCCTGAGACCCGGATCGTTCGCTTACGAGATGGACAGCGGCGCCGTCATCCGCGTCCGCATCGACGTGGACCCGATCGCCCGCACGGCCGTCGTCGATTTCACCGGAACCAGCGCCCAGCTCGACAGCAACTTCAACGCCCCCTTGTCGATCACCCGGGCGGCGACTCTCTATGTCTTCCGCACCCTGGTGGACGACGCCATCCCGCTGAACGAGGGCTGCCTCAAGCCCATCACCCTCATCGTGCCCGACGGTTCGATGCTCAATCCCCGCTATCCTGCCGCCGTCGTCGCCGGGAACGTCGAGACCTCCCAGGCGGTGGTCGACGCCCTCTACGGCGCCCTCGGCGTCCTGGCCGCCAGCCAGGGCACGATGAACAACTTCACCTTCGGCGACGCGACCCGCCAGTATTACGAGACGATCGCGGGGGGCTCAGGCGCCGGCCCCGGTTTCGACGGCGGTTCGGCCGTCCAGACCCATATGACCAACAGCCGCCTGACCGACCCCGAGGTTCTGGAGACACGCTTCCCCGTCCGGCTGGAGGAGTTCTCCATCCGTCGCGGTTCGGGCGGCGCCGGGCGCTGGACCGGCGGCGACGGGACCGTCCGCAGGATGCGTTTCATGGAACCCATGACCGCCGCCATCCTGTCCAACCGCCGCCGCGTCCCGCCCTTCGGCGTCGACGGCGGCGAGCCGGGCGCCTTGGGCGCAAACCGGATCGAACGGGCCGACGGTTCGGTCGAGCCCCTCGGCTCCACGGCCGAGGCCGCCCTGTCCCCCGGCGACGTCTTCGTCATCGAAACCCCGGGCGGAGGTGGCTACGGGCGGACCTAATCCCAATCTCCGTCACCCTCGGGCTTGACCCGAGGGCCGGACGTTCCGCCCCTCGGGCGAAAGAACCGGGGCGCTGGCAGAGCCTGCCTGCAGTTCAGCCCCCCCCCCCGGAAACCTCGATCCTCGGGTCAAGCCCGAGGATGACGGAGAGGAGGACAGCTACGGCAGCCCCTGAACCTTCCTCAGCCCCTCCCACAGGGCGATTCCCGCGCTCACCGACAGGTTCAGCGACCGCGTCTCGGGCCGAATCGGGATGAAGACCCGCGCATCGGCCGCCGCATGGACGAAATCGGGCGCCCCCGCCGTCTCCCGCCCGAACAGCAGCATATCGTCGCGCTCGAACCGGAAGTCGCTCAGCGTCCCCGCCGCCTTGGTCGTGAACAGCACCAGCCGACCAAGCCCGCGATCCCTCTGGAAGGCGTCCCAGTCCGCGTGGCGCGTCATATGACCCAGAGGCCCATAGTCCAGCGCCGCCCGCTTCATGGCCCGGTCGCCGAAATCGAAGCCGACCGGCTCGATCACATGCAATTCCACGCCGAAACATGCGCTCAGCCGGATACAGGCGCCCACGTTCTGAGGAATGTCCGGTTGAAAAAGAGCGAGCCGCATTCTAAGGCCCTCATACGCGCTACCCGGGGGTTTGTCGCGGCCTGAATTGCGAGCGTTTCGCAAGTGACTTCCGTCGCTTGAGCAAAAACTCCCGCAACCGTCCGGCCGGGCATCCGCAGGGTCTGCGATCCGATACCCTACCGACGCGGCGACCCTCTTCCCGGGGCCGGGGCGCGGACATTCAGAGGTGAGACGTGGCCGAACCGGTCGTGACTGCAGATCTGGGCCATGGGCCTGAAGGCGATCCCAACCGCCGCGACTTCATCCACATCGCCGCCGGCGCCGCCGCCGTTGGCGCGGGCGTGATGGTGGCCTGGCCGCTCATCAACCAGATGAACCCCGCCGCCGACACCCTGGCCCTGTCGACCATCGAGTTCGATACCTCCAAGGTCCAGGAAGGCCAGCAGGTCGTCATCACCTGGCAGGGCAAGCCTGTCTTCGTGCGCAACCGCACGGCCAAAGAGGTTCAGGAAGCAGTATCGACCCCCCTCGGCGACCTGAAGGATCCGCAGACCGACGCCGAGCGCACCAAGCCTGGTCATGAGCCGATGCTGGTCGTGATCGGCTCCTGCACACACCTGGGCTGCATCCCGACCTTCGGCTCCGGCGATTACGGCGGCTGGTTCTGCCCTTGCCACGGCTCTCACTATGATACCTCGGGCCGCATCCGTAAGGGTCCGGCGCCGCTCAATCTGGCCGTGCCGGAATACGAATTCACCGCCGGCTCCAAGATCAAGATCGGCTGAGGACGACGATGAGCGAACACGAATCCACCTACGTCCCCAAGACCGGCATCGAGAAGTGGCTCGACACCCGTCTGCCGATCATCCGCTTCGGCGCCGACTACATGTCGCTGCCGACGCCGCGTAACCTCAACTACTGGTATACGTTCGGCGGCATCCTGATGCTCTGCCTGGTGATCCAGATCGTCACCGGCATCGTCCTGGCCATGCACTATACGCCCAACACGGGCATGGCCTTCGCCTCGGTCGAGCGCATCATGCGCGACGTCAACGGCGGCTGGCTGATCCGCTATGTCCACGCCAACGGCGCCTCGATGTTCTTCATCGCGGTCTACATCCACATGCTGCGCGGCCTCTACTACGGCTCCTACAAGGCGCCGCGCGAGATGATCTGGATCCTCGGCTGCGTGATCTTCTTCCTCATGATCGCCACGGCCTTCCTCGGCTACGTCCTGCCCTGGGGCCAGATGTCCTACTGGGGCGCCGAGGTCATCACCAACCTGATCGGGGCCATCCCGGTCATCGGCGAGACGGTCCTGATCTGGCTGCGCGGCGGCCCGGCCATCGACAACGCCACGCTGAACCGCTTCTTCTCGCTGCACTACCTGCTGCCGTTCGTGATCTTCGGCGTGGGGGTGGTGGACCTGTGGGCCCTTCACACCGCCGGCCAGAACAACCCGGTCGGGATCCTGATCCCCAAGGAGCGGACGGCCAAGGACACCCTGCCCTTCCACCCCTATTTCACGGTGAAGGACGGCTTCGCGATCATCCTCTTCCTGATGCTGTTCGCCCTGTTCGTCTTCTTCATGCCGAACGCCCTGGGCCACGCCGACAACTACATCCCGGCCAACCCGCTGCAGACGCCCGCGCACATCGTGCCCGAGTGGTACATGCTGCCCTTCTACGCCATCCTGCGCGCCATCCCCGACAAGTTCGGCGGCGTGGTGGCGATGTTCGCGGCCATCGGCATCCTGTTCATCCTGCCCTGGCTGGATACGTCCAAGGTGCGGTCGATGCGCTATCGCCCGACCATGAAGATCTTCTTCGTGATCTTCGTCATCGTCGGCCTCGGCCTCGGCTGGTGCGGTGGCCAACTTCCAGATGCGCACGTCATTCCGAATGTCTCGACCTTCAACCTTGGTGACGGCGACCTGAACTCCTACCTGTGGCTGACCCGCTTCCTGACAGCCTACTATTTCATCTTCTTCGCGATCATCATGCCGTGGGTGGGATTGAAGGAAACGCCGTTGCCGATCCCGGCCACCATCTCCGACCCGGTCCTGACCGGCGCCCCCGCGGTGTCCCAGGCCGTCCCCGCCCAAGCCGAAAAGAAGGGCTGAGCGCGATGACGCTTTCCATCCGTAAATCCCTCAAGGGCGCCCTGGTCGCCGTCGCGGCCGTCGCCGGCCTGGCCTTCGCGGCCTCCCCGGCCCTGGCCGCCGGCGGCGGCGCCCACAAGCTCAAGGACGGCGGTTTCTCGTTCGAGGGCCCGTTCGGGACCTTCGACCAGGGCCAGCTGCAGCGCGGCTACAAGGTCTATCGCGAGGTCTGCGCGGCCTGCCACTCGATGAACCTGCTGCACTTCCGCGACCTGGGCATCAAGGGCGGGCCCTTCTACGACGAGCACGCCGCCAACCCGGCCGAGAACCGCTTCGTGCGCGCCATCGCCGCCGAGTTCCAGATCGCCGACATCGACAACGAGACCGGCGATCCGATCCAGCGTCCGGGCATCGCGGCCGACAAATTCCCCTCGCCCTATCCGAACCACACGGCGGCGGCGGCGGCGAACGGCGGCGCGGCTCCGCCCGACCTCTCGGTGATGGCCAAGGCCCGTCACGGCGGCGCCGACTACATCTATTCGCTGCTGACCGGCTACAACGCTCCGCCGTCCTATCTGACGATGACGCCGACCCAGCACTACAACGCCTACATGGCCGGCGACCTGACGCCCTTCGTGCCCGAAGGCGCCCATGTCCCGCCCGGCGGCTTCATCGCCATGCCCAACCCGCTGGCCTCGGACGGTCTGGTCACCTACGACGACGGCACCGCCGCCACGAAGGACCAGATGGCCAAGGACGTCTCGGCCTTCATCGCCTGGGCCTCCGAGCCCCATGGCGTCCAGCGCAAACAGGCCGGCCTCGGCGTCCTGATCTTCCTCGCCCTGTTCGCCGGCCTCACCTACATGAGCTACCGCCGCATCTGGGCCGGCGTCGCTCACTAGGCCCGACACGCAACCTCGACGATCAAGCCCGCCTCGGTCCGCCGGGGCGGGCTTTTTCTTTTGATCCATCCTCTCCCGGCGGGAGAGGGCTTGAGGCTCGCAGAGCGCAGCGATGCGTCAGCCGAAAGGGTGAGGGGCTGGCGTTGGAAGTCGGCGCAGCCGTGTCTCCGGCCGTGCGACGGCTAACGCCGACTGACGCGCCAACCCCTCATCCGTCTCGCTTCGCGAGCCACCTTCTCCCGCCGGGAGAAGGAATCACTCTGACGCATCGACACCGCCTCCCTCGCTGAATAGGGTCGCCGCCGTTCCCTCGACCGGAGTCCCCATGCGCATCGTCCCGTCCCTCGCCGTCCTCGCGGCCGCTGTCAGCCTCGCTTCCGGCGCCGTCGCCCAGACCCAAACCACCCCCGACTTCAGCGCCGTGCGCCTGTCCGAGGACATCCGCGTCCTGTCTTCTGACGAGTTCGAGGGTCGCGGCATCGCCACCCCGGCCGAGCAAAAGGTCGTCGACTATCTGTCCAAGGGCTATGCGGGCGCGGGCTTCGAGCCCGGCGGCGACCTCCAGCCCGACGGTTCGCGCCTGTGGACCCAGGCCGTCGGCCTGAACCGCTTCCAGGTCTCCAACGCCCGCGCCCAGCTGAAGGTCGGCGACTGGTCCCTGCCCCTGACCCAGGGCGAACAGATCGTCATCTCGACCCGCCTGCCGGCGGAAGGTCACGTCATGCTGATGAACAAGCCGGTCGTCTTCGTCGGCTACGGCATCGACGCGCCCGAGCGCAACTGGGACGACTTCAAGGACGTGGACGTCCGCGGCAAGATCATCGTCGTCCTGGTCAATGACGCCGATTTCGAGGACCCGTCGCTCGACACCTTCGGCGGCGCGGCCATGACCTACTACGGCCGCTGGACCTACAAGTCCGTGGTGGCCGCCCGTCAGGGCGCCGCCGGCGTCCTGATCGTGCATGAGGACAAGCCCGCCTCCTACGGCTGGGGCACGGTCCGCAACTCGTGGACCGCCCCCCAGTTCGACATCGTCCGCGCCGATCCGTCCAAGGAACGCGTGCCGGTCGAGGCCTGGATCCAGCGCGACGTCGCCGTCCAGCTGTTCCAGCAGGCCGGTCTCGACTTCGAGGCCCTGAAGCTTCAGGCTCGCAGCCGCGACTTCCGCCCCGTCGAACTGCCCGGAGCCAGCTTCTCGGGCATGTACGATCTGGCCTCCAGCAAGATCGAAACCCACAACGTCGTGGCCCGCCTGCCCGGCTCGACCTGGCCCGACGAGACGGTCCTTTACACCGGCCACTGGGATCACATCGGGGTCGGGACGCCCGACGCCAACGGCGACGCCATCTTCAACGGCGCGGTGGACAACGCCTCAGGCACCGCCGGCCTGCTGGAGCTGGCCCGCGCCTTCTCCGCCGCCCCGCGCACCAAGCGGTCGATCGTCATGATCTCCTTCACCGGCGAGGAAAGCGGCCTGCTGGGCTCGACCTACTATGCCGCCAACCCCCTCTATCCCCTGGCCACCACGGCGGGCGGCATCAATATGGACTCGGCCAACATCTATGGCCGCACCACGGGCTTCTCGATCGTCGGCTTCGGCCAGTCGCATCTGGACGAGCGCACCACGGCGGCGGTGGAGGCCCAGGGCCGCGTCGTCACCCCCGACGGCGGCGCCCCGGCCGGCATCTACTTCCGCTCCGACCACTTCCCCCTGGCCCAGAAGGGCGTGCCCATGGCCTATGGCGCCTCGGCCGGGGACTTCCGCGACGAGCCTCTGGCCGCCCGGATCGCCGCCCGCGACGACTACCGCGCCCGGCGCTACCACCAGGCCGATGACGAATGGTCGGCCGACTGGGACTATCGCGGCCAGATCGAGGACCTGACCGTCTACTACAATGTCGGCCGCGCCCTGGCCGACAGCCGCGACTGGCCCGAATGGAAGCCCGGCTCCGAGTTCGGCCCCGCCCGCGCCCCGACCGCCGACCAGCGCAAGACCGACTGAGACGCTCCTGTCCTCCCCATCGCTCCGCGATGGGGAGGTGGCGCGGCGCGCTTGCGCCGTGACGGAGGGGGTGCTTTCCCCGCACACCTACCGTCCCGCTGGCCTCCCGCCCGCATCGGTGACACAACCCGCCCATGCCGCCCGACTCGCTCGCCATCGCCACGCATCCCGCTTCAGGGCTGGCCGCGCCCGGGCTGGATCAGGCGCGCGAGACCCTGCACCGCCTCTGGGGCCACACCGACTTTCGCGGACTGCAGGCCGGGGTCGTCGCCGAAATCCTCGCCGGGCGCGACGTTCTGGCGGTCCTGCCGACTGGCGGCGGCAAGTCGGTCTGCTACCAGATCCCCGCCATCCTGCGTCCCGGCCTGGGCCTCGTGGTCTCGCCCCTGATCGCCCTGATGGCGGACCAGGTCGAGGCGCTGAAACAGCTCGGCGTCCGCGCCGCCCGGCTCGATTCCGGCCTGTCGATGGACGAGCGCTCCGCCGTCTGGCGCGCGGCGCGGGCGGGCGAATTGGACCTGCTCTATGTCTCGCCCGAAGGTCTGGCCCAGCCGCATCTGATCGACCGGCTGCACGAGCTGCCGCTCAGTCTGATCGCCATCGACGAGGCCCACTGCGTCTCCCAGTGGGGTCACGACTTCCGCCCCGACTACCGGACCTTGGGCCGCCTGTCGGAGCTCTTCCCCGGCGTGCCCCGCATCGCCGTCACAGCCACCGCCGACGCCCGCACGCGCGAGGACATCCTGCGCTCCCTACGGCTGGAGGGCGCCGCGGTCTTCGTCGACAGCTTCGCCCGGCCCAACCTGCAGCTTTCGGCCGTGCGCAAGGAAAGCGCCTCGCGCGCCAAGACCGACGCCGCCGTCATCGAACTGGTTCGCCAGAGGCGCGGCAAGTCGGGCGTCGTCTATTGCGGCAGTCGCGACGGCTGCGAGCGCGTCGCCGACGCCCTGTCCGGCGCCGGGGTCAACGCCATCGCCTATCACGCCGGGATGGACGCCCGCGCCCGCGACCTGCGCCTCGAACGCTTCCTGGCCGAGGAGGGGGCGGTGATGGTCGCGACCATCGCCTTCGGCATGGGGGTGGACAAGGCCGACGTCCGCTTCGTCATCCACGCCGATCCGCCGGGCAGCCTTGAAGCCTACTGGCAGGAGATCGGCCGCGCCGGTCGCGACGGCGAACCGGCCGAGGGGATCACCCTCTATGGCCCCTCCGACATCGCCTGGTCCCTGCGCCGGCTCGAGGGTCGCCCCATGGCCGAGGAGGTCAAGGCCGTCCAGACGTCCAAGGTCCGCCGCCTGTTCGCCATGCTGGACGGCGCCGTCTGCCGACCCCAGGCTGTGCGTCGCTATTTCGGCGAGATCGACGCCGACGTCTGCGGCGTCTGCGATGTCTGTATCGACCCTCCGCCCCTCTATGACGCCACCGTCCAGGCCCAGAAGGCCCTGGCGGCCGTCCAGCGGCTCGGCGGCCGGTTCGGCCGGGGCCGGGTCGTCGACCATCTGCTGGGCAAGACGAAGGACGTCCAGCCGTGGGAGACCCAGCTCTCCACCTGGGGGATCGGCAAGGAGACCTCGCCCAACGGCTGGCGCGACGTCATCGACCACCTGCTGTTCGAGGGCCTGCTGCTGGAGGATCCGAACGACGGCAAGCCCTTGCTCGGTCTGGGCGAGGCCGAGGCCGTGCGCGCCGTCTATCGCGCCGAGCGTCCGATCGAGATCCGCCGCGTCCCCGCCGGGTTCGACGCCTCGACCCGATCCGGCAATCCGCGCAACCGCACCCGAAACGATCGCAACGCCGCCGTCGAGGCTCTGGACCCCGACGTCCGCGCCCGCTTCGACATCCTGCGCGCCTGGCGCCGCGACCGGGCCGCCGAACAGCATGTCCCGCCCTATGTCATCTTCCAGGACAAGACCCTGCTGGAGATCGCCGTGGTCGAACCCGGCTCGCTGGACGCCCTGGGGCGCATCTCCGGCGTCGGCCAGTCCAAGCTGGACCGTTACGGCCATGCCGTGCTTGAGGCCCTGGCCGCCCCCAACTGAATCCCGCCGCATGACGAAACTTTAATGAACGGTCCCGGCGGCCGTCCCTAAGGTGCCGCCGCATCTTCACGGAGTTCCCGATGTTCGCGCGTCTGATCTGCGGCGTCACCGCCTCGGCCCTTGTTCTGGCCGCCGCCGGCGGGGCGAGCGCCCAGAACTTTTCGGCCCGGCGCCTCTCCGACGAGATCCGCACCATCAGCGCCGACGACTTCCAGGGCCGCTATCCCGGCACGGAAGGGGAGAAGAAGACGCTGGACTGGCTACAGGCCCAGTATGAGGCCATGGGGCTGGAGCCCGGCGGTCCGAACGGCCAGTGGCTGCAGGTCGTGGATCTGAAGCGCTACACCCCCGTGGCCGACTCGGCCAAGGCCAGCTGGACCGACGCCGAAGGCCAGGTCCATATCCTGACGCCCGGAACCGACATCACCCTGCGAGCGGTGACCAATGACGGACAGGCCGCGATCGACGGCGCCGGCCTGGTCTTCGCCGGCTACGGCATCCATGCGCCCGAGCGCGGCTGGGACGACTACGGCGACCTCGATGTCACTGGCAAGATCGTCATCGTCATGGGCGGCGAGCCGGACGGCGACCTGTTCAACGGCCCCTACGCCACGACTTACCGGTCGGGCGAATACAAGGCGGACGAAGCCAAGCGGCGCGGCGCCGTGGGCGTCATCACCCTGTCCAGGGCCAAGGCGACCGACCCCGCCTGGACCCGCTCTGCGCAGGCCCCCGGCCGCACCCGCACCCTGACGCCGGGCGCGGCCGATCTGGAGTTCTCGGGCGCGATCAACGCCGATACGGCCGCGGCCCTGGGTCTGGACGTCGCCGCCCTGGGCGAGCGCATCGGCACGGGCGATTTCCGCGCCTTCGACCTGCCGGGAGTGACGATGAGCGTGCAGGCCTCGGAAACCATCGAGACCCTGCGGACCCACAACCTCCTGGCCAGGATCACGGGCACGACGCGGCCCAACGAGACCATCATCTATTCGGCCCACTGGGACCATGTCGGGGTCAATGAGCGCGCCCCCGGCCGGGACAAGATCTTCAACGGCGCCTGGGACAACGCTTCGGGCACCGTCGGGGTCGTGGAGATGGCCCGCCAGCTGAAGGCCGCGCCCGCCCCCGAACGCTCCTTCGTCTTCGCCCATATGGCGGCCGAGGAAATGGGTCTGCTGGGCGCCTACGCCTATGTCGCCGATCCAGTCTATCCGCTGGAGACGACGGTGGCCGACATCAATATCGACATGCTGCCCCTCAGCGGCCCGACCCGCGACGTGCCCATCTTCGGCAAGGGCCAGAACAGCCTCGAGGACGACCTGCAGGCCCTGGCCGAAAAGGAAGGCCGCTACGTCTCCGACGACGGTCAGCCGGAACAGGGCTTCTACTACCGCTCCGACCACTTCCCCTTCGCCCGCGCCGGCGTTCCGGCCCTGATGCCGTGGCACGGGGTGGACTGGGTCGAGGGCGGCCGCGAGGCCGGTCTGGCGGCCTGGAAGGCCAAGTTCGGCGCCGACTATCACAGGGCGAGCGACGAATGGTCGGCCGACTGGGACCTGACCTCGGCGGTCGAGAACCTGACCCTTCTGTATCGGCTCGGTCTGGATCTGGCCAACGGCGACGAATGGCCGACCTGGAAGCCGACCTCCGAGTTCGGTCAGGTCCGCGCCGCGAGCGACGCCGCGCGGCGGTAGTGGACGAACCCGACGGCCTGATCGCGCCGGGGGCGATTCCTCGCATGAACGCTGTCTTCCTCATCGGCGCGGGCGGCGTCTTCGGCTCCCGCCTCGCCCAGGGTCTGGCCCGCGACGGGTTCGAGGTGGTCTGTGCGGGCCGCGACCTGAACCGCGCCCAGACCGTGGCCGCCCGGCTGGTCGAGACCGGCGGAGCCGCCCGCGCCGTCGCCCTCGACGCCCGCACCCTCACGGCCGAGGCCCTTCGCTCAACGGGCGCCGCCATCGTCGTGGACGCTGCGGGCCCATTCCATAATGCGGCGCCGACCGTGGCGCGGGCCGCCATCGCGGCGGGACTGCCCTACGTCGATCTGGCCGACGCCCGCGACTTCGTCGCCGCCTTTCCCGCCCTCGACGCGGCCGCCCGCGCGGCGAGTGTCGTCGCCCTGACCGGCGCCAGTTCGACCCCGGCCCTGTCCAACGCGGTCCTCGACGACCTGACCGCCGGCTGGTGCGAGGTGATGTCCGTAGAGGCCGCCATCTCGCCCGGCGCCCGGGCCCCGCGTGGCCGTTCGGTGGTGGAGGCGATCCTGTCCTGGACCGGCCGCCCCGTCCGCGTCTTCGAAAAGGGCCGGTGGCGCAGCCGTCCGGGCTGGAGCGGCCTCGTCACGCGCGATTTCGGCCCCGCCGGTCGCCGTCGCCTGTCCCTGTGCGAGACGCCCGACCTCGACCTACTGCCCGCCCGTTTCCGCCCGACCCGCAGCGCCCTCTTCCTCGCCGGGCTGGAGCCGCCGATCCTGCATTGGGGCATGAGCCTAACGGCCGCATTCGCCGCCGCGACGGGCTTCCGTCTGCGACCTCTGGCCGGGCTCCTGACCGCCCTGTCCGGCCTCTTCGCGCCCTTCGGTTCGGATCGCGGCGCCATGCGGGTCGAGGCCTTCGGCATCGACGCCCGAGGCCGCGCCGTCCGCGCCGAATGGCGGCTGGTGGCCGAACCCGGCGTCGGCCCCGTCGTCCCCACCCTGGCCGCCCTCGCCGCGGTCAAGGCCATCGCCGCCGGGACTCTCGTCCCCGGCGCCCGCGCCTGCGTGGGCGACCTGCCCCTCGCGGCCCTCGAAGCCGAGTTGGACGCCCACCCCCTGATCCGCACACGCACCACCGAACGCGCCGCCCTGTTCGCCCGCGCGATCGGTCCGGACTTCGACGCCCTGCCCGACCCGATCCGCGCCCTGCACGAAAGCCTGGGTCTCAGCCAGTGGCGGGGCGAGTGCCGCTGCGACGGCCCGGCCAGTCCTCTGGCGGGTCTCGTCGGCCGGATCATCGGTTTCCCTGGCCGTTCAGGTACGGAGCCCGTCGAGGTCTCCATCGACGCCGACGGCCGCCGCTCGATCTGGCGGCGCCACATCGGCCCGGCCCGGTTCCAGAGCGTCCTCTCCAACCCGCGAGCCGGCGGCCGCATGACCGAGCGGTTCGGTCTGGTCTCGGTCGAACTGGGCCTGCATCGACAGGCCGACCGGCTGGTCTATGACGTCCTCGGCTGGCGTCTGGGCCCGATCCCGCTACCCCGCGCCCTCGCCCCGCGCACCACGACCCATGAGGCCATCGACGCCCAGGGCCGCTTCACCTTCGACGTCGAGATCGGCCTGCCGCTGCTGGGCCGGATCGTTCACTACCGGGGCTGGCTGACCCCGGCCGAAGGCGAAGACCGACCATGAAGAAACTCAAGGACCGGCTTCTGGCCGCCATGCTGACCTTGGGCGGGCTGGCGGCGATCGCCTCCGCCGCCTGCTATGTCGTGATCTTCGCCATCATCCTCGCGGCGGTGTTCAGCCCCGCCGGCTGACAGTCAGGCCGTCGCCCGTCAGGGATAGAAGCCGCCCTCCGTCGGGCTTGTCCCGTCGCCGTCCGCGCTCAGCCGCGACGTCACCCCGGCTCCCGAACGGGTCAGGGTCAGGCGATGGGTCCATAGGGGAATGGTCGCGACCCCGTCCTCAAACTCCGTGGTGACGGCCAGGACGACAGCGTCCTCGTCGCCCTTCCGGGCGATGAACCTGACCGTGACGGCCGTGTCCGACAGCCGCTGGATCTCGACCCGGAAACCCCGGGGGTCCAGCAGGGAGGTCGGCGACGGCGTGATCTCGAACCCGCGCGCCTGAAGCGCGGCGACGCTGCCGGTCGTCTGGGTCGTGCCCAGCCAGGGCCGGCCGGTGCTGGGCCAGAAGGCCTCCAGCTCTCCGGTCAGACCCCGCCTCAGACACATGGTCACGCGGTTACGGCTCCAGACGGTCGGCGCGCCGATCGGGCCGCACCAGATGCGGGTCATGGTCCGTGCGCCCACCGGCGAGGTGCGGGCGAACTCCAGCTGGTGCAGGATCAGCCCCTCGGGCGCCGTGTCGTTGATCAGGGGCGCGCGCAGGTTCAGCGGCTTGGCCAGCCGCCCCGTGACCGCATACTCGGCCTGACCGGACAGGACGACGCCGCCACGCCCCAGAACCCCCTCCCCGACCGTCAGGGCGGCGGGATCCAGCTTCACCCCGCCGATGACGAAGGGCGTCGGTTCGAGCTCGTCTTCAGCGTTCACAGCGGCTTCGGACAGGGCGGCGGCCAGCTCGGGATTAGCGGCCGCGACACGGGCGCGCAGGGCGGCGAGATCGACCGGAGGGGCGATCCGCTCCGCCGCGATCGTCACCCCCTCTGGGCTGCCCCGGGGCCTCAGGCGCAGCTGCAGCCCGTCATAGACCAGGCGCGCGGCGCCGTCCGTCAGCGGCAGGGTCTGCCTCTGCATGTTGTAGCGATACGGCCGTCCCCCGATCGACATTCCCGGGCCTTCAATCGCCGCTCGGACGCTCACGCCGTCGGTCCTCAGCCGATCGAAGTCGATGATGAGGGTGAAGGTCGAGGGTGTCTCCGGCGTCTCGACCGCCACCCGTTCCGTCCGCGCATCGGCCGAGGCGAGACTGACGGTGCTGGCCATCCACCACGAGCCGGAGAACAGCTGCGGCACGCCCAGCGTCGCCTTGCCGCCGGCGGTGTGGATCATGCAGACGGTGATGCCGCCCGCCCATCCGAACATGCCGCGCTGCTCGCCCGGTCCGCACCAGGCCTGCACCGCCTCGGCCTGATCGGTGTTCCTCGGCTTGAACTCACGATGGACGACCGGGGCGCCCGCCGCCATGCGATAGGCATCCGTGGCGATGTCGGCGACCAACCGCCCCTCTTCCTTCAGCCTCAGCGGCACGGTCAGCACGGCTTCGCCGCGGCCCGCAGCCGGGCTGACGACAGGCTCGCCCACGGGCTCGAAGCCCAGGACCTCGACCATGATCCGCTCGCGGCCCAACTGCGGAGCGGCCGTCCCCGGCGGCGTCGCCGAGGGCTCCTGGGCGAAGGCCGGACCGAACAGCCCGCAACCCAGCCAGACCGCCGAAACGATCGCGGCAACACCTCTCGCCATGGCCGGCCTCACGCGTCTCAGTTGAACAGGAAGTTCATCACGTCGCCGTCCTTGACGACATACTGCTTGCCTTCCGCCCGCAGCTTGCCGGCCTCGCGGGCCTTGGCCTCGCCGCGCAGGGCGACGTAGTCGTCATAGGCGATGGTCTCGGCGCGGATGAAGCCCTTCTCGAAGTCGGTGTGGATGACCCCGGCCGCCTGGGGCGCGGTGTCGCCCACATGGATGGTCCAGGCCCGGGCTTCCTTCGGCCCCACGGTGAAATAGGACTGCAGGCCCAGCAGGGCGTAGGCCTCGCGGATCAGGCGGTTCAAGCCGGGCTCCGCCAGACCCAGTCCCTCCAGGAACTCGGCCTGCTCCTCGGGATCCAGCACGGCCAGCTCGGCGTCGATCCTGGCCGAGATGACCACCGACTTGGCGTTATCCTCGGCGGCGCGCTTGGCGACCAGATCGGAAAGGTCATTGCCCTTGTCGGCCGAGCCCTCATCCACATTGGCGACATAGAGGGCCGGCAGGGCGGTCAGCAGTTGCAGCATGTCCCAGGCCTTGCGATCCTCCTTGGACACCTCGGGCAGGGCGGTGCGGGCGGGCTTGCCGGCGTTCAGTTTCGACAGGGCCAGATCGACCAGCTTGAGGCTCAGCTGGCTCTCCTTGTCCCCGCCCTTGGCCCGCTTCTCCATCTGCACCCGGCGACGTTCCAGGCTCTCGAGGTCGGCCAGCATCAGCTCGGTTTCGATGATCTCCAGATCGCTGATCGGGTCGATGCGGTTCTCGACATGGGTGATGTCGTCGTCGACGAAGCAGCGGGCCACGAAGGCCACGGCGTCACAGTCACGGATATTGGCCAGGAACTGGTTGCCCAGTCCCTCCCCCTTGGAAGCCCCGCGCACCAGTCCGGCGATATCGACGAAGGTGATGCGGGAAGGGATGATCTCCTTGGAGCCGGCGATCTCGGCCAGGACGTCCAGACGCGGCTCCGGCACCGCCACGTCGCCGGTGTTGGGCTCGATGGTGCAGAACGGATAGTTGGCGGCTTGGGCCGCCGCCGTCTTGGTCAGGGCGTTGAACCGGGTGGACTTGCCGACGTTGGGCAGGCCGACGATCGCGACTTTGAGGGCCATGGGGCTTTCAGACTTTGAATTGAGGGCGAGCCTTTAGCGGCTCCGGGGCCGTTTGTCAGGCTCGCCCTCGATTTCAGGTCGCGATCAGGCCTTGGGCTGGCGCACCGGCGCCTGGACCGTCATGGCCGGGGTGTCGGAGAAGGTGAAGGTCAGGGCCACCGCCGACCCGTCCGTCAACGGCCCGGTCAACTGCATCAGCATCAGATGTTTGCCGCCGGGCGCCAGCTTCGTCTCTTCGTCGGCGACGAGCGGCAGGCCGTTGGGCATGGGGCTCATCTTCATCATGGCGCCGTCCATGACCATGTCGTGGATCTCCACCATCCCGGCCTGGGGGGTGGCGACCCCGGTCAGCCGGTTGGCGGTCGAGGCCTTGATCGTGGCGTAGCAGGCGCCGACCTGGGCCCCGTTCGGGCTCGGGCGGCACCAGGCGTCGCGGATTTCGACAGTGGCCTTGACCCCGTCCTTCTCCATCGTCGCGGTGGTGACGGTCTTGTCCTTGTCGCCGCAGGCCGCGAGAGCGACGAGCATCAGCGGGGCGGCGAACAGCGCGAGAGCTTTCATCATCCCCCCTCAATAGGCCAGTCCGCCGCCCGCGCAAACCGTCTGCGCCTCAATGGTGCATGGCGCCTGTCGCGACCGCCGGCTGGGCGACCCGTGCGCGCACGCCGATCGGACCCGCATGGGCGAAGCTCAGGGTCAGGGAGACCGTGTCCCCCGCCTTCAGCGGCTGGGTCAGGCCCAGCAGCATGATGTGGTTTCCGCCGGGCTTCAGCGCCACCGCCTCGCCCGCGGGCAGGGCCAGGCCGTCCTTGAGTTCGGCCATCGACATGACGCCGTTCTGGACCTTCATCTCGTGTATCTGGCCCTCGGCGGCGACGGGGCTGGCCACCCCGACCAGCCGGTCGTCGCGGCTGGCCGTCAGGGTGATGTAGCAGCCGGTGGCGTCCCGCCCGTTCGGCGTCGGACGGCACAGGGCGTCGGCGGGCGCCACGACGGCCAGGGCGTCGGGCTCGGACGATCCGCCACAGGCTGACAACAGCATCAGGGCGGGGAGGATGAGCAGGCGTTTCATGAGTGAGGCTTTCAAATCCTGGCCGCGACGCGAGGCCGCAGGCTCTGGAACAGACGATCGAGGATCAGGGCGGCGATCAGGCTCAGCCCCGTCAGCGGATAGAGAAGGGCCAGGGGCAGGACGATGCCGAGGACGGCGGCCCGAACGCGCGGTCCGGGCGGCGCGACGGGCGCACCCAAGCCTTTGGCCGGGCGGCGCTTCCACCACATCACCAGCCCGCTGATCGCGAGCAGCCAGACGGCGATACAGCCCCCCAGCATCAGATAGCGATTGATCCAGCCGTACTGGGTTCCCTGATGGACGGCGATGCCCCATTCAAAGGCCTTGGCGCCGACGCCAAAACTGCGCCAGCGGATGTCGGCCCTGACCGCCCCGGTCGCCCCGTCGAGATAGACCGAGCGCGTGTCCTCCACCCGTTTGATCACCCGGGCGGCGGTCCAGGCCAGGTCGGGGCTGCGCGGGATCGATACTATGTAGGGCCGCACCAGCCCCTCGCGCTCCGCCGCCGCCACGACGACCGACAGCCGGGCTGCGTGCGAGGGTTGCGGATTGGGCATGACCACGCCCTCCATCGTCCAGCCCACGCCCGCGGGCGCGTCGCCGTGTCCGGCATGGGCGAAGGGGCTCGCGGCGGCGGGAGGCCTGGGCCGCCCCAGACCGTGATCCTTGACATAGGCCATGTACTGCCCGCCCCAGAAGGCCGACCAGGGCATGCCGGTCACCACCAGAAAGGCGATCACCGCTCCCGCATAGAGGCCCGTCACCGCATGCAGGTCGCGCCAGAACGGCCGACGGCCCGCATCCCTCGCCTTGACCGTCACCACGCCCACGTCGCGCCCGCGCGGCCACCACATGAAGACGCCCGTGGCGACGAGGATCAGGGCCCAGCCCGCGACGATCTCGACGACGTAATTGGCCCAGTCTCCGACCAGGGCCAGGCTGTGCAGCTGCTTGACCGTCTCCATCACCCCGCCGAAGGGCGTCACCCCAATCAGCTGGGCGTCGTGCGGATCGACGAAGGCGGTGCGCTTGCCGCCGTCCGGCAGGGTCACGGTCAGTCGCACCGCCTGGTCCGGTCGGGCGGGGATCAGGACGTTGGACACCTTTCCGCCCGTGCCGGCCTCGGCCGCCGCGACCCATCGGTCGGGCGAGGCCGTTCCCGACCGCGCCTCGACCTGGGACATCGAGCGATAGACAACGCCGTCGATCTCGTCGTGAAACAGATACAGGGCCCCGGTCAGGGCCATCAGCATCAGCACCGGCAGGACGATCAGCCCGGCGTAGAAATGCCACCGCCAGACCGCCCGATAGGCGCCGGACAACGGGGCGGGGGCGACCGAAGCCGCCCCCGAAATCCTGTCCCCCCGGGCCATCAGTAGGACAGCCTCAGGCCGACGAAGGCCGACACGCCCTCGCCGGGCCAGAAGACCGCCGTCGACACGGTCCGGGCGTCGGTCACCGCGCTGAAGTTCGACACATACCGCTCGTCCAGCAGGTTGCGCGCATCGACGTAGATTTGGCTGCGCCGATCGATCCTGTAGCCAAGACCCAGATTGACGACCGTGTATCCCGGCGCCTTCATCGTGTTCATGTAGTCGACCCAGCTGTCCGACGGCGTCCATTCCACCGAGGGCGCCACGAACCACCCGGCCGGATGGTCATAGCGCAACTCGGCCCGATAGACGTGCGGCGGAACCAGCGGCAGGTCGTTGTCGCCATAGGCCTTGTCGTTCTCGAAGAAGAAATCGGAGAAGGTCCAGGTCTGGCGCAGACGCCAGGCCCCGCCCAGCCAGTTCTGGGCGAAGCGCCAGTCCAGCCCGGCCTCGATGCCCTGGTGCACGGTCGCTCCGGCGTTGAAGGTCGCCGCGGGAATGCCGAGCGCCGGATTGACCACGAAGTTCAGCAACTCCTTGTCCAGCTCGGCCCGATAGACGGCCACGTCCCACGAGAACCGCGCCGTCCGGCCGCGCAGCCCGGCCTCATAGGTCCAGGCCTCCTGGGCCTCGACGGGGGCGAAGCCGCCCACGGTCGGCGACAGGGAGCCGAAGTTCGGCGGCTCGATCGAGCGGGTGACGTTGGCATAGGCCTGGGCGCCGGACGGACCTTCCCACAGCAGGCCGAGGCGCGGCGCGAACCACTCATAGTCTTTGCCCGTGGTCAGGTTGAAGGTGGAGGCGACGCCCGGCAGGGCGAAGCTCTGATAGTCGCGCTCGGCCCGACCCCAGGCGCCGCCGGCGACCACGGCCAGGGTGTCGGTGACGAACAGGCGTCCCTCTGCGAAGACGTCCAGGGCCTTGGCGTTTTGACGCGCCTTGGCGGTGCGGGCGCCGCTGGAGCCGCGCACATTGACGAACTGCTGGGCGTCCAGATCCCCGACCCGGTACCAGGCCCCGCCGAAGGCGTCGGCGCGCAGGCCGAACAGTCGGCCTTCCCAGTCCAGCCGGCCGAAGGCGCCGTAGTTGCGGCTCTGCTGGTCGATGACCTGGAAGATCGGGTGGTGCAGGTCCTTCCAGGTGCCGTAGACCGCGCCTTCGAACAGCAGGTCGGACGACAGCCGCCACCGGGTCGACAGGGTCGTCCGCACCGAGGCGTAGTCCCGCTGATAGTCGTTGGCGACATTGGCGGCGGCGGCCATCACCGGGGTGGTCAGGGCCTGTGCCAGGGTCAGCGACCCGGGAATCTGCTGGTGGATATAGGCGCCCTGGACGATCAGCCGCGCCTCGCGGTCCTCGCCGAACGCGCGGCCGATGTTGGCGGTGACATACTGCTGCTGGCCGTCCGAGTTCTGACGCCAGCCCTCGGCGGTCGCCCCGGTCACGCCCAGAAACCCGTCCCAGTCGCCGCACACGCCGCCGACCTCGGCATGAAGTCGCCCGGTCTCCCACGACCCGAAATCGGCGC
Organism: Brevundimonas sp.; assembly: GCF_052436175.1. Taxonomy (GTDB): domain Bacteria; phylum Pseudomonadota; class Alphaproteobacteria; order Caulobacterales; family Caulobacteraceae; genus Brevundimonas. The sequence continues at coordinate 35,167 of NZ_JBQVNM010000001.1, read as the reverse complement.
GCAGGCTGGCCGTCTCGCCCGAGGAGCGGCCGTTGGGCGTGACCAGATTGATGGCCCCGCCGAGCAGGGCCCCGCCGAACCTCAGGGCGTTGCCGCCTTTGTAGACCTCAGTGTAGCGGGCCAGCAGGGGATCGACCATCTGCACGTCGCCGAAGCCGTCGGCCTCGTTGAACGGGATGCCGTCCTGGGACACGAACAGGCCGCGCAGGTGGTTGGCGTTGCCGATGCCCGATCCCCGGATCGAGATGCGGGCGTCGCCGCCCCACTTCTTCTGGGCATAGACGCCGGGCACGTCGCGCAGGACGTCCGACATATTGGGTGCGAACCGGCTTTCAAGGCTTTCGGCGGAGACGACCGCCACGGCGCCGGGGGTGCGCGACAGGCGTCGGCGCGCCTCGGCCACCACGGGCGGGTCTTCGGGATTGCGGGCGCCGGTGACGATGACCTCGCCGAGATCGACGGCGGGTCCGGTCGGGGCGGTCTGTGCGAAGGCGGGCGCCGCGACGCCGAACACGGCGAGCAGCAGGGCGGCCGGAGCCGCGCAGGTGGAAAAACGCATGGAGAGGATGTCCTGAACAGAAGAGGACGCACGCGCACCGGATCCCGTCCCGGGACGGCCGCGCGCGTCGGATCACGCCGCGACGAGGCCGCGACGGCGAATGGGTCTGTTCAGGCTTGGGGAGGGGCGGTCGACGGCGGCCGGGGCGGGGCCCGGGCGAGCGGCCGGGCATGGGCCGTTTCGGCCACGAAGACCGAGGCCGGGCGGGTGGCCGGGGCGGCGGCCTTCACCACCATCGGCGGCTGGGGCAGGTCGGCGGGCGCGACCAGCAGACAGGCCGCGCATTTCGGTCCGCCCCCGGCCTGTTGCTTGCCGTCGATGGGGTTGCCGTGGGCGTCGAGCGCCACCGTCTGCGGCCCCTCGGCCGAACAGAGGACCAGCACCTGGCCCGGCCGCGCCGCCGCCTGGGCCGCGAACGGCGCCAGCGACCCGAACACGACGGCGAACAGCGCCGCCAGCAGAGCCAGCGAACGCGAGAGCGACCAGTCTTCGGCGCGAGGCGAGTTCACGCCACGGCCCTTAGCCGCCGAAAGGGCCAAAGGGAAGCGCGACATAAAGACGAAACGAGGGGCTCAGGTCCCGATCGTCTCCGGATATTTGATCGCGCAGCCATAGGGCTGGGCGAAGCCGTTCTGGACCGTCCGACCGGCCTTGATGTCGCCCAGCGCCGCCTGGACATAGTTGTTGGCGCCTTCGAGGTCCTCGACCTTGTTGGTCGGCCGGTCGTCGATGCCGCCCTCGTAGAGCAGACGGCCCTGGCCATCGATCACCCGCATGTCCGGGGTGGTCTTGGCCCCGTACAGCTTGCCGACGCGGCCGGTCGGGTCGAGCAGCAGATGGGTGAACTCAGCCTTGTGCGTAGCCTTCCAGGCGGCCGCCTCGGCCCCCTCGACAAAGCCCTGGGTTCCGGGCGCCGACGAGATGATGGTCAGCCAGACCACCCCGTCGTCGGTCGCCGCCTTCTGCAGGGCCTGCATGGCGCCGGTATAGTGTTTCTGCACATAGGGACAGCCGGCGTTGGTCCATTCCAGCACCACCGTCCTGCCCCGGAAGGCCGCCAGTGACCGCTCGGTCCCCTCGGCGTCGACCAGGGTGAAGTCCGGCGCGATCTCGCCCAGTTTGGCCTGGGTCACCGCGACGCCCGGGGCGGCGGGAGCCGAGGCGGCGTCGGTCTTCGCGGTTTCCGACTGCTGCGGATTGCAGGCGGCCAGAAGGATCAGGGCGGTCGAGGCGAGGGCGAGGGTGCGGATCATGGCGTCGTCTCCTTCGGTGTGCGGCGGGTTCAGGGTCGGGCGGAAGTCCCTTGCGATGCGGTCTTCAGGGCGTCGATGATGACCCCCTCGGTCAGGATCTGCGGCAGGATGCGCGCCGCGCCGCCTCCCGCCGGATAGACCAGATAGAGGGGAACGCCGGATCGACCGTGACGCTCCAGGGCGGCGGTGATTGCGTCATCGCGTCGCGTCCAGTCGCCGACCAGATAGACGGCGTTCGCCGCCTGAACCGCCTCTGCCGTGCGGCTCGAGGACAGGGCGGCGCGCTCGTTGATCTTGCAGGTCACGCACCAGTCGGCGGTGAAGTTGACCAGCACCGGACGGCCCTCGGCCTGGGCCGCGCTGACCGCCCCCTCCGACCACGGCTGGGAGGCCAAAGGGCCGGACGAGGCGGCGGCGTCCGTCGGACCCGCGCGCGCCTGACCGACGGCGACGCCGGTCAGGGCCACGGTGCAGATGACGGACAGCGTCGCGGCGACCGCGCTGACCACGGCCTTGCCACCCTCCGCCCGGCGCGTCTGGCTGACTCCGACCAGCCACAGGCCGAGGGCGAGGCAGAGCGCCGCGAGGAACAGCACGCCCAAAGCATCCTCCCCCGCCTGCCGCGCGAAGACCCAGACCAGCCACAGGGCCGCGCCATACATGGGGAAGGCCAGCAGACCCTTCAGCCGCTCCATCCATGGGCCGGGCCGCGGCAGTTTCGCCAGCAGGCGAGGCGACAGGCTGACCACCACATAGGGCAGAGCCAGCCCCAGACCCAGCATCAGGAAGACGACCAGGGCCATCGGCCAGGGCATCAGCAGGGCGGCCCCAAGCGCGAAGGCCATGAAGGGCGCCGTGCAGGGCGCCGCCACCACCACCGCCAATACGCCGGTGAAAAAGGCGCCGACGCCGCCCGGCAATCTCGACAGGGGGCCCGAACCGGCGCCCTGCAACCCCGCCCCGACGTGGAAGACGCCCGACAGGTTCAGACCGACCGCCATCATCAGCAGGCTCAAGCCCGCCACAACGCCCGGCGACTGCAGCTGGAAGCCCCAGCCTACGGCCTGACCGCCCGCCCTCAGGGCCAGCAGCACGCCCGCCAGCACGAGGAAGGTCGTCAGCACCCCGGCGAGAAAGGCCAGTCCGTCGCGCCGCGCCTCGGCCGGGGCGTGGGCCCCCGCCGTGAGGGCCGCCGCCTTCATGGCCAGTATGGGAAAGACGCAGGGCATCAGATTGAGGATCAGCCCGCCCAGAAGGGCGAACAGGGCCGCTTGGAGAAAGACGAGGGCACGGGTCGCGGCCGGCTTCGCATCGGGATCGCCCAGCGCCGCCCCGCCGTCCGCCCCGGCCAGCGGGTCTCCGGGCGCCGCCGAAATCTCCCAGGCGCCGAGGTCGGTCGCCAGAACCCCCGCCAGCGGCTGGGTCGGGCCCGTCGCGGCCATGCCCCGCCCGGGCGTCAAGTCCAGCGTCAGACCCTGCGGCCCCGTCCGGCCCGGCTGCACCGCCGGATGGTCGATCTGGCCGCCAGCGAACGGAAAGAACCACGCTGTCTTGAGGTCCGCCCCTGCCAGCGGCCCGCCCGTGGCGGTCAGGATCAGGCGGCCGTCGCGCATCGTCGCCCGCGCCTCGATCCCGGCCGGCTGGGGGGCGGTCTCGATGACGTTCTGGATCGCCGCCCCGTGCTGGGGGTCCAGCGGCGCGGCGCCCTCGCCGACCTTCAGGTCGAGGCTGAGGGTCAGCTCGTCCGGCACGCACATCTCGGCGCTGCACACCATGAACAGGGTCTGGGTGGACAGGCGCAGGGTCTGGCCCGGCCGCGCGCTCGCGGGGATGGCGATGGGGACCGGCAGATAGACCTCGCCGGAATAACCGAAATTCATCAGGCTCTGCAGCTGCTGCCGCTCGGGCAGGGGCCAGACGATCTCTCCCGCCGTCACCCCGGCCGGCAAGGTCCAGTTCAGGGTCGTCGGCCCGCCGGAATCCCCCGGATTGCGCCAGTAGGTGTGCCAGCCCGGCTGGATTTTCTGGCGCACGGCCACGATCGCCGTCGATCCCGGCGTCGCCCAGGCCGTCATCGGGACCAGTTCGGCCTCGATCCGCTCTGTGCCCTGTGGCCCGGTGTGTTGCGGGCCGGTTATCTGGACAGGCGCGGCCGTCACGGCGGGCCGGCTTTGCTGGAGCGTGGATTGCGACCGTGCCGCGCCCACGTGCCCGGCCACGAGGGCCAGCGTGGTCGCCAGAACCAGGCTCAGATGTCGAAATACGCGCAGCATCGGCCGATCTATAGCGGCCCGGACCGGGCCCGGCGACCGCGCTATTTCGGCGCGGCCTCGACCACAACCTCGGTGCGTCGGCGCAGAGGCTCGACGACCCCGGTCGAGGCGGTCGCGCCCTGATCCCCCCCGGCCTCGACCTCGAAGGCCGGCGCGGGCCACCCCGCCGCCGCCAGGGCCTCGACCACCGCCTGGGCCCGTCGTTCCGACAGGCTCAGATTCGCCGCCGCCCCGCCGCGCGCATCCGCCAGCCCGGTCACCTTGACCGACTTGATCGCACAGGACTGCAAGGCCGTCGCCGTCAGGGAGATCGCCTGCCGCGCCGCCGGGGTCAGCCCGGCCTGGCTATCCGCGAAATAGATGTCGAAACGCTGCGTCCCGCACGCGGACGGCTGCGCCACCAGCGGCTTGGCGCCCATCGACCCGCATCCCGACAGGGCCGCCGCGCCCAGCGCCAGCGCCATCATCGATCGACGTCCCATCATCTTTTCTCCGTTCGGCTCGCCAGGCGCATGCGCGATGCGAAAGAGGCGGCCCGTCTCCCGACCGGCCGCCTCTATCACCTCACGACGAAAACGCCGGAAGATCAATCAATAACGGCGCTGGCCGTTTTCCCAGTAGCACTCGCTCTGACGGCCGTCATAGCAATAGTAGTAACGGCCGGCGGAGTCGCGGTAACGCTGCTGGTTGGCGCGGTCCTGGTTGGAGCCGCGGATGGCGCCGGCTGCGCCGCCGACGACGGCGCCGATGGCTGCGCCGGTCGCGGCATTGCCGCCGCCGACGTTATTGCCGATGATCGCGCCGGCGACTGCGCCGATGCCGGCGCCGACCGCGCCCTGGCGAACCGTCTGGTTCGGACCGGTGTTGCCGTAGGGGTCGGTGGCGCAGGCCGAAGCCAGGAGGCCCGCGGCGCCGATGGCCAGAATTGCCTTTTTCATCTTCTCATCCTTCATCCCAGATGGGTCCATGCGGCGGACCTGTGAGTTCGCCCCGTTGGCGAGAACGCTGGATTATGGCTCAGGTTCCCGTCCCAATGGCGGGATTGTCTGTAAAACAAGGTTTCGAGGCGCAGCCCCTTGGGGGAGGGCTGGTATCGTCGGCGCTGGAGGGGTCCAGATGAGGTTGCTGCAACCGGTTCATATGTCCGACGACGGCCAGGCCCCGCGCTGGGCTCGAAGTCGCCGGCGCAAGCGTCGCGCCAACGCAAGCCCCTTGATCGGCTTTCTGGTCACCCTGCTTTCCCTGTTCGGCGTCCTGACGGGGGTGATGGCCGTCAAGGAAGGTTCAATCGCCCGGGGCGGGGCGGTCATCGACGGCTGGATCGGGACGGGCATCGTGGCTGTTCGCGACCTCGCCGACCGGACCCCGCCCCCTGTTCGGACGGTCGCGGAGGGCGCACGCGGCATGTTCCTGACCGTCGCCCACAAGGTCGCGGACGCTTACAGGGCCGTGACCGATCAAGGCGCCGACGAGCCCGACCCACAATAGTGACGCTTGTCGCGGAACACCGGGGCCCGGGTGGCGTTCGGGCAGGATGGATATGACGACCGACCTTCAATCTCCCGCCGCTGACAGCGCTGGCGGCGACGCCGCGCCCGACGCGGATGCCCGCGCCTTGACCGCGCATGCCGAGATCCGGCGTATCGTTGTCCTCGTCAACGCCCTGTCCGGGTCGGTCGGTCCGCGCGCCGTGGCCGATGTTGAGCGTATCCTGGCCGACTATCCGTGCGAGGCCGAGGTCGTCGCCCTGGAGGGCGGCCGGTTCGACGAACAGATGGACGCGGCCCTGGCCTCCAATCCTGACGTCCTGTTCGTCCTGGCCGGAGACGGCACGGCGCGGGCGGCGGCGTCCAAGGCGGGGCCGAAGGGACCGCTGATCGCCCCGCTGCCCGGCGGCACCATGAACATGCTGCCCAAGGCCCTCTACGGCACGGCCGACTGGAAGCTGGCCTTGCGCAACGCCCTGGAGAACGGCGCGCCGCAGTTCGTCTCCGGCGGGGTCGTCGAGGGCGAGGCCTTCTACTGCGCCGCCATCCTGGGCGCCCCCGCCCTCTGGGCTCCGGCGCGCGAGGCCATCCGCACCGGCAAGTTCTCCAAGGCCTGGACCCACGCCCAGCGCGCCCTGAAGCGGGCCTTCACCGGACGGCTGCGCTATGCCCTTGACGGCGGCAAGCCCGGCAAGACCGAGGCCCTGGTCCTCATCAGCCCGATGATCTCTCGCGCTCTGGACGAGCCGGTCGGGCTGGAGGCGGCCGCCATGGACCCCCACGACACGAGCCAGGCCTTCCGTCTGGCGGCCACGGCCCTGTTCAGCGACTGGCGCTCCGATCCCTCGGTTACGACGAGGCCGGCCCGCAAGATCGATGTCCGCGCCCGCTCGAAGATTCCGGCGGTCATCGACGGCGAACCCATGCAGCTGCCGATCGAAACCCGAATCCTATTCATGCCCAAGGCCTTCAGGGCCCTTGCGCCCCTGCCGCCCGCAGCCGAAGACTCCGTCTGATGAGGCAGATCGGGAGCCCCCGCGCGTGAGTTCAGGTCGGCTCCTCCAGTTTTCGGACGTGCATTTCGGCGTCGAACACCGACGGGCCTGCGCCGCCGCCCTCGACTACGCCCACGCCACGCCCAACGACCTGATCCTGATCACCGGCGACGTGACGCAGAAGGGCCTGCCGGACGAGTTCGCGGCCGCGGGCGACTGGATTCGCGCCATGCCGGAACCGCGCTTCGTCATCGTCGGAAATCATGACGTCCCCTACTACAGCCTGACCGCCCGCCTCTTTGCGCCGTGGAAGGCGTTCGAGGCCGCGACGGGCCACCCGGCCCATGACGGTGAGTTCGTCAGCGACAATCTGATGGTGCGCGGCGTCACCACCGCGCGCGGCTGGCAGGCGCGGCTGAACTGGTCCAAGGGGGTCATCGACCTGGACCAGACCCGACGCGCGGCGACGGCCCTGCGCCAGGCCCCGATCGGGGCGCTGCGCATCCTGGCCTGCCATCATCCCCTGATCGAGATGATCGGCGCGCCGATGACCGGCGACGTCAAGCGCGGCGACGCGGCGGCGGAAATCTTCGCCGAGGCGGGGGTGGATCTGATCATGACCGGCCACACCCACATTCCCTTCGCCCTGCCGATCGATCTGTCGGACCGCTGTTCCTATGCGGTCGGCTGCGGGACCCTGTCCCACCGCGAGCGAGGCGCGGCCCCCAGCTTCAACCAGCTCGACTGGGACGCGCATCAGGTCACGGTCACCGCCATGGCCTGGACCGGATCGGCCTTCGAGCCGTCCCAGACCTGGCGCCTGCCGCGACGCCAGGACACGCTCGACATCGCGACCGCGCCCGATCCGGCGACGCCGGGACGGAAGGAACAGGCCGCCGTCTGATCCGCCTGTCCGCCCGGGGGCTTCCGACGGCGGGCAGACAGCATAAGAAAAGGCCGCGCCCCTTGGGACGCGGCCTTACTTTTGGGGCTGTTCGGCGCCCTAGATTCGGGTGCCGCGCCCGCGCATCCCGTTCATGACGAAGGAGACGATCGCCAGGATCACGGCGATGACGGCGACGAACTTGGCGATGTCCATGGACATGCCGGCGATGCCGCCGAAGCCGAGAACGGCGGCGATCAGAGCGATGACGAAGAAGATGATGGCCCAGCGCAGCATGGAAAAGCTCCTGTTGAAGAGGAATTCGGAAAACAACCTCCGCGCCAAAGCTGTGTTCGACGCCTTGTCCAATAAACGCCGCGACGCCGCCCGCGTTCCCTCTCGTCGATTACTTGAACGTGATCCCGGACATTCGGCCGAAGATACAAAAACGGCCCGGACGAGGATCCCGCCCGGGCCGTCTCGCTGTCGTGTAGCCGGCGTCAGCGACGACGCTTGCCGTATCCCCGGCTTTCCATCCGCTTTTCCGTAACCATGCTGGCGACGATCGCCGCCAGGGCCGGGTTGCGGATCAGGAAGAACAGGGCGCCGAGGCCGAGACCGGCGCCGACGATGGGACGATCGCGCAACAGGTGCACCGCGCGGGCGGCCAGCCCCTCAGGCTCGTCGTCATCTTCATCGTCGTCGTCATGCATCATCCCGCCGTCCTTGAGGAAGACGAGGGCGACGATGGCCGCGACGGCCGCGAACAGGGCGAAGGTCAGGGCGGCTGCGCCGAGCGGCGGCAGGACCAGAAGCAGGGCGTAAAAGATCGCCGCGCCCAGGGCCACCACGGCGACGAAGGCCGCGCCGGCGGCGGCGAAGCCCGCCACCAGCTTCTTGATGAGGCTCCTGCCGATCATCAGCGGCGTCGGCCGGCCAGCAGCAGGCCGATCACAACCCCAACTCCCAGGGCGATGGCGGTGGACTGGACCGGACGTTCCTGGACCCGCTCGGTGACATAACGCTGGGCTTCGTCCAGCCGTTCGGCCGCGTCGTCGTAATATTCACGGCCGCGCACGCGGGCGGTGTCGTAGTAGCCGCGGGCCCGCTCGCGCAGTTCCTCGGACTTTTCGCGCAGGACCGCCTCGGCCTCCGAAGCCTTGGCCTTGGCGCGGCTCTGGGCGGCTGCGGCCTTTTCCTTCAGGCGCGCGGTCTCTTCGCGCGCGCCCACCTTGAGATCCTCCTTGAGGGTCTTGAGGTCGTTCTTGATGTCTTCGCGCGCTTTGGTGGTCGCCATGTGCGTACTCCTGATGGTCAGCTTGACCGTAAATAGGTGTCCCCGCCTGTCAACGCCACATCACGGCGCCGGTTCCTTCACGTCTTCGGCGGCGCAGCAATGTCGCACCGGCTTTCGGCGCACATCGGTCGCCGGGTAAGGTTCTGTAAGCTTCCCGCTCAGCCTCCCTTAAGCTTTCTGGTGCAGGGTCCGGCCGTGTTCTCGTCGCCCGACCCCTCCGTCGCCGGAAAGCTCGCCATCGCCGTGGTGACCCAGCCCGAGCGTGTCCAGGGTTCGGTCATGGCCGCCCCCCCGGGCGCACGCGAAGACGCCATGCGCAACCTTCTCCAGACCGCCGCCGATGCCGGCTGCAGCGTGGTCGCCACCCGGCCCGAGGGCGACAACGAGCGTCTGCTGGGCCAGGCCTGGCCCTTCCCCAGCCCCTTCGCCGTCACGGTGCGCACCGTTCCCCTGTCCGAGGGTCTGGACCGGGTCGAGGCCCGCGCCCGCCGCTCTCTGGAGCGGATGGGCCTGCCGCGCGGCGAGGTGCTTCTGATCTCCAGCGCCAATGATCTGGCCGGCGCCGAAGGGCGGGCCCTGTGGGACCGCGCCCGCGCGCTGAAGGACCGCGGCCTGTTCAGGAAGATCGGCTTCTGCGCCACCGTCGAGGACGGGCCCGACCTGCTCGCCCGCCGCTTCCAGCCCGACGTGGTGCAGACACCCTGCAACATCCTGGACCAGCGCGCCGTGACCGAGGGCGTCCTGTCGGATCTGGCGTCCCAGGGCGTGGAGGTCCACGTCGGCTCGCCGTTCGCCGGGGGCCTGTTGTTCATGGCCGGCGACAGCCTGCCGCATGGTCTGGCGGACTACGCCGGCGACCTGTCGCGCACCCGCCGCCGTCTGGCCGAGGCCCGCGTCGATCCGATGCAGGCGGCCCTGGCCTTTGCGCTCGGCCTGCCGCCCGCCGTCTCGGTCGTGGCCAGCGTCGCCTCGGCGGCCGAGATGCGCGCCATGCTGGCGGCGGCCCATGCCCCCCGGCCCGATCTGGACTGGGAGGCCCTGGCCCTGCCCCAGGCGGCGGCCCTGTCGCGGGCGATCCACCGCTCGGGCGGATCGCCGCACGACGATCTCTACGCCATCAGTAGCGCAGCCTGATCCCGACATAGCCGGACCGACCCGGCTCGCCGTAGCCGAGCACCTGTTGGTAATGCTCGTCCGCCAGGTTCTCGATCCGCGCCGTCAGGGCGACTTGATCCGTCAGCTGGAAGGCGCCGTTCAGATTGGCGGTGACGAAGCCTTCGCGCGTCGCGGACGTGGCCGAGTTGTTGTCGGGCTGATCGCCCTCGGCCCGGATGGTCACGGCGCCGGACAGGCGGTTTCCGGTCCAGCCCAGGGTCGCCGATCCGGAATGCTCCGAAACACGCGCCAGCGGACGGTCGTTGCTCTCGTCCCTGGCGTCAGTCCAGGCATAGGCGAGCGCCAGGTCGAAGCCGCCGCCCAGCCGCGCGCGGCCTTCCAGCTCGACCCCGTCGGTCCCCGTCTCGGCGACGTTGACATAGTAGCTGTCGAACGTCGCCGTGTCGGTGAAGTAGGTGATCTGGTCGTCGACGTTCAGGCGATAGATCGTCGCGCGACCCGACAGGCGCCCGTCGGCCGAGGCCCAGCCGATCGCCGCCTCGAGGCTGTCGGCCGTCTCGGGCCGCAGCACCGGGAAAGGGGTCGAGGAGAAGCAGAAGTCGCACACCGCCTGGCTGATCGACGGCGCCTTGAAGCCCGTGCCGTATGCGCCCGACAGGACAAAGCCGCCGCCCAGTTCATAGGCCGCCGAGACCCGGCCCGTCGTTTCCGAGCCGAAGTCGTCCGTGTCGTCCCAGCGCAGGGCGCCGGTGAGATTCAGACGCTCCGTGGCGTCCCAGTTGGCGACGGCGAAGACCGAGGTCGTGCCGAGCTCTTCGGACAGGCCCGACGAGAGGCTGCCGGAGGTGTCTTCACGCTCGGCGCCGAAGGCGAAGGCCAGGCTGTCGGACAGGGCCTTGCCGTCCGCCTGCCAGCGCCAGACCTGACGGTCGGCCTCGAAGTGCGACGGGAAGCTGGAGACCGTGTCACGGCTGATGTCCGAGGTCGAAAGGCTGAACTGATGGTCCAACGACAGGGCGCTGAAGCGGGCGCGGGCGAAGCCGGACCACTGGGTGCTCTCGGTCGTGTCGAGGGTGTCGGCCAGGGCGTAGGTCGGGGCCGGGAAGCCGTCGATGTCGGCCTCGCTCTTCGACCAGCGGGCCGAGCCGTCGATCGTGAGGCCGCCGGTGAAGGCATAGCGCCCCTTGGCGCCCAGGGTGGTGTTGTCGAAACCGTCGGCCTCGGTGTTTCCATCGGCCTCGTCGGCGGCCGAGATGCCCCGGGTGTGGAAGCGCGACGCCCAGGCCCCCAGGGCCCAGATCTCGTTCGCCGTCCCGACGGCCAGCCGCCCGCGCAGGGTGCTGAAGCTGCCGGCCTCTGCCTCGGCGCGCAGACCGTCGACCTCGCGAGTGGTGAAGGCGATCACCCCGCCGATGGCGTCGGAGCCCCAAAGCGACGACTGCGGGCCCGACAGGACCTCGATGCGGTCCACGTCTCCCAGCTCAAAGCCGGAGAAGTCATAGGCGCCGTTGATCTCGGCCGGGTCATTGACCGGAACCCCGTCCACCAAAACGAGCGTCTTGCCGGGCGTGGCGCCGCGCATGCGGACCTGGGCCACGCCCCCGAAGGCGCCGGTGCGCACCACCGACAGACCCGGCACGTCGGCTAGGATGTCGGCGGCGAAGACGGCGCCGCGCTGCTCGATTGTCGCGCCGTCGATGACGCGGGCGCCGGGGGTCTCGGCCACGATGGCCGGCAGGCGGGCGGCGGTGACGACGACGTCGTCGACCTCGACCGGCTCTGTCGTTTGCGCGTTCGCGGCGAAGGCGGTGAAGACGGCCAGCACGGCCGTGGAGGCGAAGAGAGAACGCTTCATGGAGCGTGTTCCTTGTCGGTCCGGGCGACGGCGCGCGCCGGGACGTGAAAGCGACCAATCCGCCCCCGACAGGGTCGGAGACGGCGCAGAGATCGGGTCGCTTCGACGGAACATCCCTGCAGTCAGCAGGGGGCAGGCCCCACGCCTCTGTCTGGTCCCGGACAGCGGACGAGCGACGGGGGCGGCCAGGTCTCCTGGCTTGCGGGTCGCCGGATCGCCGCCCTCGCCTTCCCGCTCTCGCAGTGGCGCCGGGATCGCTCCCGGATCGGACGACGGCCCTCGCCGCCTACAGTTGCGGGCACAGCCGCGGTGTCTGACCGCGTTCCCTTAACCGCCTGACCGCGCCTTTCGCAGATGCGGCGCCGGGGAGCAATAGCGGAGCGTGCGCCGGAGGAATCGCTTGAGCCGCTGTGCCCGATCCGTCACCTTGCGCGCTTCATGAACGCCCCCGTCGTCCATCCCCCCGTCCTCGAAGGCGTGACACCCGTCATGGGCCAGTATCTGGCGGCCAAGGCGGCGCAGCCGGATGCGGTGGTCTTCTTCCGCATGGGCGACTTCTACGAACTGTTCTTCAAGGACGCCGAGATCGCTTCGGCGGCGCTGGGCATCGCCCTGACCAAGCGGGGCAAGCATCAGGGCGAGGACATCCCCATGGCCGGGGTGCCGGTCCATGCCCTGGACGGCTATCTGGCGCGGCTGATCCGGCTGGGTCACCGGGTCGCCATCTGCGAACAGATCGAGACCCCTGCGGAGGCCAAGAAGCGCGGCTCCAAGGCCATCGTGGCGCGCGACATCGTGCGGGTCGTGACACCCGGCACCCTGACGGAAGACACCTTACTGGATGCGCGCGGCGCCAACCGGCTGGCGGCGGTCGCCGTGCGGCGCGGCCGGGCGGCGGTGGCCGTGGTCGAACTGTCGGCCGGAGCGGTGGACAGCCTCGCCTGCGACCTGCGCGATCTCGGCGCGGCCCTGGCGGCGTTCCGGCCGTCCGAGGTTCTGGTCCCCGACAAGCTCTATTCGGACGCCGAGGTGCGGCCGGCGCTCGACGGCTCGGGCGGGCTGGTCCAGGCACTGGCCTCCGCCGTGGCCGAACCGGGCGCGGCGCGGACGCGGGTCGAGCGGCTGTACGGCGTGGCCTCGCTGGACGGCTTTGGCGCCTTCGAGGAGGCCGAGGTCTCGGCTCTGGGCCTGATCGCCGCCTATCTGGAGACGACACAGGCGGGGCGCATTCCGGCCCTGTCGCCGCCGCGCCGTTCGGGCGAGAGCGGCTTCCTCGCCATCGACCCGGCCACCCGCGCCAGTCTGGAGATCGACCGCAGCCAGAGGGGCGAGCGCGAGGGCAGTCTGCTGCACGCCATCGACCGGACCGTCACCTCGGGCGGGGCGCGGGCCCTGGCCGAGCGGGTGTCGCGGCCGCTGCGCGATCCGGCGGCGATCAATGCGGCGCTGGACAGCGTCGAATGGCTGCTGGAGCGGCGCGATCTGAGGCGCGACCTGCGCGACGCCCTGCGCTCCTCGGCCGATGTGGCGCGGGCCGTGTCGCGGCTGGCGCTCGGCCGCGGCGGACCGCGTGATCTGGCGGCCATCCGTTCGGGACTGGCCACGGCCGAGGCGGTGGGCGGGTTGTTCCTGACGGCGGGTCATCCGGTCGGCGATCCGCTGAACCCGCCGCCTGAGCGTCTCACCGCCTGTCTGGACCGGCTCGCCACGACGGCGGAGGTAGGGCGGCTGCTGGCCGATCTGATCGACGGGCTGGTGGACGAGCCGCCGCATCTGGCGCGCGACGGCGGGCTGGTGCGCCCCGGCTTCCGGCCCGAGCTGGACGAGGCCCTGCGCCTGCGCGACGACAGCCGCCGCGTGGTCGCCGAACTGGAGGCCCGCGCTGTCGCCGAAAGCGGGGTGCCGTTCAAGGTGCGCCACAACGCCGTCCTCGGCTATTTCCTCGAGACCAATGCCAAGCACGCCGAGCCGCTGTTCCGCGCCGGCCCCGAAAGCGCCTTCATCCACCGCCAGACCCTGGCCAATCAGGTCCGCTTCACCACCGTCGAACTGTCGGAGCTGGACGCGAAGATCAGCCAGGCGGGCTTCCGCGCCCTGGCCATGGAGGGGGAGACGTTCGAGGCCTGGCGCGCCGAGGTGCAGCGTCTGGCCACCCCGCTGCAGGCCGCCGCCGACGCCCTGGCCGACCTCGACGCCTCGGCTGCGCTCGCCGAATGGGCCGAACAGGTCGGGGCGGTCCGCCCTGTGGTGGATGACAGCCTGGTCTTCGACGTTCGCGCCGCCCGCCATCCGGTGGTCGAGGCGGCGGTCAAGGCGGCGGGCGATCCCTTCTCCCCCAACGTCTGTCGACTGGACGGGGCGGGCGTCGGTTGCGCCCGGCTGTCGATCGTCACCGGGCCGAACATGGCGGGCAAGTCGACCTTCCTGCGCCAGAACGCCCTGCTGGTGGTGCTGGCCCAGGCCGGCTGTTTCGTGCCGGCCGCCGCCATGCGGCTGGGTGTCGTCGACCGGCTGTTCAGTCGCGTGGGCGCCGGAGACGACCTGGCGCGCGGCCGCTCCACCTTCATGATGGAGATGGTCGAGACCGCCGCCATCCTGACCCAGGCGACGGACCGCAGCTTCGTGGTGCTGGACGAGATCGGCCGCGGCACCGCCACCTATGACGGCCTGGCCATCGCCTGGTCGGTGGCCGAGGCCCTGCACGAGACCAACCGCGCCCGCACCCTGTTCGCCACCCACTATCACGAGCTGGCGCGGCTGGAGGACCGGCTGGCCCACGTCTGCAACCTGTCGATGAAGGCGCGGGAGTGGAACGGCGATCTGGTCTTCCTGCACGAGGCGACGCCCGGCGCGGCCGACCGGTCCTACGGCGTCCAGGTGGCGCGGCTGGCCGGGGTGCCCGGCGCCGTCGTGGCCCGCGCGGCCTCGGTGCTGGAGCGGCTGGAAACCGAAAAGTCCGCCCACGGACGACTGGACGACCTGCCACTGTTCGCCGTCATGGAACCGGCCGCCGCCCCCGCCGGCCCCTCCCCCCTCGACCTCGCCCTCGCCGACCTCGACCCCGACGCCCTCAGCCCGCGCGAGGCGCTGGAGGCGCTGTATCGGCTGAAGGCGCTCGGGACCTAAAGCCACACGGCAAGCCGATCACCCCGCGATCAAATCAGACCTGCCGAAAGTCGCTATGGGTGGCGCAGCGAACGTCGAAACAGCCCCGCTGTCGCCAACGAGGCCGTTCACGCTGTTCTGGTTGGTGATCAGACCAGCCGGCGACGTTGCTCAATATATAGAGCCGCACCACCGGCAAGGGCGATCGCGAACAGGATCATCGCCCACTCCGACAGGGTCGGCACGGCGGAAACAGCGGGTTGAACGGTGACGTTGTAGGTCCGGCTTCCGGTGACCGGCGTCATCCCCACCATGCCGGATGAGTTGATCGTGAAGATGTAGGGGCCCGCCGTCGTCGGCGTGCCCGCCAACGTGGCGCTCATCCCATTGTTCGTGAACGTCAGACCGGGCGGCAGCGTGCCTGACTGGGAGAATGAGAAGGCCGGGAAGGGCGCGGTAAAGGTCTGCGAATAGGCTACCCCGACCTGCGGGTTGCTGATGGTCGAGGGATCGACGCCCTGAGCGGCGGCCGGAGCGACCATGGCGAACAGGACGGCGATGGCCGCGAGAAACGAGCGAAGCATGAATGACCCCCAGGGCGCGCCGTTCGTCTGACGATTGGGCGCGGAAAGCCGAAGGTTAGCAATCGCCCGGCTCAGCGGGGTTCTATTTCTTGTATTTCCGTGCCGAACAATTGAACGGGCGCACGTTTCACCTTCCGTGGGCCGCTGCTCAGACCGTGCGCCGACGCCTGTGGATGAACAGCGCGGCGCCGCTCGCCAGCATCAGGCCGAACAGGATCAGCGCCCATTCGGACAGGGTCGGCACGGCTGTGACCGCCGCCGGCGGACCCGCGCCGATGACCCGGGTTATGGTTCCGAGGATCCCGTTGGAAATGTAGAGATCGCCTTCCGCGTTGAACGCCAGCTTCACCGCGTAGGGCGCGTCCGCCGCAGCGACGAGGGTCGTGATGCCGCCGACCTGCGTAATTTTCAAGATGCCGGCGCCGTTCACCACCGCATAGACCGTGTCGCTGCTGTCGATGGCCAGACCCAGACCCAGCGGCTGGCCGTATGCGCTGAGGTCCGCGAAAAGGCTGACGGTTCCTGTCGGCGTCACCTTCCTGATCGTGCTGTCGATGACATCCGAAACATAGATGTTTCCGGCGCTGTCGCGCGCCACGTCGGAGGGCTGAGGAAAGCCGGCGACGTCGGTGACCGTGGTTCCGTCCGGCGCGACCTTGCGGAGGAGGCGAGTGTTGCCGGTGGGGTCGGCCGGGGCGAATTGAAGGTCAGCAACATACAAGCTGCCTCCAGAGCCGAACACCAGATCCGACACGCCGAAATATCCCGTCGATGTCGTCGTCCCATCGGAGAAGGTCGACACCGTGCCGCCG
The DNA here is from genome assembly GCF_052436175.1 of Brevundimonas sp. Classification (GTDB taxonomy): domain Bacteria; phylum Pseudomonadota; class Alphaproteobacteria; order Caulobacterales; family Caulobacteraceae; genus Brevundimonas. The sequence continues at coordinate 18,948 of NZ_JBQVNM010000001.1, read as the reverse complement.
GGTGAGACCCTGCTGATGTAGTCGCCGTCGCCGAAATACAGATTGCCCGCTGCGTCGAACGCCAGCCCCTGGGGGTTATTCGCCGGCGTGGCGACAGTGCTCGATACGCCGCCCTTCGTGATCTTGAATATCCGCCAGATCGGGCTGGGCGACGTGACGCGAGCGGCGACATAGAGATTGCCCGCCGCGTCGAAAGCCAGCGCTTCCGGACGATTGAGCCCGCTGAAGAACGGCGTCGGAACGACCGTCTGGGCGTTGGCGGGCGTCCCCCCCAGGATCGCGGCGCCGAGACACAGGGTGAGCGCCAGGCCGACGCGGAGGAGACTAGCCAACACTGAAACGCCCCAGGACTACGGAAGACCGGTCCTCAGCTTAGCCTTGCAAGATACGATCACGGACCGCTCCTTCTTGTATCTTCGTGCCCAAAACTTGAACGGATGTGCCCGCCTATCCCTCAGGCGGGAGCATCTCGCGGTCCGCGCGAAGCAACTGCCGGTACTGGCTGGGCGTCATGCCGTAGTGGTTCCGAAAAGCGCGGCTCAGGTGGGCGGCGTCGGCAAATCCCAGCCGGTGGGCGATGGTGGCGATGGCCTCGACCCGGTCCAGGTCGGCCAGGGCCTGACGGCTGCGTTCCAGCCTCTGGGTCAGGATATAGGCGCGCACTCCACCATCGCCGTGAAACGCCGCGAACAGCTTTCGGCGCGTCGTGCCAAGGGTCCTGCACAGATCCTCGATGGCCGGATCGTCGCGGACGCCGAGACGCTGATCGATCCGCTCGACCGCGCGGCGGCGAAGCGCCAGCTCCGCGCTGACCGGCGATCGGGTTCGAGGCCGGACTGCCGCCAGGGCGACGGCCAGGGTCTCCACGAACATCCGGCCGAGGCTTTCGGCCTGGTCGGCGTCCATGTCCGTCAGCATGTCGCTGACCTGTTCGGCCAGGGCGAAGGCCAGTCTGGCCTCCTTTTCGGGCACCACGAGGCCATGCAGGTCGCCGATCGGGCCGAACCGATTGATCGCCAGTTCGCGCGGCAGGACCAGGTTGTAGGTCAGGCTCCCGGTCGAGACGTGCAGTGACCGTCGGGCCAGGTCGTGGAAATGGAAGGTCCCGGGCGTCTCGCGCAGGGCGCGGCCATCGAAGTCTCCATGCGCCTCTCCGGCTTTCATCATGCTGACTATGATCGGATCGAAGTCAGAGTTGCGGACATCGGCCAGTCGGCGTTCCCAGCGCATGGCCGTGATCTCAACCCGGGCGAACATCACCGGTCCCAGTTGGGCGGAGACCCAGCGGGTGTCGAACGGCTCGATCGGCTCGGTGCGGTAGATCGGCTCGGCTCGCGGCCAGTCCCTCAGATACCAGGCGCGATACCGTTCCTCTTGCGGCAGATCGTCCGTGGAGAAATGCAGCAGAGGTATCAGATCTCTGGACCGCGACCCGCCGCCCAGGCCGTCTATGGTCAATCGCCCGCTCATACAACGCCCGTCCGCATCCCCACCTGCGACGAGCCTAGATCAGGGAAATCCGCCTGTCAGGGACAAATGAACTGGATCGTTCAGCCGTTGACGGGACGCAAAGACCCGGCGCATGTTGATCGACGATCCCGGCCGCCGCAAAGGGATTCGATCGCGGCCATCGACTGAGGCATCGGCCCGAGACGCCAAGGCCCCCCTCAGTCCCGCACAACCGGCTCATATCCGTAGTCGATGACGCTCATGTAGGAGAACCGCGCATGCGGGCCGCAGCCGACGCCGGCGCGGACGTAGTCGGGGCGGAACGGGTTGGCCCGGTGGCCACGCCCGGCCCGGCCGACCGGTCCTATGGCGTCCAGGTGGCGCGACTGGCCGGGGTGCCCGCCTCCGTCGTCGCCCGCGCCGCCTCGGTGCTGGAACGGCTGGAAACCGAAAAGTCCGCCCACGGCCGACTGGACGACCTGCCCCTCTTCGCCGTCATGGAACCGGCCGCCGCCCCCGCCGGCCCCTCCCCCCTCGACCTCGCGATCGCAGACCTGGACCCCGACGCCCTCAGCCCGCGCGAGGCGCTGGAGGCGCTGTATCGGCTGAAGGCGCTGGAGGGGTGAGGCCGGTCTCGGGTTCAATCTGTCGCGAAAGCGGACGCGGCGAATTTCCGAGATAGGTGGATATCAGACATTCCAACGGCCCCGCCCTCGCCAGCAGGGCCGTTTCCGATACGATCGGAACGCTGATTATGCGGAGAGCTGACGCCGCTGGATGTAGAGCGCCGCACCACCCGCGAGCATCAGGACGAACAGGATCATCGCCCATTCCGACAGGGTGGGAACCGGGGCAGCGGCGACCTGTACAACCTCGAAGGCCAGATTGTTAGCGAAGTTTGGTGTGTTACCCGAGAAATAGAGGAGCCCATCGGCGTAGGTGGCCGGACCTCTTCTTAAGGACGAAGACTCGAATACGAACGTGTAGACGCTACCTGCTGTTACGGGCAGCGGGGAGTTTAGTGTAATCGTCTGGAAAGCTAGGCCAGGACGCGAGTCTGTAAGAGCGACAGCTTGGCTGCGCAGAGGCGCAACCACGTTGTTAGTGACCCCCGTGCCTGCTCCGCTCACTAAGTGCAGAACCGTGTTGGTATCGGCGTCAGATACGACGCGGATCTGGGTCACAGTTCCCGTCACAGTGGCTTTGAAGGAATGCCCCACATACGGAAGTAGACCGTTGCTTACACTTCTGTCGGTTGCGGAAATTGTTTGGGCTGCGGCAGGGCTAGCAAGGGCAATCCCCAAGCAGGAGAGCATCACCAGCCCAAGCCCGCGCGACAATTCAAAAATTCTCATGGAGTTTGTCTCGTCGGAAGAATGATGTTCTCTCGATTAAGGTAAGCTTTGCCTTAGTCAAGTTGCCCTGCAGCCTTTCGGCTTGACACACGACCATGGGCGAGGCCGTTCGCCCCGGAAGGGGCGGCAGGTTCGGTAGAGGTCCGCTTAGGGTCGTAGGCCGCCATCGCCCGATGGTCTGATTCCCGACATACCGGCCGCGCCCAGGATTGGCCCCCTCAGTCCCTCTCCACCGGCTCATACCCATAGTCGATCACGCACATGTAGTAGAACATCGCATGCGGGCCGCAGCCGACGCCGGCGCGGACGTAGTCGGAGCGGAACAGGTTGGCCCGGTGGCCACGCCCCCGGACATTGTCGTCGACCAGAAGCTGGATCACCACCTCGCGCGCGGTGTCGTAGCCGTAGGAGATGTTCTCTCCGCCATAGGGGTCGCCGCCGCGTCGGGCGATGCGGGCGGCGAAGTCCCGCCCGTCCGAGCCGTAGTGGCCGATGAAGCCGGTCGGGCCCTGGTCCACCACATGGTCGCGCGCCGCCCGTTCCAGCACCGGATCGAGCCGCAGCGGCGGCAGGGGCGGCTGGCGACGCAGAAAGCGGATGGCCTCGTCCACGGCCGCCACGCCCTCAAGGGTCTGGATGGTGACGCGACCGGGCCGGATGACCTGATCGCCCTGAAACTGGGCGCGATACTCCTGCAGCACCGCCACATAGGCCCCGGGGTCGGTCCGCAGCCGGTTCATCTCGTCCAGAACCTCGCGCGCCAGCCAGGCGTCCCCGCCGACGGGGCCGGGGCCGGTCATGACGCGCGGCGTCCCGTCAGCCGTCGGCGCGGCGGGCCGGTGCGTCTCCCGCCCCTCGGCCGGACGCGCCAGGGCGCCGATCGCCGCGAGGGCGATACAGCCGCAGAGAGACAAGACGCCGACCTTCACCCGAACCCACTCCAGAGGTGCGACGCCGAACCTGCCAAAAGGCGGCGAACGACGCCATAAGCCTCTCGCCGCCGGCCGAACCTCATGCGGGCTTTCGCCCGTGCGGAAGGCCGCGACGGATCGGCGTCGCGCCCCTATAGTCCCCGGGCCTATGCCGACCTCTCACCCTCCCGACGCCGTGAAAGACGCCCGCCCCGTCGCCCTCGACGCGGCGCTGGACGCCTTGGCCGACGCGCCCGACGTCCGGGCCGCCGTCGCCGGCCTGCTGAAACGCCACTTCCACGCCGCGCGCGAACGCATCGCCGCGAAACTGACGGCCGGAATGGCGGGCGTGGAGGTCGCGCGTCTGTACTCGGCGGCGGCCGACGAGATGCTGATCGCCCTGTGGCGATTCACGACCCAGACCCTTTATCCGCCCCAGGGATCGACCGAGGCCGAGAAGCTGGCCCTGATCGCCGTCGGCGGTTACGGCCGGGGGGTTCTGGCGCCCTTTTCCGATCTGGACCTCCTGTTCCTGAGGCCGTGGAAGACCACGGCCCGCACCGAGACGGTGGCCGAGTTCGTCCTCTATGTGCTGTGGGATCTGGGGCTCAAGGTCGGGTCGGCGGCCCGGTCGGTGGAGGAATGTCTGGCCCTGGCCCGCACCGACATGGTGGTGCGCACCACCCTCTTGGAAGCGCGGATTCTGGCCGGCGACCTGCCCATGGCCGAGGACTTCCTGTGGCGCTTCCGGGGCATGGTGACCAACGCCGACCCCCGGCCCTTCATCGCCGCCAAGATGGAGGAGCGGGCCGTTCGCCACGAGAAGGCCGGGGCCAGCCGGTACCGGGTCGAACCCAATATCAAGGACGGCAAGGGGGGGCTGCGCGACCTCAACACCCTGTTCTGGATCGCCCGATCCCTGGCCCCCGACAGCGTCCTGGGCGCCCGGGTGCTGGACGACATCCTGACGCCCCGCGAGCGCCGCACCTTCGAGGTCGCCTTCGACTTCCTGTGGCGGGTGCGGTGCCATCTGCACCTGACCGCCGGGCGGGCCGAGGAGAAACTGACCTTCGACCTCCAGCCCGAGGTGGCGCGGCGAATGGGCTGGCGCGGGCGGGGAGACGAGCCGGCGGTGGAGCGGTTCATGCGCCGCTACTTCCTGGTCGCCCGCGACGTCGGCGCCCTGACCCGCGCCGTCAGCGCCAGTCTGGAGGCCCGACATCAGAAGAAGCCGCAGGGACTGTCGCGCCTGTTCCGCCCCAACCGGCGTCGCGACCTGGGCGACCCGGCCTTCATCGAGGACGGCGGCCGCCTGTCCTTGGCCGGACCGGATGTGTTCGAGCAGGATCCGGTCCGGCTGCTGACCCTGTTCGTCACGGCGGACCGGCACGATCTGGACCTGCATCCCGACGCCTTCTCGGCGGTCATGCGGTCCCTGGGTCTGGTGACGACCAAGTTCCGGCGCGACCCGCGCGCGGCGGCCGCCTTCCTCAACGTCCTGGCCCATGGCCAGAGGCCCTATCGCGTCCTGACCATCATGAACGAGACCGGGCTACTCGGCCGGTTCCTGCCCGAATGGGGGCGGATCGTCGGCCAGACGCAGTTCAACATGTATCACGCCTATACGGTCGACGAGCACAGCCTGGTCGCCATCGGCATCATCAACGACATCGCCCGCGGCAAGCTGGAGGAGGACCACCCTCTGGCCACGGAGGTGATTCACCTGATCGCCGACCCCGACGCCCTGATGCTGGCCATGCTGCTGCATGACGTGGGCAAGGGGGGCGAACGGGGTCAACTGGAGGACGGCGCCATCGCCGCCCGTCGGGCCTGCGAGCGGCTGGGCGTCGATCCCCGCCGGATCGAACTGGTGGTCTGGCTGGTGCGCAACCATCTGGCCCTGTCGGACTATGCCCAGAAGCGGGATGTTTCCGACCCCGGCACGGTGCGCGATTTCGCCGAACTGGTCGGCGATCCCGAGCGGCTGCGCGCGCTTCTGGTCCTGACCGTGGCCGACATCCGCGCCGTGGGTCCGGGCGTCTGGAACAGCTGGAAGGGCCAGTTGATGCGCAGCCTCTACGCCCGGGTCGAGGGGGTGTTCCGGGGCGAGGATCCGGAGGCCGTCGATCCCCTGGCCGACCACGCCGATCTGGTCGCTCGCGCCGAGGCCGCAGGCGCGGCGGCCGAGGCCCGCAATGTCATGGACGAGGGCGAGGCGACCACCGAGATCGCGCTGGCCGCGCGCGACCGACCCATGCTGTTCGCCGACCTGGCCGCCGTCCTGGCCGCGGCCGGGGCCGACGTGACCGGCGCCCGCGTCGCCACCAGCCCCGACGGCATGGCTCTGGACGTCTTCCAGATCCAGGATGGGGCGGGCGAACCCTATGGTCGGGCCGAGCCGCGCCGCCTGACCGCTCTGGTCCGCATCCTCGAGCGCGCCGCGCGCGGGACCGGCGCCCCGCCGCCCCCGCCGCGCAATGTCGCCAGCGCCCGCCGCGCCGTCTTCGACGTCCGCCCCGTGGTCATGATCGACACCGCCGCCAGCGACGACGCCGTCATCATCGAGGTGTCCGGGGCCGACCGACCGGGCCTCCTGGCCGAACTGGCCCTTACGCTCAGCGACCATGGCCTGTCGATCCGATCCGCCCATGTCGCCGGCTTCGGCGAGCGGGCGGTGGACAGCTTCTACGTGACCGACGCGGCGGGGCGGAAAGACCTGTCCGAACTGCTGATCGACGAGGTGCACGCGGCGCTGGAGGCGGTGCTGAACCGCACGCCTGAACCCGCCGCTTCCGGTCGCCGCCTGACGCCCGCCCGGGCCAGCGCCCGCGACGTGTCCGAACTGGGCCGGGCGGCGCGCAAGGCTCGGCCGACGGGACGCTGAATCCGCTTCGCAGCCGCCGGATTTGATTCTAGAGCGAGGGCCGACGCGCCGGTCCTGCGACACCCTGTCGCCGCCGTCCGCGATGAGACCGTTCCGATGAGCCCAATCTCTTGAGTCTGGCCCGCAACACCCTCGTCCAGTCGGGCCTGACGCTCGGCAGCCGCGTGCTCGGCTTCGCCCGCGACCTGGCCCTGTCGGCCAACTTCGGACAGGGGGCGATGATGGACGTCTGGGCCACGGCCCTGATGCTGCCCAACCTGTTTCGTCGCCTGTTCGCCGAGGGCGCCTTCGCCCAGGCCTTCGTGCCGGTTTACGGCGCCGCCCGGGCGCGCGACGGCGAGGAGGCCGCCGCCGTTACCGCCTCGGAGGCCGTCAGCTTCATCTTCGCCGTGGTCGCCGGCTTCTGCATCCTGATGCAGGTCGCCATGCCCTGGATCATGCCCTGGCTGCTGTCGGCCTGGCGCGACGATGCGGGCGTGATGCGCACCGCCGTCATCGCCACCCAGCTGGCCATGCCCTACCTCGCCTGCATGACCATCGCCTCCCTGCTGTCGGGGGTGCTGAACACCGGCGGGCGCTTCGCCCTGTCGGCTGCGGTGCCGGTCTTTCTCAACCTCTGCACCCTGTTTCCCCTGCTGGCGGGCCGGTTCATCCAGGCCGATCCGGCCCTGATCCTTCTGGCCACCAGCGCCGCCGTCACCGTCTCGGGCGTCATTCAGGCGGGCCTGCTGTGGTGGGGGGTCCAGCGTCTGGGCGTGCGCATCCGGCTGGGCCTGCCGCGCCTGACCCCGACGGTGAAGCACGCCCTCGCCCTGGCCGTGCCCGGCGCGCTTGCGGGCGGGGCCATGCAGGTGAACTCGGTCGTGTCCCAGGTCCTGACGGGCTCGGACGAGGGCGCCCGCTCGGTGCTCTACAACGCCGACCGCCTCTATCAACTGCCGCTGGGACTGGTGGGGGTGGCTATCGGCCTGGCCCTGGTGCCGCGCCTGACCCGGGCCTTCGTCACCGGCGACCACGAGGGCGGACGGCGAACCATGGACGACGGCTTCACCCTGGCCATGGTCTTCACCCTGCCCGCCGCCGTGGCCCTGTTCGTCATCCCCTGCTTCATCATCGACGCGACGGTGACGCGCGGCGCCTTCACCTCGGCCGACGCGGCCCGCACCGCCGACGCCCTGCGCCAGTTCGCCTGGGGGGTGCCCGCTTTCGTCCTGGCCAAGGTCCTGACCCCGCCCTTCTTCGCGCGGCAGGACACCCGGCGGCCGATGATCTTCGCGGTCAGCTCGGTGGTCTTCACGGTGGTGGTCGGGACCGCCCTCTTCTACCTGTTCCGGTCGCGCGGCATCGACGGGGTGCTGGGTCTGGCCATCGCCACCAGCCTCTCGGCCTGGCTGAACGTCGCCCTGCTGGCCGGAACCCTGATGCGCGAGAACAGCTGGCGACCCAGCCCCCGCTTCCTGTCGCGCATGAGCCGGGTCATCGCCGCCAGCGCCGTCATGGCCGCCCTCCTGCTGCTGGCCGGATGGCAGTATCCCCTGCTGTCGCGCCTGTTCATGGCCAAGGAAATCGCCGTCCTGGTCGTCTGCGGCGTCGGCGCCGTGGTCTACGGCGTCAGCCTGCTCGCCCTGCGCGCCACCAGCCTGTCGGAACTCAAGGGCGTCCTGCGCCGCGAACCGGGGGCCGCCGCGCCGTCGGGCGGGCTGGACTGATCAGTCCTGCCGCCGCGCCTCTTCCGCCAGCATGATCGGCACGCCTTCGCGGATCGGATAGGCCAGCTTGGCGCCCTTGGACACCAGCTCATTGGCGTCGCGGTCATAGGTCAGGGGCCCGCGCGTCACGGGACAGACCAGCACCTCCAGCAGGCGCGGATCGACGGTGTTGGGAGTGTGGAAGGCGTCGGACATGAGTTCCGGGGCGTAGGGAGTGGGGAGTGGGCTGTGGGGGGGTCAGGGGCAAAAAACGGGATCACGCCCCTACTCCCTACTCCCTACGCCCTACACCCTTCAATCACTGCATCGACGAGGGGCTCTCGTCGTCGCCGCGCTCGGCGGCGTCGATCTGGAGCAGAGCCTTCAGGCTCTCGGCGCGGACGTCCAGATCGGGCGCCTCCAGCAGGGCCTGTTTCTCGGCCGGCTCGAACGGCAGGGCCATCGACAGGCTGTTGACCAGGGCCTCGCGCGGGGCGGCGTCGGCGGTGTCCCAGTCGATCTCCAGCTGGCGGCGCTCCAGATAGGATTTCAGCGCGGCCAGAAACGCCGGGCGGTCGAACGGGCCGTCTGGCGGCGGAGACAGGTCGGCCTCGTGATCCGAGAAATCGGCCCGCACCTGGCGATAGGGCGTCGGGCTGGACAGCTCCGCCGCCACCCGGAACCGCGACACCCCGGTCAGGGTGATCAGATACCGGCCGTCCGAGGTCTCGGCGAAACTGGTGATCCGCCCGGCGCAGCCGACCGCCGTCAGGCTGGGCAGGTCCGGCGGGCCGCCGGCCGGCTGGATCAGGCCGATCATCCGGTCCCCGGCCATGGCGTCGTCCACCATGTTCAGATAGCGCGGCTCGAAGATGTTCAGCGGCAACTGGCCGCGCGGCAACAGGATCGCCCCGCCCAGGGGGAAGATCGGGATGACCTGCGGCAGGTCCGACGCCTTGACGTAGCCCTGGGCCATCTCCGGCTCACGAAAACAGGATCGACGACAGACGACGGCGGCCGTCGCGCGCCACGTCCGACCCGGCCCCGGCGGCGTCGAACACCGTCAGCAGCTGTTTGCGCGCCGCCTGTTCGTTCCATTCGCGGTCGGCGGCGACGATGTGCAACAGACTGTCCACCGCCCCCTTCAGATCGCCTGCCGAAGCCTGGGCCAAGGCCAGATCGAACCGGGCCTGATGGTCGCCCGGCGCCGCCGCGACGGCCGCTCGCAGCGCCTCTTGTTCGCCCGTCGGCGCCTGGCTGGCCAGGCTCAGCTTCGCCCGCACGGCCTGGATCGCGGGGTCGCTGGCGTCGGCCGGCGCCATGGCCAGGGTCTGGCGCGCCTGCTCTTCGTCGCCGTCGGCCAGATAGACGCTGGCCATGCCCGCGATGGCCTTCAGGTTGTCCGGCTCGATCTGCAGCACATGGGCATAGGCCTGGGCCGCGCCGCCCAGATCGTTGAGCGACAGGGATTCGTCGCCGAGCGACAGGAGTTGCTCGACGTCCGTGTTGACGCCCGCCCCCCCGGTCAGCTTGTCGATGAAGGCCTTGATCTGGCTTTCGGGCACCGCCCCTTGGAAGCCGTCGACCGGCTTGCCGTCGACGAAGGCGTAGACGGTCGGGATCGACTGCACACGCAGCTGGCCCGCATAGGCCGGGTTGGCGTCCACGTCGATCTTGACCAGCTTGACGGCCCCGCCAGCCGCACGAACGGCCTTTTCAAGCGCGGGCGTCAACTGGCGGCAAGGCCCGCACCAGGTCGCCCAGAAATCGACGATGACCGGCCGCGAGCGCGAGGCCTCGACCACATCGGTCATGAAGCCGGCATCGGAGCCCTCGACGATCAGGGCGTCTTGGTCGGTGGATTTGGGCGTGGCTTGCGGATCGGCGAAGGTCATGGACGGTCCTGGACAGACGGGTTTCCGGGTAAACGCGAAAGGGGTCAGATGGTCCCTGCGGGAGGGAAACTCAAGCATATCCCCATCCCGCGACCTCACTCCCGCTGCGCGAGAAAAGTAACGATGTTTTGCCCACTCCCGGGTGCAAGGCGAACAAATGTCGTTCATGGTCCGGTAAGGATTGCGAGATTGGGGAGACCATCAACGTGAAAACAGTTCTGTTCCTGGCGCTGGGCGCCACTCTCGCAGCCGCCGGATCCGCCGTGGCTGCGGACCATGGCGCGACCGCTTCGGTCCCCGTCAATGTTCTGGTCGGCGGTCCGGCGCGCGCATCGGCCGTGTCGCTGGACGGCGCGCGCTGGGCCGGTCGCGGCCCCGGCGGTCGCGATTGCGAATGCAATGTCCCGACCATCAGCGTGCCCTTCTACACGGTTCGCCCCGCCTCGCCGCCGGTCCGCGTCCGGGCGCCCGGCATGCGCATCTCGTCGCCGGCGATCTACGCCCCGTCGCCCTCCGTCTACATCCAGGGCCCGCCCATCTACGTCGACGCTCCGCCGGTTCAGGTCGCGCCCGCCCAGGTCTACGTCGAAGCGCCCGACGTCCATGTGCGTCCGTCCGACGTGACTGTGGCCCCGCCGGAAATCCACTTCACCCCGGCCAGCCCGGATCACCCGGACGAGCACTGCTGTGACGTGGCCGCCCCGCCGTCGGCCCCGGTCGCCGCGCCCCCTCCGGCCACGCGCTATCCGGCCCCGACCCGCGCCCCCGCCACCGGCTCGGGCTACCGCCAGGAGCCCGGCGAGCGCGGCTGATCCGCGGCCCGCAGGTCCCAACGCCATCAAGGCGGCCGTCCTCGCGACGGCCGCCTTTTTGCGGCCGACAGGGAGGCTCAGATCAGGGCGATGGATTCGGCGATGGCCAGGGCCGCCGCGCGCGGATCGGCCGCCGCCGTGATCGGCCGGCCGACCACCAGATGGGTCGCCCCGTCCTTCAGGGCCTGTTCCGGCGTCGCCGCCCGGCTCTGGTCGTCCAGGGCCGCCCCGACCGGACGCACCCCGGGGGTGACGATCAGGAAGTCCTCGCGTCCGGCCGCGCGGGCGATCTCGCGCACCCGCGCCGCCTCCTGCGGGCTGGCCACCACCCCGTCGATCCCGGCGTCCAGGGCTTGACGCACCCGATGTTCGACCAGTTCGGCGGGCGACAGGCTGTGGTCGTCCGCCGCCACGTCCTCGGCCGACAGGCTGGTCAGGACGGTGACGCCCAGAACCTTCAACCCCGACCCCTCGACCCCGCGCCGCGCCGCCGCCATCACCTGGGGCCGGGCGTGAACGGTCAGGAGGTCGCATCCGGCCTCGGCCAGGGCGGCCGCCGCCTTCTCCACCGTCGCCCCGATGTCGTGCAGCTTCCAGTCCAGAAAGACCTGGCGTCCCTCGGCCTTGAGCGCCCGCGCCAGTCCCATGCCGTCCGTGGCGAACAGCTGCAGTCCGATCTTGTAGAAACCGACCGCATCCTGAACCCGATCGACCAGGGCCCGCGCCTCGTCCGCCGTCGGCACGTCCAGGGCGCAGATCAGGCGCGGGTCGGGCCGACGATTGGGCGCCGGGGCGGACGCCGGGGCGTGATCGGCGAAGGATTCAGCAAGGGTCATCGACGGACTCCACGCGAACGGCTATGGCGGAACGGTGCCCCGAGGGAGGGGCCGCGACCGGCGCGCCGGTTTCGATTTCAGGCTGAGGGGGACTGATGGACGCGCTCGATCTGGGGGTCAACCTCTTCGTCACCCTGTTCGCCCTGCTGGACCCGCTGGGCAATATCCCGATCTTCGCCGCGGCGACGGCGGGCGCCTCCCTGCGTCAGCGCATCTCGGTCTCGGCCCTGATCTGCGCCTTCGCGGCGGTCTTCCTCGGCTTCTTCTTCTTCACCGGCCTGGGCCTGCTGCAGTTCTTCGGCATCTCCCTGGCGGCCTTCCGCATCGCGGGGGGCATCCTGCTGCTGCTGCTGGGTCTGGACATGGCGCGCGAGGACTTCCTGGCCACCTTCGCCGACAAGGACGCCGCCAGCGACGCCAAGGACGTGCGCGGCTATGCCCGGCGCCGGTTCCAGCGTCTGGTCGTGCCCTTCGCCATCCCCCTGATGATCGGCCCCGGCGCCATCTCGGCCATCATCATCCAGGCGGGCGAGGCCGAGAAGATCGGTGCGGCGGGCACGGCCGCCTCGCTCATAGCCATCGCGGCTGCGGCCCTGGTCTCCTTCGTCTGTTTCGCCCTGACCGGACCGCTCAGCCGCCTGCTCGGCGACGTGGGTCTGGCCATCATCGTGCGCGTCCTGGGCCTGATCCTCTGCGCCCTGGCCATCCAGTTCATCCTGATGGGCCTGTCCGAAGCCCTGCCCGGCATGTTCGCCGGCTCGGTGACGACCCCCTATCCGGCCGGGGGGCACTGAGAAGAGGGATTAGGGACTAGGGATTGGGAACAAGCAGGAAGTGCAGCCTTCAGCCCGCCTGGTCTCTGCCCCTAATCCCTAATCCCTAATCCCCAATCCCTAAATCCGCTTCAGCCGCTTCGCGTGGCCGCCGATGATGTTCAGGGCCATGCCGTCGGGCAGGAGTTTCGGGATCGCGGCGAGCAGGTTGTTGCGCCAACCGGGAATGACACGCGGCCGGTTTTCTTCCACGGCGGCATAACCCACCCGCGCCACATGCTCGGCCGTCTGCCACATCCATTTCGGATAGGCGGCCGAGACCTCGGCGCGCGAGCCGTTGACGTCGTGGAATTCGCTGTAGGTGTAGCCGGGGCATAGGGCGGTGACGTGGACGCCAGTCCCGCGCATCTCCAGCCACAGCCCGGCCGAGGCCTTGATCAGGAAACTCTTGATCGGCCCATACAGGGTGTCGCCGCCCGTCGCCGGCATGGTCCCGGCCAGTGAGGCGACGTTCAGGATGCGGCCGAAGTCCCGCTCGACCATGCCCGGCGCCAGACGCCGCGCCAGTTCGACCGGCGCCAGCAGCATGACCTGCAGCATCGCCTGCTGGGCGGCCGGATCGGTCTCGATGAAGCCCGCCGTATTCGAGAACCCCGCATTGTTGACCAGACCATCGACGGTCAGGCCCCGACGGTCGATCTCGGCGATCAGGGCGGCGGGCGCAGCTGGATCGGCCAAGTCGGCGGCGATGACGGCGGCGTCCACCCCATGCGAGGCCCGCAGCTCCGCCGCCAAGGTCTCCAGCGCCGCCTCGCGCCGCGCCGTCAGGATCAGGTTCCAGCCGTTGCGGGCGTACTCCCGCGCCAGGGCCGCCCCGATCCCGGCCGAGGCCCCGGTGATGAGGGCCGTCCGATGCGGACCACTTCTCACCTCAGGCCGCGACCGGACAGGAGGCGTGCGGGCCGAACCCGGCGAGGGACGGCGGGTTCTCGGCCAGAAGGTCGGCGATGGTGATCTTCGACAGGGCGGCGCCGGCGGCCTCGTCGGCGGCGGTCAGCGCGCGGGCGACCTGACGCGGAATATGCTCGCTGATCGGACAGCCCTTGGCGCCTTGGGGCGGAGAGCCCAGCTGGGCGCAACCATTCACCGCGCGCAATACATGATCCAGGGTCACCGCCTCGGGTTTGGCCAGCAGCCAGGATCCGCCCGAGGCGCCGGGACGGCTGGCGATCAATCCGGCCTTGGCCAGCAGAGCCGTGACGCGGCGCACCACCACCGGATTTGTCGGGATGGAGGCGGCGAGCGCCGCGCTGGGTATGGCGGAGGCCGCATCCACCGCCCCCTTGTGGGCCATATAGGCCAGGGCATGGGCGGCGACGGGGAAGCGTTGGCTGTCGGACATGGTTTCACCGGAACGGAGACCGAAGGTAAGCCTTCCCCCCCGGATTCACAAATCGACGGCCCCGGATGGAGATGGGGCCTGTGGCCGCGTGAACACCGTGATACGGATTGCGTCCGACCACGATTGAACGGGGATCGGAAAGGGCCTATGGGCGCTCCGCTTTGATGGGCGCGCATTCGGCGCCGCCCGGAGGATATTCATGGCTGGGGATGATCCCCGAGGCGACGGCGCTCCCCCCGCTCCGCCCTCCTCGACCACCGACACCACCGCCGTCGCGCCGGCGCCCGCCCATGGACCCGCGCACAAGGCCGGATTCTGGGCCCTGACCATCGGCGCCATCGGCGTCGTGTTCGGCGACATCGGCACCAGCCCGCTTTACGCCCTGCGCGAGGCCATCGATCATGCCCGCGGCGGCGTGGGCGGCGACCTGGCCGTCGTCGGCGTCGTCTCCCTGGCCTTCTGGGCCCTGATGGTGGTGGTGACGTTCAAATACGTCTTCTTCCTCATGCGCGCCGACAACAAGGGCGAGGGCGGCACCCTGGCCCTGATGGCCCTGGCCCAGCACGCCATCGGGCGACGCAGCGCCTGGATCTTCATTCTGGGCGTCTGCGGCGCGGCCCTGTTCTACGGCGACGGCATCATCACCCCCGCCATCTCGGTCCTCTCCGCCATCGAGGGCGTCAAGGAGGCGCCCGGCATCAACGGCGCGCTGGACCCCTTCATCGTTCCGATCTGCGCGGCCATCCTGATCGGCCTGTTCCTGGTCCAGTCCAAGGGGACCGAGGGTCTGGCCAAGTTCTTCGGCCCGATCACGGCCGTCTGGTTCCTCAGCCTGGGCGCCCTGGGCCTGTTCCACATCTTCGACGACATCTCTATCCTGCGCGCCCTGTCGCCCCACTACGGCGTCATGCTGCTGATCAACGACGGCTTCCTGGGCTTCGTCATCCTGGGCAGCGTCTTCCTGGCGGTGACGGGGGCCGAGGCCCTCTATGCCGACATGGGCCACTTCGGTAAGGCGCCGATCCGCATGGGCTGGCTGGCCTTCGTCCTGCCCTGCCTGACGCTGAACTACCTCGGCCAGGGCGCCCTGATCCTCGACAATCCGGCGGCGTCCGAGAACCCGTTCTGGAGCATGGTGCCCGAGATCGCCTACTGGCCGATGCTGCTGCTGGCGACCCTGGCGACCATCATCGCCTCCCAGGCGGTCATCACCGGCGCCTTCTCGGTGACCCAGCAGGCGGTGCAGTTGGGCCTGCTGCCCCGCATCGACATCCGCTTCACCTCCGAGACCCAGGCCGGCCAGATCTTCGTCCCGGCGGTCAACAGCTTCCTGCTGATCGGGGTGCTGGTGTTGCTGTTCGTGTTCCAGAGCTCCCACAACCTCACCGCCGCCTATGGCGTCGCGGTCACCGGCACAATGCTGGTCAACACCCTGATGGCCTATTCTGTCATCACCAAGAAGTGGAAGTGGCCGATGTGGGCGGTGTTCGGGACCCTGATCCCGTTCGGCTTCATCGACAGCGTCTTTTTGACCTCCAATCTGCTGAAGATCCCCGACGGGGCCTGGATGCCTCTGGTGCTGGGGGCCTTCCTGGTGCTGATCATGTGGACCTGGACGCGAGGCTCGCAGATCCTGTCGGCCAAGGCCAAGAAGGACAGCCTGCCCCTGGTGGACCTGATCGAAATGCTGCGCGCCCGGCCGCCTCACCGCGCGCCCGGCACGGCCATCTTCCTGACGAGCGACCCCGACGTCGCCCCCGTCGCCCTGATGCACAACCTCAAGCACAACAAGGTGCTGCACGAGAAGAACGTCATCCTGACCGTGCGCACCACCGACCGGCCGCGCGTGCCCGACAGCGAGCGCACCCTGATCGAGCCGATCAACGACGACTTCAAGAAGATCACCCTCAGCTACGGCTTCATGGAAAGCCCTGTGGTGCCGCGCGCCTTGAGCCTGTGCCGCAAACAGGGGGTGAAGTTCGACATCATGTCGACCAGCTTCTTCCTCGGGCGCCGCTCGGTCGTGCCCTCGTCCAGCCAGGGCATGCCCCTGTGGCAGGACAAGCTGTACATCTTCCTGATGCGCAATGCGGCCAACCCGACCGACTTCTTCCACATCCCCCCCGGCCGCGTGGTCGAGCTGGGCACGCTGGTGTCGGTTTGACCGGAGGGGCGAGGGGCGAGGGACGAGGGGTCACGACTCCGGCGCGCGCGGACGACGCCTGGCCGAAAAGGGACGTGGACCTCGAAAGCCCGACCGGCCCTCCCCCGACCCTCATCCCTCGAACCTCGACCCTGCGACGGACATCGGCGTCGAGGCCCGCGTCGCCGCCGGCGTCCTGCTCAATGCGGCCCTGACCCGGCGCGGCGGTCTGGACGAGGCCCTGGCGCTTCCGGCCGTCGCCGCCCTGCCCGGGCCGGACCGCGCCTTCGCCCGCGCCGTGGCCATGGCGGCGCTGCGTCGTCTGGGCGAGATCGACCAGATCCTCGACCGCCGCCTGAAGAAGTCCCCGCCCGAGGTGGTCCGCACCCTGATGCGCGTCTCCCTGGCCCAGACCCTGGTGCTGGAGACCCCGGCCTTCGCCGCCGTCTCCACCGCCGTCAAACTGGCCGAGCGCGATCCCAAGGCCCGCCCCTACAAGGCCCTGGTCAACGCGGTCCTGCGCGGCATCGAGCGCGAGGGGCCCGGCCTGACCACCGCCGTCTCCAACCTGCCCGACTGGATCGCCGCCCGCTGGCGCGCGACCTGGGGCGAGGCCGCCGTCGAGGCCCTGGCCCTCGCCGCCCGCGAGGAACCGCCGACCGACCTCAGCCTGAAGCCGGGCGTCGATCCGTCCGCGATCGCCGACGCCGTCGAAGGCGAGGTCCTGCCCGGCGGTACGGTCCGCACCGGCCGTCGCGGCGACATCGCCGGCTGGCCCGGCTTCGACGACGGCGACTGGTGGGTCCAGGACGCGGCCGCCGCCGTCCCCGTCCGCCTCCTCTCCCCGCAATCCGGCGAGACGGTGCTGGACCTCTGCGCCGCCCCCGGAGGCAAGACGCTTCAGATCGCCGCTGCGGGCGCCTCGGTCACGGCGCTGGACCGCTCCGAACCCCGGCTGCGCCGCCTGCGCCAGAACCTGGAACGGACGAGGCTTTCCGCCGAGATCGTCGTCACCCCCGGAGAGGAGTGGGAGGACGCCCGCACCTTCGACGCCGTCCTGCTCGACGCCCCCTGCACCGCCACCGGCACCTTCCGCCGCAACCCGGAGGCCCTGCGCGCGGTCAAGCCCGCCGATGTGGCCAACCTGGCCGACGTCCAGCATCGGCTGCTCGACGCCGCCGCCGGTCGGGTCAAGCCGGGGGGGCGGATGGTCTATTGCGTCTGCTCGCTCGAACGCGAGGAGGGCGAGGCCCAGGTCAACGCCTTCCTGCGCCGCAACCCGGCCTTCGCCACCGCCCCCGCCGACCCGGCTGCCCTCGGCGCCCCGCCCGAGGCCCTGACCCCCGAAGGCTGGCTGCGCATCCTGCCCTCCATGTGGGCCGAACACGGCGGCCTCGACGGCTTCTTCATCGCCCGACTGGAGCGCCTGAAGGACTGATCGGCAGGCTGCGCCTTGCTCCCGGCGCCGTCCCGCCTTATCCACCGGCCATGGCCGCGCCCCTGATCTGTCCGTCGATCCTCGCCAGCGATTTCGCCCGTCTCGGCGAGGAGGTCGCCGCGCTCGAAGCCGCCGGCGCCGACTGGATCCATGTCGATGTCATGGACGGCCATTTCGTGCCCAACATCACCCTCGGCCCGGACGTGATGAAGGCGCTTCGGCCCCACACCCGCCTGCCCTTCGACGTCCACCTGATGGTGGCGCCGGTCGATCCCTGGCTGGAGGCCTATCGCGCCGCCGGGGCCGACGTGCTCAGCGTCCATCCCGAGAGCGGACCCCACCTGCACCGGACCCTCGGCCGCATCCGCGACCTGGGCGCCAAGGCGGGCGTGGTCTTCAACCCGGGCACCCCCCTGTCGATCCTCGAGGAGGTCGTGGACCTCGTCGATCTGGTGCTCATCATGTCGGTCAATCCGGGCTTCGGCGGACAGAAGTTCATCGACAGCGCCCTGAACAAGATCGGCCGCGCCCGCGCCATTCTCGACGCCGCAGGATCGCCCGCCCATCTGCAGGTCGACGGCGGGGTGGTCGCCGCCAATGCCGGGGCCTGCGTCGCCGCCGGGGCCGACGCCCTGGTCGCCGGCTCCTTCGTCTTCAAGGGCGGACCCGACCACTACGCCGCCAACATCGCCGCCCTGAAGGCCGCCCCGGGGCAGGCCGCTTGAACCCCCTCGGCGCCTTCGCCCGCCGCGCGACCGAGGCCGACGCCCCGGCGCCCGACGCCATTCCCGGCCTGCGCGGCGCCCCGGTCCGCACCCCCGTGCGGGCGGGCGGACCCATGACCGGCCCCTCCCTGTGGCCCGCTCTGGCCGGTCGCCTGCTGACCCGGCAGATGTGGATCGAGCTCTACGGCCTGCCGGGCTATTCCCTGACGCTGAAGGGGCCAAAGGTCACGGCCCTGTCGGCCGCCCCCCGCGATCTCCGCCCCGTGGACGCCAACCTGGGCAAGGCCATCCTCGGCGGCCGGTTCAGCTTGGCCGGCGCCAGTCTGGAGATCGAGCCCGACGAAATCCCCTGGGACCGCCCCAGCCCCAGCCGCGCCTTCGCCGTCGACCTGCACGCCTTCAACTGGCTGGGCGGGCTGATGACCCAGGGCGAGCGCGGCGCGCGCGAGGCCCTGCGCCTAACCCTGGCCTGGCCCGATCATTTCGCCCGCTGGTCGCCCTTCGCCTGGGGGCCGGAGATCCTGTCGCGGCGGGTGTTCAACCTCGCCTGCGCCGCGCGCCGCATGGACGCCGTCGCGACCGTGGCCGAGCGGCTGAAACTGTCCGACCTGATCGGCCGACAGGCGCGCCAGCTCCT